>NZ_AP023175.1:2027901-2703868 GCF_013426895.1 Paraburkholderia largidicola | reverse complement strand
GGCGATAAATGATTGCTTCATGTTGGTTCTCCAGAATGTGACAGATGGCCGCGCGCTGCGGCCTCCGGGAAAGCAGATTGAACGTGCCGGCGACGGTTGCAGCGAGGCTCAGGAGCCGTCGCTGTCAATCGACGCAACGCCGCGCTCGTCGTCGCACGGCGCGCTGCCGAAGCCCGCGTAATGCGCGGACCAGTTTCCGGCGATCGCCGCCTGCGCTTCGCCCAATGACATGCGCCCCTCGCACACGCAGCGCTTGAGCTTCGCCGTCAGCAGTTCCTTGCGACGCTCGCCCTTGTGGCCGCCCCAAGGCAACAGATCGAGGTTGTCCTGCGCATCCGGCGATCCGCCCAGCTGGATCGGCACGCGCCGATCCAGCGCGTAACGCGTGCCATGCCCAGCATCGATGCCGCGCTCGGTGAGCAACCGGTCCTTCAGCTCCATCATGTCGTCGAACGGTGGCGAAACTGTGTCGGCGTAGCCCGGCCGGCATATGGTCGTGGCGATGTTCTGCTGCGAGACACGCTCGTCGAGCATCGACGCGTCTTGCGCAAACGACGCCGACGCATGCAGGTACACGCTGGCTGACACGGCTACGAGCGCCATGGCGCGCACGCGCATCTTTCGCGCGAGACCAAAGGCCCGGCCCGCGTCACCGATAGTTGATCCGATCCGACTGATGCTGTGCGCGTCGTCGAGCGCGTTCTTCTTCCCTTCGTTCATTAATCAGCGCGCCTTCGAGTAGCGCGGAAGAGTTAATTCGCAGGGCAATTAAAACACATCCGGGATGCATGACGTAAATACCGCCAGATTGAATTGCGTCACTTTTTCAATGCTGGCGGCATCGAGGGTATTGCTACAGAACTGCGATGCTCGTCGATGCAGTCTTGCCGGCGCATGGAAGCGCCGCCATGACATGCATCAAAAGAACTCGCTCAATGCATCTTCGTAGCCGTGAGCGCCTGCAACGCGCGCACGCGTCCGAGCGCTTCCGTATTGCTCACCGCCTTGTCATACATCGCCGCGAGATCGGCCTTCAATGCGGTGCGCGACCCGCCGTCGAGATACACCATATGTCCCGATGGATAGAAGCGCGCGGCCAGGTTGTCCCGCACCTGCTGACTCAGAAGCGGCATCTGCTGCAGATCGAGCACCGTCTGATAGAACGGCGTGACGAAGTCATAGAATCCGTTTGCCGACAGCACTTTCAGATCGAGGTTGAGCGCCATCACGGCGGCGAGGTCGCCCGCCGTGTAGAGAATGATGTTGCCCTTGCTGTCGAGGCCCTTCTGCTCGCCGGTTGGATCGATATGGCCGAAGTCCCAGTACTTGAAAGCCTGATCGTTCAGATCCGTGAACGCCGAGTTCGATGTGAACTTCAACTGCTCGTTCAGATAGACGTTCCACATCGTCGTGTAGACGCCCGTAACGGCCGTCATGGTCGGATCGTTGCCGCCCGAATTCGGATCGATCTTGCCCGCGATGCCCGTTTCGATCGCCGTGACGCGGCCATCATATGCGCCGAGCGCCAGCCCCTTCGACTTCAGCAGCGTGGTCAGGAACAGCGAATTGCCCCGGCTGTCGTACCCGGCTATGTCGAGGCTCCACGCGAGCAGCGTGGCCTTGTCGATGCCCGTGTACTCGCTGAGCTTTTCGACCACGGCGCTGTCGGTGGTCGGGAACTTGCGCAACGCGTTCAGGTAGTCGGTGCGCGCGAACTGCGCAACCTCTTCGACGAACTGGCCGAGGTCCGTGGGCCGCGGCGCGACGCCGAGCTTCTTGTGATACCACGCGTCCGCTGCGGCTGTGGGCAGCGCGCCGACGGGATTGCCCGCCTGCGAGTAGTCGAGGATCGACGATTGCAGCGTGATGCCGTTCAGATCGACACCGTCTTCATGCAGCTTGTAGGCGAGCACGCAGCTGCGCGCCGTGCCATACGACTCGCCGAACAGAAACTTGGGCGAATTCCAGCGGTTGTTCTTCGTCAGGTAGCGCTTGATGAACTGCTTGATCGAGTCCGCGTCCTGATCGACGCCCCAGAAATCGCGGTTCTTGCGCGGCGCGACGGCGGCCGAATAGCCCGTGCCGACCGGGTTGATGAAAATCAGGTCGCTCTTGTCGAGCAGGCTGTCCGGGTTGTCTTCCATCTGATACGGCGCTGGCGGCGTGAAGCTCGGCATCGACGTCTTGATGCGGCGAGGTGCGAACGAGCCCAGCAGCACGAACACGGACGACGAGCCCGGTCCGCCGTTATAGAAGAACGTGAGCGGCCGGCTCTCTTCCTTCTGGTTGTCCTGCGTGAACGCGACATAGAACATCTTCGCGCCAGGCAGCGAACTGGATGGATCGACCGTCACCAGATGGCCGGCCGTAGCCGTGTAGTTGATCTTCTTGCCGCCGATCGTGATGGAATGCTTCGTGATCGCGGCGCTTTCGCTGGTGTCGGTGACGGAGTCGTCGGGGCCATTGCCGTACGCGACGGGATCGAAGAACGGGTGGTCGCCGGCCTTGTGGGACGCGCTCGCAGCGGATGATTCCTGCGTGGCGTGTGAGTTGTGAGGCGACTGCAAACTGCCGGAAGCTGATTCTGTATTCGTCATGATCGCTCCATCGATTGCCTGTATGTGTTGCCCACTGTTGCGATGCGTTGATCGCCGCCAAAAGCACGGCGCCCGAGCCGCGAGCGCCCGCTCTTCAGACTATAAAGCCGCCGCCACCTTCACACCATTGGGACTGCCTAATCCCGTGCAGGCGTCCCAGCCGGATGTCGCGGCATAACTGCCGTTGTTGCCCTGCGTGATGTCGTTGCAGGCGCCCGCCGCCTTGTACAGCTTCGGATTGACGAAGCCGACAGGCGCCCCCTTCGCGCCGTTGATGCGCGCGATCAGCGCGGCCCACAGGGGCGCGACAGCGCTGGTGCCGCCGATCACCGTGTTGTTGCCGTCGACGATCACGTCGTAGCCGGTGAGCGGTGACGCGTCCCCCGCCACGTCCGGGACGCCGCGTCCCGTCAGTGCTCGCTTGCTGCCTTGCGCGTTCGCTGCCGACAGCCCTTCCTGCCACGCCGGCACCGGGAACGTGCCGCTCACGCCGCCGCCCGTCGCGCCGCCGTTCGCGCCGTCGTTCCACACCACTTCGTGCGAGACCGCTTGCCCCGAGCCTTGCAAGCTGGTGCCACCGCACGCGAGCACGTATGGGCTCGACGCGGGGAAATCGACGTGGTCGCTGCCGTCGCCCACGCCATCGCTGGAGCCGCTGTCGCCCGATGCCGCGCAGACGGTCACGCCGATGGCCGCGGCAGATTGCAGCACATCGTTGAACGCGTTCATCGACTGCGCGGTCCACACGCTTTCCGGCGCACCCCAGCTGATCGAAACCACCGATGGCTTGTTGGTCTTGTCGTGCACCGCGCGGCTGACAGCGTCGATGAAGCCCGCGTCGCTGTTGGTCGTGAAGTACACGGCAAGCGTCGCGCCCGGCGCAATCGCGCCGGCGATCTCGACGTCGAGCGTCACTTCGCCGTCCGGTCCGTTCGGGTCGCCCGTGGGCTGGTTGCCGCCCTGGTCGACGCCGACCGCGACGACCTTCGGCGAGCCCACGCCGAGGCTCGAAAAATAGTTGTCGAGGTCGGCCTTGCGATAGCCGCCGCCCAGTTCGATGATGCCGATGCATTGGCCACTGCCGTCGCCCTGCGGAAACTGGTACAGCGACGCGAGCTGTAATGGCGTGAACGACGATGCCTGCTTTGCCTGCGCGGGCCGGAACGGCGGACGGATTCGAAAATGCGGACGCGCCTGCGGGCGGTCGTCGAGACCAAGCACTGCCGTGACGACGCCATGCAGATCGTCGGGTACGCTGATTGCGCCGGTGCGGCCACGAAACTGGCCCATCGATTGATGCTCGTAGTTCTGCAGTTGAACGTCGAACGCCTTCTGGAACTGATCGATCTTGCCGCTCAGCACGACAGTGCGCGCCGACGCGTCTTCACGCACGACCGTCAGCGCGTGCTGCGCAGCGAAGGCTTTCAGTTTTGCAATGTCTTCCGCCGATGCGCCAAAGCGCTGCTCGAGTTCGTCACGCGTAAGCGGCGTCGCATCCGCCGCGCCCGCTTCGATCTTTTTCATCATCTGGGCGAACTGCTGCTCGTCCTTGCGGCGCAGCACGACCACGACCTGAATCGTTTCCGACGGATCGCACTGCGCGATCACCTTCGAACCGGGCGCGAGCATGCGCTCGCTGCCGGGCAATGGATGCTTCGACATGTTGCGATTCTCCCTGTGTCGACGGGAGGACGCGCCTCGGCGCTGCTTCCCGTCTCGTCCAGCATGGTTGCGGCGAATGACTCGAAGCCACGTGTTCGATACCGATGCACAGACGGGCGACCGGGCGCACCGTCATGCCACGCAGCAACGACATCCGTCCGACCAATCCATTCGAACACAGTTCCAGCGCTTGCGACACCTGGCCGATCGGCTAGCTTCCGGCATGGGTCAAACGGAGTTACGTTGCTCCAGCAGCATTTGCGCTGTTGCGTTACGCTATGCGACCGCGAGCCAGGGAGCGCGCGGAACCCCAAGAATTCGAGGATTCTCCATGACCATTTCGATGTTTCAGGCATCCATCCCCGTGCTGATTCGCGGCCTGACGAACCTTCAGGCCATTCTCGGCAAGGGACAGGCGCACGCGGCAGAAAAACAGATCGACCCGTCGGTGCTCACGGGCGCCCGTCTCTTTCCGGACATGCATCCGCTGGCCCGTCAGGTGCACATCGCAACGGATACCGCGAAAGGTTGCGCAGCGCGGCTGGCTGGCGTCGAAGCGCCGAAGTTCGACGATGTGGAGTTCACCTTCGACGAGCTGAACGCGCGCATTCAGAAAACGATCGATTATCTGAAGGAGTTCAACGCGGCGCAGATCGACGGCTCGGAGACGCGCACCGTGACGCTGAAGATGCGCAGCGGTCCGGTCGAGTTCAACGGCCAGTCGTACCTGCTCGGCTTCGCGATGCCGAACTTCTACTTCCACATCACCACCGCGTACGACATCCTGCGTCATAACGGCGTCGAACTCGGCAAGCTCGATTTCCTCGGCAAACCGAACAGCTAACGCTGAAGCGAAAGATCGGCGAGCGACGTGCGAACGGTTCTTGCCGGGTTCGCGCGTCGCGGCTCAAGCGCTGCCTTGAATCAGGCACGACCTGGTCGAAATCAGACGCGCGGCTGGAACGCGATGATGCCCATGCCCGCCAGCGTCAGCGCGACGCCCGCAAGATCCCATGCGCTCGGGCGCACGTGGTCGACGCACCATAGCCACAGAATCGCCACCGCTACATAGACGCCGCCGTAGGCGGCATAGACGCGGCCCGCCGCTGCGCCATGAAACGTCAGCAGCCACGCGAACAGCGCGAGGCTCAACGCGCCCGGCAACAACAGCCACGCGGGACCGCCGTCCTTGAGCCAGCGCCAGGGCAGATAGCAGCCGACGATCTCGGCGATCGCGGTCACAATGTAGAGCAACAGGGTCTTCATCGGCAGGTTCGAGGTGATCGGTCAATACGGCTTCAAGGCTTTGACCGTGCAGTCTATCGCCTTTATAAACACAATCACTTTGCCCGCCGGCGGCTCCCCATGCGACATTGACCTTTCATCCTCCATTCAAACGATCACAAGCACGCCAGCATGAGTGTCAAATCGCCCTGTATCGACATCTGCAAGTTCGACAGCAAGACCGGTTATTGCATTGGCTGCCTGCGCACGAAGGAGGAATGCAAAGGCTGGAAGAAGATGAAGGACAAGCATCGCCGCAAGGTCATCGACCAGAAGCCGGAACGCGTGGCGATGATCCGCAAATAGGCACGCGCCACGCGCCGCTTCAGCTGCATCAATCGAGCGACAGGCGCAGCGCGAAACCGATCAGCGCGGCGGAGAACGTCCAGCGCTGCACGGCCTGCGCAAGCGGATGCGCGCGCACCCAGCCGGCGATCCGCGCGGCGCCGATTGCATAAACGGCGTCGAAACACGCGCCGAGCGCGACCAGCACGACACCCAGCTCGACCATCTGCCACGCGACGGGCCCCGCTTCCGGACGCACGAACTGCGGCAACAGCACCGAACAGAACAGCAGCGCCTTCGGGTTCAGCAGATTCGTGAACAACCCTTTGACGAACGCCGTCCGCAGCGCGCCATCGTCGCCCGTCGGCACGCCGTTCGACGGCAGCGCGAACATCGGTGAGCGGAAAATCTGTACCGCCACCCACGCCAGATAGAGCGCGCCGCCGTAGCGCACCACTTCGTAGAGCCACGGCGCGTTGCGCAGCAGCGCCGCGACACCGCACGCGGACAGCGTGACATGCGTCGCGCGCGAAAGGCCAAGGCCGACGGCGGCGGCAAATCCGTTGCGCGCGCCGCGTCCGATGCTCGTCTGCAACACGAGCGCCATGTCCGGTCCCGGCAGCGCAAACACGACGACCAGCGCCGTGACATACATGATCAGAAGATGAGCGGAAATCATGGTGAACCTCACGTTTCGAGGCATTCATAATGCATTCGACCCCGTAGCGAATATTGGCGATTTTCTACCACTCGATATCACGCATTAGCGGATTGCCCTAAAATAATCCAATCCAACAAAGATTTCCGCTCTCCATGAACGAACTCGACAAAACAGACCGCGCAATCCTCGCCGCGTTGCAGGCCGATGGCCGGATGTCCAACGCGAAGCTCGCCGAAACGGTCGGTCTGAGCGAGACGCCCTGCGCGCGACGGCTCAAGCGCCTCGAAAACGACGGTTACATCGAGCGGTATCGGGCGATGCTGTCGCGCTCGACGCTCGGATATGGCGTCGTCGCGTTCGTGTACGTGCGATTCGCCGTGCACGACCGAGCCACCGCGACGCGCTTCGAGCGCGAAGTGCTGGCGATTCCGCGCATCCTGTCGTGCCACAACGTATCGGGCAGCGCCGATTACGTCTTGCAAGTGGTCGCACACGACCTCGACGATTACGGCACCTTCATGCGCGACGAGATGCGCAGCTTGCCGGGCGTGACGTCGGTGGAATCGTCGCTTTCGCTGCGCGAGGTGAAGGCGAATGGCGGCTTGCCTTTGAACTGAACCACGTCACGGCGAGCGCGAAATGTGCGGCGACTCATGGCATAGTGAGCGCCTCGCCGTCACGGCACGATGAATCACGGAGCATTGGCATGGACCACGCAGCAGCGCGAGCTGAAGAAACCCGCGCAATGGAGCGCGTTCTGAACGCAACGAAACAGGTGCAGACGGCATTCGCCGCGCTGCAATCTCAGTTCCCGCCGGCCGGCAGCGGCCGTCCTTCGCAGATCGCGTTGCAGACATTCGATGCGGCGCTCCAGGAACTCGAAGACGCCCAATCCGAATTCGACGCGATCCTCAACGATCTGCTTGACGGTAACCGTTGAGCGGACTACGCGCCGGGCGGCTGATGACGTCCGGTGTAACGCGCGGCCCAGGCATGTCGTCGTGCCTCGGGCGCGTGCCGCGGAGAAGGCGGAAGTCCGTTGCGGCTGACAGTTAGTTGCACCTTATGAAGTCCTGCATCATCACTATGCTGAATGCCGGAGGATTCAACAAATAAACTTCGGAAATACGTCCGCCGCCGCTAATCTGGCTTCACCTCTTCCACGGTGAAGCATGTGATGGCGGAACTCTATCTGGTACGGCATGGCCAGGCGTCTTTGGGCGCCGACGACTACGACCGGCTTTCAGACGTAGGCGAACAGCAAGGCATCTGGCTCGGCGAATACTTCGCGCAGCGCGATATCGGCTTCGACCGCGTGATGACGGGCACCCTGCGCCGCCACGCGCAAACCGTCGATGCGATCCGGCGTGGCCTGGGTCTACCGCACATCGATTGCGAGATCCATCCCGGTTTCGACGAATACGATTTCCACGCGCTGTTTCGCGCACTCGGCGACGAGCACAGCGCGCTCGCCGAACGCGCCACGCGCGGTCCGCGCGATTTCTTCAAGGCTCTGCGCGAAGTCCTGCAACTGTGGACGGAAGGCGCGCTCGACGGCCGCGCGCCGGAAACCTGGCTCGCGTTCCAGCAACGCGTCGCCGATGCGCGCGACGCGATCCAGCGAGGCAGCGGCCAGCGCGTGCTGGTGGTGAGTTCCGGCGGCGTGATCGCCGCGCTGACGCAGCAGGTCTTGCAGGCGCCCGCCGCCACGGCCATCGCGCTCAACATGCAGATCCGCAACAGCAGCGTCAGTCAGTACTTCTTCAATCGCGACACGCTGCATCTGTCGAGCTTCAACGGCATTGGCCACCTTGACGATCCGCAGCGCCGCGCCTTTCAGACCTATGGCTAACCCGGGACTTAACGCATCGAACGATATGACTTTCGATCACCACGACACCACGCTCGACCTGGACCTCGCCCGTCTTGCACGCTATCTGGAGCAACACGTTGCGGGCTTTCGCGGTCCGTTGCGCGCGACGAAGTTCGCAGGCGGCCAGTCCAATCCGACTTATCTGCTCGACGCGCAGAGCGGCCGCTACGTGCTGCGTCGCCAGCCGCCCGGACAGTTGCTGAAATCGGCGCACGCCGTCGACCGCGAGTTCCGCGTGCTGAGCGCGCTCGCCGATACGCCTGTGCCTGTCGCGCGCGCCTGGCATCTGTGCGAGGACCGCGACGTGATAGGCAGCATGTTCTACGTGATGAGCTACGAGGAAGGCCGCATCTTCTGGAACCCGGCGCTGCCCGAAGTGGAGCGCGACGAGCGGCGCGGCTATTACGCGTCGATCGTGAGGACGCTCGCAGCGCTGCACGACGTCGACCCGCAAGCGGTGGGACTTGCCGACTACGGACGCGCGGGCAATTACTTCGAACGTCAGATTGGCGTCTGGACGAAACAGTACCGCGCCGCCGAAACGCAGCGCATCGACGCGATGGAAGCGCTGATCGACTGGCTGCCCGCGCACTGCCCCGCCGATGGACTGCGCGCCTCGCTCGTGCATGGCGACTTCCGCATCGACAATCTGATCTTCGCGAGCGACGCACCACAGGTACGCGCGATTCTCGACTGGGAACTGTCGACGCTCGGCAACCCGCTCGCCGATCTTGCTTACTTTTGCATGTGCTTGCGGCTACCCGCGCACGGTCATATCACGGGCTTGCGCGGACAGAATCGCGCCGACCTGGGTGTGCCTGACGAAGAGGAAATCATCGCGCAGTATTGCGCGCTGCGCGGCCTGCCCGCCATCGACAACTGGCCGTTTTACCTTGCGTTCAGCTTCTTCCGGCTTGCGTCGATTGCGCAGGGCGTGAAGGCACGCGCGCTGCAGGGCAATGCATCGAGTGAGCAGGCGCATCAGGTCGGCGCGATGGTCGAGCCGCTCGCGCAACTTGCCACCGAGCTGATCGCATAACTCAAGAACACGATCATCAACGAGAACATGAAGGAGACGACATTGAGCACGAACCTTTTCGACCTGACGGGCCGCATTGCGCTCGTGACGGGCGCGAGCCGCGGCATTGGCGAGGCGATCGCGAGGCTGCTCGCGGAGCAAGGTGCGCATGTGATCGTGTCGAGCCGCAAGCTCGACGAATGTGAGCATGTTGCGGCGGATATCCGCGCGGCGGGCGGGAGTGCCGAAGGGTTCGCGTGTCACGTCGGGCGCATGGAGGACATTGCGGCGACGTTCGCGCATATTCGCGAGAAGCATGGACGGCTCGACATTCTAGTGAATAACGCTGCCGCGAATCCTTATTTTGGACATGTTCTCGATACGGATCTTGCTGCGTATAACAAGACTGTCGAAGTGAATGTGCGCGGCTATTTTTTTATGTCGGTGGAAGCGGGCAAGCTGATGAGGGAGCGAGGACGAGGCGCGATTGTTAATACGGCGTCTGTCAACGCGCTGAGGCCTGGCGATATGCAGGGAATTTATTCGATTACGAAGGCGGCTGTCGTGAACATGACGAAGGCGTTTGCCAAGGAATGTGGACCGCTCGGGATTCGCGTGAATGCTCTGTTGCCTGGGCTGACGAAGACCAAATTTGCTGGCGCTCTGTTTGAGAATAAGGATATCTATGACCACTGGGTCAGCAATATTCCGCTGCGTCGGCATGGGGAGCCATCTGAAATGGCTGGCACCGTGTTGTATCTCGTTTCTGATGCAGCTAGCTATACGAATGGGGAATGTATTGTTGTTGATGGAGGGTTGACGGTATAGGTTTTTTTGCCCTGCGGGCGGGTTGGTTTGCTTGTGTTTTGCGCTGGCATTCGCGTTGTGCATTTGCGCTGGCATCCGCGTTATGCCTTCGTGCTGGCATCCGCGATTTGCCTACGTGCTTCAAGCGTCGCCCCTGTGCGGGGCGGCACCTACTTTTCTTTGCCGCCGCAAAGAAAAGTAGGCAAAAGAAAGCGGCTCACACCGCCAGCACGTGTGTCTGCCTGAGGGCCCCGACCGGTCTTATGCTTCACACGGCAACAATTCTGTCCGCGTCCGTTGCTAACGCTTTGAATAGGAGCCTCACCCGCTTCGAATACCCGCACCTAAGCCAGCGGCAGCGAATGGTTTGTGCCGCCCAGGTGGCAAACACTGTGTAGGTTGTCGCACCGTACAAGTTGGTGTTCTTACCAGAGACACCAGCCTTGCTACGCAGTCCGGAGTGGTGCGCGTATAGCGCGACGGCCTACACACAGTTTGCCACCTGGGCAGCAGAGGACTCTCTGGCACGGCGTGCCGTGACGCGGGTATAGGAAGCGGGTGATGCGTCCAGAGAGAACGTTGGCAACGACCGCGAACCAGGGCGTCGCCGTGTGAAGCGTAAGAACCTGTGGGGGCCCTCAGGCAAATACAAGAACTGGCGGTGTGAGCCGCTTTCTTTTGCCTACTTTTCTTTGCGGCGGCAAAGAAAAGTAGGTGCCGCCCCGCACAGGGGCAACGCGTGAAGCACGTAGGCAAATCGCGGATGCCACCACAAACACAAGCAAACCAACCCAGCTTGCGCAGCAAACATAAACACCAGACACCTAACACCCAGACCAAACAAAGGAACCACATCATGAACTTCGGCTACAGCCAAAAAGTAGAAACCCTCCGCCAGCGCGTAAGCGCCTTCATGCACGAGCACATCGTGCCCCGCCACGGCCAGTGGCTCGACGAGGTGCATGCGGGCCACTTCCCCGCCTCCTTCATGGAAGAGCTAAAAACCAAAGCCAAATCGGAAGGCCTGTGGAACCTGTTCCTGCCACACCTGAAAACCGACGAACCCGGCACAGCCCTGACGAACCTCGAATACGCGCCGCTAGCTGAGATCATGGGCCGCATCTCCTGGGCGCCCGAGGTCTTCAACTGCAACGCACCGGACACGGGCAACATGGAACTGCTCCACATGTTCGCAACGCCCGCGCAACGAGAACAGTGGCTCGCACCACTGCTAGAAGGCACGATCCGCTCAGCCTTCGCGATGACAGAACCCGACGTCCCGTCATCAGATGCAACCAACATCACCACATCGATCCGCCGCGACGGCGACGACTACGTGATCAACGGCCGCAAATGGTTCATCACGAACGCCGCACATCCGAACTGCAAGATCTTCATCGTGATGGGAAAGACAAACCCGGACGCGGAAACACACCAGCAACAAAGCATGATTCTCGTGCCGGCAGAAACGCCCGGGGTGAAAGTGATCCGCAATATTCCCGTGATGAACCACATCTCACCGGAAGGCCATTGCGAAATGACATTCACGAACGTGCGCGTCCCCGCAACGAACCTGCTCGGCGAAGAAGGCAGCGGTTTCGCGCTCGCGCAGGCGCGGCTTGGACCGGGACGCATCCATCACTGCATGCGCTCGATCGGCGCGGCGGAACTCGCGCTCGAACTGATGATTGCACGCTCGCAGGAACGCAAGACCTTCGGCAAGTATCTGCATCAGCACGGCACGATCGGCGAATGGATCGCTAAGTCGCGCATCGAAATCGATCAGGCACGGCTGCTCGTGCTGAAAACCGCATGGCTCATCGACGAAGTCGGCGCCAAAGCGGCGCGCAAGGAAATCTCGATGATCAAGGCGCTCGTTCCGCAATTGCACACCACCGTCTGCGATCGCGCGATGCAGGTGTTCGGCGCGATGGGTCTGAGCCCCGATACGCCGCTCGCCGATCACTGGACATGGGGCCGCGCCCTGCGTTACGCGGACGGTCCCGATGAAGTCCACCTGCAGGCGATCGCGCGCATGGAACTCGCGCAAAGCAAGGAGACGCTGGGCGCCGCCGCCGCGTATCTGACCGTGCCGCCGCGCGACTGAATGCCCGCAGGCTCTGCGTCAGGACGCATTGCAATGACATCCCCTCGTTTATGATGTCTCGCGAAAACGGAGACACCCCGCGATGCGTCCACCCAAACTCGACCTGAACCTCTTCGTCGTCTTCGAAGCGATCTACGACAAACGCAACTTGACGCGCGCGGCCGACATGCTGTTCATCACGCAGCCCGCCGTCAGCAATGCGCTCGCGCGGATGCGCAAGGCGTTCAACGATCCCCTCTTCGTCAGCACGCCGTCGGGCATGGTGCCGACGCCGCTGTCCGAGAACATCATCGGCCGCGTGCGCGAAGCGCTGCAACTGCTCGAAACAAGCGCGACGGAAGGCGACGTGTTCGTGCCCGCCGCGTCGGAGCGCACCTTCCGTCTCAGCATGCCCGACCTGACCGAGGCGATTCTTCTGCCCGCGCTCGGCGAAGTGCTGCAGCAGCAGGCGCCCGGCATGCGCATCGAAAGCTATTTCACGCCGCGCAGCGAAGTGGCCGCCGCGCTCGCGACGGGCAAGATCGACTTCGCGATCGACGTGCCCCTCATCGACGATCCGCAACTGCATCAGATGCCCCTCGGCAGCGACCGCTACGCCTGCATGCTGCGCCACGATCATCCTTTCGAAGGCGATACGCTGACCATGGACGACTATCTCTCGCTCGGCCACATTCAGGTATCGAGCCGACGCCAGGGCAGCGGCCTCGTCGACGCAGAATTGCACAAGCTCGGCAAGCGCCGCCAGCTGCAGATGCGCGTGCAGCACTATATGGTCGCGCCGCTCATCGCGCTGCGCACCGATCTCGCCCTCACCGCGCCCGTGCAACTGCTGCAGCGCTACGACGCGCGCATCCTGACGCTGCCGTTTCCGCTTGCGAAGCTCGAATGGCATCTGTATTGGCATCGCAGCGGCGAGCAGGACCAGGCGAACCGCTGGGTGCGTGGCGAGGTGATCCGGCTGATGAAGGAGATGGCCGAGGCAGGCGGCGCGTAGGACGTTTGCCGCCCGTCAGCGACCGCGGCAGCAACATCTGGTAAGGAAAGGCCTCTTTTCACGGCTGTTCCGCGTATTGGAAACGGCCTCTTGCGGCGATCATCGCTTGAATCCGCAGGCGCGCGTGCGCCTGGCGGAGCGACCTGAGCGAATCATCGACGTAGAGAAACACGTGAATACCTTGTTCGCACGAACGGTGCTGTTATCGGTGGCGATGTTGCTTACCGTGCATGTCGGTTATCGGCTGATCGAGTCGATTTCTTTAGCCGCCGACGGCTTTCCTTCCAGCGCGCCACAGGCGGGCGCTTCCTATGCCGCGCGCGAAGATACCTTCCTCGATACGGGAGACGCGGCGGGCATCAGCCCCGCGCTGTCGATCCGTCCGCGTATCGTCGATCTCGGCGGCCCCGTCGCGCCGAGTCTGCGCGCCGCCGTGTGGAACGCCGCGCCGTTGTCGACCTCGTTGTCCACCTCGATGAGCGCGCTCGCGCTGGCCGACACCGCGTCGCCCGATACCTGGGACGACGCGCCTTTCTCCTACGGTTACGACACCCGCTTCGCCCCGTTGATCCTGTCGCTGCCCGCCGCGTTGATCGCGCTGTGCGCCTACTGGTTCTGCCAGATGCGGCGCAGCCTCTGCGAGCTCGCGCAGGTTGCACGCAACGCAGATGCTGGCGGCACCGCGCTGCGCGCGCCCGATCGCGGCGCGTACGACCTGCGCCTGCTCGCACGCGCATTGAACGATCTGATGGGCCGCCACAGTCAGGCGCTCGACGAACAGTCGACGGCCCTCGCCGCCTTCTCGCGGCAGATCGACGCGCGCGTCGCCCGCCTGCGCACGCGCGCACTGAACGTCGCGCAATGGCACAAGCGCGTGGGGTTCATCGAAGACATCGATCTCTTCTCGAACGTCGCGCATCAGTTCGTCGACGTCGTGGGGCGCCGCGAAACGCAGGCGGCGCACGTGTGTGTCGATGCGTGGCTGCATGACCGCTTCGTGCACGGCGCCACGCTCGACGACGCGAAGTTCGTGCTGCGCCTGAATGCAGGCGCGGACTTCAAGCTGCCGCGCAACGCGCTGGAGCGGCTCGTCGGCAATCTGGTCGGCAATGCGCTCGCGCACGGCGCGCCGCCCATCGAAATCTGCACCGCGCGCGGCGTGCGCACGTGGATGCTGAGCGTGCGCGATCACGGCAAGGGCATCAGCGAAACCGACCTGGCTGCGGCGATGCAGCCGTTCGTGCGTCTCGCGTCGAACGAAACGAGCGGCGAGCCCAATATGGAGCACGGCGAGCATTGGGGACTCGGACTCGCGATCGTCAGCCGGCTGGCGCAGCATTGCGGCGCGAAACTCAAGCTGGGCAATCATCCGGAGGGCGGGCTGTGGGCGCGCGTGATCGTGTCGATGCACAAGGGCCGCCTGAATTGACCCTCACTGTTCCATGGCGGATTTCATCTGATTGAAAGCAGAGGAAATAAGGCTCTCTTAAGCAGACGCCCCCTAGTCTGTGGCCTTTATGCCGCGCTGCAGCGAACTACGACGCTCGACGCGCCTCACTCACTTTCACGCCCGACGCCATGGAAAAACTGAACAACGCCGTCGCCAAGGTTCCCGAGGTCACGCTCGCCTTCTGGATCATCAAGATTGCCGCCACCACGCTCGGCGAAACGGGTGGCGATGCCGCTTCGATGTCGATGAACCTCGGCTATCTCATCAGCACGCTGATTTTCGGCGTGATTTTTCTGGTCGCCGTGACCGCGCAGATCAAGGCGGACCGCTTCAATCCCGTGTTGTACTGGGTCACGATCATCGCAACCACGACCGTCGGCACGACGCTCGCCGATTTTGCCGATCGCTCGCTCGGCATCGGCTACGCGGGCGGCAGCACGCTGCTGCTGGGCCTGCTGCTCGCGTCGCTGCTGGTCTGGTACCGGACGATGGGATCGGTATCCGTGACGACGGTGTCGTCGTCGAAGGCCGAAATGTTCTACTGGGTGACGATCATGTTTTCGCAGACGCTCGGCACCGCGCTCGGCGACTGGACAGCCGACACGGAAGGTCTTGGCTACGCGGGCGCGGCGCTGATCTACGGCGGCCTGCTGCTGGCGCTCGTCATCGCCCACTATGCGACGCGGGTGCCGCGCACCTTTCTTTTCTGGGCCGCGTTCATCCTGACGCGCCCGCTCGGTGCCGTCGTCGGCGATTTCCTCGACAAGCCGATCGCCAACGGCGGTCTCGCGATGAGCCGCTATGGCGCATCGATCGCACTCGTCCTGTTCATTCTGGTTTGCGGGACGGTTTTCCGGCAGCGGCCCGCGAAGGTGTCGCACTAGCTGCGCGATACCCGCGCCCACGCAGCGGCGCTAATTTGCGGCGCTGCGCCGGTGCAGACAGTCGTCCGGGCGCACCTTGCTGCCCCGCTCCGCGACGGGCACCTTGCAGTTATCGACGCGCTGGTCGTCGCTTGCCTTGTCGCCGAGACGCTCCTTGAGCGTTTTGGGCTCGCTTGCCGCGACGTCGGCGGCAGTGGCGGCATCGGCCGCATGCGCCGATGCAGCGCCACCCATCGCGGCGAGCGCAACGAACATAGACGCGATGGCGGACGTTGACGGCATCGCATGCCCTCCTCTGACTGTTGCCCAATATTAGGGCAACCCGCCGCCTTGAAGATTGCTCACTCATTCTTCCGCCCGCGGCAACCGCGCTCGCGCTCAGCTACTTCGGATCCTCGCAATCCCACCGTTCGCCGGACTGACACCCGGCAAAACGCGCTGCCGGACCGCCTTGAAACGCTTGCGCTCATACGCGATAACGATAGCGCTCGATATTATTTGCGCGGTCACGAGCGCCTCTCTACGATCTCGGCATCTTCAACCGATGACTTCAGAATCATGAAAACAACCAGCACGCTCAAGGCCGCACTCTTCTCTGTTCTGCTGACATGCGGGATCGTGAGCGCACAAACGGCGCTCGCCGCGGACCAGACGGTGCGCGTCGGCATCATGTCGGGCGAAGACGAGGACGTGTGGCGCGCGGTCGCGGCCAACGCGGCGAAGCACGGCATCAAGGTCAAGATCACGACGTTCTCCGACTACACACAACCCAACGAGGCGCTCGCGCAACACGACCTCGACGCCAACTCGTTCCAGCACAAGCCGTATCTCGATGCGCAGATCGCCGCGCGCCACTACGACATCGTGCCTGTCGGCTTTACCTATGTGCAGCCGATTGGCCTCTATTCGCGCAAGGTGAAGTCGGTCGCAGCGCTGCCGCAAAACGCGACGATCGGCGTGCCGAACGACCCGAGCAACGAAGGCCGCGCGCTGCTGCTTTTGCAGGCCAACGGGCTCATCAAGCTGCGTCCCGATGTCGGCCTGCTGCCGACGGCTCGCGACATCGCGGACAATCCGAAGCACATCCAGATCAAGGAACTCGACGCGGGCATCGTGGGCCGCGCGATCGGCGATGTGGATGCAGCCGTCGTCAACACCGACTGGGCAATCAAGGCGGGCATCCAGATTCCGCAGGAACGCATTGCGCAGGAGCAGGTGCCGGGCAACCCGTATCGCAACTTCATCGCCGTCAATTCGAAGGATGCGAAAGCGGCCTGGGTGAAGACGCTGGTCGACAGCTATCAGCAGGCCAATGTCGCTTCGTCGATCCTGACCGTCTACCACGGCGCAACGCTGCCCGCATGGGACGGCGCACCGCAGCACTGACCGCGCGCGCACTCGCCATGTCCATGACCAATCGACGTTCGTTTCTCAAACAGTCGCTGGCTGCCGCTGCGGCGGCGGCCGTGCCCGCCGCCTTCGCGCAAGGCTCACCGCGCACGCTGCGCATCGGCAATCAGAAGGGTTATCTGAATCTGCTCAAGGGACGCGGCACGCTCGAAAAGCGGCTCGCGCCGCTCAACGTATCCGTGAGCTGGACGGAATTCGCCGCGGGCCCCGTGCAACTGGAGGCGCTGAACGTCGGTTCGATCGATTTCGGCGACGTCGGCGAAGCGCCGCCGATTTTCGCGCAGGCCGCGGGCGCGCCGCTCGCGTATGTCGCGGCGACGGTGACGCGGCCGCAATCCGAAGCCGTGCTCGTGCCGCCGAATTCGCCGATCCGCACGGTCGCGGACCTGAAGGGAAAGCGGATCGCGCTCAACAAAGGCAGCAACGTCCATTACTTTCTGGTGAAGCTGCTGCGTCAGCACGGCTTGCAGTACGGCGACGTGAACCTCGTGTTCCTCGCGCCTGCCGATGCACGCGCCGCGTTCGAGCGCGCGTCCATCGACGCGTGGGTGATCTGGGATCCGTTCTTCGCCGCAGCGGAGAAAACACTCGGCGCTCGCGTGATTGCCGATGCGAGCGGCGTGGTCGGCAATCGCGCGTACTATTTTTCGTCGCAGACATATGCCGCGAAAAATGCCGACGTGATCCGCATCGTGATCGAGGAACTCGGCAAAGTCGATGAATGGGGCCGGCAGAACAAGGATCAACTGGCGAGCGAACTCGCGCAGTTGTGGGGCTTGCCGAAGCCCGTCGTCGACGTGGCCGTGGCGCGGCAGCAGTTCGGCACGCAGCCCATCACGCGCGCGATCATCGCCGAACAGCAGCAGATTGCGGATACGTTCCTCGAGCTTGGACTGATTCCCAGGCATGTGGACGTGCTGAAGGCCGCGCCGCCGAACCTCGCGTAGCCCGACCCGTTTCGCGCGTTGCCGTTACAATCCAGCACTTCGATCGTAACAGGCAAACTGCGAGGCACACTGCGCGATGAAATTCCTTCTTGCATCGACACTCGCGGCGGCATTCGCCGTCGTGAGCACGGCTGCGATTGCCGCCGACTCCGGCTCGAACGATAACCTCAGTTGCGCAATCGGCTATGTGACGGGCGTCGGCGGAGCGGCTGACAGCATGCGCGAATACCTCGCGACGCCCGACCGCGACCGCTATCGCTACATCTCCGAGCACCCGATCCAATGCCAGGTGAACGACGAAGGGCGCGCAACCGGATGCGTCGGCGTCGAGAACCTTCGCAAAGAGAAGGTGAGCGTGTATGACGAGATCGACAGCGCGACGATGTCGGTGGTCGCGCGCATCGAACTCGAACATGGCCAGACGTATCCCATCATTATCGTCGTGCAGAAGAAGGACGTGCGCTGCGACGATTGAGTTCGCCTGCCCTTCCCTCTTACGTCGAAAGCGGCTACTCGCTGGCGTTCGCGCTTTCGTTCATCAGCGCCGCCGTGATTTCCAACACCATCTGGTCGAGCAGACCCATCACGGGCGAATAGCTCGTGTGCACCAGATGCAGTTGCCCGCCGAACGTCGCCGCGCCGATGACCTGTTCATCGACGACACCCACTGAAACCGACGGCCCCCAGACCGCGTCGAGCGTAAGCGGGCCGAACCGTTTCGGCAGATTCACGACGCCGAGATTCGTGACGACTGCATCGTTCGCGAATGCCTGCGCGAAAACGGCTTTCGCGTCGGCCGCTCCATTCACGGTGTCGAGCAAAGCGTGCGCCGTCAGCACGCGCTCTGCCAGCACCTCCGTCGACTCGATATCAACGAACGCCTGTCCGGCGTGGCGCGCGCGGCTCCACAGGCTCGCGTCACGCGGACCGTCGTCGGCGTGAACTACGCCGCTCGCACACATCGCAAGATGATCGCTGCCGTCGAGCAGGCGACGCCGCAAATCGATGGGCGAAAGCACGCGCGGTTCCTTCTGCGCGTTGGCATTCAGAAAACACATTGCCCGCGTGAACGCCGCGATCAACGCCGACTGAACCGAGGTACCCTCCGCCCTTGAGCGCTCGCGCAACGTGCGCGTCATCGTGGACGTCAGACGCAGCGCCTCGACGTGCGGCGCCGAACCGTCCGGCCGCCGCATCTCCAGCGGCGCGCGCATGGGTTCATCCGATGGCACTGGCGCACTCGAAGGAAGCTTCGGTGCCCCATGCTTCAGTTCGATCAAACGCTCTAGCGCCCTCGTCTCGCCGCTACGCATCAGATTTTCGCCCGCCACCGCGCGCAGCAGATCGCCGAGTAATGAAGTCAGCGACAACCCGTCGCCGATCGAATGATGCGCGACGAGCACGATGATCGAATGTGCCTCGCCATGCAGCAGCGTCGCGCGCAGCAGCGGCGGACGCATCTCATCAAAGGGTTGCGCGATTTGCGCGGCCACTTCATCCGTCCATTTCGTCGAACCGAGCTGTGCCACTTTCATGGGGACCGAACCATGTGGAACGGGCACGAATGCCGGTACACCATTGCTGCCGCGTTCGACACGTGACCACACGAGTGGCGAATGGTGCGCGACCAGATCGAGCGCGTCCTGCCACTGATCGATGCGCGTCGGCCCCGATACTTCGCCGATCATGGCGAAATGATTCGGATGACTCTGGTTCAACAGATAGAAAAACTTTTCCATTGCACCCAGCGAACGCGCGGCGCGGGTCATAACGGGTTCGGCTAATGAATTCATCACGTCCTTCCATGTTTGATTGGCGGTTGTATTTCGAAGAACGCCTGACGAATTCCGCTTATTCCGTCAACGCATCCAAAACTTTCGATGATCTGATGAATAGCACTGGCGCTTCGTATTTCAGTAAGCGCTGCGAAGCCGCATCGCGACATGCGAAGTCGTGACTGGATGCAGCGCTCGAAACCTTCCAGAGAAAAATCATTGGAATAGGCAGGCCGCGACAGTTGTTATGGAGAGAGGTCCTATCTCAGGGACTGTTTGAATCGCACAAGAACCTCTCAGTTCTATTTATTAGCGATCCTATTTATATGCATCACAACGGATGAGGAAGTCGATGATGAAGACCTATAGACCTTTATTCGCAATTTCACTCGCCGGCGTTCTGGCAGCCGGTCTCGCGGCGTGCGGCGGCGGAAACGATTCGTCGGCGCCGCCCGCTCCGCCCGCTAGTCCGTTCACGTCGACTGCACTGGTATCCGACGGCAGCACCGCCGCAGCGCATACCGATCCGAATCTGCAGAACGGCTGGGGCGTAGCGTTCAATCCGAAAGGCACCTTCTGGGTATCGGACAATACGACTCACAAGTCGACGTTATACGACGGCAACGGCGTCGTGCAATCGCTCGTCGTGACGATTCCGGATGGCAAGAACGGGCCCGCAGGTCCTACGGGCATCATCTTCAATTCGACTACGGATTTCACGATCAGCAGCGGCGGCAACAGCAGCAGTGCGGTCTTCGTCTGGGCCACCGACGCAGGCACGATCGCCGCCTGGTCGCCGAAAGTGCTGCCGACGCAGGCCGTCACAGCATTCGATGATGGCAGTGCAGGCGCCAACTACAAAGGTTTGACGGCAGCCGCGGTGAACGGCCAGAACCTGCTGTACGCGGCGGATTTCCACAACGGCAAGATCGACGTGTTCAATAACGCATTCGAAAAGATCCAGCTCGACGGACAGTTCAAGGACCCGACGCTTCCTGCGGGCTTTGCACCGTTCGGTATTCAGGCGATCGGCAGCAGCATCTTCGTCACTTATGCGAAGCAGAACGCGACGGCGAGTGCGCAAGTAGTCGGCGCTGGACTGGGCGTGCTCGACCAGTTCGATCTCAGCGGCCACTTCGTCAAGCAGTTCGCCGGCATGGGTGGCGTGCTGAATGCGCCATGGGGACTCGCGGAGGCACCCGCGAACTTCGGCACGTTGAGCAATGATTTGCTGGTCGGGAACTTTGGGGACGGGACGATCGAGGCGTTCGATCCGAATAGCGCGAAGGATCTCGGGAAGCTCACGTTGCACGATGGTCAGCCGTTCACTCAACATGGGTTGTGGGGGATCAGCTTCGGTAACGATGTTGATAATCAGCCGAAAAATACGTTGTTTTATGCGGCGGGGCCGAGTAAGACGACGGGGGTGTTTGGGCGGATTGATGCGGCGGCGAATTGATTTTGGTTTTGGTTTTGGTTTTGGTTTTGGTTTGGATTGGTTTGGTTTGGTTTGGTTTGGTTTGATTGTCTGCGACGCTGGGGTGGTTTGCTTGTGTTAGCGCTGGCATCCGCGCGGTTGCCTTCATGCTTCAGGCGTTGCTGTTTTGGTATTTTGGGGTTTTCGCTGGCATCCGCGATCTGTTAGCGTGCTTCAGGCGTCGCCCCTGTGCGGGGCGGCACCTACTTTTCTTTGCCGCCGCAAAGAAAAGTAGGCAAAAGAAAGCGGCTCACACCGCCAGCACGTGTGCCTATCCACGGGCCCCCAACGTCCCCATCCTTCACGCGACAGTGCCCTCGCCGGTGCTCGTTGCCAACGCGTCGAATGAACGCCTCACCCGCTTCAGGCATCCATACAACGGCAGACGGCAACGAATGGTATGTGCCGCCTAGGTGGCAAACTGTGTGCAGGTTATCGCGTCGTATAACCTGGCGCTCTTACAGCGTGGGACGCGTGCGCTATCAGTCCGGAGTGAGGTGTGTGAGGTACTGCGGCCTACACACAGTTTGCCACCTGGGCGGCCGTGGACTATCTGGCGCGGCGTGCTGTGACGCGGGCAGATGAAGCGGGTGAGGCGTCGAGGGAGAGCGTTGGCAACGCACCTAAACAGGTGCGTTGCCGTGTGAAGCGTAAGAACCGTTGGGGGCCCTCAGGCAAATACTAGAACTGGCGGTGTGAGCCGCTTTCTTTTGCCTACTTTTCTTTGCGGCGGCAAAGAAAAGTAGGTGCCGCCCCGCACAGGGGCAACGCTTGCGAACCAATAACATCACGCGGATGCCAGCGAAAAAACAAAACCCCACCCAGCGTCGCAGACAACCAAAAGCAGGCGCCGCCCCGCACAGCGGCAACGCTAGCAAACCAATAACATCACGCGGATGCCAGCGAAAAACAAAACCCCACCCAACGTCGCAGACAAAAATCAATCCTCGAGCATCGACAAATCCCTCACCGCGCCCTTATCCGCCGACATCACGAGTTTCGCATAAGCCTTCAGCGCAGCTGACACCTTCCGCGGACGCGGCTTGGCCGGCTTCCAGCCCTTGGCATTCTGCTCCTCACGCCGACGCGCAAGTTCCTCATCGGACAAGAGCACATCAATCGTACGGTTCGGAATATCGATCCGAATGCGATCGCCATCGCGCACGAGACCAATCGCGCCACCCGCCGCCGCTTCCGGCGAGCAGTGACCAATCGACAGCCCCGACGTACCACCCGAGAAGCGTCCATCCGTCAGCAGCGCGCAAGCCTTGCCGAGCCCCTTCGACTTGATATAGCTCGTCGGGTACAGCATTTCCTGCATGCCGGGACCACCCTTGGGCCCTTCATATCGCACGATCACGATATCGCCCGCCTTGACCTTGTCGTTGAGGATGTTCTCGACTGCTTCATCCTGCGACTCGGTCACGTGCGCCGAGCCTTCGAACACCAGAATGCTCTCGTCGACGCCCGCCGTCTTCACCACGCAACCGTCGAGGGCAATATTGCCCGTCAGCACCGCAAGCCCACCTTCCTTCGAGAACGCGTGCTCGTACGAACGAATACAGCCTTCCGCGCGGTCCAGATCCAGGCTCGGCCAACGCGTGTTCTGGCTGAACGCAACCTGCGTCGGAATGCCGGCCGGTCCGGCCATGTAGAACGTCTTGACGGCTTCGTCGTCGGTCAGCGCGATGTCCCACTGGCTCAGCGCGTCCTTGAGCGTCGCCGCGTGCACGGTCGGCACGTCGGTGTGCAGCTTGCCCGCGCGGTCCAGCTCGCCCAGGATGGCCATGATGCCGCCCGCGCGATGCACGTCTTCGATGTGGTACTTGTTCGTGTTCGGCGCCACCTTGCACAGTTGCGGCACGATGCGCGACAGACGGTCGATGTCCGTCATCGAGAAGTCGATTTCCGCCTCGCGCGCGATGGCGAGCAGGTGCAGGATTGTGTTGGTCGAACCGCCCATGGCGATATCGAGCGTCATCGCGTTTTCGAACGCCTTGAAACCGACCGAACGCGGCAGGATGCGCACGTCTTCGTTCTCGTAGTACTGGCGCGCCAGTTCGACGACACGGCGGCCCGCGCGCTTGAACAGCTGTTCACGGTCCGCGTGCGTCGCGACCACCGTGCCGTTACCCGGCAGCGAAAGGCCCAGCGCTTCCGTCAGGCAGTTCATGGAGTTGGCCGTGAACATGCCCGAGCACGAACCGCAGGTCGGGCAGGCGGAGCGCTCCACTTCGGCGACGTCGGCGTCGGAGTAGGACTGGTCGGCGGCGATCACCATCGCGTCCACGAGGTCGAGCTTCTTGAACTCGATCGTGCCCGTCTTCGGATTCGCGAGGCGCGTCTTGCCCGCTTCCATCGGGCCGCCAGACACGAAGATCACGGGGATGTTCAGGCGCATCGCGGCCATCAGCATGCCCGGCGTGATCTTGTCGCAGTTGGAGATGCACACCATCGCGTCGGCACAGTGCGCATTGACCATGTATTCGACGGAGTCGGCGATGATGTCGCGGCTCGGCAGCGAATACAGCATGCCGTCGTGGCCCATCGCAATGCCGTCGTCGACGGCGATGGTGTTGAATTCCTTGGCAACGCCGCCCGCCGCTTCGATTTCACGCGCGACGAGTTGGCCCAGGTCCTTCAGGTGCACGTGTCCGGGCACGAACTGGGTGAACGAATTGACCACCGCGATGATCGGCTTCGAGAAGTCTTCGTCTTTCATGCCGGTGGCGCGCCACAGCGAGCGCGCCCCAGCCATGTTGCGGCCGGCGGTGGAGGTTTTGGAACGGTATGCGGGCATCGTGGTTGTGGGAGAGTTATCGCGGAGAGAAAGCGGGCCACGGGAATAAAGGCCCCTTATGCGCCCGTGCGAACAACCTCGTGAGTCGCGCCCTGGGCAAATCGCGATTATCCCACACAGCCTTTAGGCGCGTCGGAATCCCACTACCTGGAAAACCCGCCCGCGCTTACGGTGCGTACCGCGTGAAGACGTAGTCGCGGTCCTTCACCCGTGCTGCGTGACAGGCGAAGCACGTCTGGTGCTGCGCGAGGTCGGCCGGTTGCCCGTTGATGAAGCGCCCGAACCCCCAACCGCCCGTCGATGCATAACGGCGCGAGTCCTTCACCATCACCTGCACCGTCGTCGCCTGCCCCGGCACGGTCGCGGACTCGAAATCAGGCGACTGCTTGCGCTTGTACGCGAGCTTCACGAGTATCGTGCCGTCCGGGTACGGCAGCGTCGAGTTTTCGATCGCCTTGATCGCGGCGGGATTGCCGAGCACGACGCGCAGCTCGTCGAGCGGCGCGGCTTCCTCGGCGGGCGCGATCATCTGCCACTTGCGGTATCCGTCGGGAATCGTGACACCGTAAATCGGCGATGCTGCCTTTGTTGCAGCGGCAGGCTTGGCGGAGTCGGCAATCGCCTGATCCGCCGACACGGCGCCGAGCAGCAGCGCCGTGCTGAGGACGACATACGCGCTCCGCGCGGGTCGCTTGAGTCGCATTGGATGGCTCCTCTGTCGTCCGTTCAGAAACGCGCCACGTCGATGATCGCGTCGGCGAATGCCTTCGGCGCTTCCTGCGGCAGGTTGTGCCCGATACCGCCGCCGATGTTCCGGTGCGCGTACTTGCCGGTAAACTTTTTCGCGTAGGCGGAGGGGTCCGGATGCGGCGCGCCGTTCGAGTCCCCTTCCATCGTGATGGTCGGCACCGAAATGGTCGGCGCTGCTGCGAGGCGCTTTTCGATCTCGTCGTACTTCGCCTCGCCGCGCGACAAGCCGAGACGCCAGCGGTAGTTGTCGATCACGATGGCGACGTGGTCCGGGTTCGCGAACGACTCGGCCGTGCGATCGAAGGTCGCGTCGTCGAAATTCCACTTCGGCGAGGCGAGTTGCCAGATCAGTTTGTTGAAGTCGTGGCGATTCGCGTCGTAGCCCGCATAGCCGCGCTCCGTCGCGAAGTAGAACTGATACCACCACGCGAACTCCGCCTTCGGCGGCAGCGGCGCGCGGTTCGCCTGCTGGCTGCCGATCAGATAACCGCTCACCGACACCAGCGCCTTGACA
The DNA here is from genome assembly GCF_013426895.1 of Paraburkholderia largidicola. Classification (NCBI taxonomy): domain Bacteria; kingdom Pseudomonadati; phylum Pseudomonadota; class Betaproteobacteria; order Burkholderiales; family Burkholderiaceae; genus Paraburkholderia; species Paraburkholderia largidicola. Next base: position 2,678,573 of record NZ_AP023175.1, on the reverse strand, counting down.
CGCTCCGGCCACAGCGCGGCGATGATGTCCACCGTGCGCGCGCCCCAGTCGAAGCCGCCCAGCACAGCCTTGTCGATTTTCAGCGCGTCCATCAGCGCGATGATGTCGACGGCGATCACGGCTTGCTGGCCGTTGCGCGGCGTATCCGCGGACAGGAAGCGCGTGCTGCCGTAGCCGCGCAGATACGGCATGATCACCCGATAGCCCGCGGCGGCAAGCAGCGGCGCGACTTCGGCAAAGCTGTAGATGTCGTACGGCCAGCCATGCAGCAGAATCACCACCGGCCCGTTCTGTGGGCCCGCTTCCGCGTAGCCGATGTTCAGCGTGCCGGCATTGATCTGTTTGATCGTATCGAACGAAGCCACGCGTCCGCCCGTCTTCGTGCCGCTGGTTTGCGCATTGGCGAACCCGCTCAAGCCCAGTTCCATCAGGCCGATGCCTGCAACGGTCGTCCCGAGCAGACGACGGCGCCGCGTGTTGATCTGATCCGACATGTTTTTTTCCTCAGGTACGGTTGCTTGGATGACATCTGCGCGCTCTTGCCGGGCGCGCAGCCTGTTGATTCGGCAGCACACGGAACGCGGACCGCGCGAACGTCCGTTCGCGCTTCCCGTTCGCAACGCCAGAACGGCTGGCATGGAGGTATTAAACATGTCGGACGTATCTGCGGTTTGTCCGCAATGTCCGCCAATGAGTCGTTATGTATCAGGCGGCGGCGCAGATACATTGGGATACAAACTCGCTGCTACATACGGTCCGCGAAACGGATTCAGCCGTCCGGACCGTCTTACTACTTCTTTGCCTCGTCCGCATCGTAGGTGACGTAGAGCTTCGTATAGCCCTGTGTGTCGAATTGCCCCGTCCATCCTTTCGGAAGCGTGACGGCTTCGCCTGTATTCACGACCATCACCGAACCATCCGACGACGTCAGCTTCACGCTGCCAGAAAGAAAATAAAGAAACTCGCTATACGGCAGCCCTTGCGGACCCTTTATGTCCTCGTGCAGCGGACCGGATTTGTACACGCCCGTCTGATACGCGTTATCGGGCGACGTGAAGGTGACCACGTCAGTACTGCGATGACCGTTTTCGTCCTTCTTGACTGCGTCTTGACGGTTGAATATCGCGCCTGCAAGTTCGGGCTTCGATACCTTGACGGGCTTGATCGTTTCCGCGTGCACACCCGCCGATGCGATTGCACTGCTCATTGCCACTGCTGCGAAAAATGCTTTGTACACGATGTTTTCCTGTGACTGAATGCTTCTACAACTGATTACCCGAAAAGCGGAAATCCGATGGCGACACGCCATATTGCCGCTTGAACAGACGGCTGAAATGCGCTGCTGTGGTGAATCCGCATTGCCATGCAATTTCCTGAATCGAACTGTCGTACGCGCCGCGCGTTCGCAGCAACAACGCCGCGCGTTCGAGCCGCGCCTGCCACAGATACCGCATCAGCGACATGCCCTTTGCACGGAACAGGCGTTGCAGATGCTGTGCGGAAACATGCACGCCTGACGCAATCGCAGCGACGTCCAGCCCGGCCTCGCCGAGATGGCTGTCGATATAGCGCTTCGTCTGATGCACCAACGCTTCGGGACATCGCCTCTTCGACCTTGCGCCAGGATCGATCATCGCGAACTCGACGAGTTCGAGCAACTGATCGCCCATCATGTTTTGCGCAATGACACCCGGCGCAGTAGATTGCCGCGCGATGCACTGAATGAGATCGCAGGTTGCGCGAACATCAGGCGACCGCGCGTCGCCCACCAGCGGCCCCGCACTCGAACGATGCACGCCGCGCTCGCGCAAACGCACCTTCGGCACGCGCAGCACCGTCATCCGCGCGCGCTCCGGAAACACTTCGACAAACGGATAGACGGGGTCGATGATGAACATGCTGCCCGCGTCGAACCGCTCGACCAGGCCGCGCGATTGCACATGCACATGCCCCTGCGTCACGAGCTTCACGAACAGCCAGCCGCCTTGCCACGACGGTAATTCTTCGCCGACGGGCGACAGGGTTTGCGTCGCCAGATTGGCGAGCGAGACACCGACTTCACCCAGGCGCCAGCTCCTGACGGTCGAGTCGATCGATTGCCGCGGATCGAATGCGCATCGCAACCCGCGGCTGTTCAACATGATGTGCGACCATCGTTCGCCCGCGCTCAGACCGGTGTCGAACGTGATCTCGTGCGTGTCGAAGTGCATGAAAACGTCCCATCAATCAAAACGGACGGGCATGCGCAGGACTTTGGCGCGGGCGTCATGAATCGATCACCACGATCGGTCACGCCCGCGCCTCTCTGCCTGTCATCCAGCCGCCGTCGGCATGAACACTGCCTTGGTTTCGAGGTACGCCTCCAGTCCCTCGCGGCCGCCTTCGCGGCCCACTCCTGATAATTTGAAACCGCCGAACGGCACATTCGCAGCCAGTTCGATACCGTTAATGCCGATATGGCCCGACTGGACGCGGCATGCAACCGCGTAAGCCCGCTCCACATCACGGCTATAAACCGAGCCGCTCAAGCCATACGGCGTGTCGTTTGCGATGCGCACCGCGTCGTCGATGTCGTCATACGGAAGAATCGACACGACGGGGCCGAAGATTTCCTGCTGCGCAATCGTCATGTGCGGCGTGACGTCAGCGAATACCGTCGGCTCGACGAAATAGCCCCTCTCGAAGCCGCCGTTGCCCGTTCCGCCCAACACGAGGCGCGCGCCTTCGCCGATACCCCGTTCGATATAGCCGCGCACGCGATCGCGCTGCACGGCGTTCAATACCGGTCCGATACGTGTATCGGCCTCGCGCGGGTCGCCGAGCTTCAGCTTCGAAATGATCTCAGCGTACGCGCTGACGACCTCGTCATGGCGTGCCCTGGGCGCAAGTATGCGCGTCTGCGCGAAGCAGATCTGCCCGGAAAACGGCATCGTGAATGGCGTGAGCGCTGCCAGCGCCGCAGGCAGATCGACGTCGTCGAGCAGAATCGCTGCCGATTTCCCGCCGAGTTCCAACGTCACACGAGCCAACCGGTCCGCTGCCGCGCGCGCGATCCATTGCCCCGTTGCGACGCTGCCCGTAAAGCTGATCTTGTCGACATCGCGCGATTGCACCAGTTGCGCGCCCTGGTCGCGGCCCGCCGTGATGACATTCAGCACGCCCGGCGGAAGGCCCGCAGCCGCCGCGCATTCCGCGATGATCAGCGCATCCAGCGGACTTTCCAGCGGCGACTTGACGACGACCGTGCAACCCGCCGCCAGCGCGGCCGCGATCTTGTGCGCCACGATCGGGAAGGTCGCATTCCACGGCGCAATCAACGCGGCGACGCCGACGGGTTCGCGTCGCACGCGCGCATGGCCGCGCCGCGTCGGTCGCGCGTCCTCGAATTCGAACGTCTCCGCGAGCGATGCAAAGAACTCGAAACGCGTGATGCCCGTCGGAAGCAGGCCGCTCGCGAACGTAATCGGCGCACCAACCTGATCGGTCCACAGTTGCGCGAGCACCGGCAAGCGCTGGCGAATTTCTTCTGTCAACCGCTTCAGATACGCGCTTCGCTCGGCACCCGAAAGCTTCGGCCACGGACCCTCGTCGAACGCCCGGCGAGCCGCCGCGATCGCACGGTCGACGTCCACGGAATCCGCGAGCGGAACCGACATGAACGGCTCTTCCGTTGCAGGAGAAATCAGGACATGTCGCGCGTCGGCGTGGTTCAGCACCCATTCGCCATCGATAAAGAAGCGATTACGGACATTCGACGAAACTGCTGTGGCGTACCCGGTCATGGTCTTTCCGATTGAAAGTCTTCTACAGCTACAGTGAAAGGGTTTCGAAGCACGTACCCGTCGTATTGCGCAATGTCGGGTTGAAACCCACCAACGGATTCCGCCAACGTCGGGAACCTGTGACTTTTCAGTGTAGTGATTCGACTCTTTCGGAAATTGTCCAAAGCAATTCGTCGCTTGTCCAAAACGCGCATTCTGACCGACGCCTGGTTATAGCCTGGTTTTAGCGCAGGCGTATGTCGCAATGTATCTGCCACCGCTCCCGATACATCCGGTTTCAAAGACCTTTACCGGACATGAACACTTGCTGCCGTTCGCGTTGTTAGTGTTCGAATGCGCGTTCCAGACAAGACAAATGCGCCGTATGGACAAGGCATCCGTGAACGGGAAGCGATAGAGTTGGCAGTTCCCCTCAGTCAATCCGCTTCTCGATTGCAATGCAGTGCATAGATCTTTCGCTCATTCTTCCGGACATGCTTCCCCGGCTCTGGTCTTTCGCGTTACGGCTGACAGAGAGCGAATATGAAGCGGAAGAACTGGTTCATCGGGCCTGCGCGCGCGGGCTTGAAGACTCACACAATCTGCCTCGCGATACATCGCCGCACGACTGGATGTTTTCGATCGTCTATTCGATCTGGCGCGCCGACCCTGGGCGCCATGCGCGACGGCATTCTACTGCGAAGAAAAGTTCTCATTGTTCACAACACCTTTTCCAGAAAAACGTGCGCGGAATAGATCCGCCTGGCTAAGCGTTGTTGAGAGGAGCACCGGAAAATCCAGCATCGGATGCATCCGGCTCGCATTACGAAACTCTCACTTTCAATCGGAGTACGACCCGCTTCGCACTCCGTTACGGCCTCGAAAGAACATGTCATCCTGCTCAAGAATGCTGCTCGTCTACGACGAAACGCTCGAAGCTCAAGCCGCGCTGAAACGTTGCTCGCAATTGTCGCTGGCGTTGTCCGCGCATGTCGATGTGATTTCCGTCGTCGATGCGATCACGGCCAGCGCGACCTGTGCAGGCATGCTGTCGGATCTCGCGTGCAGCAGCATGGAGGCGCACGCGCGTCACGCGCTCGACGTTGCGGTCGGTCATCTCGTGAATCTCGGCGTCACCGCGCATGGCTTCGTCAAGTTCGGACGCCCTATCGACGTGATTCCACTGCACGTCGCGGCATTCAATGCCGATATCGTGGTGATCGGCCATCGCGTGCAAACGGGGCTAGCGCGCTGGTGGGGCGAGCGCCCGATTCATCTCGATCTCGCCGAACGGCTGCGCGGCTCGGCGATCGTGGCCGTCACCGCGCCCCTCGCCTGATCTTGTATGAGGACGCGTGCGGACCGGGCGGCAGCAGCCGCCCGGCAAGCTCAAACAACCGGATCGATCGGCGCAGGCGGCACGCCGCGCGCTTCGATCGCTTCACCCGCGAGCAGACACAGATCCTCGCGATAATGCGCGGCGACGATCTGCACGCCGACGGGCACGCCATCCACGAGTTGCGTGGTGACAGCCAGCCCCGGCAGGCCCATCGCGGGCAGCGCGCGCATCGTGAGCTGCGCTTCCCATACCCGGTCGAAACCTTCTGCACCACGCTGATCCAGGTCGTCGGGGAAAGGCAGTTCGCCGGACACGGGCATCAACACCACGGCATACTGATCGAGAAACAGACGCCACTGACGCACCAGCGTCGAACGCCGCACCAGCGAACGGCTGATCACATCGGCGGGCAGACCTTGCACCTTCAGACGCGCCGCCGCGACGACGGCCGCCGCGCCCGGATCGCCGTCACGCGCAACGGAGTCGGCCAGTGCATCGAAGCCGTCGCCCAGCCATAAGCGCTCCTGCAGTTGCCCGGCTTCGCGGATCGACGGCACGTCGTCGATTTCCTCGACGCTCCAGCCTGCATCGACGAGCCGGCGCGCCGCATCGAGCAACGCCTCCTCGACTTCCTTCGCGATCTGCAGACCGCCGGGCCGCAGGCACAGCGCCGCGCGCCGTGGCACGGCTCGCCCTTCCAGCGGCAGCGGCACATACCAGGGATCGCGAAGATCCGGCGCGGCAAGCGCAAGCAGGCCGAGACGCAGATCGTCGATCGTGCGGGCAATCGGTCCCGCTGCCGACATCAGTTGCGCGCCGATCGCGCGTTCCGGCGACGACGCGTTGAACGCCGGCACACGCCCGAAGCTCGGCCTGAGTCCGTGCACACCACACGCATAGGCCGGATAGCGGACCGAGCCGCCGATATCGGTGCCGAGCGCAAGCTGTCCGATCCCCGCCGTAACGGCGGCAGCCGCGCCGCCCGACGAGCCGCCCGGCGTGAGCTTCGGGTCGCGCGGATTCAACGTGCGGCCATGTACCTGATTCGACGTGAACCAGCGCAGCGCGAAGGTCGGCGAATTGCTGCGGCCAAGCAGCACCGCGCCCGCCTTCGAGAGATTGTCGACGGCCGGACTGCTCGTTTCGGCAATCAGGTTTTCCTGCAGACGCGTGCCGTTCGTGGTCGCAAAGCCGGCCTGATCGACGTTGATTTTCACGGTGACGGGCACGCCCGCGAGCGGACCCGGGTCTTCGCCGCGCGCGATCGCGCGGTCGATCTCGTCCGCCTGGCGCAGCACCCATTCGGGCTTGTGCGCGACGACCGCGTTGATGATGGGGTTCACTGCATCGAGACGCGCCAGCGCGGACTGCGCCGCGTCGCGCGCGGATACTTCACGGCTGCGAACCCGCCTCGCGAGTTCAGCCGCCGACAAGCGCCATAGTTCACTCATGTTGTCCCCGATAAAGATTCGGACTGGAAATGATACGCCTCATGCAACGGGCTGTTCCGCGTGCGGATCGAGCGTCGCCGCGAGGATCATCTGATGCCGGTTGGAAGGGACATGAAAGTCGTGCGCGCGCGGACGGAACACCTCGTCGCCGCGGCTGATCGCGCGGCCCGTCAGCGCGCATACGGCTGCGTCGCGCGCGAGTCCGCTGCGCCAGATCTGCGCGTTGTATCGCCCCGAGCAGGGATCGCTCCACGAGACGCTGATCGTGCACGACGACAGCCGTTCTTCGACCACGATATGTGCGGGCCGCGACGGCGCGTCGCTTGCCTCTTCAACGACAGGCGACGGTAAGCTGACGCGCAGCTTCTTCAGCGCGGCATAACGGTTGACCGCGCACGCATCGCGCTGTGCTGCGGAAGGGTCCAGCACATTCAGCAGTGTGCGAACCACGATATTGTCTTCGGATAGCGCGCTCATCGGCTTGTCTCCCGTCACTGTCGCGGGCCATAGCGTGAAAACGTCTTCGTTCTGACGGCGGCGGCCCTGCGGGTTGCATTCCCGCGGGGCCGTTCGCCGCCGTGTATTACGCCGCGATCAACCGCCGCCTTGCTGGCGCAGCGTCAGCTTGCTGACGACGGCCGTCACGCCGTGCACCTGCTTTGCCGTTTCGACGGCGAGGTGGTCCTGGTCTTCGCTCACGATCTGGCCGGCCAAGGTCACCTGACCCGTCTTCGCGTTGCCGAATACGGTGATCGACGAATCTTCCAGGCCCTTCGTCTTCAACAGCGTCTTTTGAACGGTCTTCGAGAACGCGCGATTCGCGACGCGAACCGACTTCTTCGACGTGGCGGCGGGAGCGGCCGTCGTTGCGGCTGCATCCGTTGCCGATGCTGCTGCGTCCGCAGCGAAGGTCGGCGCGCAAGAGAAAGCGATCACGGCGGCGAGGCCGCTGCCCATCACGAATTGGCGGAGGTTCATTGTCTTGTCCTTGTCGTTGTAGAAACTGGTTTGCAGGCCATCGACGCGCTAACGCCGATGCCTGCCAGGGATTAGAAGCGCCGAATGTGTCGTCTGTTTTTCCTCGACGTATCCAAATGTATCGGCATTACAGTTGCATTGCATTCGCTCACGCGTCACGCTTTCAACAGCACGGCCCGAGCGTCATCCATATCCGAGCGCGCGGCCAATCCACGTCTCCAGTTCCACGGCTTCGATCGGCTTTTCGATCATGCAAAGCGCCGCGCCCGCCTGCACGCGCTCGCGGATGCGAACCGTGGCGAAGGCGGTAATGAAGATCGTGGGGATGCGCATGCCTTTGCGCTCGAGCGTCTCGACTAGCTCGATGCCGTCCATATCGGGCATCTGCACGTCGCAGACGAGGCAACGCGTGCGTTCGAGCACGCCGGAAGCAAGCAGCTCCGCGCCGGATGAAAAGACCCGCGCTTCCCATCCAAACGAACGCACCAGACTGCTGGTCGCGGCGCGTACGAGGGAATCGTCGTCGACGATGGAGACTAGCTCGTTGTTGTGCTGGAACAAGGACACTCTCGCTGATGGCCCGGCAAGCGAATGAGCGGATCGCAATCTTGCCCGGCAGCTTCAGGATAGAGCGCGCCTCAACGGGCCGCCATCATATGATCGTATATGGCCCTACTTGCCGTGCGTTGGCCGGCGGCGTGCGGCTATTGCGGCTATTGCGGCGCTCGCGCGATTCCCAGCGCTTCCATTTTGCGCATCAGTTCCGCGACGGAACGTGAGTTCATCTTGCGCATGGCCTGGCCGCGGTGGATCTTCGCGGTGATCTCCGCGATTCCCATGTTCGCGGCAATCTGCTTGTTCAACAGACCCGTGGCGACGAGTTGCAGCACTTCGCGCTCGCGCGGCGTCAGCGAGTCCCACGCCGCGCGCATCGCGTGCAGCGAGCGATCCGACGCGAGACGGCGCGCGTCGCGCTCCAGTGCGGCAATCACGGCGTCGATCATGTCCTGATCGCGAAACGGCTTCGCGAGAAAATCCATCGCACCTGCCTTCATCGCTTTCACCGACATCGCAATGTCGCCGTAGCCCGTCATGAAGATGATGGGCATATGCAGGCGACCATCGTCGATCAGCGTTTGCTGCAACGCGAGTCCGCTTTGACCGCGCAGCCGCACGTCGAGCACGAGACACGAAGGAATGGCCGGCTTGTCGGCAGCCAGAAACTCTTCCGTCGACGCGAACGCGCGCACATCGATATCGATCGAGCGCAACAGGCCCGAGAGCGCGCCACGCACGAGCTCATCGTCATCGACTACGTACACGAGGCGCGCATCGGATTCAAGGGAACCAGTCTGGAACGGCGTGGATTTGGACATCGTTGGTTTTTGCTGTTTTCGACGACGCGAACGTCCGCGCAATCAGGCGGACGGCGATGGTAACAAATGCGATTGCGATGGTCCACGACGCTCATCGGCGAACGCGCGGCAATCATACGATCGTATGCGGCGGCTCATGACACGAAGCGCGGCAACGTGAACGTCGCGCGCGTGCCTGTTACTTCGCGCGGCGACAGCGTCAACGTGCCGCCATGTGCTTCGACGATCGAGTTGCAGATGGCGAGGCCCATGCCCATGCCGTTTTCCTTCGTGGTGAACAGCGGTTCGAGCAGACGCCCGGCAATCTGCGGATCGATACCGCTGCCGCGGTCTTCCACCGATACACAAACAGGCGCCCCGTCATCCGAGGTGCAGATCAGCCTCAGCTTGCGCTCGCCCTGCGCGAGCGACGCCATCGATTCGGCGCCGTTGGTCAGCAAGTTGATCGCGACCTGCTGCAACTGGATGCGGTCGCCGCGCACCTGCACGGGACAATCAAGGCCGCGCAATTCCAATGTGATCTTCATGGCATCGAGTTGCCCGGCCACGAGCGCGGCCGCTTCCCGCAGCGCCTCGTTCAGATCGAGCGTCGTGAATTGCGGCTCTGCCCGGCGCGCCTTCGCGCGCAGTCCCTGAATGATCGCCCTCGCCCGCGTCGCGCTCAGGCTGATATGCGAGAGCATCTCGCGCGTCTCGCCGATTTCGGGCGGATTGCGGTTCAGCCAGCGCAACGCCGCGCTCGCCGACGTATCGACGGCAGCGAGCGGCTGCCCGACTTCATGCACGATCGACGCGACCAGCTCGCCCATCGCCTTCAGACGGCTCGCGCGCTCCAGCTCGCCTAGCGCATTGCGCAACTGGTCTTCGGCCTTGGCGCGCTGCCGGTTCTGCTCGAACAGCTCTTCATAGAGACGCGCGTTTTCGAGCGCGAACGCCGCTTGCGAAGCGACGACTTCGAGCAACGCCGCTTTCGCCGACGTGAACACATTCGCCGCGAGATTGTTCTCGATATAGAGCACGCCCACGAGCATCGCATAACGCATCAGCGGCACGCACAGCACCGAGCGCGGACGATGACGCCGCACGTAATCGTCCTGCGCATAGGCGGGCGAATCGCACACGTCGTCCAGCACGAGCTTTTCCTGCGTGCGCGCGACGGCATGCACGATCGACACCGGCAGCGTCGCCGACGAGAAATCGGCCGCTTCGTGCGAGACGACGATCGCGCCGCCCAGCACATGCGCGCGCGCCGCCACACGCCACACGCCACGCTGCAACAGCACGAGCGCGCCCTGCTCGGCGCCCGCGCTTTCGAGCGCCGTGCGCAACAGCGTTTCGACCAGACGCGCCGGCACGATGTTGCTGGCGAGCGCATTGGAAATCCGCAGCACGGCCTGCACGTCGAGTTCCTGCAGACGGCTTGCACCCGGTGCGCTGCTATCGGATTCGAAATAATCCGGGTAGTCGGCCTGCAACTGACGCACCTTGCCCGTCGCGCCCCAACGCTGCCACGCGCCGCGCGCGTGATTCAGATACGCCTGCGCGGGCACCTCTTCTTCGCGGGCGGCATGAAAGCGCGCCGCCAGTTCGGCGGCCAATGCTTCGACCTGCGTGAAGCCGTGACGGCGCGCGTGCGACACAGCCTTCGCATACCCTTGCCCTGCTTCGTTCGAAAGGCCGACTGCGCGCAGGTATTCGGCGCGCACCAGTTCGCGACGCGCGACGAAGTTCATCGGGCAGGCGCGAGCCCATACATCGAGCTGATCCATATGACGCTGAAGCGCCGCTTGCTGTCCGGCATCGCGCGTGGGCAACGCGAGCAGCGTCAGCGCGCCGTAGTACGGCAACTCGGCGCGTTCCGCGAACGAGCGCGCGAAGTGCGCGCAGGCTTCGGCGCGACGATGCGACTCGACGGCATCCTGAAGATCGCCGAACAGCAGCGCCCGCTGCATGCGGTACACCCAGTACGCGAGATCCACCAGCGTGACGGGCGCACCCTCGACGGGAACGGGCGGCGGCTCTTCGCCGGGGTCCGGTGCGCCATCCTGCAGCGCCGTGACGAAGGCCCACTTCGCGAGAAACGATTTGATGACGAGGCGAAAATTTGCATCGCGCACCAGCGCGAGACCTCGCGTAATCGTTGCGCGCACGTCGCCGAGGAACTCGCCAGCGAACAGCATCCCCGTGACCTGGTTGCTTGGGCAATACATCGCGAAGGTGTGATCGCCGCTTTGGACGGCGACATCGAACGCACGGCGGATGTAGTCGTGCCCGGCCCTCGCCGGCAACGCCCACGGCACGACGAAGGTGCCGAACACCATATAGACCCGCGCGCGATAACGCGCGAGACCGCGCTCGTCGACGAGATGCAGCGCAAGCTCGCCGAACGGCAACGCGGCCGTATGGTCGCCGTAACGCGCGCCGAAAATCTGCTGCATGCAGGTGTACACATTCGCGGACGCATCGGAGTGACCGTGCTCGATCCCGAGATTGACGGCGCGCAGCAGCATCAGATCGACGAGATCCTGATCCGTGTATAGCGCGGGCGGAATCAGGTCGGCGAAGATGTCGGTGATCGCGCGGCGCAACGGGTCGGCGACGATCGGCAGGCGGCGCAGCGCGTCGATGCCATGCTCGTCGAGCCAGCCGCGCAGGCGCGCGTATTCGCGATCGACGTCGCAGGCGCCCGGGCGCAACGGCACGTCGATGCCCGCTTTGCTCAGGAACGCGAGCCCCACTTGCAGCGCGAGATCGTAGCGGCCGAGCGTCGTGTACAGCGCCGCGCGCAGCCGCGCGAGGTCCGCCCCGAAGATGCCGTCGCCCGCCACCTGTTCCAGCGCCGCAAGCCGCGCCTCGGCCGGTTCGAGCGCGCCCGTCATGAACTCCGCCTCGCCGCACAGCATGCGGGCTGTCAGACCATCTTCGCTGGCGTCGTCGCCGAGAAAATCCAGCGCGGCGCGAAACAGACCCAGGGCTGAATGGTGCGCGGTCGCTGCCTTCGCTTGCCGGCCGGCATCGAGGTTGAGACGCGCGAACGCGAGCCGTTCGTCAGCATCGATGACGACGGGCCGCGCGAGATTGACCTGCACGGCCATCGCGAACACGTCAGCCTGTGCGCCGCGATGCGCGATCATGCGCCGCGCGATCTTCAGATGCAGCAGCGCGCGGTCGGCTTCCGGGATCGACGCATACGCCGCCTCGCGGATGCGGTCATGCCAGAACACCCAGTCGTCGCCATCGCGATAGACGCTGCCCGCTTCGAGCGCGGCTTGCAGACCCTGGACCGCATCGCAGGTGGGCAGCGCCGAGGCGATGGCCAGCATGTCGCCCGATGCGCGGTCGCCGAGGCAAGCCAGCGTGCGCAGCACGCACTGTGCGGGCACGGGCAACTGTTCGAGCTTGTGCGTCAGCAGTTCGATGACGTTGTCCGCGCCGCGATGGCTTACGATGCGTTCGAGATGCCAGCCCCACGCGCCCGTTTCGAGGTCGTATTCGAGCGCGCCTTCGTCGGCAAGTACCCGCAGCAGATGGCGAACGAAGAACGGGTTGCGCCCGGTCTTGCGACCGATCTCGTCGGCCAGTGGCGCGAGCGCGTGCATGTCCCGATGTAGCGCCAGCGCGATCAGTTCGCGCAGCGCGTGGTCGTTCAACGGCCCCAGCTCGATGCGCAGCGTGTCGCGCGACTGGGCAAGCGGACCGACCCGCAACGGATGGTCCGCGCCGACCTCGTTGCCCCGGTATGCGCCGATGAACAGCAGCGCCGCGTCCGCCTGCCTGAACAGGCGCTCGAGCACATGCAGCGTGCCGACATCGGCCCATTGCAGGTCGTCGAGCAGGAGCACGAGCGGACGCGAGGCCGTCGCGAAGCACGCGATCAGACGCGCCATGCCTTGCAACACGCGCTCGCGTTCGAGCGAAGGCTGCGGGTCCGGCGCCTCGCCGATGCCCGGCTGCGAACCGAGCACGGCCGTGAGGGTCGGCAACAGGCCTGCGAGCGTGCGGCCTGCCGGACCTGCCGCCTCGCGAATGCGGTTGCGCCATTGCGCGAATTCGTCGTCGGCACAGCCCAACACGTATTGCAGCAATGGCTCCAGTGCCTGCACGAGGATCGCATAGGGTGTCGCGCGGCGGCCTTCCTCGCTCTTGCCCGCGGCAAGCAGCGGCGCGTCCGTACGGCGGATGCGCGCGACAGCTTCCTGCAGCAAGGTCGACTTGCCGATGCCGGACGCGCCGGCTATCCACGCGACGCGCGCCTTGCCGCCGTCAGCGACGACACGGTAAGCCGTGGTCAATGCTTCGAGTTCGGCTTCGCGTCCGAACACACCGTCCGCGCGCTGCAGCGATTGCAGCGCGGCGTGCGTGTCGAGTGCAAATGGTGGGATATGCCCGACCCGGTCGTACAGATCCTCGCAGCGGCGCAGGTCGGCGAGCAGGCTTGCGGCATTGGCGTAACGCTGCCCGGGCGCCTTCTCCAGCAGCTTCATCACCAGTTGCGAGAGTTGCGGCGGTACGTGCGGGGCGAGTTCGACGGGAAGACGCGGGCGATGCGTCGCGTGCGCGTGGACACGCGAGGCGGCATCGGTTGCGCCGTCGAACGGCACGACACCCGTCAGCAGTTCATAGAGGATGCAGCCTAGCGAATAGAGATCGGCCCGTTCGTCGACCCGCACGTTCATGCGCGCGCCAAGCTCGGGCGCCATATAGCTGAAGCTCGCTTCGCACCATTCGAAGTCGGCGTCGGGCACGCTCGTCATGTCGTTCACCGCACACGACGCAAAGCCGAAGCCCACCAGGCGAGCCCGGCCTGCTTCGTCGATAAGGAAGCTGCGCGGCATCAGCGCGCGATGGATCAGGCCGGCCGCATGCATCGCGTCCAACGCCGTGGCAAGACTCACGGCCAGCGCAAAGAATGCCTTCAACCCTGCCGGACCTTGCGTGCCCGCAGGCAACAACTCGCCGCCCGGGTCGGCGAGGATCAGCAGTGCGCCATTGCCATGCGCCTGCAACGCCAGCGGCATCGCGCACCATGCTTCGTGCAACCGGTCCCGCAGCGCGTACTCGCGTTGCAGCGCGGCCAGTTCGGCGGGCGTCGCATTGGCACGGCCGACGACGAGAACGGGCGCCGCGTCGTCGGCGACGGCCCGTTGCAGTCTAAGCGCTCCCGCGCTGAGTTCAATAAAGGTTCGGGTGAAAAGATCGATCATGCGATGACGTTGCAGACACGGCGGCAGGCGTAACAGGCTCGCTACTGTACCGTGCCTGTCACCCCGCAACGCCCGTATGTGATGCCGGGCTCATATTGTGGCGCCGGCCATCGCGCGTCGATCTCCCCGATCTCAACGCAATGGTCTGAACCCGGCCCGCACTTCCTGGGCGAACAGCAGCGGCTCTTCCCATGCCGCGAAATGGCCGCCCTTGTCGACCTCGTTGAAATAGATCAGGTTGTGATAACACCGCTCGGCCCAGCTGCGCGGCGCCTGATAGATCTCGCCCGGGAAGACCGTGATCGCGGTGGGCAGCGAGATATCGACGGCATTGAAGTTGTTCGAGTGGTCTTCCCAATAGATCTGCGCCGACGATGTCGCGCTGTCGGTCAGCCAGTACAGCGAGATGTCGTCGAGTATCTCGTCGCGCGTCAACGAGCGCTCGGGCACGCCGCCGCTATAGGTCCACTGCGATATCTTGTCGTACATCCACGCGGCCTGGCCGGAGGGCGAATCGGCCAGCGCATAGCCGACCGTTTGCGGGCGCGTGACCATCATCGCCGAATAACCGCAGTTGTCGCGATAGAAGACGGCGAGCTTCTCGTAGGCGTTCTTCTCTTTGGGCGACAGGCCGGCCGGCGCGGGATCGCCCAGTGCCAGCGAGCGTGCGATGTCGGCGGGGACCGTCGCAGGCATGTTCACATGAATGCCGATCAAGCCCTTGACGTGCTGCATCGCCATGCGGTGCGAGACCACAGAGCCGCAATCGCCGCCTTGCGACACGAAGCGCGTATAACCGAGCCGTTCCATCAGCGTGCCCCATGCGCGCGCGATATGGTCCGAGCCCCAGCCCGGCGTGGTCGGCTTGCCCGAAAAGCCGAAGCCAGGCAAGGACGGCACGACCACATGGAACGCATCGTCGGCGCTGGCGCCGTAGGCGGTCGGGTCGGTGAGCGGACCGATCGCCTTGATCAGCTCGAAGATCGAACCCGGCCAGCCATGCGTCATGATCATCGGCATCGCGTTCTTGTGACGCGAGCGGACATGGATGAACTGGATATCCAGTCCGTCGATCTCCGTCACGAACATCGGCAAGGCATTCAGCTTGGCTTCGCCCTTTCGCCAGTCGTATTCGCTGCCCCAGTATTGAACGAGCTGCTGCATGCGCGCGAGCCGAACGCCCTGAGATTCGTCGGCGACCGTTTCCTTACCTGGCCAGCGCGTTCTGGCCAGGCGCTGGCGTAAATCGGCGAGGTCGCTATCGGGTATATGGGCTTTGAATGGGCGGATATTCTCCGCGTTACTCGCGGCATAAATCGCTTCCGGAAATAACGCCATTGCGCCCGCTGCCGCCGTGGCGGCCAGCACATTACGCCGCATCGGCGAGAACGGAGTTGAAGACATGCTGTGTCATCCTGTTTCCAAAGAATGGGCATCGCGTGCATGACGCCATGCACGGCAATGTGAGCGAACTGGCAGAGCAATGCTTGACCGCTTGCGAGGCGCATGGCCCGCAGCGTCCCACTCATTAGAAACCGCGAATGTATCTCGCGTTTGTCCGCGATGTACCGGTTCGTAACAGGCCGGCGTTAAATCACCAGGAATAACTTAACGTTGCACGCGGGAATAAAGGAAGGATTCGATATAGGCGAGCGTGCATATCATACGTTCGTTTGGATTGACCCTCGACCCCATAGCCGCGATTATTCCAGCGCAATAGCCAATAAAGGAATCCGATGAGTCAGCATCGACACGACAGCGACGATCCGCAGGCAGGCAATCGCCCTTCCCCTATGGAGCCGCAATCGGATTCGAATGCGGCTCCGAAGGCCGCGCCTGCCGACGACCGTTACCCGCGCTTCAGCCACGCCGACATCGAAAAGATGATGCGCTTCGGCATGATTGAGCATTGGCGCGCGGGCGACGTGATGTTCCGCATCGGTCAGCCGGGACTCGGCATGCGCGTGCTGCTGAGCGGACGCGCCAGGCTCTCGCGGCGCGATGGACTCGGCCGGTCGCAGACCATCGTCGAACTGGGCGCAGGCCAGTTCCTCGGCGAAGTGGCACAGCTCACGGGCAAGCCCGCGCTCGCGGATGGCCTCGCACTCGACGACGTTCAGGCGCTGATGATCGCGCCGCAGCAGATCCGCGAAATGCTGGTCGCGCAGGCGCACATCGGCGAACGGATTATGCGCTCGCTCGTGCTGCGCCGTTTCGGTCTCGTGCGCGAAGGCGCCGGTCCGGTGCTGATCGGACGTTCCGGCGACCTGAAGTTGCTCGCGCTCGAAGGGCTGCTGCATCGGCTCGATCATCCGTACTCCGTCGCGGACCCCGCGACGGATGCCGACATCCGCGATCTGCTCGAAGAATGGGGCGTCTGGCATGACGACGTGCCCGTCGTGATGCTCGCGGACGGCACGCTGCTTCGCGATCCCGACGAACGGCAGCTGGCCGCGCGCCTCGGGCTGTTGCCCGAACTCGATTCGACGCGCACCTATGACGTCGCCGTAGTCGGCGCAGGGCCAGCCGGCCTCGCTGCTGCCGTCTATGCGGCATCCGAGGGACTGTCGGTCATCGTCTTCGATAGCCACGGACCAGGCGGACAGGCGGGCGCCAGCGCGCGGATCGAGAACTACCTGGGCTTTTCGACGGGCGTGTCGGGCCGCGAGCTGGCGGCGAACGCGTTCGCGCAAGCCGTGAAGTTCGGCGCGGAAGTCGTGATTCCCACGCGCATCGACCGGCTTGATTGTGCGCAGGCGCCGCTACAGCTCGAACTGCAAGGCGGCCAGCGCATCTCGTCGCGCACGGTCGTGATCGCGACGGGCGCGGCGTACCGGAAGCCGGTCATCGAAGGCCTCGACGACGTGAAAGGCCGTGGCGTCTACTACTGGGCTTCGTCGATCGAAGGACGTCTGTGCCGGGGCGCGGAAGTGGTGCTCGTCGGCGGCGGCAACTCGGCGGGACAGGCCGCCGTGTTCCTGTCGACACACGCGAGCCGTGTCCACCTGTTGATTCGCGGCGACAGTCTCGAGACCAGCATGTCGCGTTATCTGATCGATCGTCTTGCTTCGCTGGGCAACGTGGTGCTGCATACCCGGACCGTCGTGGCGTCCGTCAGAAGCGACGAATGGGGCCTCGAAGCCGTCACGTGCAGCACGCCCGAAGGCGAACTCGTGTTCGATACGCGCCACCTGTTCCTGTTCACGGGCGCGAACCCCAACACGCAATGGCTGCGCGACTGCAGTGTCGAGATCGATGATCGGGGCTTCGTCAAGACCGGCCTCGCGGCGGGCGTGCGCGCCGACACGGCATGCTTCGCGTTGCAGACCAACGTGCCCGGCGTGTTTGCGATCGGTGATGTGCGCAATGCATCGGCAAAGCGCGTCGCGGCGGCAGTGGGCGACGGTGCCGCTGTCGTAGCGGAGATTCATCAGTTTCTGAGCGCCGCGTTGCCCGTCGCGTGAGCGCGCCGTTCGCGCGTTGCGAACGAGCCAGGGGAGAAACCCGGCGTAACCTATACGAACGTATGCGGTTGCCCATCCATATGAATCAGCTGGCTAGATGCAGATTGTATGGAACACATGCAAGCCGCAGATTACTCTTTGCACATCGATGCTTTGAAGCGGCGATCGGTCATCTTGCCCTGCATGAACGGAGCGAGCCGCCCGAACGACTCTGACAAAAAACTGTACGAATAAAAGGAGAACGCATATGCAAGACACGGTGAATCTGCGCCGCCGTCGCCTGATCGGGACGACTGCGGCAGGCATCGGGCTGCTGGAACTGGGCCTCGGCAACCTCGCGCACGCGCAGGGCACGAAGAGCGCGCATGCCGCAAAGAAAGCCGCACGCCATACGTCGTTCGATGCGATCGAGCAGATCGACGCGGGCACGCTGAACGTCGGCTACGTCGACATGGGCCCGAAGGACGGGCAGCCCGTCATCCTGTTGCACGGCTGGCCGTATGACATCTACGCGTTCGTCGATGTCGCGCCGATTCTCGCGGCGGCGGGTTATCGGGTGATCGTGCCGTTTCTGCGCGGCTACGGCTCGACGCGCTTTCTGGCCAACGAAACGCCGCGCAACGGCCAGCAGGCCGTGGTCGCCGTCGACATCATCGCGCTGATGGATGCATTGAAGATCGATCAGGCCATCTTCGGCGCATTCGACTGGGGCGCGCGCACCGCGTGCATCATCGCTGCGTTGTGGCCGCAGCGCTGCAAGGGGCTGGTGTCGGTGAGCGGCTATCTGATCGGCAGCCAGGAGGCGAACCGCAAGCCGCTGCCGCCCAAGGCGGAATTCGCGTGGTGGTATCAGTTCTATTTCGCCACCGAGCGCGGCGAACTGGGCTATGCGGCCAACCGCAACGACTTCAACCGGCTGATCTGGCAACTCGCATCGCCCAAATGGCATTTCGACGATGCAACGTATCAGCGCACGGCGGCATCGTTCAACAACCCCGATCACGTGGCCGTGGTGATTCACAACTACCGCTGGCGTCTGGGACTCGTGCAAGGCGAGCCGCAATACGACGAGATCGAGCAGCGTCTCGCGGCGCTGCCCACCATCGGTGTGCCGACCATCACGATGGAAGGCGACGCGAACGGCGCGCCGCATCCCGATCCGTCCGCGTACGCGAAGATGTTCACGGGCAAGTACCAGCACCGCAATGTGAGCGGCGGCATCGGTCACAACCTGCCGCAGGAAGCGCCCCAGGCATTCGCCGAAGCCGTCTTGCAGGTCACCCGGCTTTGATCCCGGATGCGTTCAACCATCACACGCCAATCGTCGCGCCTGACCTGACATCATGGACAAACCCGACCACGTTCTGATCGTCGACGAGGACCGCGGTATGCGCGAGTTCGTCGCCAGCTATCTGGAGAAAAACGGCATGCGCGTATCGCTCGCGTCCAGCGGGCGCGACATGCACGCCGTGCTCGAGCGGCATACGCCCGATGTGATCCTGCTCGATGTGATGCTGCCGGGCGAAGACGGCCTCGCGCTATGCCGCTGGCTGCGCGCGGGGCGTTATCGCGCGGTGCCCGTGATGATGCTGACCGAGCATTGCGACGAGATGGACCGGATCATCGGTCTGGAGATGGGCGCGGACGACTATCTGGCCAAGCCATGCGCGGTGCGCGAGTTACTTGCGCGCATCCGCGCGGTGCTGCGGCGCACGCGCATGCTGCCGCCCGGCATGCTGGTCGAGGAATCGACGGAGATGTTGAGCTTCGGCGACTGGCGGCTCGATACCACCGCGCGTCACCTGCTCGACACCGAGGATGCCGTGGTCGCGTTGAGCGGCGCGGAATACCGGCTGCTGCGCGCGTTTCTCGATCACCCGCAACGCGTGCTGACGCGCGACCAGCTGCTCAATCTGACGCAGCGGCGCAACGCCGAGCCGTTCGATCGTTCGATCGACCTGCTGGTCAGCCGTCTGCGGCAACGGCTCGGCGACGTCGCCCGCGTGCCGCGCTACATCAAGACGCTGCGCAACGAGGGCTATGTGTTTTCGTCGACGGTGAAGGCTGTCGAGGAAGCGCGCGCGAGGCAGCAGGCGTGATGCGTGGCGCGCCCCTGGCGTTTTTATGACGTCGTTTTAGCCCCGCCTGTCTGCGCTCGTATCACCACGTTTGTATCGCCATGTATCCGGCCCGTCTGGCCGATACATCGCGATACGCAACCCCTCCCTCCTGAAATCCGCCGGATACATGTGCGGGCTCTAATCCGTCACAAGGGCACGCGCGAGAACGACATGCGCAGCGTGCAAACCGGTTGAATCAACCGTTTCCGGATCAGGAGGTCGGTTCCATGTTACTCATCGTCATTGCGTTTCTGGGCGGGGTGCTCACCATATTGAGCCCATGTATCCTGCCCGTCGTGCCATTCGTCTTCGCCCGTTCCGACAAGCCGTTCGTGACGGGCCGGCTGCCGCTGCTGCTCGGCCTGGCTATCACGTTCGCGCTCGTCACGGGCGTCGGCATTGCCGGCTTGAGCGGCGCCGCGCAGCTGAACCACTACGGGCGCTGGGTGTCGCTCGCGCTGTTCGGCGTGTTCGGCGCGTCGCTGCTGTTCCCGGCACTCGCGGCGCGTCTGTCGCGCCCGTTCTTCGGGATCGGCAACCGCGTCGCCGCGCTGTCGCAAATGCGCGGCACACGGTTCCAGATCGGCTCTGCGCTGCTGCTCGGCGTGGCGACGGGACTCTTGTGGGCGCCTTGCGCGGGCCCGATTCTCGGCCTGATTCTCACGGGCGCCGCGTTGCATGGCGCGACCTGGGCGACGGCGGCGGCACTGACCGCGTATGCGCTCGGCGCGGCCAGCTCGCTCGCCGTTGTGTCGGGGCTCGGCAAGCAGGCGCTCGACGGACTCAAGCGATCGCTCGGTCTTGGCGAGCGCGTCCGCCGCGCGATGGGCGCGCTGGTGCTGCTCAGCGTCACGGCCATCGGCTTCGGCTTCGATACGCGCGCCCTCGCGCATGTGCCGTCGACGTCGACGACGGGTGTCGAAAGCCGGCTGGTCGGTCTGCTTTCTGCGAACAGCAGCCAGAAGCCGCACATCCAGCGCATCAGCGCAAAGGTGCCGTCCGCGCTGCCCGTCGAAGGCCGTCTGCCTTCGCTCGATGGCGCCGAGAGCTGGCTCAATTCGCCGCCGCTCACCAGCGATGCATTGCGCGGCAAGGTCGCCGTCGTCAACTTCTGGACGTATTCGTGTATCAACTGCCTGCGCACGCTGCCGTATCTGAAGACGTGGTCGGACCGCTATCGTAACGACGGTCTCGTAGTGGTCGGCGTGCATACGCCGGAGTTCGCCTTCGAGCACGATCCGTCGAACGTGAAGCGCGCCGTCGCCGATCTCGGCGTGCACTACCCCGTCGCGATCGATAACGGCTACAAGATCTGGCAGGCGTTCGGCAACCAGTACTGGCCTGCGTTCTATATCGTCGATGCACAAGGCCGCATCCGGTATCACCATTTCGGCGAAGGCGGCTATGCCGAAGCCGAGAAGGTCATCCAGCAGTTGCTGGCGGAGTCGGGGCACACGATGCAAGCGCGCGATCTGCCGCCCATTCAGGGCGCCGGCGCACAGGCGGCCGCAGATAACCGGGATGTCGAATCGGGCGAGACCTATGTGGGTTATCAGCAGGCGCGCGGCTTCGCATCGCCGGAAGACCTCCGGCCCGACGACGTCGCTGCGTACTCCGTGCCGTCGCAGTTGCAACTCAATAGCTGGGCATTCGGCGGGAAGTGGATCGTGGGCGGCGAAGCGGCCGTGCTCGCTGACGCGCATGGGCGCATCGCCTACCGCTTCCACGCACGCGACCTGCATCTCGTGCTCGGCCCCGGCGCGAATGGCAAGCCCGTACGCTTTCGCGTCACGATCGACGGCGCGGCTCCCGGCGACTCCCATGGCGCCGACGTCGCCGCCGACGGCAGTGGTGTCGTGACGAGCGCGCGCCTGTATCAGCTGGTGCGCCAGCACGACGCCGTGCGCGACCGTACCTTCACGATCGAGTTTCTCGATCCGGGTGTGCAGGCCTTCTCGTTCACGTTCGGCTGAACCTGGCCGCAACGCTTCGTGAAACGCCACTGCGCTTTCGCGGCGCAGTGGCGTTTGTCATTGGCAAGCCGCTGCCCGAGATTTGTACCGCAATGTGTATATCCGCGATAGAGAAATACTGGCTTACATTCCGGCGCGTTCTTGAAACAAGCCAGATACGTGAGCGGGTTCAAATAACGACACGCAAGGTTGATTCATGACAGTGCGACTGACCGGGCGCGAAGGCATCGCAAGTGCAATACGCAAAGCGCGATGACCGCCCGGAATGACATCAACGCAGACCCGCTTCACTACTGGAGAATACTCATGAAACTCGTTCAATCCCTCATCGTTGCAGCCTTGATCGCCGCTCCCGCTGTGTCGTTCGCGCAGTCGAGCCAGCCCGTGACCCGCGCCCAGGTGCGCGCCGAATTGGTCCAGTTGCAACAGGCCGGCTACAACCCGGCGAGCGACAACACGCAATACCCGAAGAACATCGAAGCCGCGCTGTCGCGCATCCAGGCTGAAAAGGGTGCTGCATACGGCGGCGTCGCAGCAGGTCAATCGAACTCGGGCGCGCATCGTGACACCGCGCAAACGCCCGCTCCGCAACAAGATGTGCTGGGTCTCGAACCGATCTACGCGCATTCGTAATCGCCACGGCTCCGTTGCCGATGCATGCATGCTCGCAACGGAGCGCCCGACTGACGCAGCAGAAAAACATCCATCGATAACGCGGTACTCAGGGGCAACACAATGACAAGAAGCTTCAGGACCATCCTCGCGTTCGCCACGATGCTGTGCGGACTTTTCGCATTGCAGACGGCGCAGGCGGCCACGCAAGCCGATCTCAAAGGCACCAGTGTCGTTCTCGTTCACGGCGCATTCGCCGACGGATCGAGCTGGAACCGCGTGATCCCGCTGCTCGAAGCACATGGACTGCATGTCGTCGCCGTGCAGAATCCATTGAGTTCGCTCGCCGACGATGTCGCGGCCACGAAACGCGTCATCGATCAGCAGACAGGACCTGTCGTGCTGGTCGGTCATTCGTGGGGCGGCGTGGTCGTCAGCCAGGCGGGCAACGACGACAAGGTCAAGTCGCTCGTCTACGTCGCGGCCTTCGCGCCCGACGCCAACCAGTCGATCGCCGACATCACGCAGGGCATGAAGCCGCCCGCCTGGGCGAACGAACTGCGGAAGGATGCGGCCGGCTATCTGACGCTGTCGGACAAAGCGGTGCGCGACGACTTCGCGCTCGATCTGCCCGCAGGCCAGCAGCGCATCGTCGCCGCGACGCAAGGGCCATGGTTTTCCGGCTGCCTGAACGACAAGGTGACGCAGGCCGCCTGGCACGAGAAGCCGTCGTACTTCGTGATTCCCGGCCGCGACAAGATGATCGATCCGCAGTTGCAGGCGAAGATGGCGACGCAGATCCATGCGCAGGTGACGCGTGTCGACGCGAGCCACGTCGCGATGCTGAGCCAGCCCGAAGCAGTCGCCAACGCGATCATCGCGGCGGCTCGCAACGCGCGCTGATGCGGGGACGCACGACATGAAGACCATCGTGATGGACGGTCCGGGAGGGCCGGAGAAGCTTCGGCTGGCCGAATGCGGCGATCCTGTTGCCGGTCAGGGCCTTGTCGTCGTCGCCGTGGATGCGGCAGGCGTCAACTTTATGGACGTCGGCGTGCGGCGCGGCGGCATCTGGTCGACGATGGCGAATCCGAAACCGCTGGGCGTCGAAGGCGCGGGGCGCGTGCTGAGCGTCGGCGACGACGTCGAGGATATCCGGCCGGGACAGCGTGTCGCGTGGGTCTATGCGCCCGGCAGCTATGCGCAGCGTGTTGCGATACCGGCCGCCTCGCTCGTCCCGATTCCGGATGCGATCGACCACACCACCGCCGCAGCCGTGATGATGCAGGGCCTCACGGCCAGTCACTTCGCGACTGACTTCTACCCCGTGCGTCAGGGCGACATCGCGCTGGTGCATGCGGCAGCGGGCGGCCTCGGGCTGTTGCTGACGCAGATCATCAAGCTGCGCGGCGGTATGGTGATCGGTCGCGTGTCGCATGAAGACAAGATCGAAGCTGCGAGGCAAGCGGGCGCCGATCATGTGATCGTCGACAGTGAAGGCCGGTTCGCCGACGACGTGATGCGCATCACCGACGGCGAAGGCGTGAACGTCGTCTACGACGGTTCGGGGCCGGCGACGTTTCAAGGCTCGCTCGCATCGCTGCGGCGCTCCGGCACGTTCTGCTGGTATGGGCCCGTGCTGGGCGCGGCAGGCCCGCTTCATATCATGAGCCTGCCGAAGAGCATCAAGATCGGCTACGCGACGTTCGCTGATCATATCCACACGCCCGCCCTGCTGCGCGCGCGTGCGAAGCAACTGTTCGACTGGATCATCGCGGGCGTGCTCGACGTGCGGATCGGCGGCGTCTATCCGCTTGCGGATGCCGCACGTGCGCATGCCGATATGGAAAGCCGCAGGACGACGGGCAAGCTGCTGCTGATTCCTTAGGCGAACTCGGGCACGCTGCCGATCGGACAACGCGACAGCTCTCCTGTCGGGGAGAACTCAAGGGAACATGGGCTTGTTAAAGGTCATCCATTAACAAGCCCACTATCCCCCGGTAGTCATTTGAAGAACTGAAATCACACGACACACAACCACGACGAAACGCTACGTGGTGCAGTCGAGTAAAGGCGCATCTGATACATGACTGGCGACACGCATGACCGTGGCCGAGAACAGATAGCCTTCATTGCGCAGCGTCTTGATGAAGCGTCCGTCGCGCACGCCGTCCTGCAGCCGTTGACGCACGCGGCTCACGAGCAGATCGATCGAACGGTCGAGCAGATCGGCGTGACGCCCTTGCGTCAGGTTCAGCAACTGGTCGCGCGTGAGCACGCGGTTCGGATGATCGAGGAATACCCGCAACAGCCGGTACTCCGCGCCGCTCAACGCGACCACCGTGCCTTCGGGATCGAGCAGACGGCGCGCCGCCGTGTCGAGCCGCCATTCGCCGAAGCGCAGCACGGTGGCCGATTCGGCGACGCGCATCCCCGGCGGCAGCATGTTGGTGCGGCGCAGGACGGCACGGATGCGCGCCAGCAGTTCGCGGATCGCAAACGGCTTGGCCATGTAGTCGTCGGCGCCCAGTTCGAGGCCGACGATGCGGTCCGCTTCATCGTGACGTGCGGACAGCATGACGATGGGTATCGCGTGAAATTCGCCTGCGCGCAATTCGCGGCACAGCGACAGGCCATCCGCATCTGGCAGTCTCACGTCGAGGACGATGAGATCGGGCGGGTCGCGGTCGAGCGCCACGCGCATGTCGCGCCCACTGGACGCGCGCGATACCCGCATGCCATTGCGTTGCAGATAGATGGCGACCGGTTCGCGGATCTCACGATCGTCATCGACGATCAACACGTGTTCGAGCTTCTTCATGACAGGTTCAACGACTGCGGCTGCAACGGCGACTGCGGCGGAATGCACTGCTTCCGGATCGCACTGACGGCGCGACGTGGCGGGATGCCCGCACGGTCGCCGCATTCGTACGCGCATGTATCCGGCCCACACCCGCCGATACAAAACACTGCCGGCGCGCCACTTCACGACATGTGACGGATACATCCCGATGCTCAAATGAGCAGCGTCGACACGCGTCACACCGGCCATCGGGTGCGGGTTAATGTGCGCGCATGGTGGCAGGAACCCATCGTTGACACAACAGCAACTGTGCTCACTCTCCGTTGCCCAACGGGCAACACTCGAGATTTCATGGGTCTGACAACGATGCGAACAATCAACCACCAGCGCCTGAGATATTTCTACGCGGTCCTGACGCAGGGATCGATTCGTGGCGCCGCCGACGACATGAACACATCGCCGTCGGTCATCACGCGGCAGATCCGGCTGCTCGAAGAGGAGCTGGGGGTCACGCTGTTCGAGCGGGGCGCGAGAGGCGCCCGGCCGACGGAACCGGCAGCGCATCTGCTGGAGTTCTGGGAGGGCTGCCAGTCGCAGCAGGAAAAACTCGAAGATCAGCTGCATGCTTTTCGCGGCCTGCGTCATGGACGGGTGCAACTGGCCGTCAGCGAAGGTTTCGTCGATACGCTGACCGAGGACGTGCTCGCGCCGTTCTGCGCGCAGTATCCCGCGCTGACGATCGAGATGAGCATGCTGGCACGCGATGGCATCGTTGAAGAGGTGGCTGAAAGCCGCGCGCATATCGGGCTGGCGTATAACCCGCCGCCGCATCCGCGGCTTCAGTGTCGCGCGAGTTCGGTGCAGCGGGCGGTGTTGCTGTTACGGCGCGGGCATCCGCTTGCGATGCGAAAGCGGGCCGCTACGATTCAGGATTTGCGGGCGTTTCCGCTGGCGCTGATGCCGCAGACGTTCGGGATCGGGCACGCGGTGAAGATGCTGGAAATCGCCGAGGGCGTGCAGATCGAGCCGGCTATGACGACCAATTCGCTGGCTGTGCTTAAACGGATGGTGGCGGTGGAGAACTTCGTCACGTTGATTGGGGAGTTTGCTGCGCGGCGCGAAGTGGCAAGCGGTGAGTTGACGACCGTGCCGGTCGATCATCCCGTTTTTCAGAGTACGCATGCGAGGTTGCTGGTGAAGACGAGTCGTATGTTGGGGCCGGGGCCGGCGGCCTTGCTTGAGTGGATTCAGCGAAGGCTGTCGGTGTTTGATGTGCAGGGGTAGGTGTTTTTTTTGTCTGCGACGCTGGGTGGTTTGCCTGCCTTTGTGCTGGCATCCGCGTTTTGTTATTGGTTCGCTAGCGTTGCCCCTGTGCGGGGCGGCACCTACTTTTCTTTGCCGCCGCAAAGAAAAGTAGGCAAAAGAAAGCGGCTAACACCGCCAGCACATGTGTTTGCCTGAGGGCCCCCACAGGTTCTTACGCTTCACACGGCAACGCACCAGTCCGCGCTCGTTGCCAACGTTCTCCCTGTACGCCTCACCTGCTTCATGCCCCCACGTCTCAGCACGCCGCGCCACATAGTCCTCAGCCGCCCAGGTGGCAAACTGTGTGTAGGCATTCGCGCCATAGGCGCATTACTCCGGACTGTGTAGCAGGATTGGTGTTTCTGGTAAGCACGCTGATCTGTACGGTGCGACAACCTGCACACCGTTTGCCACTTGGGCGGCACAAGCCATTCGCTACCGCTGACGGTTGTACGGGTGCCTGAAGTGGGTGACGCGATTGTTCGAAGCGCTGGCAACGGGCAATGAACAACGCGTTACCGTGAGAAGTGTGGGGACGTTGGGGGCCCGTGGATAAGAACAAGGATTGGCGGTGTGAGCCGCTTTCTTTTGCCTACTTTTCTTTGCGGCGGCAAAGAAAAGTAGGTGCCGCCCCGCACAGGGGCAACGCATGCGAACCAGAAGCAAAACGCGGATGCCAGCGCAAGGGCCAAAACCCCAACCCCAAACCCTACCCCAACCCCTACCCCTACCCCAACCGGCAACGCCCGCCCCGAAGGCACCAAAAACGATAGAATCATCACATTCCACGCTACAATCATTCCAAAACCCCAACAATAACAAACCATATAGGGGCTAAATGTTATTGACGCATCATTTGCCTGATGCGAAGATCACAACATATACCGCGATCCGATCGCGAAACATAAGAATTCGTCATACCGACGAAGGAGACTCCAGGATGAGTGAGCCGGTTGCGGTCGCGGCCGCTTCATCGCCCCGTGTGCCATTGATCCGCGTTGCAGGCGTCACCAAGAAATTCGGTGGCGTGCAGGCGCTGCGCGGCGTCAATCTGGAAGTCCTGCCGGGCGAAGTCCACGCCCTGCTCGGCGAAAACGGCGCTGGCAAATCCACCCTCATCAAAATACTCAGCGGCGTCCACACCTACGACGAGGGCTCAATCGAAATCGCCGGCCAGAAGGTCGCGTTCGAAT
This sequence comes from Paraburkholderia largidicola, assembly GCF_013426895.1. Classification (NCBI taxonomy): domain Bacteria; kingdom Pseudomonadati; phylum Pseudomonadota; class Betaproteobacteria; order Burkholderiales; family Burkholderiaceae; genus Paraburkholderia; species Paraburkholderia largidicola. The sequence goes on along the minus strand of NZ_AP023175.1, from coordinate 2,650,994 downwards.
CGCCAGCCAGGTCGCGCGAGGCAGGCGTCGCCGTCGTCTATCAGGACCTGAGTCTCGTCGAATCGTTGTCGGTCGGTGCCAACCTGATGCTCGGGCGCGAGCCACGCACCCGCCTCGGCTTCGTCAGACAGCGCGAACTGATGGCGCAAGTCGGCGCTTTTCTGCGCGAACACAATATCCCGCTCGATCCCCGCGTACCCGTCGATTCCCTGCCGTTCGCGTACCGGCAAATGACCGAGATCTGCAAGGCGCTGATGGGCGACGTGCGCGTGCTCATTCTCGATGAACCGACGTCTGCCCTCACAGGCGGCGAGGAACAGATTCTCTTCGACGCAATCCGCACTGTGACAGCGCGCGGCGTCGGTGTGATTTACGTCACGCACCGGCTGAACGAGGTGTTTCGCATCTCGCAGCGCGTGACCGTGTTCCGCGACGGCGCGAACGCCGGTCATTTCGCCACGGCGGACACCGACATGAAACAACTCGTCGCGGCGATCGTCGGCCCGCGTCATGCTGCGATGCAGGCCCGGCAGGAAACCTCGACGGGCGCGTCGGCGCAAACCGTCCAAAGCAAAGCAGCACAAACAGCAGAACCGAACACGCTCGATGCTCCCGTGCTGGCGCTATCGAACGTGAGCAACGCGCGTTTGCACGGCGTGAATTTCGCGGTGCGCAAGGGCGAAGTGCATGGTCTTGCAGGGCTGATCGGCAGCGGCCGCACCGAGATATTGCAGACCATCTTCGGCCTGCGGCCGATCGACGCCGGCTCGATCGAACTCGACGGCCAGCCGCTCGCCGCGCGTCGCCCCGGCGACGCGATCCAGCGCGGCATCGCGCTCGTGCCGGAAGACCGGCATCTGCAAGGACTCGTGCTCGATCATTCGATCGAACGCAATCTGACCTTGCCGCGCCTGCCGCAGTTTTCGCGCGGCGGCTGGCTGCGCGCGCAAGCCGCCGCGCAACAGGCACGCACGGCGATGAAGCAGTTGTCCGTGAAGGCGCCCGATGCGTCGACGCATGTGAAGTTTCTCTCGGGCGGCAACCAGCAGAAAGTCGTGTTCGCCAAGTGGAATCATCCGCGCCCGAAGGTGTTGCTGCTCGATGAGCCAACCGTGGGCGTCGATGTCGGCGCGCGCGAAGAAATCTATGGCGTGGTCCATGACGCGGCCAGCGCGGGCACGGGCGTCGTCGTGGTGTCGTCGGATCTGGACGAACTGCTGCGGCTGTGCGACCGCATTTCCATCGTGGTGGACGGCTCGATCGTGCGAACCGTCGAGCGCGCGCAGTTACGCACCGCCGAAGAACTGCACCATCTCATTCAACTCCCCCGGCCTACTGAAGAGCTTGCAACATGAACGAGTCCGTTTCGCCCATGCCCGCCGAGCAACAGGCCGCCCAGCGTCACGGCCGCGCCTGGCGCATTGCGCGGCGTCTGCTACAGGGCGATCGCCCGTACATGCTGTATATCGCGTTCGCGATTCTGCTGGTGGTGTTCAGCTTCGCGTCGCCGTGGTTTCTGTCGATCGACAACTTCCTCAATATCGGGCGGCAGACGGCCCTCGTGTCGATCATCGCGATCGGCATGACGTTCGTGATCATCGCGCGGCAGATCGATCTCTCCGTCGGCTCGGCGCTCGCGCTGTCGGGCATGTCGGCCGCGCTGGCGATGTCGCATATCAGCGATACCTGGATCGTCGGCGCGATTGCGGGCATCGGCACGGGCGCGATCGTCGGCGCGATCAACGGCTTCGTCACGACGCGCCTGAACATTCCGTCGTTCCTCGTCACGCTCGGCACGCTGAGCGCGGCGCGCGGCCTCGCGCTGATGGTCACCACCACGCGCCCCGAGATCATCACCAACGATCACTTCATCGCGATCTTCGGCGAAGGCGATATTGCGGGCGTCCCCGTGCCGATTCTGTGGACACTGCTTGCCGTGATCGGCGGCATCCTGCTGCTGCACTACAGCGTGTTCGGCCGGCAGATTTACGCGGCAGGCGGCAACCCGACTGCCGCGCTCTATTCGGGCATCAACATCCGGCGCGTGACGACGCTCGCGTTCGTGCTGACAGGCGTGCTGGCCGGTCTCGCCGCGCTCGTGCTGTCGGCGCGTTCGCATGCGGCGCGGCCGGACGTCGTGCAGGGCATGGAACTCGACGTGATCGCATCCGTCACGCTGGGCGGCTGCAGTCTGTTCGGCGGACGCGGCTTCATTCTCGGCACGCTGCTCGGCAGTCTGATCATCGGCACGCTGAATAACGGCCTCGTGTTGCTCGGCGTCAGTTCGTCGCTGCAACTCGTCATCAAGGGCGTCATCATCGTCGCGGCAGTCGCGTTCACCCGCAAATGAACATTCAGCGGTGACAGTCGATCGGCCTCTTGCGCATGCGGCGTTGCGCGTCGGGCCAAAAAGGGCAATTCCAAAAACGGCAGGAGACGCAGTACATCACGACCAACGGAGGAAAACATGAACGACCGTCGTGTATCAGGAGCGAGGCTGGCGAGTGTGGTGGCGGCGACTGCGCTGGCCATGTGCTGTTCGCAGGCGTTTGCGCAGGCATGCACGAGCCTGCCTGCGAAATCGATTGGACCGGCGGGCATCGTCGGGCAAGGACCGAATGGCGAGAAGGCAGCATCCGCTGATGCCGTCAAGCTGACGGATGCCGAGGCCGCGAAGGTCAAGGCCGGCAAGTTCAAGGTCGGCATCTCGATGCAGACGATGAACCTCGACTGGTCGCAACTCCAGGTCGCCGGCATCACCGATACGCTGAAGAAATACGGCGTCGAAGTGATCGGCACGGCATCGGCCGAGTATCAGGTCGACAAGCAGATCGCCGACATCGAAAACACGATCCAGCGCCATCCTGACGGCATCATTTCGATTCCCGTCGACGGCACGGCGACGGCTGCCACCTACAAGAAGGTCTCGCAGGCAGGCATCAAGCTCGTGTTCATGGACAACGTGCCGACAGGCCTCAAGCATCCCGAGCAGTACGCGGCGATGGTGTCCGCGGATAGCGAGGGCAATGGCCAGATCGCGGCGAAGGTACTTGCATCGTGCGTACCGAAAGGCGGCACGGTCGGTCTCGTGAACTTCGGCGTCGACTACTTCAGTACGACGGAGCGCACGAAGGCCGTCAACGAGTGGCTGAAGAAGAATCGCCCCGACATCAAGGTCAAGCAGGTCGCGTTCACGGACCCGTCGAAGGTCGGCCAGATTGCGGGCGACTTCCTCACCGCGAATCCCGACGTGAAGGGCGTGTTTGCCGTATGGGACCAGCCCGCGCTCGACACGCTGACGTCGATGCGCGCACAAGGCATCAATACGCCCGTGACGACGGTCGATCTCGGACTTGAATCGGCAATCGAAATCGCCAAGGGCGGTCCGCTCAAGGCAACGGGTTCGCAGCGTCCGTACGACCAGGGTGTCGCCGAAGCGATGGCGATGATGAAGGCGCTGATCGGTCAGACGCCGCCGGCATGGATCGGCGTGCAATCGCTGCCCGTCGTTCAATCCAACGTGCTCGAATCGTACAAGACGGTGTTCAAGAAAGATCCGCCGCCGCAACTGGCCGATGCGTGCAAGAAGGCAGCGCCTGCTTGTGGGTAATGAATTGCAGATGCTTTAATGCAGTTGACTGAGTTTGCCTGAGAGCGGAGCCTTTGCGGGCTTCGCTCTTTTTTACGCGCGCAATAACTGCAAATGCGGCGCACCGGCGCAACGCCCACGCTCACCCTTCTTCCCCGACTGTGCATGCTGCTCTAGCCACGGCACCAGTTCGCTAATCGGCATGGCTTTGGCGAAGTACCAGCCCTGTCCGTACTGCACGCCTTTATCCAGCAGATACTCTGCCTGCGCCGCCGATTCGATGCCTTCGGCGACGATCTCCATGCCCAGGTCGTGCGCCATCGCGATGATGCGCGGCGCCACTACGCAACTGGCGTGAGCATTCTCGACGGGACTGACGAACGCCTTGTCGAGCTTCAGGGCATCGACGTGAAAGGTCCCGAGGTAGGAAAGACACGAATAGCCCGTCCCAAAGTCGTCGATATAAACAGGATGTCCCGCCCACCTGAGCGCGGCAATGACGCTGCGCGTTGCGTCCGGATGCATGAAGCCTCGTTCCGTCGCTTCGATTCCCACTTGCGAGGCGTGCACGCCCGTCCATTTCAACGCTTGTGCGAGCACGTCGAGGAAGCGGACACTGCGTAGATCGTCGCTGCCGACATTGATCGATACGCGAAATGACCGGTCAGAACTCAGTATGCAAGCCAGATCCTCGAGGCTCTTATGGAGCACGAAATCGGTCAAGGGTGCCATGAGCCGATGCTCTTCAGCCACGCCAACAAAGATCTCCGGCGAGATATCCTGTCCGTGCAGCCGCCACCTGAGTAGCGATTCGACACCGACGCATTTGTTGTCGGCAAGCCTGACGACAGGCTGATAAAACACCTCGAGTGTCTTACGGGCGATGGCCAGTCTTAGCTGCTCGGGTAATGCGAGTTCGGAGATCATAAAGTCGTGCGATTGACAGGCAGAGTACATAGCATGCCGTCGGGGCGGTGCGCTTCCATGACGCGGACATGAGATTTACGTCATGGTCGACGCTTCGAGGTACGCGCGCGACATGTGGCCGGAAGCTCGAGAACGGCCGATGCAGAATTGAGCCGCGCATCCCTTGCTATTGATCCCTGGCAATGCGACGTGATGAGTCATGCGACAGAATCGTTCTGTCAGCGGCGAGTCGATGGTGCGCGTCGCTGATGTGTCCAGTATCGAAGTTCTCTGTTACCCAACGGAGTGCTCGATCGACCTCCGTTTCGGGCGACTTCGGTCGCCCGTTTTTTTGGCCGCGCCACGCGGCACGCCGTTAGTTTCGATACCTGATTGACGATTTGCGTTGCCGGACATTCCGATCAGCGTGGTTGGCTCGTGTCAGCATCCGGTCTTACATCGCCAGCGGGAAAGCGAAGCCAGAACGTCGTGCGCACACCCGGCCGGCTTTCCACACCACATTGGCCGCCATGGCTTTCCATGATCGACTTCACGATCGCCAGCCCGAGGCCTGTACCTGATCCGGAGTTGCGCCGCGATGGATCGACACGGTAAAACCGTTCGAAGACGCGCTCGACGTGCTTTCCCTCTATACCGACGCCAGCATCCGTAACGGTGATTTCCGCTACACCGCCCTCCTCCCGGCAATCGACCAGAACAGCCGATCCGCGCGGTGCGTGCGCGAGCGCATTGGAAAGCAGATTGCTCAACGCACGCTGATAGAGCAACAGGTTCGCGCGAACGGTGGCGCACCCACTCACCACGATCGTGACTTCCGCATCCGACGCCATCGGCTCGTAGTAACCGGCAACCCGTTCGGCCTCCGCTACGGCGTCGAGCCGGCGAAGCTCGCCGACCGCATGCGTCGCCTCGGATCGGGCAAGGAAGAGCATGTCTTCGATCATCCAGGAAAGACGCCGATACTCGTCCACGCTCGATTCCATGACGTCACGGTATTCCTCCGCTGTGCGCGGCTGCGAAAGCGCCACCTGCGCGGCCGCCTGCAGATTGGTCAACGGCGTACGCATATCGTGCGCGAGGTTCGAGGAAAACTGGCTGAGGCGCGTAAACGAATCGTTCAGTCTTTCCCGCATGCCGTTAAAGGCGTGCTCCAATTCCTTGAGTTCTTCCGAAGTATCGAATCCCGACAAAGGTTGCGCCAGTCGGCTCGACGACATCTCTTCTGCGTATGAGACGAAGCGCCGAAGCGGGCTTAGTCCGAACACGGCAATCGCATAGGCAAAGGCGGCCGCTATCCCTACGCCCACGACTTCGATCAGCACGATCGTCCATGCATGTGCGCGCAATGACGCCAGGTTGTCCGACTTGTCGTACTGGACGACGACGCGCACGGAAACGCAGCCCGCCCCCGCGAGCCGCGTCACCGCCGTGAGATAGCGGAACCTTGCACCTCGGGTATCGAACGCAGCCGTCCGTGTGTCTGACGACAGGTCGCGAAGCACTGCGGATGTCTGAAAGCCGCTCGTGCCGACGAGACGGTTCCCGGCCATATCGTAGATGGCCATGTCCATGTTCTGATGGCCATCCATCTGATCGGTCCAGACATGAGGATGGTTCGAGATGTCGGTCGTCGCGCGCACGCTGGCGAGATCGACCTGCAGGGCCTCCAGCGTGGTCTGCATATGACCGCCTGCCGAGACGGCCATACGGCTGCGCAGCGCCTCGTAAAGCGCGGCACCGCTGAGCGCCAGAATGATCGACGTAGAGAAGAAAATCAGCGCGGTAAGTCTCGCCCCCAGGCTTCGCGGCGCAAACCGATTGATCATCGGTTTCGCACGCCAACGCGCATCAACGTGCATTAATTGGCGTCACTCGCGTCGCATAGGCCGACACGAATACGGCGTGAACGGTATCGCCCACTGTTAAAGTCTTGAAATCGATATCGGGACCGACTACGAGCGTAACGGTCCGATAGGCGCCACGCAACCGCACCTCGCGCTTTTTCGCGTCCATATGCAGCACCGTCGCCTGAACCTCGACCTGGCGCGCGGCGCTGTATCCCGACGGTGTCGACTGATACACGCTCGAATCAACGCGTTTGCGAATGCCCTTGTCCGCGTCTCCGACCTTGTCGGCAGACACCAGCAGTGCGTTTTTGTAGAGCACTTCGACGTCGTCGCCCACCCGAAGCTGATCGAAATTGTCGACCTGCGGCCCGATCGCGACGTCGATGTCGTGCCCCTTCTTCCCATGCAACGTCATGATGCGCGAAGCCCGGTCGATATCCGATATTTTGGCCCTGATCTCCACCGGGGACGCTTTCGCGAGAAGCGACTGTACGCGCGTGGCGAGTGCGGATTGCTCTTGCGTGCCTGAAGCGGTTCGAGCGGCTTGAGCGGTCTGCGCACTCGCCCATGATGTCATTCCAACGCTCACGATGACTGCCACTGCCAGAGTTGCTGCTTTATTCATCCGCATTTTCCTGTTCTAAAGGGATTCTGATAACGAGGTCTATCAGCCGGCTTTGCTTCGATATCGAGTCAAGGGGCACACGTCAGTCGACCTTCCGTTCTCGCCTGACATCACCGACGCGATCACTTCCAGTTTCCCCGCCTCGGAGGGTTCCAGTGAATTTCGCCTTGGGTTCGCTTCGTGTGGGCATCGTCGGCTCGGCTATAGGCGGCATAACCACACGATGCCCGATTCTCCCCGTTGCTTCATAGGGTCCAAAACGAAGACTAAAAGGCTTTTTGTATCACGAGTCTCGGCTTCAACTTCAAGCATGAATCAAATCTTTGATTCAACATAAATTCCGTTATTCAAACGACAACTCGAGTTCGAGAAATGACCAATCTGGACGGTGTTTTCTTTAGAACGACGGTAGAGTAAAAATTCCTGGCAATTAAATTCTCGTCTTACTCAATCAATCATTGATAAGCATGCCTACTCATTAAGGTCACATTTTTTCTTTTCTTAAAGACGCCAGATCATGATCAGTAACTTCACTCACCAATTCAATTTTTAAGAGCCACCAACGACGTTTGACCTTCCAGGCCTTCAACACTGCTCTCTGTCACGGCTGTTCTCCGCGACAGCGCATCGACCTTGCGTTCAAGCGCATGCCAACACCGCAGTTGTTACGCCCCTGACGAAGCCGATCTACAAGAACTTCGCACCCGACATAGCCGCCAGACGTCCTGGCGCAATTGTCAGCCCTGACCCATCAGGTCGATCATTCAAGGAATTATTCATGCGATATCTTCACGTCGCAGCGGCGCTAACCATTGGCGCAGCCATGGCAATCCCATCCAGCCCCGCCTACCCGGCCGAGGCCTCGCTTGGCGCACAAGTCAACGTCATGCCCAAATACGACGGCGCGGCATCGTACCGCGCACTGCCTCTGCCTGTGTTCGCCTATGACAATGGGCTCTTTTTTGTTTCCGGTCTCTCAGCCGGAATACGCTATCCGATCGGGGCTGGATTTTCGACAGGTTTGATCGCGCAGTTCGACTTCGGGCGGGATGCTGACGATTCCTCCCGCCTGGCAGGAACCGATGACATTTCCAACACGGCCCGCCTTGGCGCTTTCGTCGATTGGCGTCACGGCAGATGGCGCGCGTCGCTCAACGCCCTGCAGGCGACGCACGACGGATATGGTCTGAAAGTCCGTCTCACGGGCGGTTACACCGCTTTGGCCACGCCGAAGAACACGGTTCATCTGGCCGTGGGTGCGACTTTCGGTAACGAAGACTATATGAACACCTATTTCGGCGTGACCGGGCAGGAGTCAGTCGCCAGCCAGTCGAGGCTCGCCGCATATTCGCCTTCAGCGGGTATCAAGGGGGTTGATGCAAGCGTCACCTGGAAACACCAGATCAACCCGCATTGGAGCACGGCAGCCGTGCTGGGCGTGTCGAGCCTGGTGGGTGACGCAGCCGACAGCCCCGTCGTGGAACACAAGGCTGCCCTCTTCGGATCGGTTGGTCTAGCGTACCGCTTTTAATTCCGTCGTTGCGGTATGCATGTGCCGACACATGCATACCGCACTCTTCAGCGCAGTCCCGTACGCGCGCGACCCGGTTTCATTTCCACGCGCTGAAAGACGCTTCCGCACACGTCGCATCGTGCGCATTGCTTCGCGCATTCTGTCTGCTAACGTCACCTCGCTTTGACAAGCGAGCCTTCGCCACCGCGGTCCAACCATGGGACACGGAAGGACGATCGGCGAAGTCGGTCACACGTAGGGCAGACGACGCATTGCGTCATCTGCCCGATCAGCGCCGATCAGAAGCGGTGACGCAACCCGATCGTTGCCGCAACCTGGTTGTTGGTCGACGACGGTGTCAGCATATTGATGGATGCCACGTTCGTGATGCCGTTACCGTTCGCGTCATAACCAAGCGAGCCCGAAGCGTGCTGGTACACGCCGGCCAGGTACACGTCGGTACGCTTGCTGAGCGAATAGTCCGTACCCAGAACGAATGTGTGCCACTTCGGAGAATTGCCGCTGCTGTTGCCCGTCACTGTGCCGTCGGTGAACGTGTAGGAACTGACGACCGCCAGCGCCGGCGTAACACGGTATTGGCCGTTGATTTCATAGTTGTCGAGGTGCAGGTTCATCCCCGTGAGACCGGGCAATGCAGCACCGCCACTCGAGAGGCTTGCGAGACCGTCGAGCTGTGAGTGCGTCCACACGAGCCCGACCTGTGCAGGACCGAATGCATAGGTTGCGCCCAGACCATACGTGCGCTGAAGCGTGGCCGAAATGTTCTGGCTCGCCGACGCTGCGCTGTTCGGCGCCCCGAGTCCGCCTGAATTGTTCGACTGCGTGTAACCGGCCGCGACGTTCAACGGACCGGTACCGTACCTGGCGCCAAGGCTCCACGTGCGGCCGTTGGCAAAGCCGTTCGCGTCGTTGCTGAAGCCATACATGGCACCGACCTGCATGCCCGCATAGTTCGAGCTTGTGTACTTGATGGCATTTTTGGTCGAGACCGTCTGCGCGAGGTTGTCGTTGTCGAACGGGTGACCGGCGAGATTGTTTCCGAAGCCTCCGCCTGCCGCCGACAGCGGTCCGAGATACTCCGAGGTCGAATCGTATTGACGGCCCAGCGTCACAGCGCCGTACTGGTCACTCTTCAGACCGACGAAAGCCTGCCGGTTGAAAACATCGTCGCTGTTATGGAAGCCGCCGTTGTTCAGATCGAAGCCGCTCTCCATCGTAAAGATGGCCTTCAGGCCGCCGCCGAGATCCTCGGCACCGCGCAAGCCAAAGTAGTTGTCCGACAGGTTGCCGCTACCCTGCTGCCAGACACTCTTCCCGCCGACGTTGTTCGCGTAGGTGATCCCTGCGTCGATTGAGCCGTAAAGGGTCACGCTGCTTTGCGCATGCGCACTCACGGCAAAGGTACATACCGCACAGGCAAGAATAATATGTTGTTTCATGCTTCAAACTCCTAGGTACATGGAAATCTCCCCGACCGCCGGAACAGCAAAAGCAATCGGTGATCTGACGAGTCAGATTCCAAAGTATTCCATCGATTTGAAGCACTTCCGCTTTAGCACGGCACTACAGTTGATTTCAGAAAAAGAACGGTTATCTGACCAATACGCATAGAAGATTGTTTTCAATGAAATAAAAAGCCCGTGATGCGCCAAGACATCGAGTTCTCTTTATTGTTTATGTCTCCCGGAAACCACGCCTGATGATTCGCGCGCGGATCAATAATGTCAAAACCTGCTTAGGCTTTTCGCGAGGGTGCGCCCGTCGGCTCTTCCTGTGACACAAACCGCAACCAGAACGTCGTGCCGATAGCGGGATCACTTTTCACACCGCACGATCCGCGGTGCAAATCCATGATTGATTTGACGATGGCAAGCCCGAGTCCTGCTCCGCTGGAGATGTCGTTTTGGCGGGCTTGCCCGGTGCGATAGAAACGTTCGAAGATTCGTTCCGCATGGGGCGGTGCAACGCCTGGACCACGGTCGGTCAACAGAACCATTACCGCACCCGGTTCCTCCCGACATTCGACGTCGATCGTCGAATGGCGCGGCGCGTACGCGATCGAATTAGCGAGCAAATTGCTAACCGCGCGCTGATACAACAACAGGTCGGCATAGATGAACCCCTCTCCACGGATATCGATAGTGATATTCGACGCTCGTGCCAGCGATTCGTAAAAGCCAACGACGTGACCTGCTTCCGCCGCCGCGTCGAACTCGCGGATCGACAACACCAGGTCAGCCCGCTCGGCGCGCGCGAGAAAAAGCATGTCGTCGATCATTCGGGACAAGCGCTCGTATTCGCTTAGGCTCGATTCAATGACTTCGCGGTATTCGGGCGCAGCACGTGATTGCGCGAGCGCAAACTGAGCCGCTGCCCGCAAGTTCGTGAGCGGAGTGCGCAGATCATGTGCGAGATTCGAGGAGAACTCGTTCAAGCGTGTGAACGCGTCGTCCAGACGCGCCAGCATGCCGTTGAACGCCTGCCCCAGTTCCAGCAATTCACCCGAGTTGGCGAGCTTCGGCAAAGGTTGCCTGAGACGGTTGATCGACATCTCCTCGGCTCGTGTGACAACGCGGCTCAGAGGGCTCAACCCGAGCATCGTTACGCCATAAGTCGAGATGGCCGCGAGCAGAATTCCGACCATCTCCGTGATAAAGAGGGTCTCGATGTTCGACCTTACCAACTCTCGCTCTTCATTGCTGTCGTACTGTACGACGACACGAACGGCAGCCTTGTCGTGCACGCCAAGCGGCACGATGGTCACGAGATATCGTAACGCGGTAGTGGGTGTGGAAAGACTGACAGGATTGTGAGGCGTCTGTACGTCCAGAACCCGCGAGTAGTCACGAAAACCTCGCGTCGCCAGTACGGCCTTGCCCGTCATGTCGAAGATAGCAAATGCCATGTACTCGCGCCCATGCACATGCTCCTTCCAGACATCGGGATTACGGCTGATCTCTGCCGTCGATTTCAGCCCGGAGAGGTGAGCATCGAGTGCCGACATCACGTCTTCCATCTGTTCGGCCGCATTGGCTTCGACACGGCTCATCATCGCTTCATAGACTGCGAATCCGCTGATCGCGAACGCAACCGATGCATGGAAAACGATCAGCGCGGTGAGCCTTACACGCAGGCTACCCGGCAAATAACGAAGCATGATTAGCTGACGCCGGCTATTGCAACGAGCAGAATGCGCATGCCATCCACCTCAGAGTTCGATCCGCGACCTCCGCGCTGTCGACGAGAGCATAGTACTGTACCCGTTGTCGCCATGTGATTAAGCACGCCGGCAACAGGGACAACTTTGAGAAAACACAAAAAATCCCGATACCTGTCAGGCGCGCGGTAGTCCGCACGACGCATCTTTTGCAGTTTCCCATGCGTGATTCATGAGCAGATCGTCCAGTTACGTATTTCGGACTTCCAGAACATAGCCCATGCCCCTGACGGTATGAATCAGCTTGGATTCGAAAGGGTCGTCCAGTTTGGAGCGCAGGCGCCGGATAGCCGAATCCACCACGTTCGTGTCGCTGCTGAAATTCATGTCCCACACCTTTGACGCAATGATCGCGCGCGGCAGAATTTCTCCTTCGCACCGCATCAAAAGCCACAGCAGCGCGAACTCTTTTGCCGTCAACAGAATGACTTTCCCCTGTCTCGTGGCTTTACGACGTGTGAGATCGAGTTCCAGGTCGGACACACGCAGCGTGTTCGAATCCTGCGACCGCGTGCGGCGAAGGATCGACTTTACGCGCGCAGTCAGTTCGACAAAGTCGAAGGGTTTCGCGAGGTAATCATCGGCGCCGAGTTCCAGCCCGCGGATCCGGTCTCCCACGTCGTCTCTCGCGGTGAGAAAGAGAACCGGTGTCGATTTGCTGCGCCTGAGATTCTGCAGCAGTGTCCACCCGTCTTGCCCTGGCAGCATGACATCCACGATGAGCAGATCATAGTCCTCCGTTTCAGCCTGGTGCTGCCCGGAAATGCCGTCCTCCACCCAGTCGGCGACATACCCCGCTTCCGTCAAGCCCTTGCGTAGATATAAGCCCGTCATGCCTTCGTCTTCGACAATCAGAATTCGCATTACCTGTTACCTCGTTTGAATCACTTTCGGTCCGAAGACCCTCCGGAAGGCGCACAACGATAGCAAAGCGAAAGTTTCCTTGGAAGGCCGCCCCTGCTTTGCGGGTTTCCTCGAGCCTTGCTCCGCGTCAAACATGACAGGAATGTCACGTTCGCCTCATGCAGACGCATCACTCGAACGTCAAGCTATCCGGGTCTCACTTTGACGCTTTCCGCACCCTTGAATTCAAAACCCAATGCTGCCGCATAGCGCTGACTGATATGCCGGGAATTACCTCAGCAGTCCCACTGCATATGCAGATTCACTCACGCAGCCTTTCGATGATGCGACTGAAACATCTGGCGTCCAACGAAGCTATCTCAATGCAATGAGTACATCTCAACGGTTTGATGAATACCTGGAACATCTTTCTCAAGGATTCCGGCACAAGCATCATATTGCCGGGCTGCGTGACTATTGCACGGGACTGATGCGCCCGTTGGAACGAAAGAGCACGAATGCCATTGCGGAGGATCTGCAACCCGCGCGTGCAGCAGCAATGCGTCAGGCGCTGCATCATTTCGTGGCCAGAGCTCCATGGTGCGATGAAGAACTGCTAAGACAGATCGCCCGCTGGGTGACCCCGCGGATGACGGGCTTGTCCCGCAGTGGCTGGTGGGTCATCGGCTGCAACACCTTTCCGAAGCGTGGCAGTCAGCCAGTGGGCGTCGCGAGACAACATCACGGAGCATCGGCCAGATATGACAAATGTCAAATTGCCGTGAGTGTTTCGCTGGCCTGCGAAAGCGCCAGTCTGCCTGTCGGCTGGCGGCTGTATCTGCCGCGCGCTTGGGCCGACGATCCAATCCGGCGCAGAAAGGCAGGCGTCCCCACCGAAGTGCAATTTGCGAGCAGACCCACACTGGCGCTTCAACAGATCGAAAGACTACTGGCCGCAGGAACGCCTTCACGCCCTGTGCTCGCTGATGTCAGCTACGGCATGGATCCGGACTTCAGGCAAGGCTTGATCGACCTCGGGCTGCCATACGTACTGGGTGTCACGTCGCAAGCACGCGTCTGGCGCACGCAAGCCGAAACACCACCGTCGACGGGATACAGGGACGCGGGACGCACAGGCGCACAGACATGGCGTACGGCCGCGCACTACCCCGTCAGTGTCAGGGCGCTCGCCATGGAATTGCCGGCGCACATGTTGCAGACGATCAACTGGCGAGAAGGAAACGGAAATCTGAGAAGCAGCCGGTTTGGCGTGGCGCGGGTGCAGTATGCCGACAACTACGCATGCTGGACGCGATTGCAGCCGCTGCAGTGGCTGCTATTGAAGTGGCCAGTGGGCGAACCGGAACCCGTCAGATACTGGTTGTCGACACTGCCAGAGGACACGTCGATCAGTGAACTCGTCGCAGCGGCACATTACCACTGGCGCACCGATCGGGATCACGAGGAACTTCGTCAGGATTTCGGCCTTGATCATTATTCGGGCCGCGGCTGGAGAGGATTTCATCACCACGCCACGCTATGCACGGCCTCGTATGGCTTCCGTCTCGGAGAGCGACTGGCGAGTGAGCGGGACCTTGCGTCCCGAAGACTCTCAATGTACCCGGAACCTGGCGCGTGATGCACTGCGTCGTTCGTCTGTGTTTGGCCCCCTTGTCAACGCTCTCTATCACTACATGGAGCATCTTCTTTTGAAAATGTAAGCAACAACCCCTCCCTCATTTCGATGGATGATCGCAGTTCCGTGATAAAGGATAATTAATGTCGAAACGTTTCCGTTTGTTGGCTGGTATCGCTACTCTCATCCCTGCATTCGCTCTCCTTGCGCAAGACCTCTCAGCCAACCCGAAACCCAATCCTTATCTGGCGGCAGAAAAATATGCCATTACCCATTTCGATCCATCCCAGAGCGATTCCTTTCCGTATGCCGTTCCGCGCGGCACGTTCAAGGTCGATCTGCGGAAGGAAAAGCGGATTGTCGCGGGTCCCGTCAACATCATGACGCTCGCATCGACTTCTCCGTCTTATATGTGGGGAGTGTCGAGTGAAGGTGTCACCTACATCGACGTGTCGAATGGCGAGTTCAAGGAAGTCGCCCGTATGGCGGCGCCAGGCCAGAAAATCATCTCCGCACAGATGCACGACAAGGTTTTGGGTCAGCATTTCACCAATGCTGCACAAGTGCAAAAAGCAGTGACTGATATCTATGGCCTCGACTGGACGCGCGCGGTGAATGGTGTCTATTCGGTCGTCGACAAGAACAACGACGTGTTCTACAACACCGCCGACGGCTTCCTGACGAAATTCAGCCTGGTCGATGATAAGAACCCGTCCGCAGGGATAAAAGTCATCAAGACCATCAATATGCGTTCGATTATCGGTCCGGACGCGTACCTGGTCGGCACTGGCGTCACGTATGACGGAAAGCTCGTCGTCGCGTCCAATTTCACCGTGAGTGTTCTTGACCGGTCTCTTGAAGGCAACGCGCAAACGATACGCCTCGCACCGGGTGAGGTCGTCACCAACTCATTTGCGATCGACGATCAGAACGGCATCTACATTGCGTCGAACAAGATGATGCACAAGCTGGTCTGGACCGGGACGAAGCTCTCCTCCGACGCGGCGGATGGCGCCTGGACGTCGCCGTACGACACCGGCGAGCAGCCGCCAACCATCAAGCTCGGCAATGGCACGGGCTCCACCCCCACGCTGATGGGATTCGGACGGGATCAGGACCAGCTCGTCGTGATCACCGACGGCGCAAATCGCACGCATCTGGTCGCGTTCTGGCGCAATGAAATCCCCACCGGCTGGAAAGCACCAGCTGGCGCGAAGTCGAACCGCATAGCAGGCCAGATCGCCGTGACGGCTGGATTGACGCCACTGCCGAAATTCATTCAAACCGAACAGTCTGTCGTCGTGAACGGCTATGGCGCCTTTGTAGTCAACAACATTTCGGAATCCGGCGAGAAGGACAAACTCGTCGACGTACTGGCGCTTGGCCCCGTCAACCAGCCGGGCCACGGTACCGAGCGTTTCGAATGGGACCCGAAAACACATCGCTGGCATTCGGTCTGGACGAGAAGCGATGTGATCTCGATCAGCATGGTACCGAGCGTCAGTTCTGCATCGGGTATCGTCTTCGTGAACGGCTATTACAAAAAGACTGGCTGGGAGTTGACAGGTCTTGACTGGAACACCGGCAAAACCGTACAGCGCGTCGAGTTCGGCAAAGACAATCTCGGCAACGGCGCTTACGCAATCATCCAGTACGCGCCGAACGGCGACCTCATCTTCAACAGCATAGGCGGCCCGGTTCGCGTGAATCTGAAAGATCCCGCAAACACCTGATTGGCTGACGGCACCCGAGTGATGGGCTGATCTCCGGAACCGTCCCGGGCCAGCCTTACTCGCCATTTTCGCGCTCAGGCGCGCGTCAATCCGCGAAGCCTCATCGAATGCCCAATCGTTGCGGCAGGTGGTCTGCACGCCGCCTGTCTGCACGTTTGGGGCATTCATAAAACCTAAGCAAAATCACTATGCATAAACGTCGCTTGATTCGACACGTGACCAATAGTCTGCTGGTGACCGTTTGTGTAGCCGGCATACCGCAACATTCGTCGGCGACGGAAACGGGCGTCGGTCGCCCGATAACCGGTCAACAGGTAACGCCATACGGTGGAATCGTTCCACCCACCAGCGAGTGGATCGTTTCGTGGGCGACCATCTATTACGACGGATCGCTCAGTGCCAGCAAGAAAGTGTCGACAGGAAAGCAGATAACAGGCGGCCTGAATTATCAGGTTGTCTACACGATCGCCAACCTGGTTAAGACATGGGGCATCAATCTGGCAGGATGGAACTTTGCTTCATCCATTGGCGTACCTGTTCAGTATTCCAGTGCGTCGTCGTTCAACGGTCTTCTGCGCCCCGACCATGGCACCCAGTTTGCCGATCTCTTCTTTGCACCCGTCATTGCGGGTTATCGTTTCTCGCCAACTGACTACACTGCACTGAGCCTGCAAATCTACGCACCGACGGGCGCGTACAATTCCGGTCGCCTCGCCAACGCCGGTCAGAACACCTGGACATTCACGCCGAATATTGCCTATACGAAGCTGTTTCCCAGCAATAACATCGAGTTGACCGTCAACTACGGCGTCGAGTTCTATACAACGAATGGCGAGACCAACTACCACAATGCCGCCGTCAGCGTACTCGACGTGCTGGCACTCAAGCGCTTCAGGAGTGGATGGAGCGTGGGCGTCGTCGGCGGGTGGATTCAGCAGCTCGGCGACGATACCGGCCCCACAGCTGATCTGATCGGTGGCGCGAAAGGCTACTCCGTCGGCATGGGTCCAATGATCGGCTGGGCCGGCAAGGTTGGGAAAACGCCTGTTTCTGCCAATCTTCGGTGGATCAACGAATTTGCGGCACATGCAAGACCCAGCGGAAATGCAGTGCAGTTGTCGATGAGTGCAACGTTTGAATAGGCCAATTCCAGATGGAAACTAGCGGAAGAATGCGACGACCTGCTGAATCGTTCCAGCCCCGGCAATAACCGTGAACACTGCCGCCAGCCAAACGCCAGCGGTTTCTTCAATCCATTCGGTAACTGATGATGAACGGCCATCCCGGTCGCCGGTATCTATCAGGCGCTGGTCCGATACTTGTTGCGCCATCCCTTTAACAGCCGTCTCGCGATAATTCTTCGTGTTCATTGTAGACCTGTGCCGCAGAGAAGAGAGAAACAGCGAGAGGCGTTGAGCCTTCTGTTGACACTCTGCTATTTCGGCACCGGTCCGAAAAACTTTAAGGTCGCGTACTGGAAAAGCCATTTCGAAATCGCCATCCGCCCCATGCGTTCGAGTGAATGCCACCGGGCACAGGGTGTGCGCTGTGTCTGTCACACCTTGAAATAAGCGGAGGCAGAGATGAACAGATTCTTCTCAATTGCAGCGGTCGTACTGATAACCGCCTCGGCGGGTGCCGGCGCTCAGACGAAACCCGGGGACGCGTCGGGCGGCGACGCGATGAAGATGCAATCCGGCGACGCTGGTAAAAGCCTTACCGACAAGGCGCAACAAGGCGGCCCGGGAAATGCGGAAGGAACGCTGATGGATAAGCGATCGAAAGCGCTATCTCCTCAAGGCGCCTCCGCGGCGGGAAAGACAGGCGAAGTCAAGCAATGATCGTGACCGAAGTCCAGCTGCAAAGACGCGTAGCTGCATAAAAAGGCCGTGGCCGGGCAGCGGGCAATAGCTGCACCCACTGCGCCGGCTTCCCGTCCCTACCACCTACAGCGCGGAATAACCGGCCGCTTTAGGGCTACGGCGAACCGCTTGAGTTTCCCCGTTGCCGCGCGCACCTACCGGCAAATTGCCCCGAGCGGCGCGATACACGTTGGGGGCGACGCCATACTCGCGTCGAAATTCACGCCCCATGTGAGAGGCGTCCGAAAAGCCACAGGTTGCCGCGATATCCGCCACCGTCCGGTCCGAGTCCGTCAACAGCCATGCAGCCGTCTTCAGCCGCATCCGACGCGCGTACGCAAGGGGCGATTCACCCGTTTGCGTCTTGAACAGCCGTTGGAGTTGTCGCACGGACACCTCCACCCGATCGGCCAGTTCTTCCATGCTCAACGGTCGCCCAATGTGCTGCTCCATCAGATGAACGACTCGCTTCACCCGAGGATGTGTCACGGGTTCGGTGCCGGGCGGGTGCGGTTGCGGTGCGCTCGGGCGCTGCGCATCTTCCACGAGCAGGATACGCAGCGCTTTCTGAACAGTCGCAACGTCGATGTGCCGCTGCAGAATGGCCGCTGCCACATCGATGGACGCGCGACCACCCGAGCACGTGATACGGCGCCCATCGATCGCGAACAGCCGGTCGGCGACGAGCAGGCTTTCGTCGACATGCGGAAACCGTCCAATGTAGTCCCAGTAGTGAAACCAGCTGACACACACGCGATGTCCGTCCATCACACCCGCGCTCGACAACGCGAACACGCCAGTGCAAATCCCCACGAGCGTGGACGACGAATCGGCGGCATGTCGAATGAAGCGAAGTGTGGCATCCCCGACGCCAGGTCCCGAATGCAGCAGGCCGCCGATCACGACCACATAATCGAAGCGCCCTGCGTCGTCGAAGGTTTGCCACGGCTGGACCTGAATGCCGCAACTCGCCCTCACTGGCGTCAGCGTTTCGCCGACTATCGTCCATGCGCACCGCACCGGCTTGCTGAAATCGGCATCGTCGCTGGCAAGACGCAAGAGATCCACAAAGCCGGAAAATGCTGTCAGCGTGAAATTCGGCAGAAGGACAATGCCGAAGTGCACGGGCGGCTTGACCTCGAATGAATCGGCTGTAGTGCCCATGGCCGGGTTACTCGTCGGCCAACGGTGCTTGCGAGGTCTCGCGGCTGAAGATCATCGCGATCAGCGCGACACCTGCCGCGCCGACCAGATACCACGCTGGCGCGAGCTTATTGCCCGTCGCACCGATCAGCCATGTCGCGACGAGCGGCGCCGTGCCGCCGAAGAGCGCATTCGCCGCATTGAAGCAGAACGCGAAGCCGCTATAGCGCACCCGTGTCGGAAAGATCTCTGAGAGAAAGCAAGGCAGCGTGCCGTCGTTCATCGTCAGCAATGCGCCAAAGGCGATCTGGATCGCGACGATCATCATGAAGCTCGCGCCGGCCAGCCCCTTGAAGAGCGGCACCGTCAACACCGCGAACAGGATCGACGCGCCGATCAGCATCGACTTGCGTCCGATGCGATCGGACAGCGCGCCCATCACGAACACCAGCCCGATGTAGGCCGTCAGCGAGATCGTCGCAGCAATGAACGAGGCCGTCTCGTCCATACCCAATTCCGTCGACAGATAGGTCGGCATATAGCTCAACACCAGATAGAACGCGACGGCATTCAGGCACGTCACACCGAACGCGATCAACATCTTCATCCGATGCTTGCCCAGCAGTTCGGCAATGGGCGCGCGCGCCACGTGATGGTCGTGCTCCAGCGCCTTGAAACGCGGCGTGTCCTCGAGTTTCACGCGGATGTACCGACCGATCAGACCAAACGGTGCTGCCAGCAGGAACGGCAAACGCCATCCGAACGAATGCAGTTGCTCGGTGCTCAACGCGGCATGCAATACAGCGATGAGAATCGAGCCAAACAGCAGACCTGCCGCTGTGCTCGCCGGTACGATGCTCGTATAGAAGCCACGTCGCTTTGCCGGTGCGTATTCGGCGAGGAACGCCGAAGCGCCCGCGTATTCGCCCGAGGCCGAAAAGCCCTGAATCACGCGTACGACCAGAAGCAGAACGGGCGCGAACACCCCGACCTGCGCATAGGTTGGCAATAGTGCAATGACGAAAGTCGAGCACGACATGATCAGAATAGACAGCGATAACGATGTCCGCCGGCCGACCTTGTCGCCGAAGTGACCCCAGACAATACCGCCGATCGGCCGCACGATGAACGAAATGGCGAACACGCCATATGCCGCCAGCAGTCCCGTGGTGCCGTCCGTCTTCGGAAAGAACACCACGGCAATGATCGTCGCGAGATAACCGTACGACGCGTAATCGAACCATTCGACAAAGTTGCCGATGAAGCTCGCACATGCCGCGCGCCTGAGCAGTTTCGGGTCCACCGATTCATTCATGGAACTGTCACTTGCTCCTGACGGCGCGATGATGCCGTTCGCGGAATCGCCCGACAAGGTTCTTCTCGTGCTCATTGATTCTCTCCGGACCTGATGTTGCGATAACGGTGCGCAGGCAGCAACATGCGCTCGCGCGGTGCTTCGGCTCGTCCGATCGGACCTCAATCGATCGAGCCTGCTTGAGTGCATGGTAGGAGTCCAATATCAACGAACATTTCCCGTCTCGACGCAATACTTTCTGTTTTCGACATCGAGGGTATACCTGATCCAGCCGTGACCAGCATGCAAAAAGCCCGCTGTATCCGCTGACGTTTTGCAACGTCGGCGAATACAGCGGGCAACCTTGGCAGATACGATCAGATCGAGCTGGAGTGCACGTCGCCTTGCAGGCGATCCCCAGACGACGATGTGTGAAAGAGCGGATGCCGGCGCGCAAGCAGGAAGTACGCAATACCGCCCGTCAGCAGGGAGAACTCGAAGCTCAGGTCGCCCCAGCCGAGATAGTCGCGCATCAACGGGCTGACATAGGTCGGCGAGTTGGAGAACACGATCGACGCGACGATCCCCAGTGCCCACGCAATGATGCCAGGCCAGAATATCCCGCCCGTGTACCAGTACGCGCCACTGCCCCACTTCATCCAGTCGTCGGTGCGATAGCGGCCTCCGCGCATGAAGTAGTCGACGACGACAATCGCGGCCCAAGGCGCAGTCCAGAAGACCATGTAGTTGAGAAAGACCTGGTACATGTCGAAGAACTGTCCGTAGAACACCGTGACGATACGAAACGTCAATGTGAACAATGCGATGATCGCCAGCGACGTAATGCGGTTGATCGGAATGCGCAACGCGAGCAGACCGAGACCCGCCGTATAGCCGTTGGGCACGTTGGCCGCGATGCCGCCGAGAATGATCGCGAACAGCAACGGCACGATGAACCACGTCGGCAGAAAGCGCGACAACTGGCTGACAGGATCGTCGCCGAGCGAGCCACCGAGCGCCGTCGCGAACAGCACACCGATCACTTCGCAGAACACCAGCGCGACGAACTGGCCACCGCCCGCCGCGAGCACGATCTTCTTCCAGCTCGTTTCCGCAGGGAAATAGCGGCTGTAGTCCGAGGCAAAATTGGCCCAGCCGATCGGGTAAGAAAACACGATCCCCATTGCGATCAGCCACGTGCTGAACGACCCGCCGCCATGATTGACCTGCGACGCGATTGCAAGGCTCGTATGCGGCAACACGAATGCGGCGAGTCCCGCAAACAGGACCGCAAGTACTACCGCGATCCATTTTTCTGCCGCAATGATGGTGGCGTGACCGAATATCGCCAGCACGATCTCCGCAGCCAGAATGATCGCAAGCGAGACCCACACCACGCCGTGGCTGTGAAAACCGCCCATTTTCAGCAGCGATTCGAGTGCCTGGGTCGCGACGACGGAGTTGATCGAGAACCAGCTCAAGGCCGAAATCAGACTGACGGCTTTCGGCAGAAAAGAACCAAGCTGCCCGAATGAACTTCGCGACGTCATGATGCCCGATGTGCCCGTCTTCGGCCCCATGATGGTCGTCAGACCGAGCACGAAACAGCCAAATGCATTGCCCACCAGAATCGCGAGCAACGCCTGCCATAACGACAGCCCCTGCGAGAGCGCCAGCGCGCCCGTGACGACGACTACGTAGTTCGTGTTTGCGCCGATCCACATCTTGAAGAGTTCGGCTGGCGTGCCATGCCGGTCTTTGCGGGGAATGGGATCGATGGCGTGCTGCTCGATGCTCCACGCCTTGTCGGCCTCCACTGCCTGTTGCGTGTGACTGCTTTCATGCGTGCTCATGGCTCTTCCCCGGTTTCAGGCTCGCGATGCAAGCGATGCGTTGGCGCGGGCTTGCCACGCCTCGCTCAGTGCCTGCGACATACCTTCAACGCAGACGTCGAATAGCAGCTTGCCTTTGTCCGCCGTGGCGGCCGCCGCGGACGAAAGACATCCTGATGCGGGCGTCCATTCGGGGATCGGCGGAAACACGTCGTAGGGCGGAAACGTCGCCGCCGCATGCGCGGGCACCTGCGACATATCCACCAGATGCGGATGCAGATGCAACATCAGCGACGTCTCCAATACGCCGCCGTGCTCGACGGCCCAGCCCGGAAATCCGTCCGGGTAGATCCGCGCAATCGTCGCCTCGGTGACGAAGTCCCAATACGACAGCAGCACCACCTGAACGTCGTCAATGCCCTCCCAGCGCAGCTCGCGCAACGCAAGGTCGATACCTTCGACGGCGAACATCGAGTTCTCAAAGTGACCGTTGATGAGACACATTCTGCGCGCGCCGTGCCGCGCGAATTCCTTGAGGATGTCCTTGATGGTCGACGACAACGTATGGCCGTCGAGACTCGTGGTGCCGCACAGATGATTGCCGCCGCCACTCTTTTGCTGTGACTTATAGCCGTAGGCGATGGCCGGTGCGACGAGCGCGTCGATGTTTTGCGCAACGGCAATGCCGATCGCCGTCGGCAGCAGCACGTCGGGGTTCATCGACATGTGCGGACCGTGCTGCTCCAGTGCGCCGAGGGGGATCAGCACGGGCCAGCCGTCGCCGATACGGCGCGCGTAGTCCGGCGCCGCGAGCTCTCCAATTACCACGCTTTGCTTCATGTACGTCTCCTCGTTAGCAGGTTCTATTCATCGCTATAGGTCGATGCATCGGCGTCGCGGCAAAACCATCAGCGGTCATACACGGGCAATCGCGCGCAAAGCTGCCCAACCTGCTCGCGCACGCGGGCTTCCGTCTGCGCATCGCCCAGGTGTTCGAGTACATCGCATACGAGCGATGCCGTGAGCTTCGCGTCGTTCTCGTCGAAGCCACGCGTGGTCAGTGCAGGCGTGCCGATGCGGATGCCGCTCGTCACGAATGGCGATTGTGGATCGTTCGGCACCGCGTTCTTGTTCACCGTGATGTGCGCGCGGCCGAGCGCGGCGTCCGCGTCCTTGCCTGTGATGCCTTTATCGATCAGATCCACCAGGAACAGATGATCGTCGGTGCCGCCCGATACGATCTTATAGCCGCGTTCGATGAAAACAGCCACCATCGCGCGCGCATTGGCCAACGTCTGCTTCTGGTAGGCAACGAATTCCGCGCCGAGCGCCTCACGGAAGGCGACCGCTTTCGCTGCGATCACATGCATCAGCGGGCCGCCTTGCGTGCCCGGAAAGACCATCGAATTAAGCTTCTTTTCGATCGCTTCATTTGCGCGCGCGAGAATCAGGCCGCCGCGCGGGCCGCGCAAGGTCTTGTGCGTGGTCGTCGTCACGACATCCGCAAACGGAATGGGATTCGGATACAGGCCGGCGGCAACGAGACCCGCCACATGCGCCATATCGACGAATAGATATGCGTCGATACGATCGGCGATTTCACGAAAGCGTGCAAAGTCGAGCACACGCGAATACGCCGAAAAGCCCGCGACGATCATCTTCGGCCGATGCTCGAGCGCGAGCCGTTCGACTTCGTCGTAATCGATCAAGCCGGTCGACGCATCGACGCCGTATTGCACCGCATTGAACACCTTGCCCGAAAACGACACTTTCGCACCGTGCGTCAGATGACCGCCGTGCGCGAGGCTCATGCCGAGAATGGTGTCGCCCGGTGCGAGCAAGGCCAGATACACGGCTGCGTTGGCCTGTGAGCCGCTGTGCGGTTGAACGTTCGCATACGCTGCGCCGAAAAGCTGCCTGGCGCGGTCAATGGCGAGTGACTCGACCACGTCCACATGCTCGCAGCCGCCGTAATAGCGCTTGCCTGGATACCCTTCCGCGTACTTGTTGGTCAGCACCGAACCCTGTGCTTCGAGCACGCGCGGGCTCGTGTAGTTTTCCGATGCGATCAGCTCGATATGATCTTCCTGCCGTTGCCGCTCGAGCAGCATCGCATTCGACAGTTCGGGATCGAAGCCTGCGATCGTCTGTTCTTTTGAAAACATCAGTGAAGCCTCCTGCCATGTTTGATCGCCTGCGGCATACGCCGCAGGGCTTCGCGCTACTGGCCTTCAGGCCGCGATGATGTTGTGGTCCGGCCCATACGGAAAACCGGTGATGTTGGTCGCGCCCTTCTCGCCGATCACGAGAATGTCGTGCTCACGGTAACCGCCCGCGCCCGGCTGGCCTTCCGGCAACATGATCATCGGCTCCATTGAGACGACCATGTTCGGCTCCAGCACCGTCTCGATGTCTTCGCGCAATTCGAGGCCGGCTTCGCGTCCGTAGTAGTGGGACAACACGCCGAAAGAATGGCCGTAGCCGAACGTGCGGTATTTGAGCAGGCCATACTCGGCGTAGATCTTGTTCAGTTCATTCGCGATATCGCAGCAGCGCGCACCCGGCTTGATGAGTTTGAGCCCGGCTTCATGCACCTCGACATTCACCTTCCAGAGCCGCAGATGCTCGTCCGGGCAATGATCGAAGAACATCGTGCGTTCGAGTGCCGTGTAGTAACCCGCGATCATCGAAAAGCAGTTCAGGCTCAGGATGTCGCCCTTTTGCACCTTGCGCGTCGTCACAGGGTTGTGTGCGCCGTCGGTATTGATGCCGGACTGAAACCACGTCCACGTATCCATCAGTTCCGAATCGGGAAAGCGCCGCGCGATTTCACGCACCATGGCCTGCGTCGATGCCAGCGCCACTTCGTGCTCAGGCACGCCTTCGTGCACGGCTGCCGCGAGCGCCGCGCCACCCACGTCGCACACATTCGCGCCGTGTTTGATCACTTCGATTTCTTCCGCGGACTTGATCATGCGCATCCGCATGGTCTGCGCGCTGATGTCGACGAACTCGACGGACGACAGCGCGGCCTTCAGTTTGCCCAGTACTTCGACGGGGATCTGATCGAACTCGACGCCCACGCGTCCCTTGTTGTCGATCTCGCCCTGTACGGCACGAAAGAAGTTGTCACGCTGCCAGTCGGTATAGACCACGTTGTAGTCGCCGACGGTACGACGCCACGGCTGTCCGCCATCGATATTCGCCGAGATCGACACGACTTTCCTGTCCGTCACGACCAGCCCGTACTTGCGGCCGAACGAGCAGTAAAGAAAATCCGCGTAATAGTTGATGTTGTGATACGAGGTGAACAATACGGCGTCGATGTTCTCGCGCGCCATCAGTTCACGCAGCTTGCCTTGACGGCCTGCATATTCGGCATCGGAGAAAGTGTGCTTCACTTTCTCGCCGTTCTCGATCCGGATCAGGTTCTCCAGTTTCATGCGCTCGACTCCTCGGTGAAAAATGCAGTGGAAGTGAGCGAATGTTAGGAGTGTGGTGATTCAGAATATTTCCCGATACGACATCAGACTCTTCATTTTCGACATTGAGGGTTAACCACAAGGGAGCGTGACGGGGGAATTTCAGAGGCTTATAGCGCCTTTTGATAACGCCTGCGGTCCGCCATCGGCGAGATGTGAAACTGCGCCTTGTAGCGGGTCGCAAAATGCGTCAGCGAAGTAAAACCCGTGCGTGCGCAAACTTCTTCGAGGGACTTTGCCGTTCGGTAGAGCAACTGCCTCGCGCGCAACAAGCGAATTTCCAGGTAAGCCTGCGCGGGCGTCTTGCCTAGCCGCTCCTGAAACCAGCGTTCGAGTTGCCGCTGCGAGACTTCGAGAAACGACGCGATCTCCGCTACCGACAAGGTCTCTTCGACATTGCTCTCCATGACCTGCAGCGCTTCATCCAGTTTCGCGTGCTCGGCACCGATGTACTGCCGCAGCGACGTGACCTGTCGTTGCTCATGACTGCGCCGCTCCGCGACCAGCAGTTCGAGTACGCGCGCTGCCAGCGAATGGCTTCCGGGCGGCATGCCGAGCAGATGAATCATGAGATCCAGCGGCGCTACGCCGCCGCTGCACGTATAGCGGTCGCGGTCGACCTCATACAGGCGGTTCGACACTGTGAGTTTGGGGAACTGCTCGAGTAACACGTCCTGATCTTCCCAGTGGATCGTGCATCGATAGCCGTTGAGCAGACCGGCTCGCGCCAGAAAATAGCTGCCCGTGTCGAGGCCGCCGAGTGCCGTCCCACTGCGTGCGTGCAAGCGCAACCAGTCCAGCACAGCGCCGATCCCCTTGCGCGGAATCGGATTGGGCCCGACGACGAAGACGGCGTCGAACTTGCCGGCTTCCGCCATCGACGTGTCGGGCATCACGCGGATCCCATCGCTGGAACACACGTATTCGTCGCTTGCCCCGATCAGCTGGTACTCGTAGACCTTCCGCTCGATCAGCATGTTCGCGATTCGCAACGGATCCACGGCGGTGCCCAACGCGATCAGCGAGAAGTTGTCCAGCAGCAGAAATCCATAACGCGTGACGCGCAAGTCATGCAGTCCTGCATCGAGGCGACTTTCGTGGCGAGTTTCAATGGTTGACGACATGACCGGTTATAGCAGGGGGTAAAGAATATGCACGCATCATAGCCGCAGCGCGTTGGAAACCTCTCACATCACGGCAGATGCCAGGAACGATCGCCCGACGGATTGGCATATGTCAGGGATTTCACCAAGTATTCGCGCAATGACTGCTGTGCGACGCTATAGCCAGTGCCATTCCTCATGGAGACAGGCATGCAATCTGAGACACACAAGAAAGCGGCAGTCGGAGCTTTTCTTAATCGGTCGGCTCTGTTCCTGCTGATGTTGCCAGTTGCCTGCTTTTTATGGGCACTCCACGCCTACCCGCTTCACGAAGCATGCTGGCTTGGCTTCGCCGCCGCCATCTATGGCTGGCCAGTGGCTGGAATCCTCTTTGTCATCGCCGCGGGCTTTCACGTCGGCGCTGCCACCCGTCAGCGAGCGGAAATAACCGCCGAATTGAGGAAGGCACTCGGGCATTAGTTCTCGCTCGGCGGGTACGTGTGCGGGGCACTCGACGGCCCCAGCCGGGAACCCGATGACGACGTTCGTCGAAAGCTGCTCCGGAAGGCTTCGGTGCGCGGCTGAGTGGGCTGTCCTCGTGCCGCACAAGGCTATGCCGAAACGACGCACGTTGATCGTGCGGTCGCGGAACCGTCTCTGAAAATGCAACGCCCCAGACTCTGCTTCAAGAGGCCTGGGGCGTTTTTAATTGGCTCGAATTATTCTGCAATGCGTTTGAAACTGGCGTAGTAGTCCTCGGTGTAATAGCAGTCGGTGGTTTGCTTGCGTGGTCCACCACATACGATGCGGCGTAGCCCGCGATCCGTTGAACCAGGCGTGCGAACTGTGTATGCGTGGTAGTAGCCCCGCGGATGCTGCGGCAGCAAAGACGCGCTGTTGCGGAACAACACACCGTCCTCGCCAAAAGGAAAAGGACCGCCCGCTTTGATCAGACGCAGTGTCTCAGCTGCTTCCCCTGGCAACTGAGCTTTGGTGATGGCGGCCGGCGTGCTCCGCTCCTGCGCGCCCGATGCAGCGGGTGTGCCACTCGCGGCCTGCCCAGGCTGCGGCAGCGCCTGACTCGCAGATGCGTCAGGATTCTGAGTGGCATTTTGCGATCCGTCCTTGTTGCATCCGCTGAGGATCGCGCCCAAGGCGAGGATGCAGGAGAAAGCCCACGCTCGTTTCACGAAACGGTTATCTCCGGGTTGACCAGCATTCGACGATCACGAACGATTTCAGGGTATCGCTAATGGCACGGTGAATCAACGTCGCCGTGACCGATCTTGCGTTGATGCGTGTTCGGCGCAATCGTGCAGAAATGCATCGCCTCGATGTTGTACTAGAGGAAGCTGGTTTGCCGTATTTATGGCGTCCGTCGATGAACGCAGATGCATCGTCAATCGTTCCCATGCATTACTGAGTGTCCCCGTGCGACAAACTCGCTGTCCTGTCACTTCCGTGGCTGGCAATCCATTCGACGCACTATAATTTTCTTGCGTTTCGGAAGGCAGGTCCGAAACATCCAAGGACGGTAATTCAGTTTTCCGCTGTCGCGCAGTCGTGAGGTGCTCCAATGAAGCGCATCGTACTGCAAGTGCTGACGATCGTTTTCGCGGCCTGCTCGATAGTCGGCTGCGCCGACACCCCTTCCACGACGGCTGGACGCGATTACCAGAGCCGCGCTGTCTCTCGCGCCAATGGCGACCTGCGCGTGTCGACAGCGGTACTTTCGTCGGATGAAAGCCGCTCTCTATACCAGGCAGAACTCGCCAAAAAGAAAATTCAGCCTGTCTGGATCGAAGTCGAGAATAACGACCATCGCAGCTATTTCCTGATGAGTCCGGGACTGGATCCAAACTTCTTTCCGCCTTCAGAAGCAGCCGAAGCATTCGACAGTGACGCGACGCAGCAACAACAGAGCGCACTCGACCAACGCTTTAATGCAGTCGCTTTTCGCAATCCTGTTCTGCCCGGCCAGACGGCATCCGGCTTCGTGCTGACCAACCTCAGTGAAGGCGCGAAGCTGGTCGAGGTGGACCTCGTCGCAAGCGGGCGGGCCCAGACGTTCTCGATCCTCACCGTCGTCCCCGGGTTTCAGGCCGACTACAAGACCAGCAACGTTTTCAAGCGCGCAGCTGACCCGGACATTCCTGTCGTCGACTATACGGATGACGACGCCTTCCGCTCGGCGCTCGAAGCCTTGCCATGCTGCCTCACCAACAAGGACGGTTCGAAGAATGGCGACCCCATCAACCTGGTGATCGTGGGCGGTCTCGACGACGCCTTTCCCGCGCTGGTGCGGCGCGGCTGGAGTCCGACCGAGCAGAAGTGGTCAGGCGCGATCTGGAAGATGGTGACGTCCGCGCTCTCCGGCGAACCCTATGTCAACGCGCCCGTGAGCGATCTCTATCTGTTCGGCCGCGCACAGGATCTCGCGCTGCAAAAAGCGCGCGACACCATTCACCAGCGCAACCATTTGCGGCTCTGGCTCACCACCATGCGCTATCACGGCAAATCCGTGTGGGTCGGACAGATCAGCCGCGACATTGGTGTTCGCCTCACCGTTCATTCGCCGACGCTCACGACGCACAAGATCGATCCTGACGTGGACGAGGCGCGCACGGCGCTAACGGAAGACATGGCCTACTCGCAGAGCCTCGTGAAGCTCGGTCTCGTCGCGGGTGTGGGTGCTGCGCCGCAAAGCGCGCCGCGCGAAAACCTGACAACCGATCCGTACTACACGGATGGTTATCGCCAGGTGCTCGTATTCGACCATGCGCCGAGATCGCTTGCGGAGATCGAGCTATTCCCCTGGGTCGCCGATGACGCGTTCAGGGGAACATCGTCCGGGGGCAAACGATGAACGCCGTGCGCCCCCTAAGTCGTGCGTTGATGCGCACGATGTTCAAGGCGAGCCTTGCGCTTGCCATCGCCGGCTGCTCGACATGGCAGCCCCCGCCGCATGCCGACGACGGCCCATTGCGCACGCGTGCCGTAAGCGCCACCAATCGCGATGTGCGCGTCAGCGCAGCCGTGCTGGGCAGTGAAGACAGCGTGCGCATGTTCGGTGTCGATATCGACAAAACGCATGTGCAGTCGGTTTGGGTCGAAGTGCAGAATGGGACATCGCAGCCGCTATGGCTGCTGCGCTCGGGTACGGATCCGGACTACTTCTCGCCGCATGAAGTCGCGTGGTCGTTTCACAAGCTGTTTGGCGGCGCAACGAATACGCAGATCGACGACTACTTCACCGACCTCGGATTCAAAAACCCGATACCACCGGGAGAGACGCGCAGCGGTGTACTGTTCACGAACCCGGATCGCGTGACCAAGCTCGTCAATATCGATCTGTTCGGTAGTCAAACGCTGATCCCGTTCACGCTCTTTGCGCCCGTGCCAGGCGGTACATCAGTCACGCAACCCGGACAGTTCCTGTTCGCGTATCCCGAAACCTCGATCACGGACTGCCCGGATCTCGCGTCGCTGCGGGCCGCACTGGAACGCCTGCCATGCTGTGCCACCAACGCGGATGGCACCGCCAATGCCGATCCGCTCAACGCAGTGCTCGTCGGCCAGCTTACCGACATCGGAGCGGCGATGGTGCGGCGCAACTATCGACGCGACTTGCGCGAGTCCGACGCCGTGCAGAGAGTGTTCGGGCGCGAGGCGGATGCCGTCGGGCGCAAGCAGGCGCAGGGCGGCGCGCCCGCCACCTGGATACGCGGATGGCTCACGCCGATCCGCTTTCAGGGACAACCGGTCTATATCGCGCAAGTTGGCCGCCCTGTTGGCGGACGCTTCGTACCGCGCGGTGACGCGCACCTCATCCTGCAAGGCAACGTCGACGAAGCGCGCAACTTCCTGATCCAGGACCTGATGTACTCGGGCGGTCTCGACAAGCTCGGCTTCGTGTACGGTGTCGGCGAGGCAACGACCGGGCAGCCCCGGACGACGCTCGACAACGCAACCTACTATACGGATGGGCTGCGCGCAGTGATGTTCTTTGCAACGCGGCCGCTCAGTTTCTCGGATGTGCAACTTATCGACTGGGTGCCGTTTATCGAGCAACGCGAAGCGATCCGGCGTGGAGAAACGGGCGATGCACCCAAGTGACCTGAGCTTCGCTCGCCCGGCAGCAGCCATGACCGCGGCATGCGTCGCTCTGCTGCTCGGCGCATGCGCGACGAAACCGCTCGTTCCGTATTCGACCGATACCCCTCCGCTGGCACTCGTTCCGGCATCGCAGGCGGGCGTGCTGGACAAGCGTGGGCACTTCCGCGAGATCTATTGCGCCGTCCTCGAAGCGCACGGCGCCGCATTGCCCGACTACCGGCCTTGTGACGACGCGCTGACGCGCGTAGGCGACGAGCCGCCCGGCACCGGCAAGCCCGTCGATCTGAAGCCGTCGGAACGGCACCTGGTCGCTGCAGTCGTCGCCGGGATCGGATACGACTGCTTCAAACCTTGGCTGAATACGCAAGGCACGGTCGTCGCGAATCTGCGCCAGTCCGGCTATGACGGCATGCTGCTCGATGTCGATGCGCTGTCGGGTTCGGCGAATAACGCGCGGCAGATCCGCGACGCCATCATGGCCATGCCGCCTCCCGGAGGCGCACCGCGCGTCGTGCTGATCGGTTATTCGAAGGGCGCGCCCGACATTCTTGAAGCCGTGGTGGCCTACCCGGAGATCCGCGCCCGCATAGCGGCGGTCGTCAGCGCGGCGGGCGCGGTAGGCGGGTCGCCACTCGCGAACGACGCGGAGCAGTACCAGGCCGATCTGATGAGGCACTTCCCGGGGGCGATGTGCACCCCTGGCGACGGGGGCGCGGTGCAGAGCCTGCGGCCCGCCGTACGCAAGGCGTGGCTCGCGCAGCATCCGCTTCCGGACGAGGTGCACTTCTATTCGCTCGTGACCTTCCCGCAGCAGGAACGGATTTCGTCGATTCTAAAATCGAGCTATGACAAGCTCGCGCGGATCGATTCACGCAACGATAGTCAGGTCATTTTCTACGATCAGTTGATACCTGGAAGTACTCTTCTTGGCTATGTAAACGCCGATCACTGGGCGCTCGCCGTGCCCATTGCCAGGACGCATCCCACGATCGGCGCGTTGTTCGTCACGCAGAATGCCTATCCGCGTGAGGCGCTGACAGAGGCGATTCTGCGCTTCGTTGAAGAGGATCTGATGACGTCCTCGAAGTGAATGGGCGCGTCAATGTTCGCCGGAATCGACGAGTTCTGATGGGGAATATGCGGGATCGTGAAGCGGGCCATTTCGGCCTGAGCCCCTCGCCGGGCGCGCGACATTAAAAACATGCGCCCCAAACGCCAAGACCCCGCTTTTGAGGGCGGGGTCTTGGTTGATATAGGGAGCCTGACGATTACCTACTTTCACACGGGCAATCCGCACTATCATCGGCGTGGAGTCGTTTCACGGTCCTGTTCGGGATGGGAAGGGGTGGGACCGACTCGCTATGGTCATCAGGCTTTGACGGGTTGCTGCGTCGCGGTTTTGCGCGCCACAGCCAATCTGGAAGAAGCGTAAAGAGGGGGGTTGTGTTGTTTAATCTGGCACAACACTGATCTCAACCTGTGTGTCCTGATACCTCCTCTGGAGGTTCACAGTATCCCCTTCGGGGATCGGACCAGCGTAAGCGCTGAAGCGCTAACGCTGGTCGAGACACACCTGTTATAGGATCAAGCCTTACGGGCAATTAGTATCAGTTAGCTTAACGCATTACTGCGCTTCCACACCTGACCTATCAACGTCCTGGTCTTGAACGACCCTTCAAGGGGCTCGAAGCCCCGGGGATATCTCATCTCAAGGCGAGTTTCCCGCTTAGATGCTTTCAGCGGTTATCTCTTCCGAACATAGCTACCCGGCGATGCCACTGGCGTGACAACCGGTACACCAGAGGTTCGTCCACTCCGGTCCTCTCGTACTAGGAGCAGCCCCCTTCAAATATCCAGCGCCCACGGCAGATAGGGACCAAACTGTCTCACGACGTTTTAAACCCAGCTCACGTACCTCTTTAAATGGCGAACAGCCATACCCTTGGGACCGGCTACAGCCCCAGGATGAGATGAGCCGACATCGAGGTGCCAAACACCGCCGTCGATATGAACTCTTGGGCGGTATCAGCCTGTTATCCCCAGAGTACCTTTTATCCGTTGAGCGATGGCCCTTCCATACAGAACCACCGGATCACTATGACCTGCTTTCGCACCTGCTCGACTTGTCGGTCTCGCAGTTAAGCACGCTTATGCCATTGCACTATCAGCACGATTTCCGACCGTACCTAGCGTACCTTCGTACTCCTCCGTTACACTTTGGGAGGAGACCGCCCCAGTCAAACTGCCCACCATGCACTGTCCCCAACCCGGATCACGGGCCAAGGTTAGAACCTCAAACAAACCAGGGTGGTATTTCAAGGACGGCTCCACGCAAACTGGCGTTCACGCTTCATAGCCTCCCACCTATCCTACACAGATCGGTTCAAAGTCCAATGCAAAGCTACAGTAAAGGTTCATGGGGTCTTTCCGTCTAGCCGCGGGGAGATTGCATCATCACAAACACTTCAACTTCGCTGAGTCTCGGGAGGAGACAGTGTGGCCATCGTTACGCCATTCGTGCAGGTCGGAACTTACCCGACAAGGAATTTCGCTACCTTAGGACCGTTATAGTTACGGCCGCCGTTTACCGGGACTTCAATCAAGAGCTTGCACCCCATCATTTAATCTTCCGGCACCGGGCAGGCGTCACACCCTATACGTCCACTTTCGTGTTTGCAGAGTGCTGTGTTTTTATTAAACAGTCGCAGCCACCAGTTTATTGCAACCCCTTCACCCTTTGCCCGCAGGGGCATCAAGCTACAGGGGCGTACCTTATCCCGAAGTTACGGTACCAATTTGCCGAGTTCCTTCTCCCGAGTTCTCTCAAGCGCCTTAGAATACTCATCTCGCCCACCTGTGTCGGTTTGCGGTACGGTCAATGTGAAACTGAAGCTTAGAGGCTTTTCCTGGAACCCCTTCCGATTGCTTCGCTTCCGAAGAAGCTCGCGCCACGCCCTTGAATTCCGTGCCCGGATTTGCCAGAGCACCTTCTCCAACGCAGCGACCGGGACTTCCAACACCCGGACAACCTTCCGCGATCCGTCCCCCCATCGCATTTCACACTGGTGCAGGAATATTGACCTGCTTCCCATCAGCTACGCATTTCTGCCTCGCCTTAGGGGCCGACTCACCCTACGCCGATGAACGTTGCGTAGGAAACCTTGGGCTTACGGCGAGGGGGCCTTTCACCCCCTTTATCGCTACTCATGTCAGCATTCGCACTTCCGATACCTCCAGCACGCTTTTCAACGCACCTTCGCAGGCTTACGGAACGCTCTCCTACCATGCACATAAATGTGCATCCGCAGCTTCGGTATATGACTTAGCCCCGTTACATCTTCCGCGCAGGACGACTCGATCAGTGAGCTATTACGCTTTCTTTAAAGGGTGGCTGCTTCTAAGCCAACCTCCTGACTGTTTTAGCCTTCCCACTTCGTTTCCCACTTAGTCATATTTGGGGACCTTAGCTGGCGGTCTGGGTTGTTTCCCTCTTGACACCGGACGTTAGCACCCGATGTCTGTCTCCCGTGATTGCACTCTTCGGTATTCGGAGTTTGCTATGGCGAAGTAATCCGCAATGGACCCTTCAACCATGACAGTGCTCTACCCCCGAAGGTGATACACGAGGCACTACCTAAATAGTTTTCGGAGAGAACCAGCTATTTCCAGGTTTGTTTAGCCTTTCACCCCTATCCACAGCTCATCCCCTAACTTTTCAACGTTAGTGGGTTCGGACCTCCAGTACGTGTTACCGCACCTTCATCCTGGCCATGGATAGATCACCTGGTTTCGGGTCTACACCCAGCGACTGAATCGCCCTGTTCGGACTCGCTTTCGCTACGCCTGCCCTAATCGGTTAAGCTCGCCACTGAATGTAAGTCGCTGACCCATTATACAAAAGGTACGCCGTCACCCCTTGCGAGGCTCCGACTGTTTGTATGCATGCGGTTTCAGGATCTGTTTCACTCCCCTCCCGGGGTTCTTTTCGCCTTTCCCTCACGGTACTGGTTCACTATCGGTCGATCACGAGTATTTAGCCTTGGAGGATGGTCCCCCCATCTTCAGACAGGATTTCACGTGTCCCGCCCTACTTGTCGTACACCTAGTTCTTCCTCGCTGTTTTCGCCTACGGGGCTATCACCCACTATGGCCGCACTTTCCAGAGCGTTTGGCTAACAACGAAGATAAAGAGTACAGGCTGGTCCCATTTCGCTCGCCACTACTTTGGGAATCTCGGTTGATTTCTGTTCCTGCGGTTACTTAGATGTTTCAGTTCACCGCGTTCGCTTCACATGGCCTATGTATTCAGCCATGGATGACCCATACGGGCCGGGTTTCCCCATTCGGATATCGGAGGATCAAAGCTCGTTTGCCAGCTCCCCTCCGCTTTTCGCAGGCTACCGCGTCCTTCATCGCCTGTGATCGCCAAGGCATCCACCACATGCACTTGTTCGCTTGACCCTATAACGGGTGTGTCTCTCAGTGATTGCTCACCGGATAACATCCGCTACAGGTTGAGTATTCGCGTTGTGCCGTATTCCAGGTTCGTCTTTCGATGAACTCAAAAAATACATTGATACAATCACAACCCTGATTCACCTACTCACGCGCCCATCTCTAAGCACGCTTTCGTGAATCTCTTTACTACTTCTTCCTGATTGTTAAAGAACGACAGCCGATATAAGGCGCTATGCCTTAAATCACTTGCTGACTGGCTCAATTGCCAATGCTTAATGCTCAGTTCGCACTGAACGCTAGGCATTGGGAATTGGTGGAGGATGACGGGATCGAACCGACGACCCCCTGCTTGCAAAGCAGGTGCTCTCCCAGCTGAGCTAATCCCCCAGTCATACAGCGCACAGGGCATATCCAGCCAGCTACATCAGCAGCCACACCAGACAAGGCAATGGTGGGTCTGGATGGATTCGAACCATCGACCCCCGCCTTATCAAGACGGTGCTCTAACCGACTGAGCTACAGACCCCTGAGCCTGTCTTCAATTAACAGCCGACAAGTGTGAGCGCTCAACTTTGAGACGCGAAGCTCTGGAAAGGAGGTGATCCAGCCGCACCTTCCGATACGGCTACCTTGTTACGACTTCACCCCAGTCATGAATCCTACCGTGGTGACCGTCCTCCTTGCGGTTAGACTAGCCACTTCTGGTAAAACCCACTCCCATGGTGTGACGGGCGGTGTGTACAAGACCCGGGAACGTATTCACCGCGGCATGCTGATCCGCGATTACTAGCGATTCCAGCTTCACGCAGTCGAGTTGCAGACTGCGATCCGGACTACGATCGGTTTTCTGGGATTGGCTCCACCTCGCGGCTTGGCAACCCTCTGTTCCGACCATTGTATGACGTGTGAAGCCCTACCCATAAGGGCCATGAGGACTTGACGTCATCCCCACCTTCCTCCGGTTTGTCACCGGCAGTCTCCCTAGAGTGCTCTTGCGTAGCAACTAGGGACAAGGGTTGCGCTCGTTGCGGGACTTAACCCAACATCTCACGACACGAGCTGACGACAGCCATGCAGCACCTGTGTTACGGCTCCCTTTCGGGCACTCCCACCTCTCAGCAGGATTCCGTACATGTCAAGGGTAGGTAAGGTTTTTCGCGTTGCATCGAATTAATCCACATCATCCACCGCTTGTGCGGGTCCCCGTCAATTCCTTTGAGTTTTAATCTTGCGACCGTACTCCCCAGGCGGTCAACTTCACGCGTTAGCTTCGTTACCAAGTCAATGAAGACCCGACAACTAGTTGACATCGTTTAGGGCGTGGACTACCAGGGTATCTAATCCTGTTTGCTCCCCACGCTTTCGTGCATGAGCGTCAGTATTGGCCCAGGGGGCTGCCTTCGCCATCGGTATTCCTCCACATCTCTACGCATTTCACTGCTACACGTGGAATTCTACCCCCCTCTGCCATACTCTAGCCCGCCAGTCACCAATGCAGTTCCCAGGTTAAGCCCGGGGATTTCACATCGGTCTTAGCGAACCGCCTGCGCACGCTTTACGCCCAGTAATTCCGATTAACGCTTGCACCCTACGTATTACCGCGGCTGCTGGCACGTAGTTAGCCGGTGCTTATTCTTCCGGTACCGTCATCCCCCCACCGTATTAGGACGGAGGTTTTCTTTCCGGACAAAAGTGCTTTACAACCCGAAGGCCTTCTTCACACACGCGGCATTGCTGGATCAGGGTTGCCCCCATTGTCCAAAATTCCCCACTGCTGCCTCCCGTAGGAGTCTGGGCCGTGTCTCAGTCCCAGTGTGGCTGGTCGTCCTCTCAGACCAGCTACAGATCGTCGCCTTGGTAGGCCTTTACCCCACCAACTAGCTAATCTGCCATCGGCCGCCCCTTGAGCGCGAGGTCCGAAGATCCCCCGCTTTCCTCCATAGAGCGTATGCGGTATTAATCCGGCTTTCGCCGGGCTATCCCCCACTCCAGGACACGTTCCGATGTATTACTCACCCGTTCGCCACTCGCCGCCAGGGTTGCCCCCGCGCTGCCGTCCGACTTGCATGTGTAAGGCATGCCGCCAGCGTTCAATCTGAGCCAGGATCAAACTCTTCAGTTCAAACCTGTTACTGTTTTTCGGTTCATTTAAGAACCGGTCGCTCACTCAAAATCACTGACGAAAGATCTGATTACTCAAACCTTCCTCAATTACTTCTGTGTGAGACTCGATTACTTTCGCTATTCAGTGACCCGAAAGTCACCGCGCGCCGCCATCGAGCACCCACACTTATCGGCTGTTGATTGTTAAAGAACATTCGCTAAAAAGCCGCTGTTTTCTGCTGCTTTCCTGCGTCTCCGTCGTTTGGAGAGGCCGAATTATGCGGAACCCCCAGGGGGCTGTCAAGCACTTATTTCGCACGATCTACGAAAAGATTGCGATGCCACTTTATTAGGCGCACGCGGACACTTGAGCCCGACACTCTCTGTCGGCGTCCCATTCCTGTTCCATTTCTGCCCACCATATCCGGCTATATTTTTTACGGGTCAAGGAATCCGGACGTTCGCGCGAAGTCACGCTCCCGACGCGGTTCGCATCGGTGCAGGTATTCGCGTGCAACGGATGCTTCGCCGGCAGATCCGGGAGGACCCCGCCGCATGGCTGCATCCGTCTGCTGTTGCCGTGCGTAAAAGAGGAATGACGCGCCGCCGATGGAGAACACGCAATGGATGTGCAGACGGAAACTCATCCCGTTCCGCCGGGGAGCCGTGTTGCTGTCATCGGCTCCGGCATCGCTGGACTTGCGAGTGCGTATCTGCTGGCGCGTCGCCATCGCGTGACGCTTTACGAAGCCGCCGCTTACGCCGGCGGCCACACCAACACGGTCGACGTCGAACTGGACGGCCTCACCCATCCCGTCGATACGGGCTTTGTCGTCTTCAACGATCGCACTTATCCCAACCTGATC
Organism: Paraburkholderia largidicola; assembly: GCF_013426895.1. Classification (NCBI taxonomy): domain Bacteria; kingdom Pseudomonadati; phylum Pseudomonadota; class Betaproteobacteria; order Burkholderiales; family Burkholderiaceae; genus Paraburkholderia; species Paraburkholderia largidicola. The sequence continues at coordinate 2,612,784 of NZ_AP023175.1, read as the reverse complement.
GCGCTCTTCAACGAGCTAGGTGTCACGTCACACGAAAGCGACATGACATTTTCCGTCTCGCTCGACCACGGACGACTCGAATGGGCCGGCACCAGTCTGAACACCGTCTTCGCCCAACGGCACAATCTGCTTTCGCCCAGCTTTCTCGGCATGTTGCGCGATATCGTGCGTTTCAATTCCGCGGCTGAAAGGCATCTCGAGGCGGCATCGGCCAGCGGATACTCCGTTGGCGACCTGTTGACGGCGGGCCGCTACGGCGATCCGTTCAGACAACACTATCTGTTGCCGATGGCCGCCGCCATCTGGTCGTGCGCAACCTCTGACGTGCTGCGTTTCCCTGCCGAGACCTTTCTGCGCTTCTGTCTCAACCATGCGCTGTTGCAGGTGAATCGCCGCCCCCGCTGGAAAACGGTGGAAGGCGGTGCACGCGAATACGTGCGCCGGATCATCGCCACACTCGACGACGTGCGCACGAACGAGCCTGTCCTCGCAGTACGCCGCGAGCAAGGCGGCGTTCACGTAACGAGCGTATCCGGCTGCGAGCGCTTCGACGCGGTGATTCTCGCCACGCACGCACCCGACAGTCTGCGCATGCTCGCCGACCCCGAGCCCGACGAACGCCACGTGCTCGGCGCGATCCGCTATCAACCCAATATCGCGTGGCTACATACCGATCTGGCCTTGCTTCCGCGTCGCGAGCGGATATGGTCCGCGTGGAACTACGTGTCGTCGCATGGTGTGGACGGCACGCATCCGGTCTGCGTGAGCTATCTGATCAACCGCCTGCAACCTTTGCCCTTCCAGAGGCCGGTGATCGTGACACTCAATCCGTCGCGGCCGCCCTCGCCCGAATCGGTATTGAAGCGCTTCAACTACGACCATCCACTGCTCGACAGCGCGGCCGTCGCAGCGCAAAGCCGCCTTCCTTCGATACAGCGCACGAGACGCACATGGTTTGCGGGCGCGTGGACAGGGTATGGCTTTCATGAAGACGGGCTGAAATCGGCGCTGCGCATTGCCCGCGACTTCGGCGTCGAACCGTCGTGGTGCGTACGATGAGCGACCATTCATCCGATAGCGCTGGATGGCTGTTGTCCGGGCGCGTGATGCACGAGCGGCTGCGCCCCGCGCATCATCGCTTCGTCTATCCCGTGTTCTGCGTCCGTTGCGATCTGGCAAGGCTTCATGAGCTGGATAGCTGGTGGCTAGGCATCGACCGGCTGCGGCCGTTGAGCCTGCGCATGCGCGACTACGGCGCATGCGACGGCACCGATCCGCTCCTGTGGATACGCGGCAAACTCGCAGACGCGGGCATCGACCTCGACGGCGGCGCCATCTGGCTGCAGACCTGCCCGCGCGTATTCGGCTACGCGTTCAACCCCGTCAGCTTCTGGCTCTGTCACGACCGCGACGGCAATCTGCGCGCGTTGCTCGCTGAAGTGCGCAACACGTTCGGGCAACGTCACGCCTATCTGCTCAAAGCGGGCGACAACGGACCCATCGACGCGCACACCCATCTTCACTGCATTAAGAAGCTACACGTATCGCCGTTTTGCGGCGTCGAAGGACATTACGCATTCCGTATCCACGAAAGCGAGCGCCGATCTTCGATTTTCATCGACTATTACGACGCGCAAGGGCTCCTGATCCGCACCGCCATCTCGCTCGCGAAGCGCCCGCTCACTCGCGGGCACGCGCTGCGCGCACTCATGCGGCAACCGCTGCTCACGGTCGGCGTCATCGCACGCATTCACTGGCAGGCGCTGCGCCTGTGGCTCAAGAAAGTGCCGTTCTACGGCAGCCAGCCGCCCTCGACTCACACACATCCAACAACGATCAACGAGGAATCGTGACCATGACGTTCTCACGCGCCTTCTATGCCGCCGGCGGAGCGCCCCTGTTCGCCCGCCTGTTTCTCGCGCTGCTGGACCGTTTGCGCGTCGGCCATCTCGTCCTGACGACGCCCGGCGGCCAGCAACGCGTGTACGGCGATCCCCATGCCCATCCCGGCGCGCAACTCATCGTGCACGACTGGCGGGCGTGCCGCGCGATCCTGCAGGCGGGCGACATCGGATTTGCCGAAGCGTACCGCGCGCGGTGGGTCGATACGCCTGACATCGTGGCGCTGGCGCGCCTCGCCATTCGCAATGAATCCGCATTGCCGCGCACCATATCGGGCAGCGCCCCTGCGCGTCTGCTTTATGGATTGCGCCACTGGCTGCGTCCCAACACGCGTCGGCGCAGCCAGCGCAACGTGCACGCGCACTACGATTTGGGCAATCCGTTTTACGCACTCTGGCTCGACCCGACGATGACCTATTCGAGCGCATTGTTCGAGGGCGATGCCAGCCGTTCGCTCGAAGACGCTCAGGCAGCCAAGTTTCAGCGCATCGTCGATGTGTTGCAGTTGCGGGCCGGCATGCGCGTGCTGGAGATCGGCTGCGGCTGGGGCGGCTTTGCGCTACACGCGGCGCGCCAGGGCATCCATGTGCATGGCGTGACGATCTCGCCTGCGCAGTACGAATGGACACGCGAACGCGTGGCACAAGCCGGGCTCAACGATCTCGTGACGATCGAATTGCGCGACTATCGCGATCTGCGGGGCATCTATGATGCGGTGGTGTCGGTCGAAATGTTCGAAGCCGTCGGAGAGCGCTACTGGCCTACGTTTTTCGCTGTCCTCGCGCGCATGCTGAAGCCCGGCGCACGCGCGCTCGTCCAGTCGATCACGATGGACGACTCGCGCTTTGCCGAGTACCGGGCCTCGAGTGATTTCATCCGCGAGTACATTTTCCCGGGCGGTATGCTGCCGGGCGCCGAACGCTTTCGCGCTACGGCAAGGCACGCAGGTATGGCATGCATCGAGTCGCAATCGTTCGGCCTCGACTATGCGCGCACATTGCAGTGCTGGCACGCACGCTTCGAGGAGAATCTCGACGCCGTGCGGGCACTCGGTTTCGACGATCTGTTCATACGCACGTGGCGGCTCTACTTTGCGTATTGCGAAGCGGGCTTCGCCGAACGGCGCACGGACGTCAGGCAATTCGTCCTCACTGCCATGCCGTGACGGGCGCGTGATCGTCGAACACGCGCCCCGAACCGGCTGTCATTCGTCTTGCGACAGAAACCCTGGCTGGCCGATCTGCTGCGGATGTTGCGGCACGCGGCGAAAGCGCGACGCGTCGAAGCCCATCGTATCGAATCGCGCGAGCAACGAACGATAAACATCGTCGCTCATATCCGGCTCTCGGGAGAAAATCCAGCCGAGGCTCTTGTCGCCGACACCGAGCAGCGTGTAGCGGTATTCGTCGTCGACATAGAGCGTCAGTTGCGTCACATGAACCGGCCAGAATATACGTACCTTCCACTCGCCGTTTCCGCTGCCCGGCACGACGCTGTCGACGAAATGAAACTTCGACGGCGACGCGTCGAATGTTCTCTTGTGCGCGGTGTAGCGGTCGTCGATCTTTCCGTCTTCGCGCAGCGACCATTCCGCATAACTGCCCACGTACTTGTTCTCAAGGAAATACGGAATGATCGCGATGACGTACCAGCGGCCCATATAGCGCGGCAGATCGACGCTCGCGGGCTTGAGTGGTACGTCTGCGCGCGGATTGGGATTAGGCGGCGACTGCGAGCACGCCGATATCAGAATGGCCGTCGCCGCGACGGCGGCCAGTGCCAGAGCAATGCGTGTCGCTTTCATCACATCACCGCTTGTCGAACAGATAGTGCGCAATGCCCCATTCATTGCCCTGCGCATAACCAAAGAGTTCTGCCACCGCCATGTAGAACATACGCCAGCGCTGGAACCAGAGTCGCGCGTCACGCTCTCCGTATGTCAGGATCAGTTCTGGCATGACGCGCTCCCGTGCCGTATCGAGATTCGCAAGCCATTGCTCCGCCGTGCGCGCGTAGTGCGCGCCGCTTATCCACCACTGCCGGTCGATCCGGAGGTCGTTCTGAAAGTGCAGCAACAAGGCTTCCGAAGGCATCGTGCCGCCGGTAAAAAAGTACTTCGACATCCAGTCCGTCGAGTCCCGGGTCTGAAAGTGATAAGCGAGTGTTCGATGCGCGAAAATATGGGCGAAGAGTTTTCCATTGGGGCGCATCCAGTTCGCAACGCGTTCCAGCAGCAGGCCGTAGTTCTTCATATGCTCGAACATCTCGACCGACAGCACGCGGTCGAAATAGCCGGCGGATAATTCACTTTCGAAATCGAACTGGGCAACGTTACCCGTCACGACGCGCAGATTCGTCACGCCCGCCGACGCTGCACGCGCCTCGATAAATTCGCGCTGGCTGCGCGAATTCGACAAAGCGACGATGCGTGCATTCGGATAATGCATGGCCAGCCACAACGCCAGCGCGCCCCAGCCGCAACCGAGATCGAGTATGGTCTGCCCGTCTTCGATTTGTGCCCGTTCCGCGCAGAGCGCGAGCATCGCCTCTTCCGCCTGCCCGAGCGTCTCGTCGCCGCGTGGATACAGGCAGCACGAATACTTCAGGTGCGGCCCGAGATGCTCCTCGAAGAACGATGGGGGCAATTCGTAGTGTTGCGTGTTTGCGGCATCCGTTTCGATCGCGATAGGACTCGCGCGCAACTCATCCCGTAGCGAATTGAATCGTTGCGAACGCAGCTCGCCGTCCGATGCGCCTTCTTCGATCAGACGTTGCCGCATCAGACGGCGCATGCCAAAGCGGATCGCGCGATCCGGTATCCATCCGCGTTCGCATGCATGGATGAGCCAGTCTTCTTTCGCACGAAGCGGGTTACCCATCGAAGGCTGAGTTGCCGTAAATGTCATGGCGGTCACCGTTCGGGTGTATTGAAAGCGTCGCAGGCGTCAGCCGCGTCGCGGCGGCCACGGTATCAACGCGCTGGTCTCGCGCATGTACTCGGCGTAACCCGGACGCGAATGGACCAGATGCGCTTCGATCATCGGCACGCCGGAGAGCTTCATCAGCAGCCATGCCATCAGCACGGGCGGGAGCAGCGTCAACCACGCCCAGGGCGAACCGATCGACAGCGCGATATACGCCACCCAGTGCAAACACTCGAAGAAATAATTCGGGTGCCGCGAATAGCGCCACAGGCCGACACGGCACACTTTGCCTCGATTCGCAGGATCGGCGACGAAGCGCCGGAGCTGGCTGTCCGCCACGGCTTCGCCGGCTACCGACACCAGCCAGATCGACACCGCAATCGCGACCCATACAGCGGAAGGCGGCTCTGCACGCCACGCGGGCACGGCGAACGCCAATGACAGCACCATCGAAATGAGCGTCTGAAATTCGAGGAACCAGAACATCTTTCGTCCCGCGGCCGCGCCCCATTGCTTGCGGAAGCGGTGATAACGCGGGTCCTCGCTTTTGCCCGCGTTACGCCGCCACAAATGCCAGCCAAGGCGCACGCCCCAGATACCGCCTCCCGCCGCAACGAGCGCACGGACAAGCGGATCGCCGTGGCTCGCCATGCCGTAGAACACTGCAATGGCACCCAGTGAGAAAGCCCATATCGGATCGATCATCCCCGCGTTCGCGCTCTTCAGTTGCCACGCCCAGAAAGCAGCAAATAACGCGACGAGTACTACGAACGCGATCGACGCTGCGGCAGCAGGAGACATCAAAAGCTCCTAACGTAAATCAGCAAATGCGTTATCGACAGGTTATACGTGCAATGACAGCGCGTGGATGCATCGCGCGAAGAAGGCGCGCAAACAGCGTGCCCCCGCTGGGGCCGTGTCGCGGATTTGAATCGGTTCCCCGCGCTTCAACGCGCAGAACCGCTAAGAGTGGGATACCAGAAGAACGGTTGCAGGCAGCATGTCTACCGCAACCAGCCTGACGCGAAACCGCATCAGGCCGAAGCGCGCACCCCATGCGCAGAGATGAGCTTGCACGCATGCGCCGGCAACCCCGCAAGCACCGGCACGCCGGGTGCAAGTCCCGGCACTTCGCGCGGTGTGGTCGCAGCAGTCAGCGTAAAGCCTGCGCATTCGATCGTCGCTTCGAGCGAAGCGCCGACATCGCGAATGAACCGTACCGTGCCCCGGACGCTGTTCGTATCGTGGACGGCCTGGTCGACGCCCAACTGAATATGCACATCTTCCGGCCGGATCAGAAGACGGATATCGCCGGACGCGACGGACATCGGCGCCGTATTGGCGACGACGATCTGCTGCCCGCCTGGCAGGCGCACTTTACCGCTCTCGTCGTTCGTCACGGGCAAGATGTTGCCAAGGCCGATGAAGTCGGCCACGAACTCGCTGACCGGGTCGCGGTAGATATCGAGCGGCTTGCCGACCTGCGCGATCCGGCCTTTCTCCATCACGACGATGAGGTCGGCCATGGTCATTGCTTCGCGCTGATCGTGCGTGACCATGATCGTCGTGATGCCCAGCCGCTGCTGCAGCAGGCGAATTTCGATCTGCATCGCCTCGCGCAACTTTGCATCGAGCGCCGACAGCGGCTCGTCGAGCAACAGCAGCTTCGGCGAGGTCGCAATCGCACGGGCGATTGCCACGCGCTGCCGCTGCCCACCGGAAAGCTGGGTGACGGCCCGCCCGGCCATATGCGGCAACTGGATCAGTTCGAGCAGCTCGGCAACCCGCTTCGCCTGCTCGCTCTTGCCCGTCTTGCGCAACTTGAGCGGATACGCAATGTTCTCCGCGACGGTCATATGCGGGAACAGTGCGAGCGACTGGAACACCATGCCGAAATCACGCCGGTTCGCGCTCAGGTGCGTAATATCGCGACCGGCGAACATCACCGCTCCCGACGTCGGCTGTTCGAGCCCGGCGATCATCCGCAACAGCGTGGTCTTGCCGCAACCCGATGGGCCGAGAAAACACACCAGCTTGCCTTCTGGAATGGCGAGGTCGACGTTGTCGACCGCCTGCGCGGCACCGAAGCGTTTCGTGACGGCCTGCAGCGTGAGATGAGTCATGACAGTTTCCAGTCCGTTTCGCGGCAAGGCGCGATGAATGGGATCACAGCGCGATCCCTTTGTCGCCCACCAGCTTTTCGAGCAGCCAGATCAGCGCAAAGTCGATTGCGACGACGAACACCGCGAACGAAAACACGGTCGGATCGAGTGAAGACACCGTGCGGCTATACAGCCATACAGGCAGTGTCATCGTGTCGATGCCATATAGAAAGAACGTCACCGTGAATTCGTTGAACGAGATGATGAACGCGAACAGCATGCCAGCGAGAATGCCCGGCCGCATCAGCGGCAACACGACATCGACGAGCGCGCGTCGCGGGCTCGCGCCCATCACGTATGCCGCCTCTTCGAACTCCGGCCCGATCGACGCAACGGAAGCCGCGCAATTCTTCACCGTGAACGGCAACGCGAGAATCACGTGAGCGATGATCAGCCGGAACACGCCGAGTTCGACAGGCAGAACGTTGAACACCAGCAGCAACGACAGTCCCAGCATGACGAGCGGATAGACGAGCGGCAGCGCGACCAGTTGTTCGACCAGCCGCTTACCGCGAAAACGGTAGCGGCTCAACGCGTACGCAGCGGGCACGGATACGAGCGTCGCAATGATCATCGTCGATACGGCGACGAGCAGGCTCGTGCCGAGCGCCGCGCCCATCGACAGCGCATCGCTGGCATCAGGCGAAACGAACGTGTGCCATGCCGCGCGGTACCACCGCAAGCTGTACGCCTGCGGCGGAAATTCGAGCGTATCGGCCGCGCTGAACGACATCGCGATCATCGTCAGAATGGGAAGCGCCGCCAGAAACAGCACGATCGCAGCCGACAGAGCCGCCATCTTGCCAAGCCGGCCCGGCATCGTCGAGGATGGTCTCAGCGCGCCCAACGGCCGGCGCGGTAACACACCTTGCGTACTCATCAGGCAGAACCCTCCAGACGCCGCATGCGGCGCAGCAGCCATTGCGACAGCGCCATCAACGAAAGCGTGGCGACCATCAGCACGACGCCCGATGCCGACGCCGCAGGCCAGTTCAGCAGCGGTGAGACCTGGTCGTGGACCAGCACCGCGAGCATCGGGACGCGCCGCCCGCCGAGCAGCAGCGGCACCGCGAACGCACTTGCGTTATAGGCGAACACGAGCAGCGCGCCGGAAACGATGCCGGGCATCGCGAGCGGCAGCACGATGTCGCGCATGGTTTGCCAGCGCGTCGCGCCGAGCGTCGCCGCGGCCTCTTCATACGAAACGGAAATCGCACGCATCGCGCTCGACATCGGCAGCACGGCCAGCGGAAACGCGGTCTGGATCAGACCGAGCAATACGCCATGTTCGCGATAGAGCCACATGACGGGACGCGACACGAGACCGCTGCCGAGCAGCGCATGGTTGAGTAACCCGGCGGGACCGAGAATCACGAGCCACCCGTAGCCCTGCAACAGCAGATTGACGAGCAGCGGCAGCAGCACGCCCGCAAGCAGCAGGCGCCGCACGAAGCGCGACTCGGTGCGCGCCATCGCAAGCGCAACGGGCATGGCGAGCAGCACCGCGCACACCATGCTTTGAAAAGCGAGCCGCAGCGTCAGCCACAGCGACTTGACGAAGTAGCTGTCGGCGAGTTCGACATAGTTGTGCAGCGTGTACGCGCGCCACTCGTTCCCTGAGACACCGAAGCTCATTCGCACCACGACCAGCGCGGCTGCGGCGAGCACGGCGAGAAACACGAGAATCGGCGCAAGCAGCAGCCACGGCCTCGCGCGCGCGGACGCGGCATCGGCAGCGCTCGCGGCGTGCCCGCCGGGCACGCCCGTCGACCCAGCCGGCGCGACGTCAGCGCGCCCGCGCCGCGAAAAGAGCGCGGGCATGCCGTTCATGCCGAGAAGATCTCCGTGTAGCGCTTGATCCATGCGGGCTGCACGGCCGCGAGTGCCTTGTCGTCATGCAGCACCGCTTTTTCGGCGATCTGCTTCGGGCTCGGCACATAGGCGCTGCTCTCGGCGGGAATCATGGCCTTCGAATTGACCGGGCCATTCAGGACGTCGGCGGCCATGCGGCCCTGCACACCTGCATCGAGCGAATGGTTGATGAACGCGTGGATCAGATCGGCATCGCCCGGATGCGACTTCGGAATGACGGTGAACATGAGTTGCGTCGCGAAGCCTTCCTTCATCCCGTACGTCACGCCCATCTTGTACTCCGGCTTGCGGATCTGAGCGGGGAAAAACGCGGGTGAATAAATGCCGCCGATATCGAGCGAGCCGGTGCGAAACAGATCGGCAACCTGATTCGGGTTTTCACCGAGCGTCATCACATGATCTTTCAGTAGCGCAAGCTTCTTGAAACCCGGATCGATGTTCTGCTGCGAACCGCCCGCGAGTTTCGCCGCGATGATCGCGAGATCGACTGCCTCGGCCCACTCGGGCGGCGGCAGGAACAGGCGTCCCGCGTATTTCGGGTCCCACAGCGCTTCGTACGAGTCGGGCGCCGTCTTGACCGTCGACGTGTTGTAAATCAGCCCATCCGACCAGAGCAGATAACCGACGCCGAAGCCGTTCGCCCCGGTGCGGTATTGCGGCGACACGTCTTTCAGGTTCGGCAGTTTGTCCAGATCCGGCTTGACGAGCAGGCCTGCGTCGCCGAGACCGGCCGCGCCGACGCCTGCCAGCGTGATCACGTCGTACGTGGGACGGTCGCCTGCTGCCTTGACCTTCGCGACCATGCCGGACGTCCCGTCAGCGCGGTCGGCGATCACTTTCGCCCCCGTCTTCGCGGTGAAGGTCGCGGCGATGTTGCGCAGCGCGGCGGTGCCCGTATCGTCGGACCAGGTGAGGAGACGCAGGGTCTTTCCGGAGAAATTCTGTTGCTGCTGGGCGCGCACGTTGATGAAAGGCATGGGCAACGTCGATGCCGCGAGTGCCGCGCCAATCGTCTTGATTGCCTGCCTTCTGCCCCGTTTGATGTCTTGCATGACGGTCTCCTGATGAACAATCGATGTCCACTGCCTGTCTCACGTGACACAGCGGCACGGTGCGAAGGCGTTGCGCGACAACCGACTGTAGGTTTGCCAATATCACGCAACAAGCGAAATCTGCGCATGCACACCATGTCAAAAACTCATGCGCAGTCAGGCGAGCGAGGCGTTCAGGGCATTGTGTCCTTCACACAGGAGAACCGCATCCGACGTCCGCTACATACCCCACCTCAACGACGGCGTGTGCACTGCGCTATCCCAGTGTCGTAGCATTTCGTCGTTCATCACGCACAACGTAATCGACGCGCCCGCCATTTCGAGCGAAGTCGTCAGCGAATCGACCTGTACGCGTGCAATCTTCAGATCACGCTGCTGCAGCCACAAACGCGTGGAATTGAACAATAGATAGAGTTCGCCGAGTGGCGTACCGCCCAGCCCGTTGATCAGGACCAGCAATTCCGCGCCGGCTGGCGGCTTGAGATCCGCGACAATGGCCGTCAGCAGTTCCCCCGCAATCGCATCGGCCGCGGCGAAACGCGCGCGCCGCCGCCCCGGCTCGCCATGGATCCCAACGCCGACTTCGATTTCGTCGTCGCCGATCTTGAACGTGAGCGTGCCCGCCGCAGGCACCGTGCAACTGGAAAAGGCCACGCCCATCGACGCCGTATGCTTGTTGATCCGGTCGCCGAACGCCTTGCATTGTTCGAGGTCGGCGCCGCTTTCGGCCAGACTGCCCACCAGCTTCTCGACGATCACGGCACCCGCCACGCCGCGCCGCCCCGTCGTGTAGCTGGAATTTTCGACGGCGACGTCGTCGTTGATCAGCACCATCGCATTGGGCAACTCCGACATCTCCGACGCCATTTCGAAGTTCATCAGATCGCCCGAATAGTTCTTGACGATGAACAACGTGCCCGCGCCCGTATCGACGGCCTTAGCGGCCGCCATCATCTGGTCGGGGGTGGGCGATGTGAAGACCTGGCCGGGACAGGCGGCGTCCAGCATGCCGTAACCGACGAAGCCGATGTGCAGCGGTTCGTGCCCCGAGCCGCCGCCCGAGATCAGCGCGACTTTGCCCGGCTTCAGGGTCTTGCGCCGCACGAATACCGGTTCCTGATTGAGCACGACGAGATCGCTGTGCGCGGCGCCGAATCCAGCCAGGCTCTCGACCAGAAAGTCGTCGACGTGATTGATGAATTTCTTCATGGTCTCCGCTCCTTCTACGCTCTGTCTTGCGCGAGCCGCGCACATACCGCGTCGATCATCAACTGGCTCGACCGCGCGCCCGGATCGATGTGACCTCGCGAGCGCTCGCCGAGAAACGACGCGCGCCCTTTGGTCGCGAGCATGTCGCGCGTGGCGAGCATGCTCTGCTCCGCGACTTCCGGCAATGTGTCGAGCACGACTTCCGGCGGCGCATCGTCGTCAGCCAGCTCCCCCAGGCGCGACGCCACGGGAATCAGCACGTCCATCATCGTCTTGCTGCCGAGACCGGCCTTGCCGCGCTGCGCCACGGCATCGACACCCGCGGCGAAGATGCGCGCCGCCTCCTGCACGCTGGCCATGTCCCCGCTTTCGGCCGACGCCTTCGCCATGCCGTGCAACAGCGAATAGAACAGCGGCCCCGACGATCCGCCCACCGTCGACAGCAATTTCGACGCAGCGAGATCCAGCGCCGGTGCGAATGCGTCGGCTTCGATATCGGCGCGCATGCCGAGCAGCGCATCGGCGCCGCGCAACAGGTTGAAGATGTGATCGCCGTCGCCGATCTGCTGATCGAGCGCGGCGATCTCGTCAGTGTGTTCCTTTAGCGTGGCATGCGCAGCCTCGATGCACGCCATGACCGTTTTGCCGTTCATGCCGGAATCCTCCTGCCGTCGGAGCGGAAATAAAGAAGGCTGCGCGGCGGCAGTGACACGCCGACCGTTTGCCCGGGCGTGAAGTTGCGTTCTGTCATCGTGGTCGCGACGATCGCGGTGCCTTCGCGATCGAGAATCAGCATATGCCGCAGCGGCGAATATTCAAGCACGCGAAGGTTGAGCGCATCGCGGGCATCGGCGCCGTGCAGCACGATGTCTTCCGGACGGATCGCGACCGTCGAGGTCCCCGCTGGCATCGCCGCCGGATCGAACAGCGCGGGCGGCAGCAGGTTGATGGGCGGCGAGCCGAGACGTTGCGCCGCGCTGAGCGAAGCGGGGTTGCCATAGACCTCGCGCGGCGTGCCCATCTGCACGATGCGGCCGTGTTCGAGTATGCCGATGCGATCGGCGAGCGTCGTGGCCTCGACCTGGTCGTGCGTCACGTAGATGATCGTGGCGCCAATGGAGCGATGCAGCCGCTTCAGCTCGATACGCAGTTCCTCGCGCAGTTTTGCATCGAGCGACGACAGGGGCTCGTCCATCAGAAAGACTTTGGGTTCGCGCACCAGCGCACGGCCAATCGCAACCCGCTGCATCTCGCCACCCGACAGATGCGTCGCCATGTTGGCGAGTTTCGACTCGATGTGCAGCATCTGCGCGACCGACCGCACGCGCGCGCTGACGTCCGCCTCGCTCGTGCGGCGCCGCGGCGAGCGCAACGGAAACGCCAGATTGCCGAACACCGTCAGATGCGGATAGAGCGAATACTGCTGGAAAATGAAGGCGACGTCGCGGTCTGCGGGATGCATGTCGGTGGCCGCTTCGCCGTCGATGAAGATCTCGCCTTCGTCGGGCCGTTCGAGCCCGGCAATGAGCCGCAATGTCGTCGTCTTGCCTGCGCCGCTCGGCCCGAGCAGCACGACGAACTCGCCCTCGTTCACATCGATCGACACATCGTTCACTGCGACGATATCGCCGAACCGCTTGGTCACGTTGTGCAGGCGAATCTCAGACATAAGCGCCTCCGCTGCCGTTTCCGTTTCCGTTGAAGGCCATCTGGCGCGCCGCGCCGGGCAGCAGCTTGCCGCTGTCCGCGTCGTACAGCAGCGTGCGTTCCTTGCGGAACGACAGCCCGACCTGCGAGCCCGCCGCGCGCCCCTCGTCCTTCCCGACCCGCACACGCACGATGCCGAGCGCGGTCTCGACGACCAGAATCTGATGCGAGCCGAGATACTCGTCGGCGATCACACGCCCACGCAACGCACCGCGTTCGTCGATCACGACGTGCTCGGGCCGCACGCCCACCAGCGCCTTCGCAGCAGACGCATCGGTACGCGGCACGGCCACGACGGCGCCGCCCAGCGAGACCTGTTCCGCGCCCGCGGGAACGCCGCCGTCCACCGCCAGAAAATTCATCGGCGGGCTGCCGATGAAGCTGCCGACGAACACCGTCGCGGGAAAGTGATAGATCTCATGCGGCGACGCAGACTGCAGCACTTCTCCGCGATTCATCACGACGATGTCGTCGGCCATCGCCATCGCTTCGCTCTGGTCGTGCGTGACATAAACGGTGGTCGCCGTGAGCGCGTTATGCAACTTGCGCAACTCGAGGCACATCAGTTCGCGGAAGTCCGCGTCGAGCGTGCCGAGCGGTTCGTCCATCAGAAAGGCCTTGGGATGACGCACGATGGCGCGGCCCAATGCGACGCGCTGACGGTCGCCGCCCGACAACCCGCCCGTCTTTCGATCCAGCAGATGTTCGATACGCAGCATGCGCGCAGCCGTATCGACGCGCGTCGCTATTTCGTGTCGCGAGATACCCTCGTTCTTCAGCGGAAACGCGATGTTGTTGCGCACCGTCATGTGCGGATAGAGCGCGAACATCTGGAACACGAAGGCAATGTCGCGCTGACGGGCTCGCAGTGCCGTCACGTCTTCGCCGTCGATCAGGATCTGGCCCGACGTCGGCAGTTCGAGCCCGGCGATCATCCGCAACGTGGTGGTCTTTCCGCATCCAGACGGTCCGAGCAGCACCACGAAACGGCCATTGCCCACCGTGAGATTCGTATCGTGCACGGCGGTGAATTCGCCGAAACGCTTGTGGAGATTGGAGAGAACGATCGTCGACATGGCTCAGTCCGGGAAGTGGCTCGTCACGACAAAGGCCAGCGCGCCCACCAGAATCACGGGAAACGACCACGTATAGAGGTCGACGGTGAACGGTTGAACGAGCATCGCAATGCCCAGACCGATGAGCGCCATCGATGCGCCTTCCCAGTAGCGCCTGCGAAGGAAGCGCCGCCGCGGCGTGGCAGGTAGGGCTTTCATTTGCGCACCGCTCCAAAAGTAATGCCGCGCAACAGATGCTTGCGCAGCACGACGGTGAAGATCAGGATCGGCAGCACGAACAGGGTGGTGGCGGCCGCAACAGCCGGCCAGTCCTGACCGCCCTCGCCGATGATGAACGGAATGAACGGCGGCATCGTCTGCGCGTCGCCGCTTGTCAGCAATAGCGCGAACGCGTACTCGTTCCACGCGAAGATCAGGCAGAAGATCGCGGTGGCGGCAATGCCCGTGATCGCTTGCGGCAGCACGACCTTGATGAATGCCTGCATGCGGGTGTAGCCGTCCACGAGCGCGGCCTCTTCGTATTCGCGCGGAATCTCGTCGATGAAACCCTTCAGCAGCCACACGGCCAGCGATACGTTGACCGCTGTATAAAGCACGATCATGCCCAGATACGTGTCCGCAAGGCCGAGCGCGCGGTACATCAGGTAGATCGGAATCGCGACGGCAATGGGCGGCATCATTCGCGTCGACAGAATGAAGAACAGCAAGTCGTCGGCGAGCGGCACTTTGAAGCGCGAGAACGCATAGGCGGCGAGCGTGCCGAGAAACACCGCGAGAAACGTCGAGCCGAAACCGATTACCAGCGAGTTCACGAAGCGCGGCAAGACCTTCGACGGTCCCGCAATCACCATGTTGCGTTTGCGCACGTCGCGGTCATACCAGGCCGTTGCGGGCGGCAGGCTCGCGATGAACTCCGGCGTCTGCCGCGAGCGGATCGTGAAGAGATTCACATAGCCTTCCATCGACGGTTGAAACATCACGACGGGCGGATAGGCAATCGCATCTTCCTGCGTCTTGAAGCTCGTCAGAATGATCCAGACGATTGGCAAGGTCGCAATGAGCGCGTATGCGATCACAATGACGGCGGCAACCGTCTTGCTACGCGGCGTGGCGGCTACGACCGATTGTTGAAGGGCAAGGTCTGTCATCGCTGTTTCACCTTGTTGAGTGCCTTCACATAGATATTCGCGGCGCCGAACACGACGACGAACAGGATGATCGCCAGCGCCGACGAATAGCCCGTCTGCCACTTCTCGAACGCGGCGCGCTTGAGCGTGATCGACACGGTTTCCGTCACGGAGCCAGGACCGCCCGACGTCAGCAAATTCACCATGTCGAACATCTTGAAGTTCTCGATGCCGCGAAACAGGATCGCCAGCATCAGGAACGGCAGTGTCATCGGCAGCGTGATCGACCAGAACTGGCGCCATGGCGAAGCACGATCCACTTCCGCTGCTTCGTAGATGTAGTCGGGAATCGAGCGCAGCCCGGCAAGGCAGATCAGCATCACGTACGGTGTCCACATCCATGTATCGACCATCACGATGGTCCATGGCGCGAGCGGCACGTCGCCGATCATCTGGAACGAGCTGGGCGGAATGCCCGTGAAGAAGCTGACGATGTCGTTGAAAAGGCCGGTTTGCGGCTGCAGCAGGAAGGTCCAGAAGTTGCCGACCACGGCGGGCGATAACATCATCGGCAGCAGGATCAGCGTGGTCCAGAAACTATGACCTCTGAACTGCCGGTTGATCAGCAGCGCGAGCCCGAACCCAAGCAGGACTTCCAGTCCGACCGACCAGAATACGAAGCGCGCGGTGACCTGCATCGCGTACCAGATGTCTTCGTCGGTCAGAATGTCCGTGTAGTTGTCGATGCCGACGTTGCGCGCGGGCACGCTGGGCATGTTCGACTTGAAGTTCGTGAACGACAGGCGCAATGCCCAGATCAACGGAAAGATGTTGATCGCGAGCAGCAATACGATGGTCGGAAGAATGAACAGCCACGCGATCGTCCTGTCGGACAGCCCGCGCTGGCGCGCGGCCGCACGCGGCGGCCGTTTCGCCTGTAACCCTTCCGGAGCAAAAGGCTTGTTTGCCAACATGCCGACTCCTTTTCGCGGATCAGCGAGGTTGCCCTACCGCTAACCCGCGAGCCGAGATACTCTGATTGCTAACGCGTCTCTACTTCCCTTCCGCCTTGAAGACCTTGTTCCAGTCCTTGACCAGCAGATCGAGTGCTTCTTTTGCGGTGCCTTTATCGGCCACCACATAGTCGTGCACGCGCTTCTGCATGTCGAGCAGCAGCTCGGCGTAGGCGGGCTCCGCCCAGAAGTCCTTGACGATCGACATCGACTTCAGGAAAGCCGGCGCGAACGGTGCGCTCTTCGGAAAGTCCGGTGCATCGACGACCGACTTCGCCGCCGAATAGCCGCCGAGTTGCCACCATTTCTTCTGCACATCAGCTTGCGCGAACCATTTGATGTATTCGAGCGCGTCCGCTTTGTGATCCGAGTACGACACGACGGAGATGCCCTGCCCGCCGAGTTGCGTGAACTGCTTGGTTTCCTTCGGATTGACGAAGAAGCCGATCTTGTCGCCGCCGACATTCGGGTCCTTATACAGTCCCGGGAAGAACGCGAACCAGTTCATCTGCATCGCGACCTGACCGGACTTGAACGCGTCGAGTCCTTCCTGCATGTACGCGTTCGTCATGCCCGGTGCCGTGCAGCATTTGTACAGCGCCTTATAGAACTCCAGCCCCTTGATTGCACCGGGTGAGTTCACAAAGCCTTCGAGGTGATACGGCTTCTTCGGGTCCTGGTATTCGAAACCGAAGTTGTAGAGCATGTTCGTCACGCCCATCGTGATGCCTTCCGAACCGCGCTCCGTGAAGATATACACGCCGTACACGGTCTTTCCATCGATCTTCCGCCCCTGGAAAAACTCGGCTGTTTGCTTGAGTTCGTCCATCGTGGTCGGCGGTTCGAGTTCGCGTTTGTATTTCTGCTTGAACTCGGCGCGCAGTTCGGGCCGTGCAAACCAGTCCTTCCGATAGGTCCAGCCCACCGCGTCCGCCATGGCAGGCAACGCCCAGTAGTTCGGCGTGTTCTTCGGCCATTCCGCGTAACCGACAACGGTTGCCGGTACGAAGTCGTCCATTGAAATCTTGTTCTTCGCGAAGAAATCATTCAGCTTCACGTAGTGACCATTGACGGCCGCTCCGCCAATCCACTGGCTGTCGCCGATGATCAGATCGCACAGCTTGCCGTGTGAATTGAGTTCATTGAGGAAGCGGTCCGCGTAGCTGGTCCATGGCACGAATTCGAATTTCATTGCAATGCCGGTTTTGGCCGTAAAGTCCTTCGATAATTCGACGAGTGCATTGGCGGGGTCCCATGCCGCCCAGCACAATGTCAATTGCTTGCCCTGGGCGTGCGCCGCCGATCCCAGGCAAAGTCCCAATGATGCGAGGACCGCCGCGACTACCCTTGCTGACGTAAGACGTAACATGTGTCTTCTCCTTGTCTTTCTCGGGTCTCCAACCTGATGACAGACAGCGTCCATGCGCCGGACGCCGTATAAGGGCTCTGGCGGATTCAGAAAGCGGTCCGCGTGTCGCGAGCGTCAGGCATGCGCATTCTCACGAAGATAAATCCGGGTTTCGGGCGTCGGGATGTTGAGCACGCCCCGCACATCGTTCAGAAAATTGATGGCTGCGAGGCCCGCCCAATGGACGATGCCGCGCACATCCTGATCGAGGATCACGTCGATGGCGCGCTCGGACAATTGCACGCGCGTCTCGGCCGTACATTCGTGGCCGATCAGAATGACGCGCGCCTTGTCGCCCGATTCCTGCAATGCGGACGCAATGCCGGAAATGCCGCCGCCTGTCACATACACGCCGACCAGATCCGGGTGTCCTGCAATCAGGCCTTGAACAGCGAGTCCGGCGCTATCGTCGTCTTCGGCGAAATCGGGTTCGGTGACCCAGCGCAGGTTGCGAAAATCTTCTTCGAGAACCTGCGAGAAACCTGTGCGGCGCTCCAGTTGATCGTGCAACCGTGACGACGCGGACAGCACCGCGACGGTACCGATGCGAGATCCGACGAAGCGACCCATCAGCAGCCCGGCCGTCCGTCCCGCGATGCGGTTATCGACACCGACATAAGCCGCGCGCGCACTCGACGGTAAATCGGAAAAGACGGTGACGACGGGCATGTTGGCGTCCGTCATGTCCTGGATCAGGCGAACGACCCACGGGTAATCGAGCGGCACGAGCACGAGCGCATCGTAGTCCGTCATTTGCTGGGCAAAGGATGCCGCATCGCGCTGGTTCGACAGGTCGCACCGATAAAACGACGGGACGATGCGATGCTCGCGGAAAAAGCTCGCTGACAGCGCGATATCGCGCTCGGCCTGGTCGAGAAAGCGGGAATTGATTTGCGGCAGAACGAATGCAACCCGAAAAGACGTGGCTTTTGCCGGACGACCACGACTTGCACGCTCGTCGCGCAATGTCGCGAGCGCGAGATGAACGCGTTCGGCTGTCTCCGGGCGCACGCCCTGATCGTCGCGCAGCACACGATCGACCGTGGCGACGCTCACGCCGGCGCGACGCGCAATCATCATACGGGTAGCCGGCATGGGTCTCCTCCGTTGCCGAGCCAAGAATCGTTTTGTTATTTGAAAATAGTTTTTCCAGCGAAGAATGCAAGGTTTTTTGTTGAGTTAAATGCGTCATTCTTGATGACGTTGCCGCGCAAGATACTGCGCTTGTAAGTGGCGAGGGAATAGAGATTTCTGCAGACGATAAGGACGGTCCGCAGAAAGAGAATTATTTGCGCTCCCTGTCTCGTTACCGCCCTGCTCACGCGAGCGGTCTATCCTGTATGGAACTCTGAGGAATCCCGGGAGCAGTCATGCAAGCCGATCCAAAAGTCATTGAATATCTGAATGCCGAACTGAAGTACGAATTGACGGCCATCAACCAGTACTTTCTGCATGCACGCCTCTACAAGCACTGGGGCCTGGAAGCGCTCGGCAAGCACGAATATGACGAATCGATCGAGGAAATGAAGCATGCCGACAAGCTGATAGAACGCATCTTCATGCTGGACGGCTTACCGAATTTGCAGGACCTGGCCAAGCTACTCGTCGGCGAAGATACGCTCGAAGTCCTTCAATGCGATCTCAAACTCGAACAGTCCGCCCAGGCTCATTGCAAAGAGGCGATCGCTTACTGTGAATCGGTCAAGGACTACGTATCGCGAATGATCTTTTCCGACATACTCGATGACACTGAAGATCATATCGACTGGCTCGAAATACAGATCGGCTTGATCGATAAGGTCGGAATCCAGAACTACCAGCAATCGTCCATGGGTTCACCGGGTTGAAGTGCGCGAAGCACAGTCACGTCGAGTGACTCAGCGTCGCTAAAGGGCGACACTCATTGGGCTGATCTTCCATATCTCGTTGCAGTACTCACCGATCGCGCGATCCGAGGAGAACTTGCCCGAGCGTGCGGTGTTGAGGATGGACATTCGAGTCCAGCGCCGCACGTCGTGCCATGCATCGTTCACACGCTCCTGACACGCCACGTAGTCCGCGTAGTCCGCCAGCACGAAAAATGGATCGGCGTGCAGCAGATTGTCGACGAGCGGCCGGAACATAGCCCGATCGCCTCGCGAGAAATGCCCGCTGGCGATCAGATCCAGTGCGTCGCGCAATTCGCCATTGCCAGCCGCGAACTCTGCCGCACGATAACCATCGCGACGGAGCTGCTCCACTTGAGCGTCGCTCAGGCCGAACAGGAAAAAGTTCTCCTCACCGACCTCCTGCCGGATTTCGATGTTCGCGCCGTCGAGTGTTCCGATGGTCAGTGCGCCGTTCATCATGAATTTCATGTTACCCGTACCCGATGCCTCCTTGCCCGCCGTCGAGATCTGCTCGGACAGGTCCGCTGCGGGATAGATGAACTGCGCGTTCTTCACATTGAAGTCCGGGTAGAACACCACTTTGAGCCGTCCGTTTATCGACGGGTCGTTGTTCACGACTTCGGCCACGCCGTTGATCAGGCGAATGATGAGCTTGGCCATCGCATACCCCGGCGCCGCTTTTCCGCCGAAGACGAAGCAGCGCGGCGCGACAGCGAGTTGCGGGTCACGGCGCAGGCGCTGATACAGCGTCACGATATACAGCGCGTTCAGGTGCTGGCGCTTGTACTCGTGAATGCGTTTGACCTGGATGTCGAACAACGCGGCAGGGTCCACTTCGACGCCTGTCGTGCTTCGGATGTGCTGCGCGAGAAGCGCCTTGTTCGCATGCTTGACGTTGCGCCATTGGTCGAGGAAGTCCGGGTCGTCGGCACGCGATTCGAGGGCGCGAAGCCGTGTGAGATCGGTTGCCCATCCCTCGCCCACCGTCTTGTCCAGCAATCGCGCAAGTCCTGGATTGCTGAGCAGCATGAAGCGACGCGGCGTCACGCCATTGGTGACGTTTTTGAAGCGCTCGGGCCACAGTTGTGCGAAATCGCGCAGCACCGTTTGCTTGAGTAGCGCGGAATGAAGCTCCGCCACACCGTTCACGGCATGGCAGCCCACCGTCGCCAGATGCGCCATGCGCACCTTCTTCTCGCCGGCCTCGTCGATCATCGACATGCGCGCGACGCGTGCATCGTCGCCGGGATAGCGTTGCCGGACCTCGTCGAGGAAACGGCGGTTGATCTCATAGATGATTTCGATCAGGCGCGGCAGCAGGCTGCGAAAAAGCGGCAGCCCCCAGGTTTCGAGCGCTTCGGGCAGCAGGGTATGGTTGGTATAGGCCAGAGTACGGCGGGTAAGGTCCCAGGCTTCGTCCCAAGGAACACGCCGCTCGTCCACGAGCAGGCGCATCAGTTCCGCGACTGCGATCGAAGGATGCGTATCGTTCAGTTGCACCGTGAACATGTCGGCGAACCGCGCGATGGGTTCGCCCTTGATATCGAGCAGGCGCAGCATGTCCTGCAACGAGCAGGAAACGAAGAAGTACTGTTGCGCGAGACGCAGCCGTTTGCCGGCTTCGGGCTCATCGTTGGGATAGAGCACCTTGGACAGCGTTTCGGATATCACCTTTTCCTGCACTGCCTGGTAGTAGTCGCCGGCGTTGAAGTCCTCCAGATCGAAGGACTCGACGGCTTCGCTCTTCCATAGACGCAGCGTGTTGCAGGTGTTGACCCGGAATCCCAGCATCGGTGTATCGCAGGCCACGCCCTTGACCATGTGCGCCGGTATCCAGCGCACGCAATAGCGGCCCTGCGCGTCGCTCTCGCTCTCTGTGTGTCCACCGAAGCGCACGTAGTAGTTCACGTTGGGACGCACGATCTCCCATGGGTTGCCCTTCTGCAGCCATTTGTCGGTGGCCTCCACCTGCCAGCCGTCGCGGATCACCTGATCGAAGATACCGAACTCATAGCGGATGCCGTATCCAACCGACGGGATCTGGAGCGTGGCCAGCGAGTCCAGATAGCAGGCAGCGAGTCTTCCGAGTCCGCCATTGCCGAGTCCCGGCTCTTCCTCGAGCGCAATGAGCGCATCGAGATCCTGGCCGAGTGACTGCATGGCAGCACGCGCTTGGGCCTCGATGCCCAGATTCACGAGATTGTTGCCGAGTTGCGGCCCGATCAGGAACTCTGCAGAGAGGTAACACGCCACTCTCAGTTCTTGAGCAGCATAGGTCTGGATGGTGGCGGCCCAGCGCGCCAGCATGCGGTCGCGCACGCTGTAGGCAAGCGCCATGTACCAGTCGTGCGGCGTAGCAATGGCGAGCGGCCGAGCCTGCAGGCAGATGAGATTGTCGAGCACGCCACGCCGCAATGCGTCGGGGTCCAGCCCGCTACGCGCGGAATCGCCACAGCGGGTGGCGCTGGCGGACATGTCGGCAGCCATGGTCTTGCCCTCCTGTTTTTGCGTGACCGCTTCAAACCCGAGGGCAATCTCACATTCGCAGCGCTACCCAAGGAGACAGGCGTACACGAAGGGAGCATACGTTACTACGCGCGCATTTCAAGGCAATGTCCGATTCATCGCCGTTCGTTCAGATGATTGGGCGCGATTTGAAGCAAGCTTCAGGAACTAAGCCTCGCGCACAACGGCGCGTCCGCGCGAGGGCTTTAGAGCATCAACCTCACGGCCTCAGGCTCGTCCGGCTCGAACCAGTCGGGGTTGAGCTGCGCCACGGGCCCGAGCGACACGAGAATCTCGCGCAAATGCGCACGCATCGCGTTTTCTGCGGCGTCGGGATCGTGTGCCTTCAGCCCGCTCACGATCAGCGCATGCTGTCTGATCAGCAGGTCGAGCGGCGACACTTCATGCAGGCTCAGATAGCGCACGCGATCCATCTGCGCCTTGATGTCCTGGATCGTCTCCCACGCCGCCACGCAATCGATGGACTGAGCGATCAGGAAATGAAACTGCTCGTCGCAGGCGAGGAACGCGGCCGTGTCGTTGAGTTTGGACGCTGCCTTCTGCTCGCGCAGATTCGCTGCAAGGTCCGCGAGTTGCGCATCGGTAATGGCGACGGCCGCCTTGCGCACCACGGCAGCCTCGATCGCCTCGCGAATGAAGCGCCCTTCGCGCACCTTTCGCGGCGAGATCCGCTTCACGAACGTGCCGCGCTGCGGCAACACCTGCAGGACGCCAGCCTCGACGAGTTTGATGAATGCTTCGCGCACGGGCTGCCGGGACACCTGAAACATGTCCGACACCTCTTTCTCCGAAAGCGGTGTGCCCGGCGCGAGCAGGCCGGTGAAGATCGCCTCGCGCAACGAACGGAAGATCTGCTTGCCGATCGGCTCGTGCGATTCGACGGACAAACCCGTCAGCGCGCCGCGCAGCGGCGATTTCAGTCCGCCGTCGGAAACCGTGCGTGCCTGGCTCGCGACGGGTGCGACCGCCAGCGTGGCAGTTTTCTTTTCGCGCCGTGACGCGGACTTCGGGCTTGCAATTTTCGTGTCCATACCGGGTAATCGAAGGCTAGTATCGCGAAACTACCATACTAGTTTACGCTCTGCCGGTGCTTTTTGCGACTTGGGCTCGCGGATGAAAACGAGCGCACACAACGCGCCGATCACCGCGATCGCCCCAGCCAGCACAAACGCGCTGCCATACGCGCCGTGCGTAGCCTGCACGATGAAGCCCGTCACGGCCGGCCCGATCACGCCCGCGAGATTCGCGAGCAGATGCACGAAACCGCCGACGCCGCCCACGTTCTCGCGGCGCACCGTATCCTGGATCACCGCCCAGTAGACGGAGCCCGTGACATACAGGAAGAAAATCGACACCGACATCAGCGCCACGGCGCCCTGCATGCTCTGCACGCGTCCGGCGAAGCCGACACATACGGCCGCCGCGCCGAGGCACACTGAAAGCACGATCCGGCGCGACAACAACGGCCTGCCCGTCAGGCGCAGGATGAAGTCGGTGATGAAGCCGCCCGCCGCCAGCCCGATGCTGCCGAGCACCCACGGAATCACCGTGGCGATGCTCATGTCGTGCAGCGACATGTGATGTGCTTCCGTCAGATAGGTCGGGAACCACGACAGGAAAAAGAACAGCACGTAGTTGTAGGAGAAGAACGCGAGCGCGGTCGCCAGAATGATGGGCTGCTTCAGGTAGAACCCGAGTCCCGTCTTCTTGCCCGCCGGCGCGTGTTCCATCGACGAAGCCTGCTGCTGGCCCGCGACGATCAGATCGAGTTCGGCCGGTTTCACGCGCCTGTTCTGCTGCGGATGCTCGGTCGTGGCAAGCGACCAGAACACTAGCCACGCGAGGCCGAACACCATGATCGCGACGAACGCCCAGCGCCAGCCGAACTGGATCGCCATGTAGCCGACGACCGGCCCCGCGAGCGCGCCGCCAAGCGGCGTACCCGAACTGATGACGCCGATTGCGCTCGCCACTTCGCGACGCGGAAACCAGTTGTTCACCATCTTGCTGTTCGACGAACTGAACGGACCCTCGCCCATGCCGAACAGCACGCGAAGCACGATCAGCGAGACGAGTCCGCTTGCGAGCGCCGTCGCGCCGCAGAAGATCGACCAGATACCCATTGCGCCGCCGAACACTTTCTTCGCGCCGAATTTATCGGAAGCCACGCCGCCGATGAAGTTGAACAGCGCATAGCCGATGAAGAAGCTGCTGAACACGATGCCCATCTGCGCATGCGAGAAATTCAGGTCCTTCTGGATCAGCGGCGCGGCAATCGAAAGCGCCGCGCGGTCGAGGTAATTGATGACGCCCGCAAGAAACAGCAGGCCGACGACGAACCATCGCTGGCTCTTGATCATGATGTGTCTCCAGTGCTCCGCCTCTTTGTCTGCCCGGGCGGTTCATGCGGATGAGTTAGTCGAACTTCAGATGAACCTTCATCGATTGCGTGCGGTCATGGGCGACTTCGAACGCATGGTTTGCGTCTTCGAGCGAGAACGCATGCGTCATCAGCGGACGCAGATCGATCTTGTGCGCGCCGAGTTCTTCGGCGGCAACGGCGTATTCGTCGGTGAAGCGGAACGAGCCCTGATAGCGAAGCTCCTTCGACATCACCAGGTTCGCCGCCACGGGCGACTGTCCCGCCGGCAGGTTGCCGACCTGGATGACCGTGCCGCCCGCGCGCGCAGCGCGCAGCGCGGTGTCGAGGCCAGCCGTACTGCCCGACGCTTCCAGCACGACGTCGAAAGTGCCGCGCTGCTGCACCCACTGATCGATGCGCGCCTGGTCATTGGCCAGCACGGTTTCATCGGCGCCGAGTGTTGCGGCCATCTGCAACGCTTTCTCCGCGAGATCGAGCGCAACGATGCGGTGCGCGCCCGCGCGCTTCGCCACCGCGAGCAGAATGCAACCGATCGGCCCACAACCCACCAGCAGCACCTTCGCGCCGACCAGCGAGCCGGCCAGGCGCAGCGCATGCAGCGCCACCGCGAGCGGCTCGGCCATCGACGCCTGCGCGAAGTCGAGTCCGTCCGGCACAGGCACGCACTGATGCGCGCTCACCGCGATGAACTGGCGGAACATGCCCTGCATGTGCGGAAACGTCGACGCGCTGCCCATGAAGCGCATGTTCAGGCAGTGATTGGGCATGCCCTTGACGCAGTATCGGCAGATGCCGCAGTTGAGCCCCGGATTCACGGCCACGCGCTGCCCGACGGCCAGGCCACTCACGCCCTCGCCGAGCGCCGCGACTTCGCCCGCCACTTCATGACCCAGCACGAACGGCTCGCGCACTGCGAAGTCGCCGCTCTTGCCCTTGAAGTAATACGAGAGATCGGAGCCGCAGATGCCGCCGGCGCGCACGCGAACCTGGACTTGACCCGCTTGCGGTTGGGGGGCATCGAGTTCGTCGATGAGGAGTTTCTTCGGTTCGTGGAGAACGGCTGCAAACATGGTCGTGGTCCTGTATCGAGGTGCTGCCGTATCGGCGCGCTTATCGGCGTGCTTATTGGCGTGCTTATTGGCGTGCAGCAAAAGCAGCCGGAGCGGATGCTTCGTGCAAGGCTGGCTCGCGTTGCGGCGCGCCCCAGTCGTGGAGATCTCCGCCGCGTCGCGCGGGGGCGGTTTCGGGCAGAAGGAAGAGGCAAATGGCCGAGACGATCCCGAGCAGCGCCACATAGATGACGAGCCCGATCGAGTTTCCGTGTGTCGCCTGAATCAGCTTGACCGCGACGAGTCCGAGCACGCCGCTGCCGATCAGCGATCCGATCTGCCAGATCAGCGCAATGCCGCTGCATCGAACACGTGCCGGAAACAGCTCGGGAAAAAGCGACGCCTGAGGCGCATAACACAAGCTGTGTCCGATCGAGATCGCGAGAATCATCGCCGCCTGGATGGCGAGGCGGTTGCCGCTATCGACGGCATGGAACAGCGGCACGACGAGTAGCACCTGTAGCACCGCGCCCGCGATGAACGTCGTGCGCCGGCCAATCCGGTCCGACAGCGCGCCCGCCAGCGGAATCGCGAGAAGCTCCAGCACGACAGCAACGATGATGGTCTGCAGCAGCAGGCTTTCGCTGATGCCATGCGCGCGTCCATAGGCGAGCACGATCATCGTGTACATCGCGAACGTGCACGCCTCGATCAGCTTTGCGCCGACGCCTTTCACGATGGTCGGCCCAAACTGTTTGACGACCTCGACGACCGGCCGAGACTCGACTGCCTTGGTCTCGCGGATGCTGGCGAAAATCGGCGACTCTTCCGTACGCAGCCGGATATAAAGGCCGACCACGACCAGCACGATGCTGCCCAGAAACGGCAGACGCCAGCCCCAGTCCATCAGTTGCTCATGCGTGAGTGTGGCGCTCAGCAACGCGAAGAGACCCGACGGAATCAGGAAGCCCGCGGGGGCGCCAAGTTGCACGAGACTCGCAAAAAAACCGCGCTCGCGAGGCGGTGCGTATTCCGCCGTCAGCAACACCGCGCCCGCCTGCTCGCCGCCTACGCCAAAGCCTTGCAGCACGCGAATCAGAATCAGCGAGGCCGGCGCCCAGACGCCGATCTGCGAATAGTCAGGCAGCAGTCCGATTGCGAAGGTCCCCAGCCCGACGATCAGGATCGTGACGATCAACGCCTTCTTGCGTCCGATGCGATCGCCGAAATGCCCGAACACGATGCCGCCGAGCGGCCGTGCGACGAAACCCACGGCGTAGGTCGCGAATGCCGCAAGCGTGCCGATGAGCGGATCGCTCGACGGGAAGAACTTTGCGCCAAACACGAGCACGGCCGCCGTGCCGTACACGAAGAAATCGTAGTATTCGGCGGCTGTGCCGATCGTCGATGCAGCGGCCACGCGCCGCAGCATCGCACTGGTTTTCCTGTCTGCCATGCCTGTCTCCTGGCTGTCGTTCTATTCGTTGAAGGAACTTACCAGTTCCACAACGTGCCGTCTTCGAGCCGAGCAACGGGCAGATACGCCGGGTCGTACGGATAGCGCGCGGCCGCTTCTTCATCGATATCGACGCCATGCCCCGGCGCCTCGCCCGGATGCATCATGCCGTGATCGAAAGTCCATGCATGCGGGAACACGTCGAGTGCTTCCTTCGGGAAGCCCATGTATTCCTGCACGCCGAAGTTCGGCACCCACAGGTCGAAATGCAGCGCCGCGCCCATGCAGACGGGCGACAGATCCGATGGTCCGTGACAGCCCGTGCGCACCTGATAGAGCGAAGCGAAATCGGCGATGCGCTTCAGGTGCGTAATGCCGCCCGCGTGCGTCAAGGTCGCGCGAATGTAGTCGATCAACTGCTCTTCGATCAGTTGCTTGCAGTCCCAGATGCTGTTGAACACTTCACCGACGGCGATCGGCGTGACCGTGTGCTCACGGATCAGACGGAATCCCGCCTGGTTCTCGGCGGGCGTCGGGTCTTCCATCCAGAAGAGCCGATACGGTTCGACCGATTTGCCCAGACGCGCCGCTTCGATCGGCGTGAGCCGGTGATGCACGTCGTGCAGCATATGCGTATCGAAGCCGAACTTGTCGCGCACGGCTTCGAAGAGTTTCGGCACGAAGTCGAGATACTTTTCCGTCGACCAGCTTTGCTCTTCGACGGCGCCTTTGGTCGCCGGCTCATACATGCCGGCGCCCTTCGACACGCCATAGACCGAACGCATGTTCGGCACGCCGCACTGGATCCGGATAGCCTTGTAGCCGGCTTCGATGTGCTCCTGGTAACGTTCGAGCGCTTCGGGAATGTCGCGGCCCGTCGCGTGGCCGTAGACCATCACGCCTTCGCGCGACGCGCCGCCCAGCAAGCGGTACAGCGGCAGGTTCGCCACCTTGCCGAGAATGTCCCACAGCGCCATGTCGACGGCGGCGATCGCGGTCATCGTTACCGGGCCGCGGCGCCAGTACGCGCCTTTGTAGAGAAATTGCCAGATATCCTCGATTCGCCCGGGATCGCACCCGATCAGCAACGGGCACACATGGTCCTTCAGATACGACGCCACGGCGAGTTCGCGGCCGTTCAACGTGGCATCGCCGATGCCGTGAACGCCCTCGTCCGTCACCACTTTGAGCGTAACGAAGTTGCGGCCGGGACACGTGACGATCACATCGGCGCGGACGATTTTCATGGGGATTTCCTTGAGTCGCATTCGATGGAACTGATGCTACCATACAAGTATATTCAATCGTCAACAACGGGTTTTCCCGCGCTTCGGACCTGAACATGACCGCCAAGCCATCGCTTTGCCGCGCTGCACTCGACTCATTGAACGACCACGTATCGGGGCCGGGGTGGCGCGATCCACGTATCGGCATCGTTCATCTGGGGATCGGTAATTTTCATCGCGCGCACGAGGCCGTTTATACGGAAGAAGCGATGCTCGCGGCGGGTGGAGACTGGGGCATCTGCGGCGTGACGCTGCAGGGCGACGTGGCCAAGCGCGACGCATTGATGGCGCAGGATGGTCTGTATAGCGTGGTCGAACGCGGGCCTGAAGGCGTGCGCGTCACGGTGATTCGCGCGCTCAAGGAAGTGCTCGCGATGCCTTTCGACCGTGCGCGTCTTGTCGAATTGCTAGCCGATGGAAACGTGCGCATCGTGTCGCTGACAGTCACCGAGAAAGGTTATTGCCGCGATACGCGAACGGGCGACGTGGATCTGGATCACACAGGGATTGCGCATGATCTGGCGCATCCCGAGGAGCCGTCCACGGTGCCCGGCATCCTCGCCGCCGCGCTCAGGCAGAGGCGCAATGCCGGCACGCCGCCCTTCACCGTGCTGTCGTGCGACAACCTCTCGCACAACGGCGCGGCCTTGAAGCAGGCGGTCGTGTCGTTTGCCCGCATGCTCGAACCTGAACTCGCCGACTGGATCGACGCGCATGTCGCGTTTCCATCGACGATGGTGGACCGCATCGTCCCCTCCACCACCGACGCCGAACGCGAAGCGGCGCTGCGTGCCTTGCATACCCACGACGCCGTGCCCGTGCCGTGCGAGCCGTTCCGCCAATGGGTGATCGAAGACCGCTTTCCGGCGGGACGCCCTGCGTGGGAGCGAGCCGGCGCGCAACTCGTCGACGACGTGATGCCGTTCGAACTCGCCAAGCTGCGCATGCTCAACGGCACGCATTCGACGCTCGCGTATCTGTCGATGCTCGCGGGCTTTGCGACGATCGACGAAGCGATCACTCATCCGCCGCTGAAAGCACTGATCCACGCAATGATGACGCACGAAATCGCGCCGACGCTCGATGTGCCGCCCTCATTCGACGTGCTCGCCTATCGCGACGCGTTGCTTGCACGCTATGCGAACGCCGCGCTCAAGCATCGCACCGCGCAGATCGCGATGGACGGCAGCCAGAAGATTCCGCCACGGCTGCTCGCAACGATCGAGGCGCGTCTGAATGCGGGGCAATCGATCGAACGGCTCACGCTGGCCGTCGCAGCATGGCTCGTATTTCTGCGCGGCCAAGCCGACGACGGCACGCGTTACGACATCAGCGACCCGATGGCTGCACGCCTGACGGCGAACGCCCCCGCCGATCCGCAGCAACTCGTCGACACGATGCTGGCGATCAAGGAAGTGTTCCCGCCCGAACTGGCGAACCGGGAGGTTTTCCGACGGGCACTGGTGGACGCTGTCAGGCTCCTGCAACACGGAGCACGACAAGCCATTGCGATCGAGCGTGACTGACGCGAGACGCACGGCGCGAATCCGATGGGTGCTTTGGCAGCAGGACGTCAATGCATCTGAAACCCTGGTTGAGCACACACTCTTTTCACCCCGCCTTACCCTCGCTACCCGATTGCTCCGCCAGCTTGTCGGCCACGCCGACGAGCCGTGCGCGCCGCGCTTCGTCCGGCTCGAGTTGCGCACTCGCGTGAAGATCGGCCAATACGCTTTCGATTTTCCAGCGCGTCACGCCTTCGGCCGCGACTTTTTCCGCGAGATCTTCCGCGAGATCCGCGTCGCCGTCGTCAAAGGCAGCCGCCAGCCAGGTGGGCCGCAGCCATTCGTCCGTCACGCCACGCCGCAGTGCACGCTCGCATGCGGCGTTCACGACAGCCGATATTACATGCGCGCGCTTCAGATCATCCTTGCCATTGCGCGCGCGATACAGGCGCGGCAGATTGGACGAGCAGTAGTAGTCGTTGAGATCGAGGTCCATGCCACGCTCGTAGCAATCGATCGCCTGATCGAGGAATTGCTGCTTCTGGAACGGCTCGACTGTATCGCGGTAGAGCCGCTTATACCTGCCGCCCAGCAGCCCAAGACGCTCGACCGATGGACCGGCCATCTCCAGCACGACCTCGAGTTGCTCGATCGCGTCGCGCACATCGCCCGCCTGCGACACGGCGAATGCGCGCTGCGACTGCACCTCGGACTGCTCACGGAAGTCGTCCGGCAGTGCGTCGATGAAGGCGAGCAGCTTGTTCCAGTCCTCGGGGACCTCGATCGAATCGCGCAGAAGCAGCAGCAACGCAAATACGACACTCGCCATCAAAGGCGGCACGCCGTGCTTTTTGACGAGTTCCTGTGCTCGCGCCATACGCTGCGGCTTGGGTAGCAAACGTACGCCCCGAATAGCGGACTGAAAGGCGGCGAGTTCCGCCATGCGTTGCTTCATCGTAGACGCGAGGGCCGGCTCCGGAGACGACGGATATCCCTTGATGGCTTCGAACATCGGCGACGGCCCGACCGCGAGCGCCTCGATGCCAGGCGAGATCGTGTCACGAATGCGCTGCGCGGTCGCATCGTCGATGTCGCCGTTTGCAAGGGGATAGCGCACCGTGCGCAATTGCGCGACGTCGAAGAGCGGCTGCGACCAGTCCGCCGCAAGCAGGACGCAGCCGGTGGGCTTCGCCGCATGGCGGATACCGACCTCGTAGTAGACATTGCCGTTGGGGATGGTCATGTCGGCGAGCACGAGATCCGCGTAATAGATGCGCTCGAGCATCTGCGTAATGATCATCGAGCCCGTGTCCTGGTCCGCGCGAACGGCGTCATAGCCCAGGGACTCGATCACGGGCACGTACGCACGATCCCACAGCGCATTGAAATCGATCTCGCCGGGGCCGCGCGTGGCATCCGCCTGCGTCGGCTTGCGGCCATAGGGCATGATGACGAAGCAAAGAGGTCGTGGCATGTTCGCCTCACCGTGTGAACCCGAGAGGATGAATGGGAGGCTCCGCGACGCCGCCTGCCGCCTCGACCGCCTCGACCATATGGCCCGTGCCGCCGGGCCCGTCGCCCGCTGCACCGTCCCATACGCAGATGAAGTAGACCTGTTGCGCGCCACGGCTGAACGCGCGCTCGAGCATCCAGAGGTTCGTGCGCTCGTACGGCGATAGCTGCCCCTCGTCTGCCGTCCGGGCCTCGGGCAACACGATGGTGCGCACGCGCGGGTCCGCCCGGACTGCGTCGAAGCGTTCGCGCCAGTTCGCGTTCGCGAAGTCGACGGAATCCGTCACGAACACGGCGGGCTCGAACGGAAGGTGAAGATCGACATGAGCACCGCGCCCGAGCATGAGTTCCGCGAAGATCAGATCGCCCCCGCATGCGCCGCTACAGACGGCAAGATCAGCGGCGCCAGCTTGCAGCCTGTCGAGCACGCCGGCGATGTCCTTCGTCACGGCGTCTTCACGCTCCGGCGGGAAGCGCGCTTGTGGGCGGTCGGGCCGGTCTATCATGTGCCCGCTGAACAGAAAGACCCGCTTCGGCGAAAATAAGTCGGTCACATCCGTCATCCCTGTCGGTGTCCCCTCGTTTCACGCGCCGTGTGGCAGCCGTCGGCGATTCGCCGGGCATCCTGTTCGCGAGAGCGCAGAATCCCGGCAACTTAGGTTACGCCATCGGACTAAACGTTTCCATATAGCGACTAATCTGCCGCCGCGTCGAGTGCACATCTAATGACGAACCGCTCGCCCGCGCCGCCAGCTTGCCTTGCTTCAATGTGACGGCCACTCTGTTCACGCCTCCGACGCTCGTCCCTTGACGAGCAATTCCTGTCGAGCGTGTTCGAGCATGTGAATGCGTGCCGGGTCGTTGGGATTGCGTCCTGCTAAAGCCAGGGCCTTGTCGATGGCGAGTTCGAGGTTCGCGTCGGCCTCGGCAGGCAGGCTGCGGACGGCCTGGGCGAGCGCGGTCGCCGCCTGATAGCCAACGAATGGCGTTTCGACATCCGAGTTCAGACGCTCGGCCAACCAGTTGATCTCCTCTTCCCGCGGAAAGGCCCTGAGCACCGCGACAGCCGCGAGGCGCTCGCCTGCCGACCTGCTTGTCTTCAGTTTTTCAAGGGCTTTGATCGCGACGGGTGCCTGCGACATCAGGCTCGAAAAAATGGCCGTCATTTTCGTTGTCCGCTCCGCACCCGAGGGCATCGCGTCGCGGACGTCGTCATAACTTCGCGCCAGTTCTGCGATACTTGCCGGCACTTCCGCTGTCGACGCCTCGCGGTCCGTCGATTCGACGCGCACCGCCGATGGCCGATGCTGCACATCGGCGACGGCACGCAGCAGTCCGCCACGCACACGCTCCCTGAAGCTCGCCCGATCCGGGTAAGACATCGTCAATCCGATTTGCGCAAGCTCGTCGCGGAATTTCATCACTCCGGCAAGCTGGCTTATGGCCTCTGCCGTGCGCGGCAACGATGATGGCGCCTCATCCGAGAAATAGAACATGACGATCGGGCGTCCCGTCGCCTCCCGGCGCTTCATTGCCTGCCGGAATTCGTGGATCGTTCCGCTCGGATCGTCCATGGTGGGCGTGCCGCAGCGCATCCACATGATACCGAGATAAATATCGAAGTCCTTCGGCATCTGGCGGTCGACCACTTCTTGCGGACGCCCCGCATCGGGATACACGTTGTCCTGATATCGCAGCACTTCCAGCCGCACGTCGAGATCCGGGGACAGAAAAGCGATGACGTCGTTGATTTCCTCAGCCAGTGCAAGCACCGCCTGCTGTTCGGCGAGCACATCGGCTGGAGAAGACAGGAAGATTTTGACGATCTGCGTCATTTGCCTTGAGGCCGTTGAGCCCCCCTCCATCTCGACATGCGACAGATAACGAACTCAACCGGCGGAACGGATGCTGCAGCCTCGGACACGTTAATCATAGTCGGCGATCTCCGGCAAAACTGCAGACTTTTTGAATGTGGGGACCGGGGCTATCACCCCCATTGCCAGTAAGGCCATCCACGCATATCGTTAAATTCCGATATAAGATTCGGTCCATAGCGATTCAGACGCCGACGTTCCGGCCAGAGAGTCTGTCCGCTGTTTCATGAGCACGAAGCCCAACCCGAAGACTACTGATATCGACATCGACGCGATCCACAAGGCGCTGGCCAACCCGGCGCGTCGCGTGATTCTTGCGAAGCTGCGCGAGCCGGATAAGTATTTCCCGGAGCAGGAGCTGTCGTACGAACACGGTGTTTGCGCCGGACAGTTCGACGACTGCTGCGGTCTGTCGCAGTCCACGGTGTCCGCGCACCTCGCCGCGTTACAGCGCGCGGGGCTGATCACGTCGAAACGTGTCGGTCAATGGGTGTTCTTCAAGCGCAACGAGGCCGTCATCGAGGCGTTCCTCGCGCACATGAACGCGGATCTCTGATTCACGCCAGCGTCTTCGCTCTCCCTGAATGCAGTCTTGACACATCGGGCCATGCGCCCGCAAGGATTGAACACATGCCGACACTTTTCGACCCGCTCCAGATTGGCGATATCACGCTGAAAAACCGTATCGTGATGGCGCCGCTCACGCGTCAGCGCGCCGGCAACGTGCGCGTGCCCAACGCGTTGATGGCGAAGTACTACGCCGAACGCGCAACGGCCGGCCTGATCATTTCCGAAGCCACGTCCGTGACGCCGCAAGGCCTCGGCTATGCCGACACGCCGGGCATCTGGTCGGATGAACAGGTAGAAGGCTGGAAGCTCGTGACGGACGCCGTCCACAAGGAAGGCGGCAAGATCTTCCTGCAACTGTGGCACGTCGGCCGTGTGTCGGACCCTGTGTTCCTGAACGGCGAACTGCCCGTCGCGCCGAGCGCGCTCGCGCCAGAAGGCCACGTGAGCCTCGTGCGTCCGCAGCGCCCGTACGTGACGCCGCGCGCACTCGACATCTCGGAGATTCCGGGCATCGTCGCCGCGTATCGCAAGGGCGCGGAAAACGCGAAGAAGGCGGGCTTCGACGGTGTTCAGGTGCACGGCGCGAACGGCTATCTGCTCGACCAGTTCCTGCAGGACAGCACCAACAAGCGCACCGACGCATACGGCGGCTCGATCGAAAACCGTGCGCGCCTGTTGCTCGAAGTGACGGACGCGTGTATCGACGTGTGGGGCGCGGATCGCGTGGGCATGCACCTCGCGCCGCGCGGCGATTCGCACACGATGGGCGATACCGATCCCGCCGCGACGTTCGGCTATGTCGCGCGTGAACTGGGCAAGCGCAAGATCGCGTTCATCGCGGCACGCGAAGCGATCGGCGACGATCGCGTCGGCCCGCTGTTGAAGAAGGAATTCGGCGGCGTGTACATCGCCAACGAAAAGTTCACGAAGCAAAGCGCGCAACAGGTGCTGGACGCTGGCGAAGCGGACGCCGTCGCATGGGGCAAGCTGTATATCGCGAATCCGGACCTCGTGCGTCGCTTCGAACTGGATGCACCGCTGAACGAGCCGGTTCCCGCAACGTTCTATGCGGAAGGCGAAGCCGGCTACACCGACTATCCGGCGCTGGAAACCGTCAACTGATCTCGCGCCGGGCTGGAAACTGACAGCCGGTATCGCAACGAACGCGGCGGGGAGTCATTCCCGCCGCGTTTTTTCATTCATGCCCAGCGGACTTCACCGCGCGCCGCATGAACACGCGCTTCGTTTCATCGACACCACGCGCGATCCGCAGATTCCGGATGCGCAGCAGCGCGGCATCGAGTTCATCGTCGTCCAGCACGCTGAAGCCGAGCCGCTGGTAATACGGCGCATTCCACGGCACATGCCGGAACGTCGACAGTTCGACATGCGTCGCGCCTGTCTCGCGCGCCCTGGCGTCGACATGATCGAGCAAGGCCGCGCCGATCCGCCGCCCCGCATGCTGGGGCACGACATCGAGCGCTTCGACATAGATGCGCCCGCGCAGCACCGCGAACATCACGAAACCGACACATTCGCCGTCGCACTGCGCGACGATCACTTCCGCCGCGCCCACCTTCTTCAGCACGAACGGCGCATCCATCGGGCGCGCGGCTGCAATGCCCGTCAGCCCGACGCTGACGAAACGCTGCGCCGCTTCGTATTCAACGACGCGGATCGACGGAACATCTTCGGGCACGGCAGGCCGGTAATGAACGACAGGCAGTTGCATCGGATTGGCTGGCAGAGTCTCAGCGGACATATTGACACTGCTTGCCCGCGCAACTCAACCCGCCACGCCGATATAATCCAGCCACAGACCCTCTCGCACAGGAGTCGTTCGATGGCACTTTCCGGTCTTCTCGTCTTCGCGCTCGCGCTGATCGTTGCCGCCGGCTCGCCTGGCCCGAGCATCGCAGCGCTCGTCGCGCGTGTGCTCACCAACGGCTTCAAGGACGTGCTGCCGTTTCTCGCGGCGATGTGGATCGGCGAAGCGCTGTGGCTCACCTGCGCGGTCGCCGGCCTCGCAGTCGTCGCGCATACGTTCGCGCTCGTATTCATCGCGCTGAAGTTCGCGGGCGTCGGGTATCTGCTGTTCCTCGCGTGGAAAATGTGGTTCGCGCCCACCGACGTCCACGAAAGCACGCTGCCGAGCGGCCAGTCGCCGTGGCGCATGTTCGTCGCGGGGCTGATGGTCACGCTTGGCAATCCCAAGATCATGGTTTTCTATCTGGCGCTGCTGCCGACCATCGTCGACCTGTCGCGCGTCGGCACGCTCGCCTGGCTCGAACTGACGCTGACGATGCTCGCCGTGCTGATGTCCGTCGATTTCATCTGGGCGCTCGCCGCCGTCAAGGCGCGCACGCTGTTGACCAGCCGCCGCGCGGTGAAGATCGCGAACCGCACCAGCGCGACGATGATGGCGGGCGCTGCGGCCGCCATCGCCACGCGCTGAACTCACCCCTTCCCTCTCGACGAGGTTCGCATGCGCGCCCGCATGTTCACGCAGATCGGCCGTGAAGCCGTGGCCGCGCTCGGCCGCGAGCTTGCCGCCTGGAAGCCGACGCCCGAGCGCGCGCTGTTCGGCGTCGAAGCGGTGATCTCGGTCGTGCTGTCGGTGGCGCTCGCGCATCTGCTGCATCTGCCGTACACCTGGTGGGCCGCTATCAGCGGTTTCGCCGTGATGCAGACGCGCTTCTCGGCTTCCGCGCAACGCGCGCTGCATCGCGTGCTCGGCACCATTCTCGGCGGCCTGCTCGGCACGCTGCTGGGCCCCATCATCGGCGATCGTCCGTGGCTGTTCGTGCCCGTGCTGGGCGTGATCGGCGGCTTCTGCGTCTATCGCGGCAACGGCTCGTCGGCGTCGTATGCGTGGGTGCTGGGCGGCATCACGTGGGTGCTGGTCACGTTCGAGGCGCACAAGCTGATCGCATTCGGCCCGACGGCGTCGTTTGCGATGCTGCGCGTCGCCGAGGTGTGCGTCGGCACGTTTGCGTGCCTCCTCGTGTCGGGGCTGTTTCATGTCGGCATCAGCTGGTATGAGCGGCGACGGCCTGCGTCGAAAGTCGTCGCGGCGGCTACCGCTAACGCGAATGCCGCGCCGCCCACCTTCGAAACATTGCGCCACGCGCGCATGGTGCTGGGCGTGCAGGCGGGCATTGCGGTGGCGATTCTCGCGGCGCTCACCTACACGCTGAATCTGCCCGGCTTCGCGCAAGCGCTGGTGACGACGATCGCAGTGATGATCCTGCCGCCCACTTCCGTCGTCGTGCGCTCGCAAAAGCCCGTCGCCGACAAGATGGTGCAACGCATGGTGGGCTGCCTGATCGCGGGGGCGGTCGGGATCGCGCTTTTACCGCTGATGCAAGGCCAGATCGTGCTCTCCCTGCTCGCGCTGGCGGCAGGCATCTGGGCGGGCTGCCACGTACAGACGGGCAAGCAGGGCGCGAGCTATATCGGGCGGCAGTTCACGATCGCGTTCATCATGGTTTTCGTGCAGGACCATGCATGGTCCGCCGATCCACACGCCGCCATGCTGCGGCTCGCGGGCATCCTGACGGGCATTGTGATTCTCACGTGCGTGATGCTGCTCGCGTCGCGCCTGTCGTTTCTGCCGGTTTCGGAAGAAGCCACGCCGTAAGCGTCGCGCAGACTTCGATGCTTCTCAAGGCTCGCCAAACAGCGCCTCGC
The DNA here is from genome assembly GCF_013426895.1 of Paraburkholderia largidicola. Taxonomy (NCBI): domain Bacteria; kingdom Pseudomonadati; phylum Pseudomonadota; class Betaproteobacteria; order Burkholderiales; family Burkholderiaceae; genus Paraburkholderia; species Paraburkholderia largidicola. The sequence continues at coordinate 2,575,592 of NZ_AP023175.1, read as the reverse complement.
ACAGCTCCAGCCCTTCGCCCGTCAGCGACGCCGAGCCGCGCCCTTCCTCGTCCATCTGCACGGCGATCACGCCCGCCGACTGCAACTGCGTGAAATAGCGCCGCAGCGTGCTCATCGGGAGATCGGCGCGCTTGCTGATCTTCGCGAGCGACCATGGCTTGTCGGGCGATTCACGCGACGCTTCCCAAAGCAGCATCAGTAGTTGCTCGACAGTAGGATCGAGCTCGTTGTCGTCGTCATCGTCTTCGCAATGCTTGTCGTGTGCCGCATCATTCGGATTCACGTCGGTTCTCCTCTCGACGAAAACGTCTGTTCATTCGCGCATGCTCGCGGCCGCCAGCTTGCCGACCGTCACCAGCGCGCTCTCGATTTCCGGCGACCATGCGTAACTGTAATTCAAGCGGATGCAATGGCTATACCCGTCCGTGGTCGAGAACATATAGCCCGGGCCAACCGTGATGCCATGCTCCAGCGCGAGCTTGTAGAGCTGCATTGAATCGACGCTGCGCGGCAGCTCGACCCACAGCACGTAGCCGCCCATCGGATGCGACACGCGCGTGCCTTCGGGAAAGAAGCGCGTGACCATCGTCGTCATCAGTTTGGCGCGCTGCGCGAGGCCCTTGCGCAGCTTGCGCAGATGATGCTCGTAGCCATCCTGCTTCAGATACTCGGCAATCGCGAGTTGCGGAATGGACGGCGTGGTCAGCGTGTTGAGGAACTTGAGCTTCTCGACCTGCTCGCGGTAGCGGCCCGGCATCGCCCAGCCGATCCGGTACGCGGACGTAAGCGTCTTCGAAAACGACGCGCAATGCAGCACCAGCCCTTTCCTGTCGTAGTTTTTCAGCGCACCGGGATGCACGTCGCCGAAGTACAGCTCGTGATAGACGTTGTTCTCGATGACAGGCACATCGTGCCGCGTCAGCAGCTTGACGAGTTCGCGCTTCTTGTCGTCGGGCATCTGGAAGCCGAGCGGATTCTGGAAGTTCGGCATCACCATGCACGCGGCGATCTTGCGCTTGTCGAGTATCTGCGCGAGTGCGCCGAGGTCGATGCCTTCGCGCGGATGGGTCGCCACTTCGATTGCGCGCATGCCCATGCGCTCGATGGCGTGCAGCATCGCGTAGAAGGTGGGCGATTCGACGGCGACCGTGTCGCCCGGTTTCGCGACCGCCTGCAGGCACAGATTGATCGCTTCCGTTGCGCCGACCGTCACGACGATCTCGTTCGGATCGATCGCGATGCCGTTCTCCAGATAGCGTCGCGCAATCTGCCGGATCAGGTCGGGATTGCCGGGAGGCAGCTCGTCGGTGACGCCCCATTGCGTCTTGCGCCGGCCGATCACATGCGCGTAGCGGTTGATCTTCTGGAACGGATACAGACTGGGATCGGGATACGGCGAGCCGAGCGGCACGGCCTCGTCGCTGCCGATGGAACGTAACGTGGACAGCACGAGCCGGCTCACGTCGACCTGCGCCGACACGGCGATCGGCTTCGATACGTCGAGTTCCTGCACGGGCGGCGGCGCGTCGTTCGCGCCGAGCCGCACGAAGTAGCCCGACTGCGGACGGCTCTGGATCACGCCCTTGCTCTCGAGCATCAGGTACGCGCGCAGCACCGTCGTGATGGAGATCTGCCGGTGCTGGCTGGTCTGCCGCACGGACGGCACGCGCTCGCCCGGACGGAACACGCCGCGCCGGATCTGCCCTTCGATTTCCTTCGCCAGTTCTTCGTAAAGCTTCAAGAGATGCCTCTGTCGCAGGCACAGCGGACGGGCGCCGCGCCCAATTTTTGAGCACAGTTCACCGAAATTGAGCCTTTCAGTCGATAACAGTCGCAACTGTACTCTTTTTCTATCGCACATTGTGTACACGCCGGGTACGCGTATTCCCCACTACCCTAGCGTCAACATCAAGCCACACCGGACACAAGAACACATGGACAAGACCAGCACCAAACCGGGCCGCATCGAACCGTACACCGGGCCTGCCGCTGGATGGGGCGCATTGAAGTACGTCGCGATCAATCTCGTCAAGGAGAAGGTCGCCGGGGGCAAGTACAAGACGCTTTTCAGGCAGAACCAGCCGGACGGCTTCGACTGCCCGGGCTGCGCATGGCCGGACCGCCAGCACGCGTCGACGTTCGAATTCTGCGAGAACGGCGTGAAGGCCGTTGCGGCGGAAGCGACGAGCAAGCGCGTGACGCCCGCGTTCTTCGCGGAGCACACCGTCGACGAGTTGATGAAGCAGGACGATTACACGCTCGAACAGCACGGCCGCCTCACTGACCCGATGGTGTTCGATCCGCTGACGGACAAGTACCAGCCCATTTCGTGGGACGCTGCGTATCAACTGATCGCGAAGCACCTGAAAGGGCTGGACAGCCCGCATCGGGCCGCGTTCTACACGTCGGGCCGCGCCAGCAACGAAGCTGCGTTCCTGTACCAGCTGTTCGTGCGCATGTACGGCACGAACAACTTCCCCGACTGCTCGAACATGTGCCACGAGGCGACGAGCCGCGGCCTGCCGACGACGGTCGGCATCGGCAAGGGCACGGTGCTGCTCGAAGACTTCGAGCACGCCGACACGCTGCTGATCTTCGGCCAGAACCCGGCGACGAACCATCCGCGCATGCTCAACGAACTGCGCGACGCGGCGAAGCGCGGCGCGACGATCGTGTCGATCAACCCGTTGCGCGAGCGCGGCCTGGAACGGTTCGCGAGCCCGCAGCACGTGGCGGACATGCTGACGTCGGGCGTGCAGATTGCGTCGACGTTCGTCCAGCCGAAGATCGGCGGCGACTTCGCGCTGATCAAGGGCGTGGCCAAGCGCGTGCTGGAACTCGACGACCTCGCCGTCGAACAGAACGCCGAGCGCGTGCTCGATGTCGCGTTCATCGAAGAGCACACGGCGAACTTCAACGCATTCGCTGCCGATCTGCGCGAGCAGAGCTGGGAAGCGCTCGTCGAAGAATCGGGCGTGCCGCGCGAAGACATCGAGAACCTGGCGCGCATCTACGCGAACGGCAAGCGCGTGATCTCGACGTGGGGCATGGGTATTACGCAGCACAAGCATTCCGTGCCGACGGTGCACATGCTGTCGAACCTGATGATGATGCGCGGCAATATCGGCCGTCTCGGCGCGGGCCTGTGCCCGGTGCGCGGCCACTCGAACGTGCAGGGCAACCGCACGGTCGGCATCGAGGAAAAGCCGAGCGACGCGTTTCTCGACCGCCTCGGCAAGGTGTTCGATTTCGAGCCGCCGCGCGGGCATGGCTACGACGTGGTCGAAACGATCGAAGCGATGCTCGAAGGTCACGTGAAGGTGTTCATTGGCCTGGGCGGCAACTTCTCGATTGCGACGCCCGACACGCCGCGTACGTGGGACGCGCTGCGTGCGTGCGATCTGACCGTGCACATCACGACCAAGCTGAATCGCAGCCATCTCGTGCATGGTCGCGAAGCGTTGATTCTGCCGACGCTCGGTCGCACTGAAATCGATTTGCAGAATGGCGTGGCGCAAGGCGTGACCGTCGAAGACTCGATGAGCATGGTGCACGTGTCGTACGGGATGAATACGCCTGCGTCGGCCAATCTCGTGTCGGAGACGCGTATCGTCGCGCAGATCGCCGAGGCGACGCTTGGCAGCGCGAAAGCGGACTGGCTCGGTTACGCGGATGACTACGCGAAGATTCGCGATGCGATCGAGTGGTCGGTCGACGGTTTTTACGAGTACAACAAGCGGATCGAGCAGCCGGGCGGTTTTCATTTACGCGTGGCTTCGCGCGAGCGTGACTGGAAGACTGGCACGGGGAAGGCGAACTTCGTCGTGCATCAGATTCAGCGCGATACGCCCATTCAGCGTGCCCGCAAGTTGCATGGCGAGCGTGCGATGACCTTGATGACGACGCGGTCGCATGATCAGTACAACACGACTATCTATGCGCTCGATGATCGCTATCGCGGGGTTTATAACCAGCGGCGCGTGGTGTTTGCGAATGCTGCCGATATCGCGATGCTTGGGTTCAAGGCTGGCGATTGGGTCGATATGGAAACCATCTGGGATGATGGCATCGAGCGGCGCGCTGAGCGGTTTATGCTCGTCGAGTATGACATTCCGCGTGGGTGTCTCGGGGCTTATTATCCGGAGACGAATCCGCTTGTGCCGTTGAATAGCGTTGCTGATGTTTGTAATACGCCGACTTCGAAGTCGATTCCGGTTTTGTTGTGGGCGTCTGATGCGCCTGCGGCGCGGGCTGCTTGATGTAGGGTTTTTTTGCTCTGGTGTCTGCGACGCTGGTGTGGTTTGCTTGTGGTTTTGCTGGCATCCGCGTGATGTTATTGGTTCACTAGCGTTGCCCCTGTGCGGGGCGGCACCTACTTTTCTTTGCCGCCGCAAAGAAAAGTAGGCAAAAGAAAGCGGCTAACACCGCCAGTTCTTGTGTTTGCCTGAGGGCCCCCACAGGGTCTTACGCTTCACACGGCAACGCGCGTGTTCGCGTGCGTTGCCAACGTTCTCTCTGAACGCCTCACCCGCTTCATCTGCCCGCGTCGCGGCACGCGGCGTCAGACAGTCCGCCGCCGCCCAGGTGGCAAACTGTGTGTAGGTCGTAGAGCCTCACACGCCTCACTCCGGACCGATAGCGCATGCGTTCCACCCTGTAGGAGCGCCAGGTTATGCGATGCGAAAACCTACACACAGTTTGCCACCTGGGCGGCGCATATAACTCGCTGCCGCTGGCCCTTGTGCAGGTGTCTGAAGCGGGTGAGGCATCTGTTCGAAGCGCTGGCAACGCTCGCAAACAAGTACGTTGCGGTGTGAAGTGTGGGGACGTTGGGGGCCCGTGGATAAACACACGTGCTGGCGGTGTGAGCCGCTTTCTTTTGCCTACTTTTCTTTGCGGCGGCAAAGAAAAGTAGGTGCCGCCCCGCACAGGGGCAACGCGTGAAGCACCAATTACAAAACGCGGATGCCACCGCACAACACCAGCAAACCAAAACCACCCACGCCGCGCGAACAAAATCCACTATCCCCTCACTAACCGTCGAATCACCACTTCAACCGCAACATCCCCTTTAACCACCGCCGAAGGCGCTTCAAACTCGATCCACCCTTCATTAAACCCATCGATCATCTGCATACGCGGCAGCGGATTCTTCATCCCTTGCGCCCGAAACAACGACTCCCACTCGTCACGCGGAACAAGCTGCATCCGCACCGGCCGATCCAGTGCATCGGCAAACGCAGCTGCAATCTCATCCGGCGTAACGCGTCGCGGACCTTCAAGCTCGACAACCCGCGCCCCCTCCCAGGCATCCTGAAGCAATGCCGCGGCAACGCGCCCAATATCATCCGTCGCCACCATCGGCACCGGCTTATCGAGCGGTTGAAGAAAGCTCGGAATCACACCCGTCTCACGAGCCGGCTCAACGTCCCATACGAAGTTCTCAAAGAACCACGCAGCACGCAAGAACACAACAGGCATCGGCAGAGTGCCCAACTCCTGCTCCATGATGCCAAGCTGATTCAGCAGATTAGGCTGCGCGGCTTGCGCGCCAATCGTCGACAGCACGACCACCCGCGTAGGCCTCGCCTCGCTCAGCGCAACCCGCAGCGCGGCAATATTCCTCCGCGACTCCGAAAAATCCGGCGACGGATCGAACACGGGCGGCAGCAGCACGAACACGCCTTCCGCCCCCTCGAACGCACGACGCAGCGCATCCCGATCATGCATCTCGGCAAGCGCCACGTCGCAGCCTTGCGCGGCCCACGGCGCGCCCTTTTCCTCGCTGCGCACCACCGCGCGCACGTTCTTGCCCTGCGCCAGCAGCGTCCTCGCGACTACACCGCCCACCTGACCCGTGATACCCGTAATTGCGTACATCCCACACTCCCGTTCAATGAAAAATTGCTTGCGTCGGGATTGATTCTGGTCTTCCGCAGTGCTTTACACCATGACATCAGTGTCATTTGATTCATGACACAATGTCATCCTCATCAAACGAGGAACACACCATGTCGTTCGACGAACGGATTCTCAACGGCATGGGCGTGCTGACGGCGATCGTCGAAAGCGGCAGCTTTGCGGGCGCAAGCGAACGGCTCGACATGTCGCAATCCGGCGTGAGCCGCTCGGTCGCGCGGCTCGAGGCGCGGCTCGGCATCCGCCTGTTCGATCGCACCACGCGCACCGTCAAACTCACCGACGAAGGCCTGCGCCTGTACGAGCAGATCGTGCCGCTCATGGACGGCCTCGAAGAAGCCGCCGCATCGGCGGCAGGCGGCGCGACCGCCGTGCGCGGACGGCTGCGCGTGAACGTCGATCCGTTCTTCTCGAAGATCGTGCTGAGCCCGCGCATCGGCGAATTCGTTGCGCGTTATCCGGAACTCGATCTCGACCTGATCACGCGCGATCAGCTCGGCGACATGGTCGCCGACGGCTTCGATCTCGCGGTGCGCTTTGGCGAGCCGCGCCCGTCGACGCTCGTCGCGCGCAGGCTGCTCGACACGCGCATCGTGACGGCCGCGTCCCCTGGTTATCTGAAGAAGCATGGCAGGCCACTCAAGCCGTCCGATCTCGAACGCGAGCCGCACAATTGCATCCAGTACCGCGATCCGGAAACGGGACGGCCGTTCGTGTGGGAATTTCACCGGCCGCGCAAAAAAGTCATCATCGACGCGCGCGGCCGCCTCACCGTCAACGACGTCTCGACGATGCACGGTGCATGTCTCGCTGGCCACGGGATCGCGCAGATCATGGCGCTCGGCACGCAGCCGCTGTTCGACAGCGGCCGGCTCGTCGATCTGTTTCCCGACTGGCCCGACGAGCGCTTTCCGCTCTACGCGCTCTACCCTTCGCGGCGTCATCCGTCCGCGAAGGTGCGCGCGTTTCTCGAGTTCATCGTCAAGATCACCGGCTCGCCGCTCAACGACAAGCCGTGGTACTGACGCGGCGGCTCACTTGCCGTTTTTCGCCCGCGCCTGCTCGGCGATCGCCTTGTAGTCGTAGGTCGGGTAGAAATCGGTGCTGTAGCCGCCCCACGCGGTCTCCTCGATCGCGCGGTTCACCTCGCGCAGGCGGTTAGCGGGCACGCGCAGCGTCACGACCTGGCCGATCCCCATCATCACGTACCACGACACCACTTCGATGCCGGGCGGCGGAAACGCCTTGTAGAAGCCCTGATCGGCCAGTTGCTGGTTGATCTTCGGCAGCGGCTTCGACTGGTCGTGCTTCAGGAAGATCGTCAGCAGGAATGTGCCGTCCCCCGCGGGCGCTGGCGGCGGCATCGTTTCGGGGTTGGTCTGGGCAGCGGCAGGCAGCGGGGCCAGCGCGGCGAGCGTCGTGGCGAGGGCAATTCCGGCGATCCATTGGCGAACGGCGTGCATCGGCTTTCTCCTTGATTTTGTTGATGGACAAGTACACAGGGCTACAGAGGAACGCACCGCTGCATTCATCATGCCACCGCCGCGTGCCACGCACATGACCGCGCGCCAGCCGTTGCGACCACATTTAAGGGTAAAACATATGTTGCAATAATTATTTTCATGGCAACATTCGTAAACACGCTACCGATTCAACCAGAGGACCTGCAATGAACCGACTGACTTCGCTCGCACTTGCCCTGTGCGTCGCGGCGCCCTGCCTCACGACGATGACGAACGCCACCGCGCAGGACGCGCAGCCGACGCTCGCCAAGGTCGAGGCCGCCAATCTGATCGCGATCGGCCATCGCGAGACGTCAGTGCCGTTCTCATATGTCGATGCGAGCAATCAGGTGATCGGCTTTTCGCAGGACCTGTGCAACCGGATCATCGATGCGGTGAAGGCCAAAACGCACAAGCCCAATCTGCAGGTGCGCTTCATTCCCGTCACGTCGCAGAACCGCATTTCGCTGGTGCAGAACGGCACCGTCGATCTCGAATGCGGCGTGACGACGAACCTCACGTCGCGTCAGAACCAGGTCGCGTTCGGCGATACGTTCTTTGTCGCGACCACGCGCCTGCTCACGCGCAAGGATTCGGGCGTCAAGGACTTTCCCGATCTGGCGGGCAAAACGGTCGTGACGAATCAGGGCACGACGTCGGAACGCATTCTGCGCAAGATGAACGAAGAAAAGAAGATGAACATGCAGATCATCAGCGCGAAGGACTACGGCGAAGGCCGCATGACGCTGGAGACGGGCCGCGCCGTCGCGTACATGATGGACGACGTGCTGCTCGCGGGCACGCGCACCTTGACCGCGAAGCCCGCCGACTGGGTGATCGTCGGCACGCCGCAATCGTCGGAAGCGTATGGCTTCATGCTGCGCAAGGGCGACCCGGCGTTTCTCAAGATCGTCGACGACACGCTCGCGCAGGTCATGAAGAGCGGCGAGATCGACGCGATGTACGACCGGTGGTTCATGAAGCCCGTGCCGCCGAAGAACATGAACTTCGACTTTCCGATGAGCGTCAACCTGCGTGCGCTCTACAAGAATCCGAACGACAAGGCATTCGAGTAAACCTTGCAGGCGAGGCTTGCGTCAGCCTTCACTGCGCTTTCAGGGCGGCGCGGCAGCGCGACGGCTATTGAGCCGCGCGCATGCCGCCGGAGTAAAATCGAACGAATCGAAACTCGTGACGATCCGCTCCGGAGCCGCAATGAACTCGCCTTCGCCCAAAGAACAAAAGACGCGCTGGAAACCGTCGCCCACGACGCTGAACATTCTGACCGCGCTCATCGGCATCGGCACGCTGTGTGCGGGCATCGGCTGGCTCGTCTATAGCTGGTACGTCGATCTCGAAGTGCCTTACTTCGCGATCCCGCTCGTAATGTGCGTGCCCGTGATCGTCGCCGTTGCGTTCAGGAACATGTTCGACTGATCCGCGCCGCACGCAGCGCGCCCAGCGCAAATGAAAAGGCCCGCTTCGCGCGGGCCTTTCTGTGTCGGCTGGCTGGCGTTACAGCGCGCTGACGTGCGTTACGCGGCCTTTGCCGGCGCAATGCCGTCGTCGAGTTCGCCGCCGAGCGCATCGACGATGCCGTCCAGCATCTTCGCCAGTTCGCCCGTCATCAGCGTGAAATCGGACTCGAACTGTTCGTCGTCGTTCTGCGCGGTCGGGTCGGCGGCTTCCTTGATGACGTCGAGCGGCGTGACGCGCTTGATGGTCAGCGACGGCGTCAGCACGAACGACACGCGGTCGTTCCACGTCATCGCCAGGCGCATGCACTGCTTGCCCGCTTCGATATGACGGCGCATATCGTCCGCTTCGAGCGCGTGGCCGACATAGCGCACCGTCGCGTTGCCCTCTGCGGGCGAGCGCAATTCGGTGTCCTGGTCCAGCGTGAAATTGACGGGGCCTTCGCCCGCGAGCAGCCAGTTGGTCATCGCGGAAACGGGCGCCTGCGCGACGCGCACGCTCATGATCGGCAGACGATCCACTGATTTCACCAGCAGCCCGAGCACGTCGTCGCCCAGCGCCTGCGATGCGGAATCGATCGCGAGCCAGCCGTTGACGGTGTCGATCCACACGCGCGTATCGCGCTGGATGCTGAATGCGCGCGGCAGCAGTTCGTCGGTGACCTGCTCTTTCAGGTCGCGCATCTGCTTGCGGCCCGGCTTGAAGCCCTGCTGCTCTTCGAGTTCCAGCGCGCGGGCCTTCGTCACCTGCGTCACGACGGACGCCGGCAGCAGTTTCTTTTCCGCGCGGAACGTGAGCAGCAGCTGCTTGTTGGACGAGTAGACGAGCGTGCCGTCATTGCGCGGCGACGCCCAGCCCTGGCGCGTCGTCTCCACGCTGTTGGCCGGCTGGAACGCGTGCGGCTCGAGCCACTTTTCCATTTGCTCGACGCTCACTTTCCACGGAGCGGGAAGACGGTGAAGCTGTAGATTCTTGAACCACATGGCGAGAACGGGCAAAGCGCGTCATTCTATATGACGATGGCGGCGCGGCGGATTTTTGCTTCCGCTTTTCGTTTTCACCACGCCGCCTTCTGTGCGAAATCAGCTCGCCAGACCCGCCTGCACCTTCGCTGCGACATCGGCGGGCACCCACGTCTTCCACATTTCCGGATGCGTGCGCAGGAACAGCGCGGCCATGGTCTGCGCGTCGAGTTTCTTGACGCTCATGTCGAGAATCGTCGCGTTCAGGAAGTCCATCGGAAACTTGACCTTCGTGAACATCGTCATCAGTTGCGGCTCGGCGTTGTAGAACGGCGTCGAGGCGCCGACCGTCACGTGCGACACCATATACGACGACGCGCATTGCTGCGTGCTGCTCTCGTTGCGCAGCGTCTGCCAGCACGCGTCGTTGAACGCGGGCATTTTCAGCTCGGTCAATTTGTACTTCGCCATCAGCGCGGCGGGGCCCCAGTAGTAGAACAGGATCGGCGCGCCGCGCGTGTAGGCCGATGCGATCGCGGCATCGAGCGCCGCGCCCGTGCCGGGACGGAAGTTCGTGTAGGCGTCATCCAGCTTGAGTACCTTCAGGAGCCGCGTGTTGACGCGCTCGCAATCCCAGCCGCTCGGGCAGTTCAGAAAGCGGCCCTTGTTCGGTTCTTCATCGTCGGTGAAGACGTTCTTGTACTTCGGCAGATCCGCCACCGATGCGAGTCCCGGCGCCGATGCCTTGATGCCGCGCGCGGGATCGCCCTTCACGACGTAGTCGGGCACGAACCAGCCTTCCTTCGTGCCGCCCGGCAGCGTATCGCCGACCAGCTTCACGCTGCCCGTCTCGACGGCTTTCGCGGTGATCTCGCTGCGGCCCGTCCATTGCTCGGCCCAGATCTGCACGTCGTTATGCGCGAGCGCGGTTTCCGTCGCGGCCGTGCTGCCCGGCACGACGTCCGTCTTGCAGCCGTAGCCTTTCTCCAGAATCTGTCGCAGCACCTCCGTCGCGAACGCGCCGCTTTCCCACGTGATGCCCGCAAAGTGCACGGTCTTGCCCGCGCTGCACCAGCTTCCGGATTTCGCGGCGTTGCTGTCGGCGGCGTGCGCGCTGCCTGCCGTGAGAGCGGTTGCCGCAACGGCAACGGCGGCGAGCAGCTTGAAAGATCGCATCATCGAATGTCTCCATTGTCGATGGGAGTTAGCGCTTGAGCGCTTACTCCCGTCCCATGCAAATGCATTTGCCGGGAAGGTCTCGAATCTTGTTGTGATCGGCCGCGCGGATGTCGCGACCCGCCGCGTCGACGCAAGGGCGTGACATGGCATCGCGATTGTGCGGTCCGTTTTTTCGACGATGAAGCGATGTTTTTTGATGCCGGGTATGAGTCCCGCTCAACTTCGGGTTTCTACGGCCGGGTTTGCGCGGAGCGTCCCGCTCAGCGCGCAGGCAGGTTCAGCGTGACGGGTAGCAGAAGGCGTAGTCTTCGCAGCCGGGGCAGCCCGGCGCGGGCACAGGCGCGCGGCCTTCGGACAGCGCCCGTTCGCGCGCGAGAAATTTCTTCCAGCGCGTGTTATCCGTGTTGCGCGCGACGAGTTGCGGATAGTGGCGAGTCAGGATCGCCGTCACGTCGTCGCGCCCATCGAGTCCGAGATCGCGCCACAAGTGATCGGGACGCAGGCACGCCGTGGCGATGATCGTCGCGAGGCATTGCGCGTCGGCATCCGTCGCCGCGAGCGAGGACTCGTGATGCAGCAGGAAAGCACGCAATGCATCGACGAAAGGCTGGTGCTCGCTCGCGGTAATGTGCTCTGGCACGGCACGCAGCGGCGCTGCCTCGGTGAAATGACGGGCGCGCAACGCGTCGAGCGCAGCGCGCGTCAAGCCGAGATGCAGCAGTTCGCCGCTCGCGAGCTTCGCGCCGATCAGCCGCGCGAACATGATCGTATCGGCCGCGTTGCGCTGCGGCGCATGATCGAGCAACCGCGCGACTTCCGCGTCGCGTGCGTGATTCGAGTCCGCTGTCATGCCAATCGCCCCCTGTCGCATCGATTCCGGCATCCAGCATAGCGCAGCAACATCACGTCACAGCCGACGCGCCGAACTTCTTGCGATATGCGCCCGGGCTCGTCAACGCCACGCGCCGGAAATGCCGCCGCAGCGACTCCTCGGACCCGAAGCCGGCCAGTTCCGCGACGCGCGACATCGGCAGATCGGCGGGCGATTCCAGCAACTCGCGCGCAATCGCCACGCGCTCGCGAATCAGCCATTCGTAAGGCGCCATCCCCGTCGCGTCGCGGAACTGCCGCTGCAACGTGCGCGGACTCATCGCCGCCTGATCCGCGAGCGACGCCAGCGTATGCTCGAGCGCTGGGTTGGCGCGCACATAGTCCATCAGACGCGCGAGACGGCCGCTGTCGTCCTGCGGCATCGGACGCGGCACGAACTGCGCCTGGCCTCCCTCGCGATGCGGCGGCACGACGAGCCGCTGCGCGACCCGGTTCGCAATCGCGCTGCCGTAGTCGCGCCGCACCAGATGCAACAGCATGTCGAGCCCCGCCGCCGAACCCGCCGACGTAATCACCTGCCCTTCGTCGACGTAGAGCGCATCGGGCTTCACGCGCAGTTGCGGAAAGCGCTGCTGCAGTTTCTCCGCGTATCGCCAGTGGGTCGTGACCGTCTTGCCGTCGAGCACACCCGCCGCGGCCAGCACGAACACGCCCGAGCAGATCGAACAGACCCGCGCGCCACGCTCGACGGCCGCGCGGATCTTTTTCAGCAGCGGCTCGGGCGGACGCTCGTCCGGATCGCGCCAGCCGGGCACGACGATCGTCGACGCGCGATCGAGCATCTTGAGCGAATACGGCGCGGCAATGCCGATCCCGCCCGCCGCACGGATCGGCCCGGGTTCGACCGCGCAGACGGCGAAGCGATACCACGTCACGCCGAGTTCCGGACGCTCGAGCGCGAACAGTTCGGTCACGCAGCCGAATTCGAAAGTGCACAGGCGGTCGTAGACGAGCGCCGCGACGAGATGATCTTGCATGGCGTGATGTTACCGGAGATTGACGATTGCGCCACTTACGAACATGCGGCCCGCTGCCCATAATCGACACATCATCCCCGCCATCGACAAGGAGAACACGCATGATCCCGTCCACCGTCAGCGCCATGCCCGCCGCCGACAGCGCAAGCGCGCTCACGCATTTCGAGTCGTCGCTGCGCTTCGAGACCGACTGCTGGGACGTCTCCGACAGCCTCGCATCGGGCCACGCCGACTTCGTGCTGCTCGACGTGCGCAGCCCCGAGCTTTTCGCGCGCGGCCATATTCCGGGCGCGATCAATCTGCCGCACAGAAAAATCATCGAGTCTAAATTAAGCGAATATCCGGCCGATACACTATTCGTGACCTATTGCGCCGGCCCGCATTGCAATGGCGCGACGCGTGGCGCAATCCGGCTCGCGAAACTCGGCCGGCCCGTGAAAATCATGATCGGTGGCGTGACCGGCTGGCTCGACGAAGGCTTCGCGCTGGAAACGCAGGCGGCATGCGCCTCTACAGAAGTGGGACAGGAACCCTGAGCTTCGACGGAATATTTCGCCCGCCATTTTGCGCGGGCGATTTCATGCCTTTAAAAGACTTCAAAAGCCGCTAAAGCGCTTTCAAACTCTTTCGCTAAATCTTCGAATAAAACTTTTAAAAAAGTGCTCAATGTTTTAGAAGTGCTGCCGTTAACCAGTCGAGGGAACTTCCTCTTGCGACGGAACTGACATGCAGAGCACTTATCATCTGGGTCTGGTTGTCGTGTCGCTCGCCGTCGCAACACTGGCTTCATTCACGGCGCTCGACCTGGCCGGACGTATTTCGACCATGGCATCCGCCCGCCTGCGCCACCTTTGGCTGGCAGGCGGCGCGGCAGCAATGGGCACGGGCATCTGGTCGATGCACTTCATCGGGATGCTGGCCTTCTCGCTGCCTATTCCGCTGGGCTACGACTTCGCGATCACCAGCTACTCGCTCGTCATCGCGATGATCGTGTCGTACTTCGCGCTGATCCAGGTGGCGCGCCCGACGCTCTCCGTCAAGCGCCTCGTCACGGGCGGCCTGCTGATGGGCTTCGGCATCGCCGGCATGCACTACACCGGCATGGCCGCGATGCAGATGCAACCGGGCATCCACTATCGTCCGGGTCTGTTCGCCGCGTCCGTCGTGATTGCGATCGCGGCGTCGATCGCCGCGCTGTGGATCGCTCATACGCTACGCGATTCGCGCCAGCATCGCGTGCTGCTCAAGCGCATCGGCGCAGCTTGCGTAATGGGCGTCGCGATCACGGGCATGCACTACACGGGCATGGCCGCCGCCGACTTCCTGCCCGGCTCGGTGTGCGGCGCCGCGCGCGGCGTCAACGCGCAGTGGCTCGCGACGACGATCATCCTGTTCACGTTCGCAATTCTCATTGTCACGCTGATCCTGTCGCGCTTCGATGCACGCACAACCTTCCTGGCCGGTTCGGTTTCGTCACTGAACAACCAGATCGTGCGGCTCGCTACCTACGACACGCTCACCGATCTGCCGAACCGCCGCACGCTGAACGAGCGCATCGAGCGCGCGATTCACGCGTCGAAGCTGAGCCACCGCGGCTTCGCGATCCTCTTCATGGACCTCGATGGCTTCAAGACGATCAACGATTCGCTCGGCCACGCGTTCGGCGACGAAGTGCTGAAATCGTTCGCGCAGCACCTGCGGCAATGCGTGCGCAACGTCGATACCGTCGCGCGGCTCGGCGGCGACGAGTTCGTCGTGCTGGCCGAAAACCTCGGCGCGCCTCGCGACGCGGAACGGATGGCCGAGGCCGTGCTGGAACGGATGCGCGCAGGCATCAGCACGCAAAGCCAGATGCTGCAGATCATGCCGAGCATCGGTATTTCGCTGTATCCGCAGGACGGGCATTCCGTCGACGAGCTGCTGAAACACGCCGACGCCGCGATGTACGAAGCGAAGCGCGGCGGGCGCAGCACGTACCGGTTCTTCGAAGCGCACATGAACGAAGCGGCGATGCGCACGCTCAAGATCCAGCGGGCGCTGCACGAGGCGCTCGGCAAGGGTTATTTCTCGCTGCACTTCCAGCCGAAATTCCGCGGCGACAGCGGCGAGGTGGCAGGCGCGGAAGCCTTGATCCGCCTGAATCACCCGGAACTCGGCGTGCTCGCGCCGATGGACTTCATCCCGATCGCCGAGCGTTCCGGGCAGATCGTGGAGATCGGCTATTGGGTCGTGCGCGAGACCTGCCGCCAGATTCGCCGCTGGGAAAACGCCGGCCTGCCGTCGATGAAAGTCGCGATCAACCTGTCGCCGCGCCAGATGGCACAGCCGGACCTGGTCACGAAGATGCTGGAGATCGTGCGTGGAGAAGGCGTCGTATGCAGCCAGATCATGTTCGAGATCACGGAAACAGTCGCGATGCAGGACGCGGCCAAGACGACCGAAATGATCCGCGAGTTCCAGAACAGCGGCTTCGAAATTTCAATCGACGACTTCGGCACCGGCTATTCGAGCCTCGCCTATCTGCAGCGTTTTCGCGTGAAGCAGTTGAAGATCGACCGCTTCTTCACGAGCGGCCTCGATGCCGACGGCCATGAAGGCAGCGCGATCGTGCAGGCGATCATCGCGCTCGCGCATTCGCTGGAAATGGACGTGGTGGCGGAAGGCGTCGAAACGGCATCGCAGCTCGACAAGCTCAAGGACCTGCAATGCGACGAAATGCAGGGCTTCCTGCTCGGCAAGCCGCTTACGGCCGAGGCGTTCAGCGAACTGCTTCAGGAGCGCATGCCGACGACGTGACGTGAGCGGCCGTCCAGACCCGTCACTGATCCGCGGTCGACGCCCGGGCCTGTTGTAAAGCGAACGTCGCGGGCTCGATATGCGGGCTCGCCGGCACGGGGGTCGTATCGCGCCGCGCCAGCTTGCCATCCACCGATGCGCCCACATCCATCCGCAACTGCTGGTAGTAGATGTTGCCCGTGATGTGCGCGTTCTCCTGCAGCTCGACGAAGTGGTCGGCGATCACGTCGCCCGTGATCCGGCCGTTGACGATCAGGTCGTAACCGTACACGTTGCCCGTGATCGAGCCGCGATTGCTCAGCACCAGCAGCGTCTCGCATCCCGCTTTGCCCGATACATTGCCTTTCACGTGGCCGTCCATGCGCAGGCCGTCGCTGAACTCGACGTCGCCCGTGATGTGTACGTCGTGTGCAATGAGGGTCGCCAGTTTGTTCTGGGAGACGCCGGGTGACTTCTTCTTGCTGAACATAATCGATACCGGGATGAAGTTGAACATGCGCCCCGCCTCAGCGGTGCGAACGGCTTTGACCCTGCAGAAACAGAACTTGCGCCTGGAGCCGGCGCACTTCGACGGTGAGCGCGTCGGCGGATTTCTGCACACTGGCGCGCGACGCCGCTTCCTGCTTCAACGCCAGTTGCGCGCGCGCCAGCGCGTCTTGCAACGCGTCGTGCGCTGCGGGCGCAACGCAAGGCGGATCGGCTGACACATCGGCCCTCACGTGGCCACGCATCGCCGCCGCGCCCGCCGCCATGCACGCGATGCAAACGAGCACCCACACGCCGATGCACACCGCGCGCGAGCGCACGGGCTGCAACGCATACGCGCGCTGCGCCACGACATGCCCGCGAACGTGCCCGCGCCGCCGGCCAGAGCGAAGCAAATCAGCCATGAGACGGCCCCATGAACAGTGCGAGATAGTCCGTCGGATCGACAGGCGCGCCATTGACGAGCACTTCGAAGTGCAGATGCGGGCCCGTCGAGCGGCCCGTCGAGCCGACATCGGCGATATGCTGGCGCGGCAGCACGAGATCACCCTCCTGCACGACGATCTTCGACGCGTGCCCGTAGCGCGTGATCAGGCCGTTGCCGTGATCGATCTCGACGGCATTGCCATAGCCGCCTTGCGGGCCCGAGTGAACCACGCGGCCGCCCGCTGCGGCGAGAATCGGCGTGCCCGGCGGCGCGACGAGATCCACGCCCGGATGAAAGCTGAGGTGATGTGTGAACGGGTCGACGCGATTGCCGAACGGCGAGCCGAAACGCGCGCCATCGACGGGCATGCGGCCCGGGAACGACTCCCAGTTCGCGACGTGCGGCGTCGTTTCCTGTTCGAGCGCCGACAGCGTCGTGACGAGGCAGGCGATCTGATCGTGAATCGCCAGCGCGTCGCGCGCCGGGTGGCCGATCAGTTCGTCGCAACGGCGCGGCGGCAGCGATGGCCCGCCTTCGCCGCTTTCTGCGGCGGCTTCGCTGGCCTTGTCGATTGGCTGTCCGGCGGGGCTCCCCGTCGACGGGCCTTCAGGGACGTCCGCATCATGATTCGGAGCGGCGCTTGCGCCGCCCTTCGCCGACGGCCGGGACTTCCCCGTCTTCTGCCGCGCGACATCAGTCACGTCGTCGCCTGCATCGTCACCGAGCACGTCGCTCGCCGACAACACGGGCGGCGCGAACACGGGGCGCGGCAGGGACTTGATCGTCTTCAAACGCGTTTCGAAATCGTGCAGCGTCGCGACCTGCGAGGCGAGCTGCGTCAGACGCGGCTGCATCTGCTCGATTGATGCATTCAGCTTGCCGAGTTCCGCGATCGTGTAGTCGCGGGCGACGCGGCTGTCGCTGGCTTGCAAGGCCGCGTTGCGCTTCGGATGATCGCGGCCGATCACGATGCCCGCCGTCAACGCCAGCGCCGAACTGCAGCATGCGACGAGCGCGGCGAGGGTCAGCGCGGTGTGCCGCGTGACGAAGCGCACCGAGCCGTTCGTCAGGCTCTTGCCGGTTCCCCAGATCAGCGACATCAGCAGCCGCCCTGCGTCCCGATCATGACGATGCGCGGCGACAGGCATGCGAGCGACGAAGACGCCGCAAATGTCGTGATACGCGCGACAGACGGCGCGGTGTTGCGGTGAACCAGCATACGCAGGATGACGAATCGATCTCGTTGATGGGAAAACGGTGGCGCGAATTATCATGCCATCCGCGAGGCCCGCATCTCAAATTGGACGACATCGGATTCGTCGCATGTCCGCGTGTGCGTTTGCGTGACTCCGTGTGCGGTCGACGCAGACGAAGTCACGCAACCCGCCGAGCAAATTCAGACGGCAAGCAGTTGCTGCAAACGCTCCCGCAATATTTCGCTCGCCTGCGTCATCGGCGCGCGCAAATCGCCTTGCATCAGACCTTGCACGGCAAGCGCCGCCTTCACAGGCGCGGGGTTCGACTCGGCTGTCAGCGCGCCGATCAACGGCACGAGCGAATGGAACAGCGCGCGCCCTTCATCCAGACGCCCCGCCTTCAGCGCGCGATCGAGCGCGACGAAACGCTCCGGCCACACGTGCGCCGACGCCGCGATCGCGCCGCTGCCACCCATGCAAAGCGTGTCGAAGAGGCGGATGTCGTCGCCGGCGAGCACTTGCAGCCGGCCGTCGAGAATCAGCGCGTGCGTCTTGTCGAGCGAGCCCGCGCAGTCCTTGATTGCTTGAATGCGCGGATGAGCCGCAAGCGAAAGCAGCGTGTCGAGTTCGATGCGCACGCCGGTTCGCGCGGGAATGTCGTACAGCACCACGGGATGCTCGCTCATGTCGGCAAGCATCGTGAAGTGCGCGGCGATGCCCGCCTGCGACGGCCGCACGTAGTAAGGCGCCGAAATCAGCACGCCCGCGAGCGGCAACGCGTTCAGGCGCAACACGCGCTCGCGCATGCCGTGCGCGTTATTGCCCGATACGCCGACGATCACCGGCAGCGCGCGGCCCGCCGCGTCGAGCGTGGTCGCGAGCACGGCCTCCTGCTCGCCGGGGTCGAGCGACGACGGCTCGCCCGTCGTGCCGAGCGCGACGACACCCGCGACGCCTGCGGCGGCGTAGAGCTTGATCAGGCGGCGCAGCGCATCGTGATCGACCGTGCCGTTTGCGGAAAACGGGGTAACAAGCGGAATCCAGATACCGGAAAAATTGGACATGACTTTCCTCGAACGCGACCGTACGGGAACCGTTCAGCGGCGAGGCAGCAGGATCAGAAGCGGGAGTGTCGAGGACCGTTGATCGAGGCTGTTCCGTCGCGCATCTGACGGAACAGCAGCTCCGGTCAGATGAGCAACTGTTTTTTGGCTTTGGAAGCGGCGCGTGCGAGCGCGGCACGCAGATGCGCACCCGTTTCCACACGATCACGAAGCAATGAGCCGTTTTCCATGTCCGGCAGTGTAACCGCAAATCCGCGCCTGCTGCCGCGAGCTTTTCGCCGGCGCAGGCGAAAACAGCCGCACCGGACGGATTGATGCACGAAATTCCTTGACTTCCTCGCCCGGCGAATTAATATACGCACCGCGTACATCCACCCGATCTCCTGACGAAAAGAGAGGCAGCCCATGAGCGTCCCGCAACAAGCATTTCTCCGTGACGCGATGCGGCGTCTGAATCTCACCCGCGACGGCTTCGCGACGCGCATCGGCGTGTCGAAGCGCGCACTCGACACGTGGCTGCTGCCCGACGATTCACAGGAATCGCGCGCCATGCCGGAAATCGTCGAGCGCTTCGTGTCGGAAATCGTCGTCAACGGCGCGCCCGCCGAAAAACATACGCAAAGCGTAGATTCGCAGTCGCTGGCCAGCCAGATGCTGTTCGAAGGCAAGCCGCAGTTGCTGTCCGTCGATCAGTTCTCGCGCGACGCCGTCGAAGCGCTGTTCCGCGTCGCCGACATCATGCAGCCCATCGCGCGGCGCCGGAAAATCTCGCGCGTGCTCGAAGGCGCGGTGCTCGGCAACCTGTTCTTCGAGGCCAGCACGCGTACCCGCGTGAGCTTCGGCGCGGCGTTTTGCCGCCTGGGCGGCTCGGTGTGCGACACGACGGGCTTCACGTTTTCGTCGATGGCCAAGGGCGAATCGATCTATGACACGAGCCGCGTGATGTCCGGCTACGTCGATGCCCTCGTGATCCGCCACCCGGACCAAGGCTCCGTGGCCGAGTTCGCGCGCGCCACCAACATTCCTGTGATCAACGGCGGCGACGGCCCCGGCGAGCACCCGAGCCAGGCGCTGCTCGACCTGTACACCATTCAGCGCGAGTTCTCGCGTCTGGGCAAGATCGTCGATGGCGCGCATATCGCGCTGGTCGGCGATCTGAAATACGGGCGCACCGTGCATTCGCTCGTCAAGCTGCTCGCGCTGTATCGCGGCATCAAGTTCACGCTGATTTCGCCGCCCACGCTGGAAATGCCCGCGTATATCGTCGATCAGATCTCGCGCAACGGACACGTCGTCGAACAGACGCACGATCTCACCAACGGCCTGCGCGGCGCGGACGTCGTCTATGCGACGCGCATCCAGAAGGAGCGCTTCGCCGATGAATCGTTCGAAGGCTACACGCCCGACTTCCAGATCAATCAGGCGCTCGTCGATACCGTGTGCGGCCAGGACACACTGATCATGCACCCGCTGCCGCGCGACAGCCGCCCCGGCGCAAACGATCTGAGCACCGACCTGAACCACGATTCGCGCCTCGCGATCTTCCGCCAGACGGACAACGGCATTCCCGTGCGGATGGCGATCTTCGCGGTGCTGCTCGGCGTCGAGAAACTGGTTCAACATTCGATGCGCGATGCCGCATGGCGTCCGCCCGCCTATCTCGGTCCGGACGATGCGGTGTTTCATGGCATCGATTGATCGGCGGGTACGCTGATGCGTTGCTGGTTCATGTAAAACGCGCGTCGAGGTTCGACGCGCGTTTTTGTTTTTGCATCGCGCCTGAAGTCGTTCGACGCATGGCGTATACGCCATCCTCCCGCCATCTTGGCGCCATCTATCCGTCACCGCTGCGCCACGGCGGATGTGCCACGATCAACACGTGCTTTCAACGGTGCGCGAACACGCCGCAACCTTGTACCTTGCGCCGCGCCAAACGCAGTGTGAAGTCGCTTGAGAAAGCCGTTCGCCGCGTGTGCGGTCGTCCTGTGATGTTCTGCACCAGCGGCATCGAAATTGCTCATTGACAAGGCTTGCCATGCACGGGCGCCCGCTTCGGGTTCGATGTGACGCAAGCCTGCATCGAACTTCCATGGAGCAAGCAGAACATCATGTCCCACGATATCGACTGTCAGGGTTCGTGCCCGCAACACGATGCGCCCACGTCCCGCCAGGACGAGCATGACGTCTCGCCATCCAGCAATTCGCGCCGCCGCTTCCTGCAATCGGCTGCCGCGGCGGCGGCGGTAGGCGCCGCACCGCACGCGCATGCGCAAACACAAACGCCGCCCGCAGCACAGCCCGTTGCACGCACAACGGTACCGCCGCGCGCCGTGAAGCTCAACATCAATGGCCGCGATTACGCGCTGCAACTCGAGCCGCGCGTGACGCTGCTCGACGCGCTACGCGAATACGCCGGTCTCACTGGAACGAAGAAAGGCTGCGATCGCGGGCAATGCGGTGCGTGCACCGTGCTCGCCAATGGACGACGCATCAACGCGTGCCTCACGCTCGCCGTGATGCACGAAGGCGAAGCGATCACGACAGTGGAAGGACTCGCGAGCAACGGCACGCTGAACCCCGTGCAACGCGCGTTCATCGAACAGGACGCGTTCCAGTGCGGATACTGTACGCCGGGGCAAATCTGTTCGGCGACAGCTTTGCTCTCGGAGTTCGACGCCGGCACGGCCAGCACGGTCACGGCAGACGTGCGACGCCGTCCGCCGAAACTGACGGATGAAGAAATCCGCGAGCGCATGAGCGGCAACATCTGCCGCTGCGGCGCGTACGTGAATATCGTCGCGGCCGTGCAATCCGCGCATCGCGGCACGGTCGGCACCGGCACGGACTACAGCTACTCGACGTTCGTCATCAAGACGAGCGACGTCGCGTAAAGGAGACCATCATGGATGCAATCTCCTACGAACGTGCCGCCGATATCACCAGCGCCGTGCGCGCGGCGCAGCAGCCGGGCACGATGTTCATCGGCGGCGGCACCAATCTGCTCGATCTGATGAAAGGCGGCGTGACACGACCTGTCAGGCTCGTCGACATCACGCGCATACAGGGGCTCGATATCGTATCGACGCTGCCTGACGGCGGCCTGCGCATCGGCGCGCTGGTGCGCAACAGCGACGCCGCAAATCATGCGCTCGTGCGCGCGCGTTATCCGCTGCTGTCACAGGCGCTGCTCGCGGGCGCTTCGGCGCAGTTGCGCAATATGGCGACCGTCGGCGGCAACCTGATGCAGCGCACGCGTTGCCCGTACTTCTACGACACCGCGTTCACCGCCTGCAACAAGCGCGATCCAGGCAGCGGCTGCGCCGCGATCAATGGCCACAACCGCACGCATGCGATTCTCGGCGCGAGCACGCAATGCATCGCCGTCAATCCTTCCGATATGAGCGTCGCGCTCGCCGCACTCGATGCGAACGTGCGCGTGAGCGGTCCGCAAGGCGAACGCGTGATTGCGTTCAGCGAGTTTCATCGGCTGCCGGGCGAGCGCGCGGATCTCGACACGACGCTACGTCCCGGCGAGCTGATTACGTCCGTCGATCTGCCGCCGCCCGTCTTCAGCGAGCACGCGTATTACCTGAAGGTGCGCGACCGCGCGAGCTATGCGTTCGCGCTGGTATCCGTCGCGGCCGCGCTGCAGATGGACGGCAACAACGTGCGCAGCGCGCGTATCGCGTTGGGTGGCGTTGCGCACAAACCATGGCGCGCGACGGTGGCCGAGCAGATGATCGCGGGCAAGCCGCTCGATAGCACGACATTGAACAACGCCGCCGCCGCGGCGCTGAATGACGCGAAGCCGCTACACGACAACGCGTTCAAGGTGCGGCTTGCGCAGAACGCGATCGTGCGCGCGGTGAACCAGGCAGCGGGAGGTGTCGCATGAATACGATGATCGGACATCCGCTCGATCGCACCGATGGCTTGCTGAAAGTCACGGGCGAAGCGCGCTACGCAGCCGAGTTTCCCGAAGCGCGTCTCGCGCATGGCGTGCTGGTGACGAGCACGGTGGCAAAAGGCGCGATTGCATCGATCGACACGAGCCGCGCGCAGGCATTGCCCGGCGTGCTGCTCGTGATGACGTACCAGAACGCGCCGCGCCTGCCGAACGGCGGACGGCCCGCGCTCGCGCCGCCGGCGGGACGACATCTGTCGCTGCTGCAGGACAACCAGATCCACTACAGCAACGAGCCGATCGCAGTAGTGGTCGCAGATACGCTCGAACATGCAACCGATGCCGCGCGTCAGTTGCGCATCACGTATGCGGCGCAACCGGCGGCGCTCGACTTCACGAAAGCCAAGTCCAGCGCGCATGCGCCCGACAAGCCGCAAGGCCGCCAGACCGACACCTCGCGAGGCGACTACGATGCGGGTCTTGCTGCGGGCGTGGTACGCGTCGACGCCGTCTACACGACGCCGATGGAGCATCACAACCCGATGGAGCCGCACGCGACGATGGCCGTGTGGGACGGCCCGCAACTGACGCTCTACGATTCGACGCAAGGCGTGACGGGCACGCGCACGTCCGTCGCGAAGACACTTGGCATGTCGCCCGACGACGTGCGCGTGATTTCGCCGTTCGTCGGCGGCGGCTTTGGCTGCAAGGGCTCGGCGTGGTCGCACGTGGTGCTGTGCGCGATGGCCGCGAAGCAGACGGGGCGGCCCGTGCGTCTCGCGCTGGAGCGGCCGCAGATGTTCGGCTCCGTCGGCGGGCGGCCGTACACCGAGCAGCGCCTCGTGATCGCCGCGAAGCGCGACGGCACGTTGACCGCGATGCGGCACGACAGCTTTTCGAACACGTCGATGACCGAAGACTGGACGGAGACCTGCTGCATGGTCACGCGGATGATGTACGCGGTGCCGAACCAGGTAACGACGCATCGTCTGGTACAGCTGAACGTCGGCACGCCGACCTTCATGCGCGCACCGGGCGAGACGACAGGTTCATGGGCGCTCGAAACGGCCATGGACGAACTGTCGTATCAGTTGAGCATGGACCCCATTGCGCTGCGCCTGAAGAACTACGCGGAGAATGATCCGCAGGAAAACAAGCCGTGGTCGAGCAAGGCCTTGCGCCAGTGCTATAGCGTCGGTGCGGAACGCTTTGGGTGGTCGCGTCGCAAGCCGCAGCCGCGTTCGATGCGCGACGGCAATACGCTGATCGGCCTTGGGATGGGCACGGCGACGTACCCCGCCAATCGCAGCGAGGCGGCGGCGCTGGCGCGCATCCTGCCGGACGGCACCGCGATGGTGGTGTCCGGCACGCAGGACCTCGGCACGGGCACGTACACGGTGATGACGCAGGTCGCATCGGATGCGCTCGGCATTGCGCCGGAGAATATCCGCTTTGGCCTCGGCGATTCGTCGCTGCCGAAGGCGCCGGTGTCGGGCGGCTCGCAGTCGGTCGCGAGCGTGTCGCCGGCTGTGCGCGATGCGTGCGATCAGGCGCGCGGCAAGCTGGTGGCGATGGCGCTTGCGGATCGTGGTTCGCCCGTGTTTGGCGTTCCACCGGATGATGTCGTCGTGCAGAACGGTTGGGTCATGAGTCGCGCCGATTCGTCGAAGCGCGATCCCATCGCGGCTGTGCTTGCCCGCGCGGGCGGGCAACCGATCGAGGCGACCACGAGTACCAAACCCGGCGACGAGAAGCAACGCTATTCGTTTCATTCGTGGGGCGCCGTGTTCGCCGAAGTACATGTCGATGCTGATCTTGGATCGATTCGTGTGGCGAAGATTACGGGCGTTTATAACGTTGGGCGGATGCTGAATGTGAAGACTGCGCGCAGTCAGTTGATGGGTGGGCTTGTGTGGGGGATTGGTGCTGCGCTCGAAGAGGCAACCACGCTTGATACGCAGTATGGGCGGTTTATTAACGCCAATCTCGCTGAGTATCACGTGCCTGTGAATGCCGATGTTGGGGAACTGGATGTGCTTGTGCTCGATGAGCCTGATCCTTTTATTAATTCGCTCGGGTCTCGGGGGATTGGGGAGATTGGGATCACTGGCGTGGTGGCGGCGATTGGGAATGCGGTTTATCACGCCACCGGCGTGAGGGTTCGGGATTTGCCGATTACGATTGATAAGGTTGTGATGGTTTGATTTTTGGTTTTTTCCTTTTTCGTTTTTCTGTTCTTTTTGTTCTTTCTGTTCTTCTGTTGTTGGTGTTTTTGTAGTCCGCGCTGGCGTTCGGGGTTGGCGCCTGCGCGGCGCGGATGGTGTTTCTTGCTTTTTGCTGCGCATGCGGTGTGGCTTGCTTGTGTTTGCGCTGGCATCCGCGTTTTGCCTTCGTGCTTCAAGCGTCGCCCCTGTGCGGGGCGGCACCTACTTTTCTTTGCCGCCGCAAAGAAAAGTAGGCAAAAGAAAGCGGCTCACACCGCCAGCACGTGTTCCTATCCACGGGCCCCCAACGTCCCCGCACTTCACACGGCAGTGCCCTGGTTGGTGTTCGTTGCCAACGCGTCGAATGAACGCTTCACCCACTTCAAATACCCGTGCTCAGGCCAGCGTCAGCGAATGGTATATGCCGCCCAGGTGGCAAACTGTGTGCAGGTTGTCGCACCGCATAGGTTAGTGCTCTTACCAGAAACACCAATCTTGCTACCCAGTCCGGAGTGATGCGCGTATGGCGCGAAAGCCTACACACAGTTTGCCACCTGGGCGGCGGCGGACTATCTGGTACGGCGTGCTGTAACGCGGGCACATGAAGCGGGTGAGGCGTACAGAGAGAACGTTGGCAACGAACGTGAACAGGCGCGTTGCCGTGTGGAGCGTAAGACCGGTTGGGGGCCCTCAGGCAAACACTGAAACTGGCGGTGTGAGCCGCTTTCTTTTGCCTACTTTTCTTTGCGGCGGCAAAGAAAAGTAGGTGCCGCCCCGCACAGGGGCAACGCTAGCAGACCAATAACATCACGCGGATGCCAGTGAAAGAGCAAACCGCGGATGCCAGCGCAAGGTCCGCAAAAACCGAACGGCAACGCCCGCGCCACGAAGGCAACCAACGACCACCCCAAAACCAAAAACAAAACCCTTGCCCCCTTCCCCCGTTGCACCGCACAATGCCCATTCAACCCCGACCACCTTCTGGTGCCACCCATGGCATACGCCTCCCTCGCTACCGGCGTGCTGCTCGCGGCCGGCTACGGATCGCGCTTCGACCCGGAAGGCATCCACAACAAACTCCTCGCTCGCCTGCCCGACGGCACCCCCGTCGCTTTCGAATCCGCGCATCGTCTGCTGCTGGTCGTTCCGCATGTGATCGCCATCGTGCGCCCCGGCTCCGAAATGCTCGCCCGCGTCCTCAATGATGCCGGCTGTCATGTCATCTTTTCCGCCGACGCCGAGCGCGGCATGGGCGCAAGCCTCGCCGCCGGCATCGAAGCCAGCGACGACGCCGACGGCTGGATCGTCGCGCTCGCCGACATGCCCCGCATCGCCACGTCAACCATCGAAGCCGTCGCGCGCGCAGTCGATGGCGACGGGTCGATCGTCGCACCCTACTATCAAGGCCAGCGCGGCCATCCCGTCGGCTTCGGTATCGAGCATCGCGACGCGCTGCTCGCACTCGACGGCGACACCGGCGCGCGCGCGCTCTTCGCAACGCATCCCGTCAAACGCATCGAGGTCGACGACCCGGGCGTCCTCAACGATATCGATACGCCCGAAGACCTGCGCAACGTCTAGTTTCCTCGCGCTCACACCGTTGACATATCCGCGCCCTTGAATCCGAAACACACCGCCGCGCACGGTGAGCACATCCGGGAGCCCAGCGTCGATCAAGGTGAGCCGATACAGGAACCACCGTTCTATTCACGCCCAGGCAGGCACGACGCTTGCGCACTGCTGCACCGCGAAAACCGGCCAGCACGCATCGCATCGTTGGTCTAAGCTGTCCACGATGCCGCGCCGAAATGGTGCGCGCTATCCATGCACCACGCCGCCCGGCGCCCGTCCCGTATCCAGCCCAGGATCTCATGAGCGAAACCAGTCCGCGTCTGTTCATCGTGTCACCGCACTTCGACGACGCCGTCTTCGGTTGCGGCGCACTGCTCGCCGCGCATCCCGATGCCGCCGTCTGCACGGTGTTCGCCGCGCCGCCCGCGCAGGACATGCATACCGAATGGGACGAGAAGGCAGGCTTCGCGAGCGCTTTCGAATCGATCCACGCGCGCACGCTCGAAGATAACAACGCACTCGCCGTGCTCGACGCAATCCCTGTGCGGCTGCCGTTCCGCGACGCTCAGTACGGCGATTCGCCGTCGATCGGCAAGCTCGCCGCCGCGCTCGAAGAAGCGATCTATGGCTCGACGTCGAACACGCTGCTGATGCCGCTCGGCCTCTTCCACGACGATCACGGCCGCGTGTTCGAAGCCTGTTGCGAGATCCTGCCGCGCATGTCGCACCTGGAATGGTTCGCGTACGAAGAAGCGATCTATCGTCCGATGCCGGGGCTCGTCCAGCAACGCCTCGTCGATCTCGCCGGGCGCGGCATCGTCGCGACGCCCGCCAGCCCGGCCGCGGATCACACGCTCGACCGCGAGCGCCAGGCGCTGCTCAAGCGCGAAGCCGTGTCCGCGTACGAAAGTCAGCTCGTCGCGTTCGGGCCGCATGGCTACGACGACGTGTATGCCGCGGAGCGCTACTGGCGGCTGACCGTCGACCGGCAGCGCGCCCGCAAAGCGGGACATTGAGCCGTATCAAACTGCATTGAAGGTTGCGTCAGGGGATCACGCCAGCAGTCTTCGCGGCCATCGCCTACGCTAGTGAAAGCAGGACGCTTCGTACCTTGCCGCCAGAGCAGCGCGAATGCGTTCACCGCCGGTTGCCGCATCGTCCACATCGGCCGACCACATCGCCACGAGGTCACACCATGCACACCAGTCCGATTCCCGATCCGAACGCCGATCCGACGCGCGACCCCGAAGGGGACCCGCTCACGCCGCCGTCGCCCGGTCATCACAACGATGAGCCGCAACGCCCCGAGGGCCCACCCGACAAGGACCCCGTGCTTCGCTGACGCTGCGGTGACGCGCCGGGACGCTCAGTCCAGCTCGATCGGCTGGCCGTGCGGCGTACGGCGCGCCGCCGCGTCCCACGCATCCTTGCGTTCGATCAGTCCCTCGCGCGTCACGCAGCCTTTGGCCGTCGCGATGCGTTCGAGCGCCGTCAGCCAGTGCCCGTAGTACGTGTCGCCGCGATCGGGGTCGCCTTGCGCCTGCGCGTCGCGGATCGCATCGGCGAGGGTTGCGGCCCATTCGGGCCATGTGAACACGCCGCGCTCGTAAAGCGCGAGCGTCATCGCAAATGCCGCAGCCTGCCACGGCGCGGCGAAAACCGGGCCCGCGCCGTCGCGCGGCAGGTCGGGCAGCGCGTCGAGCAACTCGCGCGGAACCTCCTGCGACTTACTGCATGCAGGCGCGTTCATACCGTCCCGTCCGCTTCGAGATACGGCTCCCAGCAATCGGCGCACACCGACGACGCCGTCGTGTCCTTGCCCCACAGTTCGACAGCGTCAAAGCGCACCGTGTAAAGCCATTGCGGATCTTCGCCGCGTCCAAGCGCGTTCGAATCGGGGAACACATGCGCGCCACGCACCGCGACGATCCGGCCACGCTTGCCCCGGCAATAGCGCGGCAGGCGCGTGTGCGTCGGCGGGTTGAGCATCAGCGTGCGCACCGCGTCGCCAACGGCAAAGCGCGCGGGCTGCGGCTCGGGCCGCGACGCGGGACTGCCGCGGAACAGCATGGGATTGACCTGGTCGGCGGCGAGCACGCGCGGCACGGGCGCACCCGCGCGCTGCGACACACCGCTGTCGATCTCCTCGCGCGTTGCGAGTCCCGTGTCGATCAGCAGCTTGCGCAAGCCCGCGAACCAGATCTCGTAGTAGCTGCTCGACAGATATTGCGCGGGCGGCAGGCTCTCGCGCGCGGCGCGCGACATGTCGATGTTCCATTTACCCGTCGAGCCCATCGCGATCGTCAACGCCAGCGCGCGACGCTCCCAGTCCGCGTGGAAATACGGCTCGTCGGTTTCGGGCGCGATGGGCCCGAACGACTGCATACCGCCAAGATCCTGTGCGCCGTTCATGGCTGACCTCCGCTTGCGGGCTTCGCGTCGTGCGGCGCGAGCGCAAGCCCTGTGCCGATCATCGAGTCGCGCGTGACGAGATCGGCGAGTGCGTCTTCATTCAGCGTATCCGTGTTGGGCGGGCGCATCGGCAGCACGAGATAGCGCACCTCCGCCGTCGAATCCCACACGCGGATGTCGATGTCGTCGGGCAACGCCACGCCGAATTCCGCGAGCACGCCGCGTGGATCGATCACCGCGCGCGAGCGGTACGGCGCGGACTTGTACCAGACAGGCGGCAAGCCGAGCACGGGCCACGGGTAGCACGAACAGAGCGTGCACACGACCATGTTGTGCACGCCTGGCGTGTTCTCCAGCGCGACCATGTGCTCGCCCTGCCGCCCCGTAAAACCAAGCGATGCTATCGCGGCCGTCGCATCGTCGAGCAGCCATTGGCGAAAGCCGGGATCAGACCATGCTTTCGCGACGACACGCGCGCCGTTGCGCGGTCCGACCTTGTGCTCGTAGGTTTCGATCAGCACGTCGAGCGCTTTCGGATCGACGTAACCCTTTTCGATCAGCAGCGACTCGAGCGCGCGCACGCGCAGATCCATCTCGGGCAGCGCGCTGCCTTCGTGCGCGTGATCGTGATCGTGGTCATGTTCATGTGAAGCGTCATGGCTCATCTGCGTTCCGCCTGAAGAATGCGACACTCGGCCAGTATGGTCGGGCAAATTGGCGAATGCAAACGCATGCGGGTGTCGAGCGCATTCGCCGCCTCATATCTCCACCCGCGCGCCGACCTCGATCACGCGATTCGCAGGCAGCTTGAAATACGCCGCCACGTTGCCGACGTTATGCAACATCACCGCGAACAGGCGCTCGCGCCACATCGCCATGCCCGCGCCCGGTGTCGGCACGACGGTCGCGCGGCTCAGGAAATACGATGCCTCGCACGGATCGAAATCGAGACCCAACGCGCCCGCGGATGCGAGCGCTTTCGGCAGATCGACTTCGTCCTTGAAGCCGTAGCGGATCGTGATCTGATAACAGCCTTCGCACACCGTGCGCAGCGCAACGCGCTCATGTTCGGCGACCCAGGGAATCTCCTCGTTGTTCACGGTCAGGAACACGACGTGGTTGTGCAGCACGTGGTTGTGCATCAGATTGTTCACGAGCGCATGCGGCACGCTGTCAGGATTGGGCGTGAGAAAGATCGCCGTGCCGGGAACACGCACCGGCTGACATGCGATCAGCTTTTCCAGATACGCCTTGAGCGGCATCGTGCCCGCGTGCACGCGCGCTTCCGCGCGCATGATTTCCCCGCCGCGTCCCCATGTCGCCATGATCGTGAACATCACGAAGCCGATCATCAGCGGGAACCAGCCGCCTTCGACGATCTTCAGCAGATTCGCCGAGAAGAACGTCGCGTCGATCACGAAGAAGAACGCGGTCGCGAACACGCACAGTATCCAGTTGTAATGCCATGCGTAGCGCACCACGAAGAAGGTCAGCAGCGTCGTGATCAGCATCGTGCCCGTCACCGCGATGCCATATGCGGAACCCAGCGCCGTCGAAGACCCGAAGCCGAGCACGGCTGCTACCACGGCCGTGAGCAGCGTCCAGTTGATGCCCGGCACGTAGATCTGGCCGATCTCCTTCTCCGACGTGTAGACGACGTTCATGCGCGGCAGGAAGCCCAGTTGCATCGCCTGCTTGGTCATCGAGTAGGTGCCGGAGATCACCGCTTGCGACGCGATCACAGTGGCGATCGTCGCGAGCACGATCATCGGATACAGCGCCCATTGCGGAAAGAGCCGGTAGAACGGATTTTGCAGCGCGGTAGGTTCGGCGATCAGCAGCGCGCCCTGCCCCAGATAGTTCAGCGCGAGCGCAGGAAACACGAGGCCGAACCATGTGATGCGGATCGGCCGCGCGCCGAAGTGGCCCATGTCGGCATAGAGCGCCTCGGCGCCCGTCAGCGACAACACGACGGCACCCAGCGCGACGAACGCGAGCCACTCGTGACGCAGGCAGAACGCGAGACCGGCGAGCGGATCGAGCGCGGCGAGAATCGCGGGCGCGGCGACCACGTTGGTCACGCCGACCACGGCCAGCACCACGAACCACACCACCATCACCGGCCCGAACACCGCGCCGATACCCGACGTGCCGTGCTTCTGCATCACGAACAGTGTGACGATCGCAACGAGCGTCACGGGTATCACGCAGGTCTTCAGAAAGGGCGCAGCGACTTCCAGCCCTTCCACCGCGCTCAGCACGGAGATCGCGGGCGTAATGATGCTGTCGCCGTAAAAGAGCGCTGCGCCCATCACGCCGACGATCAGCAGCACATGACGCAACCGCGGCCGGTCCGCCACCGACGAAGCCGCCAGCGCGAGCAGCGCCATGATGCCGCCCTCGCCGTGATTGTTGGCGCGCAGGATCAGCGTCACATACTTGAGCGACACGACGATGGTCAGCGACCAGAAGATCAGCGACACGATGCCGATCACATTCAGCGGCGTGAGCGGCAGCCCGCCCGCCGACGCGAAGACGGTCTGCAGCGTGTACAGCGGACTCGTGCCGATATCGCCATAGACGACGCCCAATGCAGCAAGCGCGAGCGAACGCAACGCCGGCTTGTGCGGCGCGGGCGCGCCAATGGCCCCCGCGCCGGGATGCGTGGCTGACAGGCTCATGTCTCCTCCAGTGATCGCCTCGTCGTTAGCTGCTATTGGGCGATCTGAAAGCCGGATGAATGGTCGGACCTTTGAGTACGCGTGTCCGTTGTGCTTGCGGCTGATCCCAGTATAGAAAGCGCTTCGGGAAAAGCGCAGCCGACGCCGTGGACATCGTGCCACATGCGATGTGCGCTTCACCGCATATTTCGGTTCTGCTTAAGAAAGTGCATTGACTCGGCTTTGCGCGCGGGCATAGAATTCTCTTATCTTGAAATTTGAGGGGCGTTGCCTTGGACAGTTGCAGTAGTACGTTTTCGAACAGTTTCGCCGCCTGATCGGCAGACGTCCGCGCTTCCTCATCTATAGCCGCCGTCTTGCCAGCAGGCAGACGGTGCGCGTCGCAGTTTCATTCCTCGTGCATCCTGTTTAGCGTCGTTGGGTTCAGCACCCGGCGCAGCGCGTTCGCGCGTGATCCGCAGCCGCCTTCGTGACAGGCGCGGCTACGCATCGCACGCCGGCGTCCGTGCGCGTGCCCGTCAGCGATGCGCCGACGCCGCGAAAGTTCGACCTGTCCATCGCCACGCGTCTCGCCGACGTGCGTTTCGCGAATTGCGATGCGTTTTTTCAATGAACCGGGAGCCACCATGCCCGACAGTGACAGTCATCCCTTGAGCCCAGCAATGCCTTTATCGACCTGAGGCAGGCAAGCCGACCGCTTTCGATTCCATCGATTCTCCCGCGCCTGCCGCCTCGCATGCACGAGCCTTCGTGCCGGAGAACCGACATGTACTTCCTGCTTCTTTCGACCCTGCCGCAAACCCGCGAAGCACGCGCGCACTACGACGCGTTCCTTTCGCTGAATCACGGGCGACGCGATGTATTCGCGACGCTCGCCAGCAAGCTCAGCAGCATTGCCGCCCGCCTGAGGAAGCGGCAAGCCGCATAAACGGAAATCATTCGACCAATATCCGTTCAAGGGAGAATAACAATGGCAACGCCACCACAAGCACTGCCGACGCGCACCGCCGTTCTCGATGACGCGCATGTCGGCGATATCCGCGGCGCGCTCGGCACGATCGCGCATCACGACACGGCCCCTCGCAACAGCTGGGGCGCACGCTTGCGCACACTGCTCGCGATCGTCGGACCCGGCCTCATCGTGATGGTCGGCGACAACGACGCGGGCGCCTTCGGCACCTATACGCAGGCCGGGCAGAACTACGGCACCACGTTGTTGTGGACGCTGCTGCTGCTCGTGCCCGTGCTGTATGTCAATCAGGAGATGGTGCTGCGCCTGGGCGCCGTGACGGGCGTCGGTCACGCGCGCCTGATCTTCGAACGTTTCGGCAAGTTCTGGGGCGCGTTCAGCGTCGTCGATCTGTTCATCCTCAATGCGTTGACCATCGTCACGGAGTTCATCGGCATCACGTTCGTGCTCGACTTCTTCGGCGTATCGAAGGTGGCGGGCGTGTGCATCGCGGCCGCATTGACGATGGCGGCCGTCAGTACCGGCGACTTCAAACGCTTCGAGCGCTTTGCGATCGTGCTGTGTCTGTTGAGCCTGTTGCTCGTGCCGGTGCTCGTGACGATTCATCCGCCCGTCTCGCAGATGGCGAACCATCTGTTCATGCCCGCATGGCCCGCGCATGCAAAGCTCTCGGACGTGATGCTGCTCGTGATCGGCATCGTCGGTACCACGGTCGCGCCGTGGCAGTTGTTCTTCCAGCAGAGCTACGTCATCGACAAGCGCATCACGCCGCGCTTCATGAAGTATGAAAAGGCAGATCTGTGGATCGGCATCGTGTTCGTGCTGATCGGCGCCATCGCGATGATCTCGTTCAGCGCCGCGCTGTTTGGCGGCAAGCCGGAGTTCGGCCAGTTCACCGATGCAGGCGGCGTGATCGCCGGCCTCGAACAGTATGCGGGCCGCACGCCCGCCGTGCTGTTTGCGATTGCGCTGCTCGACGCGTGCATCATCGGCGCGGCGGCCGTGTCGCTGTCGACGGCCTATGCAATGGGCGATGTGTTCAAGATCCGTCATTCACTGCATCGCGGCGTCGCCGATGCGAAGGGCTTCTATCTCGTGTACTTCGGCATCGTGGCGGCGGCTGCAGGGCTCGTGCTGATTCCGGGCAGCCCGCTCGGTCTCCTCACGGAAGCCGTGCAGACGCTCGCAGGCGTGCTGCTGCCGAGCGCAACCGTGTTCCTCCTTCTGCTGTGCAACGACCGCGCGGTGCTCGGGCCGTGGGTCAACTCGAAAGGGTTGAACCTGTTCACGGGCGGTGTCGTGTGGGCGCTGGTGCTGCTGTCGGTCGTGCTGACGGCGTCCGTCGTGTATCCCGACATCAGCGGACACGCGATCATCGAGATTCTCGCGGGCGGCACGCTGCTCGCCGTGGTGGCACTCGTTGCGGCGACGGCGCTGCGCCGGCTGCGGGGCGCGCAGACTGCGGACAGCGCGCCGTTGGTCAGCCATGCCGAGCGGGCAACGTGGCGCACGCCGCCGCTCGATACGCTGCCAAGGCCCGCGATGACGCTCTCGCGCCGCATCTGGATGGGCGCGCTGCGCGGCTATCTGGTGGTGGCCGTGGGGCTCGTGATCGTGAAGGTGGTGCAGCTCGCCTTGACGTGAGTCAGAGCACGCTGACGTCACTTTCGAAGAATCCCGATAGTCCGCCTTGGGCGGTTGTGACAGAGTATCGGCGGCCGGTCCACGGTGCAGGTAGCTGCCGACGCAATGCGAAGCGACAGCGCATGCCCTGAGCGTCGCGTTTCGGTTGATGGGACGTGGATCGGCCCCCTTCCGTTTGCCTCCCCCCGCCAGAAACACGACGAGGCGAGCCATGCGATCTGGCTCGCCTCCACTCCGAACACACGCCGATCAAACCAGACGAGGGTCCGTCGGCACATTGCCGTGATACGGCATGATGACGGGACCGTCGCCGCCCGCATGCACGGGCGGAAGGGGTAGATCGATCGGCGGCCAGGGCATCGACGGCTTGCCGGGGAAGCCAGGCCACGGGCTCGGCTCCGTCGGCTTGGTGATGGTGAGGATGCCGCCACGCGTGGCCTTGGCTATTTCACGGTCGAGTTCGTCGACCCTCGAGAGGTCTTTCACAAGCAGGTGCGTCATGATGTGTCTCCAGCAACGGTAAAGGTTGGCGAGCGCGCGCTACGTCGTGCCCGATCACCGTGCTGCACGCACCATGCCAAATGCGACAAAGCCCGCTGTCGCGGGCCTTTCATCGATGTGGGAGAAGCCAACTGAACGATCCGGGCCAACTGTCGGCCGTCGAGGTGTTGGCTATCCGGATGCGGTTGGACTCACAGGGTTATCAGCCAGTCGCCGGGTTTGCTTTGCGATTCAGCGTGGCAGCCACGTAAGCGGATCGACGGGCTTGCCGTCCTTGCGCACTTCGAACTGGATGGACGGCACGCCGTTGCTGTCGACACCGACTTCGCCGATCGGCTGACCTTGCGTGACGGCATCGCCTTCTTGCACGAGCAACCTGCTGTTCTGGCCGTAGGCCGTGATCAGCGTGTCGTCGTGCTTGATGATGACGAGCGGCCCGTAGGCCTCGAGCGTGCCCGCGTAGACGACCCGCCCGGTCGCGGCCGCGCGCACCTGATCGCCAGGACGCCCGCCGATCACGATCCCTTTCGACTTGCCCGGCAAGAACGGCTTGAGGATCGGACCGCGCAGCGGCCACGCAAGCGCCACCTGCGCGGGCGCAACGGGCGCCGGCTGGACGGGCGTCGTGGTGGGTGCGGGTGTCGGCACGGGCGTGGTCTGCGCATAAGTGGGCGGCCCGACCCGCAGCAACTGGCCGGGCGCGACGGGCGACGACAACGTCAGACCATTCCAGGACGCGATGTCCTGCGTGCGCTGACCGTACGCGCCGGCGATGCTCTGCAGCGTATCGCCCGGATTGACGCGGTAGAACCCGGCAGGCACGCCGCTGGCGGCCGCGCCGCCCGATGTCCGGTAGGTGGGCGCCTGCGACGGCGCGTTATCCCACGGGTACGTGGTACACGCGCCGAGCATGCTCGCGACAGCGAGCGAGATCAAAGCCTGCGTGACGACGTATTGCCGTTTTACTGTCATTTTTGTGGCCCTCGACGCGGTATGGGACGGCGGCTCTCATAGGGGCCGCGCGTCGTTTGAACGTGTAGCGGGATATGCAGTGCAAATATTATGCCTCGACTGTCCGCCGAAACGATGACGGATTGATATGCGCGGGCGGCGCAGCCCCGACACGCCCGTCGCCGACGGTCGACTCGCTCGCACTGCTGCTTCGACCTGCCGCTTGATTCCTTCTGCAATCCCAATCAATTTCGCCTGATCAGCGAAAGCGAAAGGTCACACGCTGCCTTCCGACTCGATCACCAGAATGCGTGCTTCGCCGATCGGATGCGCAACGTGTTCCGTGCCGACCGATGCATGAAACACGTCGCCCGTCTCGAGTACCGTTGAATGCTCGATGCCCGCTTCGCGGTAGCGCATCTCCACGCGCCCGTCCAGCACGGCGAACACTTCCTCGCCATCGTTGACGTGCCATTTGTACGGCTGGTCGGTCCAGTGAAGACGCGTGGTGATGCCGTTCATGTTGGCGATATCGAGCGCGCCCCATGGACGCTCAGCCGTGAACGTGCTGCTGCGGACGATTTTCATGACGGTCTTGCGCAATGACGGTGGTCGGACTGGTCATTATAGTGGCGCTCGCGCGCATGCACGTGTCTTGCTCACATGGCCGGAGAAGTCCATTACATGCGGCTCGCGAGCCATTGCATAGCTGGAGTGCTCGCCTATACTGAAACTTGCTGCGGTCAACAATTATGCGCAGACCCGCAAGACGATGCGCGGCAAGACGGTTCATTCCACTTCAGCGTTTCCGTCTAACGAGGAGGTTCCATGAACAAGGCGTTGTTTCTTGCCGTACAACTGAATGTCGATGAGATGACCGCATCGCCTGCGCTGGTCGAACTGCTCAATGCGCATCTCGTCTTCGCCGTCGATGTCGCCGAGGCCGCCGATGCCCTCGTGCAACTGGCGAGCGTGAGCCGCCTGTCGAGCGGCGTGGAAGCGAGCGTCGAGATTCCGGCGGTCGCCCTCGAACAGTTACGCCAGGCGCTCGAAGCGCTCAGCGAATACGACCAGTCGTGGCTCTTCGCGCTGGAACCTAGCCGTGCACTATTCGACGATATCGCGCGTGGGCAACGCACATTGCATTGATGCGCCCGCAACCCTGACGAGGTACGGCTTCCCGGCCGCCTACCGAGGACCGATCGTGAAAAATCTCCTGAACATGCGTCGCGCTACCGTCAGCAATGGTGCCGCGGCTCACCTTCATTTTCAGCCACACAACCCCGCGCAGGCCGCCCCGCTCGACGACCTTCCCACCAGCGAAAGCGATGCGGGCGCAACCATCGAAGCGCGCCCGGCCAGTTCGCCGCCGCGCCCCGTCACGCCGCTGCATGCGGTGCAGGTCACGCCCTCGGCGCCGAACGGACGCGCCGTGCAGCTGGCGGACGCAGCTGATGTAGAACGCATGAGCGACAACGCGGAACTCAAGACATTCCATACGTTTCGCACTTTTGACTATTCGGTCAGTCTGCTGTTTTACCCAAAGGAATTGAAATACTTCGTCGCACTGTTTCAGGAAGATCGCCTATGGCGCGTGCTGAGCACGAGCGACATCAATACGGCGAAGCAGCTGTTCCACCATATGCAGGATCAGGCGACACGGCTTTCCGACGGCGAGACACGCCGCCTGCAGCTCGAAGCGCAGAACGAGCAGCTGAAGCGGGCGATCGCGGAATCCGAGGCGCACGCGGAGCGGCTGCGTCAAGGTTTGCAGCGCACGACCGAGCAGGATCAGGCGGTGACGAGCCGGCAGCATCAGTTGCGCAAGGAACTCGCGCAACTCGAAGCGCAACGCACGGCCGCGCAGGCGCAGTTGAACAAGACGCATCGGCAGGTGCATCAGCTGAACGTTGCGAACAACGAAGCGATTCCGCATATTCCGCGCTAGGGTGACCGCGGCCTGACCCGACTTCGGCCGCCCCGGACGCAAAAACGCCGCCCAGGTTTTACCTTGGGCGGCGTCTTTTTTACCTATGCGTCTCAGCAGGGCTCGCGGACCCTGGCCGGCGCTTTCGATCTGGTTACTGCGTCAGCCTGGCCGGCAATCAGTTGCCGAAGAAGACCGAACGCGGACCCTTCTCGTCAGCCAGCGAGCGGCCAGCTTGCGACGTGCCGTTCGTCTGCACGCCGTAGCCGCTTGCGTTGGCGTCTTCTGCGTGGACGCGTGCTTCCGCGGCCTGGATGTTGTTCGGGTAGTTCTGGCGATCCGACAGCGGATCGTAGCCGGCCTTCTCCAGACGGGCGAGATCGGCGCGAACTTCGGCGCGCGTCAGCGGCTGCTGGCTCGATTGGGCAAACGATGCGACGGGAGCGGCAACAGCGGCAGCGAGAACGACTGCGGAAATCAGGGCTTTCATGGACAACCTCCGAGAACTTGTTTTTCGATTCGCTGCGAACATCGTGTCCGTCAGCGTTGATGCAAGTTTATGGAAGGGAACGTCCTAGGGAAATCCCTAATCTAGCTAAACTATGTTGCGCGAATTGAAATAATCCACGCAGTCGGGTGTTCGATTCGATTTATGAGATCAAATAATTGCAACACTGTGTTCCAAAAAGTGTGCATCGGGCGAAACAATGAGCCGCACGAAGGCAAACGCCCCGGCGCCGTGAGGCGCCGGGGCGTTTGCAATCAGACCGATCTTCGCGTGACGGGCTGAAACTTCGCCCGTTCGTCCGCTCAGGACCAGTTCGCGTGGTAGCTACCCGGCTTGTCGAGACGCTCGAACGTGTGCGCGCCGAAGAAGTCGCGCTGCGCCTGCACGAGGTTGGCGGGCAGACGCGCCGAGCGGTAGCCGTCGAAGTACGCGATCGCCGACGAGAACGCCGGGACGGGCACGCCCGCCGTGGTCGCGGCAATCACGACGTCGCGCAGCGCCCCCTGGTAGTTCGCCGCGATGTCGCGGAAATACGGGTCGAGCAGCAGGTTGGCGATCTGCTTGTCCTTCGAATAGGCGTCCGTGATCTTCTGCAGGAAGCGAGCGCGGATGATACAGCCGGCGCGGAAAATCTTCGCGATCGTGCCGTAGTCCAGATCCCACTTGTATTCGTCCGACGCCGCGCGCAGTTGCGCGAAGCCCTGGGCGTAGGAAATCACCTTGCTGAAGTACAACGCGCGGCGCACGGCCTCGATGAACGCGGCGCGGTCGCCCGAGAACGGCTTGGCGGCCGGCCCTTCGAGCACCTTGCTGGCTGCCACGCGCTGATCCTTCAGCGACGACAGCACGCGCGCGAACACGGCTTCCGTAATCAGCGGCAGCGGCGCGCCGAGGTCGAGCGCGTTCTGGCTCGTCCACTTGCCCGTGCCCTTCTGCGCGGCGCGGTCCATGATGATGTCGACGAGATCCTTGCCCGTTTCCTCGTCCTTCTTGTCGAAGATCTTCGACGTAATCTCGATCAGGTAGCTGTCCAGCTCGCCCTTGTTCCACTCGGTGTAGACGGCACCCAGTTCCTGGTTCGACAGCCCGAGCACCTGCTTGAGCACCGCATAGCTTTCGGCGATCAGCTGCATGTCGCCGTATTCGATACCGTTGTGCACCATCTTCACGAAATGGCCCGCGCCGTCCGGACCCATGTACGCGACGCACGGCTCGCCGTCCGGCGCCTTCGCCGCGATCTCGGTGAGGATCGGGGCGACGAGGTCATACGCTTCGCGCTGGCCGCCCGGCATGATCGACGGGCCCTTGAGTGCGCCCTCTTCGCCGCCCGATACGCCCGTGC
Source organism: Paraburkholderia largidicola (assembly GCF_013426895.1). Classification (NCBI taxonomy): domain Bacteria; kingdom Pseudomonadati; phylum Pseudomonadota; class Betaproteobacteria; order Burkholderiales; family Burkholderiaceae; genus Paraburkholderia; species Paraburkholderia largidicola. The sequence goes on along the minus strand of NZ_AP023175.1, from coordinate 2,536,101 downwards.
CGATGAAGTGCAGGCCCGACTTCGCCAGTTCCTGATTGCGGCGGATGGTGTCGGTGAAATGCGTGTTGCCGCCATCGATCAGAATGTCGCCCTTCTCCAGCAGCGGCTGCAGCGATGCGATCGTCGCGTCGGTGCCTGCGCCCGCTTTCACCATCATCAGGATGCGGCGCGGCTTTTCGAGCGACGCGACAAATTCTTCCAGTGTGTAGGTCGGAACCAGCTTACGGTCGGGAAACTCCGCGATCAGTTCGTCGGTTTTCTCGCGGGTGCGGTTGAACACGGACACCGCGTGACCGCGGCTTTCGATGTTCAGCGCCAGATTCCGGCCCATCACCGCCAGCCCCACTACGCCGATTGCCTGTTTGCCCATGTGAATTCTCCTGATTCCACCGCTACGCGGCGGTGAGTCGTGAAGCCGCGCCCACCATCAGGGCGCGTCGAGGATGAAAGAATAAAAGAAATGACGGGATGACGCTCGCGTACTCCCCGACCGCCGTGTCCGGCACGCTCGATGCATACGGGCTTTCGCCGTGCTTTCGCGCCGAGCAGTTTGCACGACTCGCTGCCGGCTCTCTAAAGCTTAGTCCGCGAAACGCGCCGCGAAGGTTCGTCGTGCTGTCGCAGAGCAAGGCGTCAGACCCGGCGCGTGCGCTAACGTTTCCTGAACACGAGGCTGAAGTTGTTGGCGGGCATCTCGACCGGCTCGTCGGCATCGAAGCCCGCTGCGTCAGCCAGCGCCACCACGTCTTCCATGTTGCGCACGCCCCATGTGGGATTGCGGCGTTGCAACTGCTCGTCGAACGCGGCGTTGGTCGGCGCCGTATGCGCGCCGCCGCGCCGGTACGGTCCGTACAGAAAGAGCACGCCGCCCGCTCCCAGCAGCCGGCCGGCGCCGCCGATCAGCGCCTGCGCGGACTCCCACGGCGAGATATGGATCATGTTGATGCAGACGATCGCCGCAGCGGCTTCGATGCCCCACGACGCGTCGCGCACGTCGAGCGCGAGCGGCGGCCGCACGTTGGGCAAGCCGCTGTGTGCCGTCCAGGCAGCAATCGACGCGCGCGCCTCGTCGTCGACGTCGCTCGGCTGCCAGACGAGGTGCGGCAGCGCCGCGGCGAAGTGGATCGCGTGCTGGCCCGTGCCGCTCGCGATCTCGAGCACGGTGCCCGACGCGGGCAGCACGCGTTCGAGCACGGCGAGGATCGGTTCGCGGTTGCGTTCGGCGGAAGGCGCGTGCTGGCGCAGGTTGAGATCAGGCGTAGTCATGGTGTTTCGATCAGTAGAGACCGGTTCGCATCCGTTCAACGAGGTCGCGATCATACGCGAGCGCGTCGAAAGTCTCACCGAAAATGCGCTTGTGCATATCGCCCGCGCTCGGCAGCCGCGAGCGCTCCACGTAGCGCGACGGGTCCCACAGTTTCGAGCGCGCCAGCGCTTTCGAGCAATGAAAGTACACCGCGTCGATATCGACGATCAGCACGGTGCGCGGCTTCTTGCCATCCACTGCGAAGCTGTCGAGCAGCGCCGATTCTGCCGAAATGCGTCCGCGTCCATTGACGCGCAGCGTCTCGCCGACACCCGGCACGACGAACAGCAGCCCGACATGCGGGTTGACGATCACATTGCGCAGACTGTCGATGCGGTTGTTGCCGACGCGGTCGGGAATCGCCAGCGTGCGCGCATCGATCAGCCGCACGAAGCCGGGCGCATCGCCGCGCGGCGAGCAGTCGAGCCCTTCCGGCCCGGCCGTCGCCAGCACGATGAACGGCGATTGCTCGATGAACGCGCGATAGCAGTCGTTGACGTACGGGATCTCCTTGCGTATCGAGCGCTCATGCGGCTCTCCATACAACGCTTCCAGTTCTTCTATCGACGTGAGCATCGGCGTTCCTCGTGAATGGAGATGAAACTGGCGGGCATCTACGTGCCTTAGCTGACCGCGAGACGCGCCGCGAGCGCGGCGAGCGCATCGCCGCATGGCGCTTCCACTTTCAGCGACAACAGCGGGTCGGCACGCGTGCGTCCGAGATTGATCGCGGCCACCTGCTTGCCCATCTTCTGCGCCCACACGCAGAAACGGTAGCCCGAATACACCATCAACGACGAGCCGACCACCAGCATCGCGTCGGCGGCATCGAGCGCGTGGGTAGCCGCCTCGACGCGCGCCTTCGGCACGTTTTCGCCGAAGAACACGACCGCGGGCTTCAGCAGCCCGCCGCAGTTCGGGCAAGGTGGCACGCGGAACGAGCCGAGGTCGTGCCATTCGAGATGAGCGTCGCCGTCGGCGGCCGGTTCGGCGATCACATCGAGCAGCGCAGGGTTCGTGTTGATCAGCGTTTGCTGGATCGACGCGCGCGTGTGATGCGAGTTGCAATCGAGACACGTCACTTCGCCGATGCTGCCGTGCAGTTCGATCACGTCACTGCTGCCTGCGCGCTGATGCAGGCCATCGACATTCTGCGTGACGAGCGCGCCGACGTGCCCGGCCGCTTCGAGCCGCGCGAGCGCGTGATGCGCGGCGTTCGGCGCGGCCTTCGCGACCACGGGCCAGCCGACCGTGCTGCGCGCCCAGTAACGCTGACGCGACGCAACGGAGCCAAGAAACTCCTGCAACGTGATGGGCGGCGAGCGCTTCCATTCGCCATTTTCGTCGCGATAGCCGGGGATGCCGGAATCGGTGCTGATGCCCGCGCCCGTCAACACGAAAAGCCGCGGATGGCGTTCGACGAAGTCATGTAAAGCGGCAAGCGCGTGAGGTTCGATCAGCGTGGACATAGAGTCGATGAAGCGGCGCGAGTGAGTGGTTGCAGAGAGTGGTGACAACGGAGCAAGAGGCAAACGCTCAGCGCTTCTTGCCCGGGTCGTCTTCGTGCTCAACCGGCTGCGCGTGCCGCGCTTCCCACGCAGCCAGCGCCGCGCGATACCGCGTGAGTTCTTCCGCGTACAGATCGAACACGCACGGATCGCAGCCGCTATCGCAGCACTCGCTGGGGTCGGGCCGCGTGGGCGGTGTGGGGCGCGGATCGTCGGTGGCCGGCGCCCCCGGGTGCGTGGCCTCGTCAGCAGTCACATTGACGTCCAGTGGTTCGGGAAGCGTCAAGTATACGTCGGCTGCCCGCGCCGCGTGGTGTCACATGTGCGTCATCCGCGGCCGACGAACGGCATCTTGCTCGCCATGATCGTCATGAATTGCACGTTCGCCGACAGCGGCAGGTTCGCCATGTGCAGCACGGCATCGGCGACATGTTCGACGTTCATCAGCGGCTCCACTGCGATCGTGCCGTTGGCCTGCGGCACGCCGCGCGCCATCCGCTCGGCCATTTCCGTCTCGGCGTTGCCGATGTCGATCTGGCCGCACACGATGTCGTAAGGCCGGCCATCGAGCGAGACCGATTTGGTGAGACCCGTGATTGCGTGCTTGGTCGCCGTGTACGCAATGCTGAACGGTCGCGGCGCATGCGCCGAGATCGAGCCGTTGTTGATGATGCGGCCGCCGCGCGGCGTTTGCGCCTTCATCATCGCGAATGCCGCGCGCGTGCACAGGAACACGCCCGTGAGGTTCGTATCGACGACGGAACGCCAGTCGTCGAGTTCGATCTGGTCGATTTCGACGGGCGGCGCATTGCGGCCCGCGTTGTTGAAGAGCACATCGAGCCGCCCGTAGCGCAACCGGATCGCGTCGAACAGCGCTGCCACGCTCGCGGCATCCGTCACGTCGCAGGCGACGGCGAGTGCATCCTGGCCGTTTGCTTGCGCATCTGTTGCGAGCGCATCGAGTGGGGCTTGCCTGCGCCCCGTGAGCACGACGCTATAGCCGTTGGCAAGCAGCTTGAGCGCCGTTGCCTTGCCGATGCCACTGCCCGCGCCTGTCACGAGCGCCACTTTGTCTGCTTGCTTTGTCTCTGCTGTCTGCGTCACACCGTCTCTCCAGGTCGTGCTGCCCGCGACGCGGCGCGACGCAGGCCCGTCAATCGAGCGCGCGGTCGTTCGGCTTCGCGAACAGCTGTTTCATCTCCGCCGACAACGGGTAGTTCAGGTTGATGCCCTTCGGCGGAATGGGTTGCGTGAACCACTTCTGATAAAGGTTCGCCGCTTCGCCTGAAGTTTGCAAGCGCGCGATCACGCCGTCGACCAGTTTCTTGAAGTCCGGATCGTCCTTGCGGAACATGCAGCCATACACCTCCGACATCGGAGAGGTGCCCGTGATCACGTAGTCGTCGGCGTTCTGCTCTTTTGCTTTCGCGCCGTACAGCAGCGGATCGTCCATCACGAACGCGACGGCGCGCCCCGTCTTCACGTTGAGGAACGACTCGGCGTGATCCTTCGCGCTGATGAGGCGCATGTTCATCGACTTCTCGGCGTTCATCTGCCGCAGCAGACGCTCTTCCGACGTGCCCGCCGTCGTCACGACCGTCTTGCTGGCGAGATCGCCGAAGTCTTTCACGCCTGAGTCCTTCTTCACGATCATGCGCACGCCGTACTGGAAGAAGCTGTTCGAGAAGGCGACCTGGTTGTCGCGCTCTTTGGTATGCGTGGTCGAGCCGCATTCGATATCGATCGTGCCGTTCTGCACGAGCGGGATGCGGTTCTGCGACGTGATGGGAATCTCGCGGACCTTGAGGTCCGACAGCTTCAGCTCTTTCTTCACCTCGTCGACGATCTTCAGCGCGATCGCCTGCGAATAGCCGATCACGTGCTGCTGTTCGTCGTAGTACGAGAACGGCACCGACGACTCGCGCACGCCGAGCGAAATCGCGCCTGTTTCGCGGATCTTCTTCAAGGTCGCGCTCGATTCCTGCGCGTATGCGCTGCCGCCGGCGACGGTGACTGCGATCAGTGCCGCGAGCGTTGCGTGCTTCGTCATCGTTGTTTTCATGGTCTCTCCTGTTATGGATGTGTGTGCAACGAAATCAGCGGTCGTAGGCGTAGGCGTTGACATCGACGGACGGCGCGCGGCCCGCGATCCTGTCCGCGATCACACGCGCGCTGCCGCACGCGAGCGTGAAGCCCAGCGCGCCGTGTCCGGTGTTGAGCCAGAGATTGCCGTACGGCGTGCTGCCGATCAGCGGCTTGGAATCGGGCGTCGCGGGACGATGGCCGCACCAGGTCTGCGCGCTCGCGTAGTCGCCGGCGGCGGGGAAGATTTCCTGCGCCTGGCGCTTGAGCAGTTCGACGCGCCCAGCCCGCTGCGCATCGCTCAGACCCGCGATCTCCACCATGCCCGCAATCCGCAAGCGCCCGCCAAGCGGCGCATAGACGATCTTTCGATGCAGGTCCGTCACGCTGACGCGCGGCGTGTGCAGCGGATCGGCGTTGTGAATCGTCAGGCTGTAGCCCGTCAACGGATAAACGGGCAGACGCACGCCGAGTGCATCGAGCAAGGGCACGCTCCCAAGACCGAGCGCGACGACGAACGCATCGGCTTCGATATCGCCTGCCGCCGTGCGCGCCGCGACGATCCGCCCGCCCTCGCTAACCAGTTCGCGCACGGGCGTCTCGTAGCGGATCGTCACGCGATGCCGGCGCTGCAGCGCATCCGCGAGCGCGACGCCGAAGCGATGGCAATCGCCCGCTTCTTCCGACGGCGTATGGATGCCGCCAGCGATCAGCGGCAACGCGTGCGCAAGCGCGGGTTCGAGCGCGACGCACGCGCTGCCGTCGAGCGCACGCTGGTTCGAGCCCGCCGCGACGAGCAGTTCCATCTTGCGGCGCGCGTGCTCGAACTCGTGCGGATCGCGATAGACGACGAGCTTGCCGTTGCGCACGTAGTCGAACGCAATCGACTCGTGCTCGACGATTTCATGCAGCGCCGCCTTGCTGAGCGCGCCGAGGCTCAGCATCTCCAGCGCCGTCTGCCGCGCGCGACGGCTGCGGCACGCGAGCAGGAACGCGGCACACCAGCGCCACTGCTGCACATCGAAACGCGGAACGAAACGCAGGGCGGAATCGCGTTGCAACAGCCACGCGGGCAGCTTGGGCAGGACGGCGGGATCGGCGAGCGGCGCGACGTAGCTGTAGCTCAACTGGCCGCCGTTCGCGAAGCTCGCTTCGAGCGCCGCGCCGCCGCGCGCCTCGACGATCGTGACGTCGTGGCCGTCGCGGGCCAGGCTCCAGGCCGTCGTCAGTCCGACGACGCCCGCTCCGAGAACACAGACATGCATGAAGTTTCACTACCTTGCGATTACATTGCAGGCGAGTGTCGCGCGCCGAAAACGGCGGATCAAATGACCAGATGCGAGGCTGCATAACCTCAGGTTAAGGGTGTGCGCGTCCCCGCGCCCGATCTACGCGAAATGCGCGCGCAACATGTCGACGAACGCGTTGCCCGCCTGCGAAGTCAGGCCGCCGTCGCGCCACAGCGCGAACACGCCGACCGACAGCGGCGGCGTGACGGGCCGCACAGTCACGGCTTCCGCGCCGCTCTTCGCGGTCAGCTCGTCGAGCAGCGCATGGCCGATGCCGCGCGCCGCGAGCGCGCGGGCGACGTGCCACGTGTGCGCCTCGACAGCGGGCGCGTGGCCGTCGAGGCCCAAGGCTTCCAGCGCGTTGCCGATCATCTCGCCAAGCGGATCGGCATTGCCGATACCGATCCAGTCACCTTCGACGAAGGCTTGCAAAGTCATCGGCGCGTCGCCTGCGGCTTCATCGCGAGGGCCGACGCACACGACGGGCGTGCGCCCCAGTTCGGCGGACGCGATGCCCGGCCGGGCTGGCGGATTCAGCGCGACGGCCAGATCGAGATCGCGCGTGAGCAGCGCATTCAGCAGTTCCTCCGTGTGGCGCGTCTGGATTCGCAGCGACACCCGCGGATACGCCGCGCGAAACGCCTCGACGGCGGGCGGGATCAGGCTCAGGCCAAGGCTCGGCAGACAGCCGATGCGCAAATGCCCTTCGGGTTGCAGCGCAAGATTGCGCGCGAGATCGCGGATGCTGTCGAGGTTGGCCTGCAGCTTCTGCGTTTCGGAAAACAGCAGCTCGGCTTCGCGCGTCGGCTGAAGGCGGCCGTGCACGCGGTTGAAGAGCGTCAGGCCCGCACTGCGCTCCGCGTGCGCGAGCACCTTGCTGACGGCCGGCTGCGAAACGCACAGCAGTTCGGCTGCTTTCGAGAGCGAGCCGGTGCGCATGATGGCGTGGAAAACTTCGATGTGGCGCAGACGCATGGCGCGGGTTCGGGTCGGCCGGTCGGTGGAAAGGGGTCAAGCATACTGGCTTCGGCTCTGTTACGGCACCTGTCCCGGCTTCTGTTCCGCCGCTCCGCGTTCCGTCAATTTTCCGAACCCGGCGTCCGTCCTCGCTCTCTTTCCAACCCTGCCAAATCCGGGACGGGACGCGCGCCAATGGTATCGTTCGCGTTTGACGTGCATCACGAAAGTCCTGCTGGTATGACGAAACGGAATCCGGCAGACGAAACGCATCATGAATCAACCGAATCCGCCGCTGCCGCGCGCCGCCGCGAATACTGCGCGCGGGCGCCGCTGGCCCCGCACAGGCAATCCGCCGATGTTCAACGCCACCATCGCGTGGCATGCCGCGATGCTCGCGGGCTGGGCGCTCACGCCCATCGCCTGGCCGTGGTGGCTCGCCGGCATCTTCGTGAGCCATGTGGTCGTCGTGACGATCGGCTTGTGGCCGCGCTCGTCGCTGCTCGGCCCGAACTGGACGCGCCTGCCCGACACGCGGCGCAACGCCGACGCCGTCGCGCTGACGATCGACGACGGCCCCGACCCGGTCGTCACGCCGCAAGTGCTCGATCTGCTCGACGCGCACGGCGTGCGCGCGACGTTCTTCTGCATCGGCGCGCACGCGCAGCGTCATCCGGCGCTGATGCGCGAGATCGTCGCGCGCGGGCATGCGGTCGAGAACCACTCACAGGTTCACGTTCACACGTTCTCGGTGACGCTGCCGCGCGGGCTGACGCGGGAGATCGACGCCGCGCAGCATACGCTCGAAGCGCTGACGGGCGAGCGCCCGCTGTTCTTCCGCGCGCCCGCCGGTCTGCGCAACGTGTTTCTCGAGCCGGTGCTGCAAAAGCTCGACTTGCGGCTCGCCGCCTGGACGCGGCGTGGCTTCGACACCCGCGAGCGCGATCCGCAGCGCGTGCTGGAACGGCTCGTCGACGGGCTCGCGGCGCGCGACATCCTGCTTTTGCACGACGCGAGCGCAGCAATGGGCGCCTCAGGCAAACCCGTCGTGCTCGACGTGCTGCCGCGCCTGATCGAGACCGTGCGTGCGCGCGGACTGCGCTTCGTGACGCTGCGCGAGGCGCGCGACGCCTGACGGACAGCGCCGCGCGAGGCGGGCGAACCGCCTGCGCCTAGGCGCGCCGCCGAACCAGGTGGTAAATGACCAGCAGGATGATTGCGCCGATGATCGACGCGATCCAGCCCGCCGCCTGCCCCGGTTGATACCAGCCTAGCGCGCGCCCGACGTAGCCCGCGATCAGCGAGCCGGCAATACCGAGAATGATCGTCATGATCAAACCCATGCTGTCGTCGCCCGGCTTGAGCGCGCGCGCAATCAGACCGACGATCAACCCGACGACTATCGTGCCAATGAGGGAAAGCATGCAAACCTCCGATCAGAGTTAGCACTACGGTGCGCTGCTACTGCTCGCTACAGACGACGGCATCCGGCCCTGCCCGATTTCCGCCGCATGCCGCGACTGTACCGTTTCGGGACGCGCGCCATCGGACACAGCCCGGCGAACGCGCGCCATCGTCGTCGGGATTCGGGCGCCAATGCCGGACGCCCGATGCCCGATGCCCGATGCCCGTCAGATACGGAAATCGGCGGACATGTCCTCGTCGGTGCGTGCCTCCAGTTCGCCGCTTCGGCACGCCTTCATGAACACGTCATAATCGCGCTCGACCTGGTCCGCATACGCCGCCGCATACCCGGCCAAGGCTTCCGCGAACTGGTCGCTGCGTCCAATATACGCGCTGATCTCGACCGCCTTGCCGCCCGCCTTCGCGTGCGCGCGGGCCAGCGCCCAGCCGCATAGCCGCGCATAGCCGTTCAGCTGATCGACGTCGAACAGGTCGACGCTGGGCGTCAGCTTCATGTCGCGCAATTGCCGGAAATAGAAGTGCCGGCCCGCCGGACCCGTCGACCAGCCGAGAAAGAGATCGCTAGCCGCCTGCAGCATGCGCTGGCCCAGCACGACGCGCTCGCCCTCGTGCTTCGGCTCGAACTTGCGCGGCCCCGCCTTGAAATGCTGCGCGATCACCGAGCGCCGGGCCTCCTTGATCTGCAGAAAGAGCGGCTTGCCGTGCGGATCGACGGTCAGCAGCACGAGACAGCGCGTGCCGACACTGCCGACGCCGACCACCTTGAACGCGAGATCGTGTGGCACGAACTGCTCCAGCAGTTCGCGGCGGTCTTCGTTGAGCGTCTTGAGATAGCCCTCGTACGTCTCGTGCATCAGCTTGCGCCAGTCGCCGATCCGGAACCAGTCGTCTTCGGCATCGAACAGCGTGCCCGAACCATGCACGTGGAACAGGCTGGGCGGCATGTCGCGCATCACGTAGCGGTCGCCCTCGCGCTCGCACAGCTTGTCGAGCATGCTTTCGTGCGTGCGGGTGGCCGCCTTTTCCATTGCGCGACGGATCAGCCGGCGATTCTCGGCGTTCACCGCCATGTCGACCATGCGATCGAACGTGATCCGTTCGTACCACAGCTCCAGCGCGCCGCATTCGGCGTACTGCGCCATGCGGTCGCGATACTGGTTGGCGGCCGTCATCACGAGATCGTAGGCGGCACCGCTGCTGAAGCGCATGTGCCGGGCGGCGACCACGAAGCTCGCGACCAGCCGCTTCAGATCCCATTCGAACGGCGCGGTGGACACTTCGTCGAAATCGTTCAGGTCGAAGATCAACTGGCGTTCGGGTGTCGCGAAGCCGCCGAAATTCAGCAGATGCGCATCGCCGCAGATGGGCAGCGTCAGCGGCGTGTGCGGCGTCATGCTGAGATCGTGCGCCTGCAGGATCGCACTGCCGCGATAGAAGGTGAACGGCGACACCGCCATGCGTCCGTAGCGCAGCGGCACGAGACGCTCGACCCGCCCTTCGCTGCTTTGCCGCAGCAGGTCGACGGGATTGCGATGCATATGGCCGAGCGCGCGGTGACTGGAGCGTTTTGCGTGTTCGCGGGCCGCGCGCCCGCTGGCTTCCCGTTCCGCGATGGTGCTGGCCTTCATGCTGTTCTCCGTTCTTGTGAATCAGCTTGCATCGGGGCGCACTGCAACCGCATGCCGCCAGGGCGCATCGTGACATTGACCGCTTCGGGCTGGCGCGCGCGGGATCGTTCGAGAGAGGCACGTGTCGCCGATTTGCGCAAATGGTGCCGGACCGCAAACGTCCATCGGATGGACTGTATTAAATCCTGCGGCGAACGGGCGCGCAAGTCCGTGCACCGCGAAAGCGCAGCGGCACCGGACCAGACGAGAAAGGAAGAAGCGATGGCGCAGGCCGCGCCATCGCATGGCCGCGTCAGAAGAAGCGCGGCGGCTGGAGAGTCAAGGCAATGCGCACAGCCGGCGACGGCAGCGCAGCCAGGCTCGTGCGGGCGGCCTCGGCGCGCTCGTTGAACGCGACGCGCGCGGCGCCCGACAGCGGCGCGACGAACTGATGCGCAGTCAGCGTCATCGGATCGACGGGATGGTCGTCCCTGCGCACTTCGAAGTGCAGATGCGGCCCGGTCGCCGTGCCCGTGCGGCCGACATAGCCGATCACCTGCCCCTGCTCGATACGCTGGCCGACCTTCAGCGCGCCAGCGAACAGCGACAGATGCGCGTAGTGGGTCGAGTAGCCATTGTCGTGACGCAGCACGATGTGCTTGCCGTAGCCTCGGCCGCTCACCGCCATCTCGACGGTGCCCGCGGCTGCCGCGTAGATCGGCGTGCCAGCGGGCGCGGTCAGATCGACGCCCGTGTGAAAGCGCGGCTCGCCAAACACGGGATGGATACGCATGCCGAACGGCGAACTCACGCGCCGGTAGTCCAGCGGCATCGCGAACGGCTCGCTCGCGATCAGGTCGCCGTCGAGCGTGTAGTACGCGCCTTGCGACGCGCCGGGTGCGGTGAACCAGAGCGCATCGTACGCCCGGCCAGTCAGACGGACTTCCAGTGAAGCAATGTGCGATGCGCCCGATTCGCCCATTGCGTCCAGCACGATCCGGTACTCGTCGCCTGCAAGCGCAGGCGCGTCGATATCCACGCGGCCCGCAAAGATCCGGCCGATCTGCGCGACGAGCGTCGCCGGAACGCCCGCTTGGGCGAGCGACTCGCGCAGCGTCGTGTCGATCGGGCCGGAACTCGAGCGAAGCTCATCGGAAGCCAGATGGAAGCCGCTGACGTCGCCGAATGGCGTCACCGGGGCGGGGTCGCCCGAGGCACCTTCGGGCGTCACGCGGCCCGACCATTCGTGGCCATCGCCGGAACGATCATGCCCAACGGGTACGCACATCGTCGGCGTGGTGGCGCAGACGGTGCCGGGCACGAGTTCGTTCGACGGCATGCGCACGTTGATCGAAGCCGTCGAGTAGGCGCGGGCGACGGCAGGCGCCGACGATACATCGTCGGCGGAATAGACAATGGATTCGGCCAGCGCGCGATCGGCGTCGCGCAATGGCGGCCGTATCGCGTTGAACGAAGTAGCGGGTTGCGCGCCCGGCAATGTCATCTCATGTGCAAGTGCGTGATGGCGCCGCTGCTTGTGCGAGGAACCATGCTTGTGGGCCTTCGGCGCGGCCACGGCGGTGGACGTGCCAGGCACGACGGAAGCGCCGATCCACAATGCCGAAAAAGCGGCCACGCCCGAAAGCGTCTTGCGTTTGACGGACAGCGGACTGAGCGCTGCCGTAGAGATGCCCTGCCTGCGCGCGAGGAATGATCGCAGGTGCTTCACGTCAGGTTCTCGCGTTGGAATCAAAGGGCGGCGGGCATGAGCGGCTGTACCGGGAAGGCACGGCTACGGCGCGTGGCGAGGCGAAGACGGATCGATCGATCCCGCGACCCGTTGGTCGCTCCATCGCGCCGCGCAGCCCGACAAGTGAACTTTCAAGTGTAGGGAGCGCAGGACGCAGGATGAATCGCCTTATTCTTAATTTTCTTAAAACAGTTTCGAGATTGACGTGTTTGCGTTGAAGAAACTGAGAAAAAATAAGCCGTCGTCCGTTACGGACGACGGCTTCGGGCTACGACCGCTCGTTAAAGCAAACCGCGCAGATAGGCGTCCCATTCGCCGATGCGCCTGTCCCACGCATAGAAGCGCGTGAAATATTCGACCTGTTGCGTGCGCAAGGATTCGTCTTCCGCCTTGCGCAACCGGACCGTTTCGATTGCATCGTCGAGCACGGCGGCGAAGCGCTGCGCGTGAACCTGCCGGTTTTCAGTGAACGGATAGAGCCTCGCGAAATTCGCACAGGTTTCCGGCAAGCCGCCGTACGCCGCGCAGACGGTGAGGCAGCCCGCCGACATCGCCTCGATGGCGGCGATGCAGCTCGTCTCCGGCTCGATGTTCGGATACGCGAAGATGTCGCATTCACTCAGCGTCTGGCGCACGACGGCATTGAGCTGCGCGCCGTGATAACGGATACGCGGATGCGCGCGGCATCGCTCGAATAGCGGTTGAAACGGCGCATCGCGCTCCGTCCAGTCGTAGATGCTGAAGCTCGAAAAGACATCCAGCTCGATGTCGGGATGGCGCGCAGCGAGATATTCGAAGACGGGCACGAGAATTTCGAGGCCGCGATCCGGCGTCGTGTGATAGATCAGGCGGATGCGCTCGCTGCGTCGCGGAAGATATGCGCCGAATGGCTCAATCGCGTTTTGCAACACGGTCATCTCGGCGTAGGGCACGCCAGGAATCATCTGATACAGCGCCGCTTGATAGTGCGACACGCACACGATGCCCGCAAACGCCGCACGATTTTCAGGCTGCTCCAGGAAGCTGGATTCTTCGCGGCTTGGTTTGTCGTGCAGCCAGAGAATGCGCTTACGGTCCGGGTCGAGTCCGCGCACGCGGGAAGGAATGATCTGAAACTGTCGCGTCAGTTCCGGATCGAGTCGCGCGTGAAGCGCTTGTAGCATCAATTCCGTGCCGCCCCGTGCGCGCACGCTCAGTTCGTTGGTTTCCATTTTCATGCGTCGAACCCGTTGCGCGTCAGCACTCGCCGCCGATCGCCGTCAGCGGACTGGCCGCAAGCGATGCGCCGAAATCGCCGTGCCACGTGTAGAGGCCCTGATGCGATAGCTTCGATTGCGTATCGACGAATACCTGCCCACCGATATCGCGCCAGCGACGGCAGAACGCATAGTCCTCCGACAGATAACGGCCCGTGGAAGGCTCGACCATCACGTCGAAGAAGCGGTAGCAGAGATCGTAGAGCGGCGAATCCTGCGGACCGTCGGGCACGTACTTCAATTCGGGCAGCCGGGCGACCATCGTTTCGATCGCGCTGCGCCTGATGCACATGAAGCCCGTCGGCGCTTCGCTGACTTCGAGAAAGCCGTCGCCGTCGATCGCCGGAGACACACCGTCGTGCGCATTCACGGGATAGCGCAGGTAGCGTGCAGCAAAGGTTTCCTGCGTGAGTCCGCCCGGCAGCACGCCGGGCCAGTCGAAGCGCTTGAGCGGATAGACGCCCGCGACGACATCGCGATCCGCAAGCAGCAGACGGAACACCTGATCGACGGAAAAACCAATGTCCGCGTCGATCCAGAACAGATGTGTATAGCCCGGATCGAGCAGAAATTCCGCGACGGCCTCATTGCGCGCGCGGGTAATCAGGCTCTCGCCTGACCGGATTCGCACCGAGCCCCGCATGCCCGTCTGCCACATGGCGTTATTGAGGGCGAGCAGGCTATTTGCAAAGTTCGCCATGACGTTGCCGCCGTAGCATGGCGTCATGAAAACCGGCTTCATCGATTGGAGCGCGGACGGGTCGAGCATCGAGGCCTCTTTGTTGGGATGAAAATGGGGGTCGATGAGTATCGCGGACTATCCGAAAAATAACTGTAAGAAGACTCCTAATGCGATAAGGCGCTCACTGGATTGAGATACGGAACTGGCACATTGACGCCGAACAACGGGCTCGCCGCGAATGCCTCGCATCGCCTGAAAACAGCCTTCCGTCTGGATTCCGATCCCACGCAGCCGTCGCATTTTTAGGACGCGTCTCATATTCGCGCGCAGGTCCGCGCGACACACTTTCGCCTTTCGACTTTCATCCCGCAGCGTCACGCCTGCTGCGCCATTGCCGTGAACCCCCTTCTGCTCAAACGATCCAGCATCGCCTGCTTCGCGCTCCTCAGCTCCGCGTGCTCCCTCTTCGTGCCCCGCTCGGCCGCATCGTCCTCGACGCCCGCGGACAATGCGCTCTTCATCGCCCCCGCTCGCGACTTCGCGTACATGCCCGCGCGCGATGGCCACGTTAGCTTCGATCGCATCGCCAACACGGCGACGACGTCGATTCTGTTGAAGAAAGGTGTCGAGTCCGCGGTGCGCGACGCCGTCGTGTCCGCATGGCGCAAGTCGGGCATCGCAGTCACGACGCACGACAAGCTGACGCTGAGCGGCCGCATCGAGGTGTTGTCGGTGGACGATGCACGGCAGCGAGCTACGTGGATGATGACGATCTGCTACTTCGTCACCAATGCGTCGACGAACCAGACGGTCTACGTGAAGAGCAATACGGTCCATCTGTTCCGGCAGAAGTTCACGAATCCCGCATTCGCACTCGATGACGTGGTCAAACTCAGCGTCGATACGATCGTCAGAGATCCGTCGTTCCATCAGGCGCTGCAGCCTGTCCAGTAACACGCGCGTCTCCCCCCGCGCTGGCGCCGGCGGGTTGCGGCGCACATTCTCTTCCGCTGCGGCGTGACCGCAGCCGGCATTTCGCTACAATCACATATTCCCCATCTGAATTTTCCGCCGCGCGCGCCATGCGAACACACGCCGCACGGCGGCTCCGTCCGAGCGAGCTGTCATGTCTCTCACCGCCTGGCTGTTTTTCCTTCCCGCGTGCTTCGCTATCAACATGGCGCCCGGGCCCAACAATCTGCTGTCGATCAACGTCGCCGCACGGCACGGCTTCATGACGGCGTTCGTCGCCGGAAGCGGACGGCTGGTCGCCTTTGCCGCGATGCTGGTGCTCGCTGCAACGGGCCTTGCCGTCGTGCTGCACGCATCCGAATTGTTCTTTCTCGCGATCAAGCTGGTGGGCGCCGCCTATCTGATCTGGCTCGCCATCCAGTTGTGGCGCAGCGACGCCGGGCCGATGGATGCGCTGAAGCAGGACGACGCATCGCTGTGGCGCATCGCGCGTCAGGAATGCTTTGTCGCGGCGGGCAATCCGAAGGCGATTCTCGTGTTCACCGCGTTCCTGCCGCAATTCGTCGATATTTCGAAGCCGATGCTGCCGCAGTTCGCCGTGCTCGGCGCGAGTTTCCTCGTGCTCGAATGGTTCGCGATCGCGCTGTATTCGTGGGCGGGCATGCATCTCGGCAAATGGCTGACGCGCGCCACCGTGCGCCGCTGGTTCAACCGCTGCTGCGGCGCGTTTCTCGGCGCGATCGGCGTGAGCTTTCTGCTGGTGCGGCGCTCGAGCTGAACCTTCGCCGCGGCGCTTGAAAAAAACGGATCGGACGCACAACGTCCGATCCGTTTTTTATTGCTGCGTCGCGATCAATGTTCGAGCGCGAGCCAGATCGACTTCGGCTCCGTGAAGTTTTCGATTGCGACATCGCCGTGTTCACGGCCGAAGCCCGAATCGCCCGAGCCGCCCCACGGCAGGCGCACGTCGGTATAGCCGTAGGTGTTGACCCACACCGTGCCCGCCCTCAGCGCATGCGCGACGCGATGCACGCGGCCGATATCCGCGCTCCACACGCCCGCCGCGAGGCTGTACGCGGTGCCGTTCGCGATCCGCACAGCGTCCTCTTCGTCGTTGAAGCGCACGACGCTCGCCACCGGCCCGAAGATTTCCTCCTGCGAAATGCGCATTTCGTGCTCGACGTTCGCGAACACCGTCGGCTCGACGAAGAAGCCCTTTTGCCCAATACGCGCGCCGCCCGTCACAAGTGACGCACCTTCGTTGCGACCGATGTCCACGTAATCGAGCACCGTCTTCATCTGCGCGGCCGACACGAGCGGCCCCATGGTCGTTTCCCGCTCGGACGGATCGCCGACCTTGAGTGCTTTCGCGCGCGCCGCAAGCCGTTCGACCACTTCGTCGTAGACATCCCGATGCGCCAGAATGCGCGAGCCCGCCGAACACACCTGGCCCGTATTGAAGAAAATGCCCGAGGCAGCCGCGCGGACCGCGTTGTCGATATTCGCATCGGCGAAAATCACGTTCGCCGATTTGCCGCCGAGTTCCAGCGTCACGCGCTTGAAGTTACTCGCCGCGCCTTGCAAAATGCCGCGCCCGACCGACGGCGACCCGGTAAACGTCACCTTGTCGATACCCGGATGCGCAACGATCGCATCGCCCACCACGCGCCCCTTGCCCGTCACGATATTCAGCACGCCGGGCGGCACGCCCGCCTCCAGCGCGAGTTCGCCGATGCGCAGCGCGGACATCGGCGTGATCTCCGCGGGCTTCACGACCAGCGTGCAGCCGCATGCGAGCGCGGGCGCGATCTTCCACATGCCGATCATCAGCGGGAAATTCCACGGCACGATCGCGCCGACCACGCCGACGGGCTCGCGCACCGTGTAGGTCAGCGCATCCGGGCGCACCGGCACGACCTGGCCGTTGATCTTGTCGCACCAGCCGGCGTAGTAAGCGAGCGTATCGATGGCGGCGGGCACGTCCTGGCGCTTGACGGCGGCTAGCGGCTTGCCCGCGTCGAGGCTTTCCAGCGCGACGATTTCGTCCTGGCGTTCACGCAGCAGTTCGGAAAAGCGCATCAGGATGCGACCGCGCTCGGCGGCGCGCATGCCATTCCACACTTTGAGCGCGGCGCGCGCGGCCTTGACGGCCGTATCGACATCCTGCGCGCTGCCTTGCGCGACGAGCGCTATCGGCTCTTCCGTCGCGGGGTTGATGTTGACGGTGTATTCGCCGGTGCCGGGCGGCAGCCGCTTTCCGTCGATGAGAAGATCGTAGCGTCTGAGGTCGGTTTCAGTGTCCATCTCGTACTCCTTGCGATTGCGATATCCCTGCTTCGCGAACCGTTGGCTGAACCGCCCGCACCCTCGCGCTTATGAGGCTCGCATTAACGCCTCTTCATCGGGTACGCACGGCATCGGTTCGAGTGTGGCTCCTTTTATGGTTGGATTGGCAGATGCCGTGCCAGGCGTCGCGGACGCACCAGCACGGTCGGGCAATTCCTTGCCGGCAAACAGCGCCCAGACGGCTTCGGCATTCGGTCGCAACGAGCGGTTGCGGCGGCGCACCAGCATCGTCGTCACGGACACTTCAGGCACGAGCGGAACCGCGACGAGCGAAGCCGGCAGCGCGGCGGAATGCGTGTCGACAGGCAGCACGCCAATGCCGAGACCGAGTTCGATCATGCGCAACGCCGCGGCGAGATGCCCGCATTCGTTGGCGCGTGCCGCGTCGATACGATGCATGTTCAATGCCCGCTCGGTCACATTGCGCGTGCCCGCTTCCGCATTCAGCGTGACGAGTTGCGTGACGGTCCGGGTACTGCGCAGCGCTTCCCAGTGCAGCGCGGCTCCCGAGGCGAGCGGATGCGCCTGCGGCAGCACCGCGCACAGCGGCGTCGAGACGAGCGGTTGCGTGTGAAAGGCATCGGCGCCCGCGACATGCGCGTCGCACAGTACGCCGAAGTCGACTTCGCCCTGCTCGATGGCGGCGAGCACGGCATGTTGAGGCTGTTCTTTCGCGGTGACGATCAGGTCGGGGAACGTCGCGGCGCTGCGCGCGAGCCGCTCGGGCAACCAGCCCGACGAGGTCACGGGATCGCACGCCACCACTACGAGGCCGGTGTGCTCTTCGTGCGCGGCGCGCTCTTCGCGCAGGGTCAGCTCGATTTCTTCGATCAGGCGCCCGATGCGCCGTTCGAGCCGCGAGCCCGCTGTCGTCAGTTCGACCTGACGCGTCGTGCGGTCGAAGAGACGCAACGCAATCGCCTCTTCGAGTTCGCGCACGCACCGGCTCACGGCCGACTGCGTCAGATCGAACTCGCGCGCCGCACGGGTGAAGCTCCGCTGACGCGCGACGGCGACGAACACCTTCAATTGCTGCAACGATACGTTCATGTGTTCAGGTCGCCATGTTGAAGTGAAACGGGTTTATTCGCCCGTCTGTTCCGGCCAGTGACGCAGGCCCGGTCCGCTTGCCGCCAGTTCCGGCTCGAGTTCGTGCGATGCCTCGTTCGATGTGGCAATCCAGCGTGCGCGCATCGGTGCCAGCACGAACTTCGCCGACACGCCCGCCGCAATCGTGATGACGGCCGATACGATGAACACCAGGTTCCAGCCGCCCGTCGCCGCGAGCACGGACGCGATCGGCACGATCAGCGATGCCGTGCCCTTCGCCGTGTACAGCGTGCCCGCATTCGCCGCTGCGTACTTGCTGCCGAACGTATCCGCGCAGATGGCCGGGAAGATCGAGAAGATTTCGCCCCAGAACAGGAAGATCAGCGCCGCGAACGTCATGAACGCATACGGGTTCTGGCCATACTCCATCAGCCCGAGCAGCGCGAGACCTTCGCCGATAAAGATCGCGAACATCGTGTTCTCGCGGCCGAACTTGTCGGAGATGAAGCCGCACAGCGGACGCGTGAAGCCGTTGCAGACGTTGTCGATGGAGAGCGTCATCGTCAGCAGCGGGAGCGTCGCGCCGAACAGCGTCATCGGCAGTTTTGCGAGGCCCCAGTCTTTCGCGATCGGACCGAGCTGCGCCGTCGCCATCAGGCCACCTGCGGCCACTGCCACGAACGATGCATAGATCACCCAGAACACAGGCGACTTGATCATCTGACCTGGCGTGTAGTCCTGCTTCGTGACAGCGAACTTGCGCTTGGCGGGCGGTGCCTTTGCGCCGTCGGGTTTTCTCAGCAACAGCGCGAGCACGAAAATGCAGACGCCCTGCAGGATGCCGAAGAACAGGAACGTGTGCTCGTAACCCGTGCGCGTGATCATGTTCGCAATCGGAATCACCGTGACGGCCGCGCCTGCGCCGAAGCCCGCTGCCGTCAGACCCGCGGCGAGACCGCGCTTGTCCGGGAACCACTTCAATGCATTGCCGACGCACGTGCCGTACACGCCGCCCGCGCCGATACCGGCGATCACGGACGCGGCGTACAGCTCAGGCAGCGTCGTCGCATAGGAATTCATCACCCACGCAAGGCCCGCGCAGATCGCGCCACCCGCGACGACGGGACGCGGACCGAAACGGTCGACGAGCCACCCTTCCACCGGCACCAGCCAGGTCTCGGTCAAAATGAAAATCGAGAACGCGAGCTGAACTTCGGCCTGCCCCCAATGATGCTTTGTGCTCATCGGTGTGACGAACAGCGTCCACGCGTACTGAAGGTTGGCGACGAGCGCCATACACAGGATGCCAAATGCTAGTTGCCACCACCGGTTGCGCCAGAACGCAACGGGAGCTTGCTGAGAAATGCTGTTCATGTGCCTGTCTCCGCTATCTATTTAGGGCAGCCGGCCAAAACGCCGGTCTGTATGCATGCCACCTTATAGTTGTGTCCCCAAACGGGCTGCTTCGGGGTATTGCGCAATGCCAATTCCACTACTTCTTTTATAAAAACCTTTAAGCCGATTTACCGTCTGCTTTTATTCGCCTGTTAAAAGTACTTGTGACCGGCTCTTGTTCCTGTCGCATCGGAGCCTTGTTTTTAAGCGTTAACCCGATGTTTCTGCTGCGAATCGTCCATTACAGAATCCATGCTAGGGTCAATGCTGAATTAGTGATAATTAAAGTTTGTTACCATGAGGATTCATCTTCGCTTATACATCTGCCATGACAATGCGTAACGCGACCCTGCGCCAACTGAAAGTCTTCGAAACCGTGGCGCGGCATCTGAGCTTCTCGCGCGCGGCGGAAGAACTGCATCTCACGCAGCCCGCCGTTTCCACCCAGGTCCGGCAGCTCGAAGAGCACGCCGGTTTGCCGCTTTTCGAGCAGCTCGGCAAGAAGATCTACCTGACGCCGGCGGGCACTGAAATGCTTCACTACAGCCGCGCGATCATTCAGCAATTTCATGAAGTCGACGAAGCGATGGGCCAGCTCAAAGGCATATCGGGCGGCAAGCTGAACGTCGCGGTGATCAGCGCGGGCGACTACTTCTTTCCTCGCCTGCTGGCCGAATTCACGCGCCGCTATGCGGGCGTCGAACTGAATCTTGCCGTGCACAACCGCGAAGAACTTCTGCATCAACTGTCGACGAACCAGACCGATCTCGCGGTGATGGTGCGTCCGCCGCAGGAAATGGACGCGATCAACGAAGCGTTCGCGCCGCACCCGTACGTGATCGTCGCCGCGCCCACGCATCCTCTTGCGAACAAGCGCAACATCAAGATCAGCCAGCTTGCGAGCGAGGCGTTCGTGGTGCGCGAACGCGGCTCCGACACGTGGAACTCGATGGAAGAAGGCTTTGCGGGGCGTCTCGCGAACCTGAAGATCGCCATGGAAATCAAGAGCACCGAGACGATCAAGCAGGCCGTGATCGCCGGCATGGGCATCGCGTTCCTGTCGGCGCATACGATCAGCCTCGAATTGCAGGTCGGGCATCTCGTCGTGCTGGATGTCGAAGGCTTTCCGGTGATGCTCAACTGGTACGTCGTGCATCGCAAGAACAAGCGGCTTCCGCCCGTTGCCGTTGCGTTCAAGCGCTTTCTGATGGAAGAAGGCGCGGCACTGATCGAGCAGATTACGCGCGTGAATCAACTGGCCGTCCATAAGTGACACGCTATGGATAGCCAATAAAACTTTAACTATTGCAGATTCATTGCGGCTCCTATGCTTCTGACGAGCCTCGTCACTCGACATGGGAGTCTTGCAATGAATCAGTCTGCCGATCTGCACAACGAAGCGCTGCTGAGCGCCTACAACGCCGCGTTCAGCGATCTGGGCCTGCGGTTTCGCTGGAGCCAGGCCACGCTCGATTTCTTCGACGATGTCAGCAATGAAATGGCGCGCATCACCGCCTATATCGAGCGCTTTCAATCGCATCTGCTCAACGCCTATGACGCCGACTTTCTCGCGCAACTGATCTTCGACCGGAAGAGCCAGTTCTATCGCGAATCCGTCGCTCAATGACGCAGGGTTGCAGTTCATCGATGACTCTCTCCGACGGCCGTGCTTCGTGAATCGAGGGATTCGCGAAGCGCGGCCGTCCCGTGTTGATTCAGTAACTTCAGTGACGCTTGACCTGATAACGCTGGCGGCTGCGCACGCGCATCGCTGCGTGCGTCATATGCAGGCTTCTTGCTGCTGACAGGCAGCGCGCCTGCGTGCGGCGCGGATTGCTCGTCCATGTCCAGCGCTGCGTGAAATCGTCGGCGACTTGCATGCGCGCAGGATCGCCGTCCCACGCGACCCGCAGCGACGCCCCACGCCGCGCCAACATGCCGCAATGCGCCGGCGCGCGCACATCGTGCTCGTGCGTCGTCAACATCACATGCGCGCCCAGCGCGGCCGCCAGCAGGCTCACCGCGAACAGCGCCGCGATTCCCGGCAACTGCGCAGGCTCGTTGACAAAAGCGTAGCCAAGCCAGATACACAATCCCATCGCCAGCAGGTCGACGATCTTGTCGCCTGCCGCGACTTGCCGCATGTTCCGCCCGCGATGCGTGAGCCGGTTGATGAGCGCAGTCGACGCAATCGCCAGCGCCAATGCGCCCGAAAACACGAACACATATAGCTCCAGCCGTTCGAGTCCCGACCATGCGATGAAGCTCGCAGCATCCGGCATGTCATCTCCTTGCGTCGCGCGTCTGCGCTTGTTCCGCTTGTTCCGCTTGTTCGTTCTGTGCTTCGCTCAGATCGCACCAACGGTTCTGAGCGCTTCGATCTGTTCACGCGAATAGCCGAGTTCGGCCATCACTTCATCCGTGTGCTCGCCGAGCAGCGGCGAACGCGTCACGTCCGTCGGACTGTCCGACAGCTTGATCGGGTTGCCCACTGTCAGATACTTGCCGCGCACCGGATGATCGACCTCGACGATCGTGCCTGTTTTACGCAGCGAGTCGTCTTCCGCGATCTCCTTCATCGACAGGATCGGCCCGCACGGAATGTCGTATTTGTTCAGGATTTCCATCGCCTCGAACTTGGTCTTCGTCATCGTCCAGCGTTCGATCTCCGCGAAGATTTCCTTCAGGCGCGGCAGGCGCGCGGTCGGCGTCGCGTATTCGGGATCGGTGGCCCACTCTTCCTTGCCGATCACGTTGCAGATCTTGACCCACACGGGTGCCTGCGTGATGAAGTAGATGTAGGCGTTCGGGTCGTGCTCCCAGCCCTTGCACTTGAGAATCCAACCCGGCTGACCGCCGCCCGATGCATTGCCCGCGCGCGGCACCGCTTCACCGAACGTGCCGTTCGGATACTGCGGGTACTCCTTCATCACGCCCGTGCGCTCCAGCCGCTGCTGGTCGCGCAGCTTCACGCGGCACAGGTTCAGCACGCCGTCCTGCATCGCCGCGAGCACCTTCTGGCCGCGGCCCGTCATCGTGCGCTGGTAGAGCGCCGTGACGATGCCCAGCGCCAGATGCAGTCCCGTGCCGCTGTCGCCGATCTGCGCGCCCGTCACGACGGGCGGGCCGTCATCGAAACCCGTCGTCGAGGCCGCGCCGCCCACGCACTGCGCGACGTTCTCGTAGACCTTGCAGTCCTCGTACGGCCCGGGACCGAAGCCCTTGACCGACGCGACGATCATCTTCGGGTTCAGCTCCTGGATGCGCTCCCACGTGAAGCCCATGCGGTCCAGCGCGCCCGGCGCGAAGTTCTCCACCAGCACGTCGCACTTCTGGATCAGCGCCTCGAGCACCAGCTTGCCTTCGGGATTCTTCGTGTCGATGGTGACCGAGCGCTTGTTGTGGTTGAGCATCGTGAAGTACAGGCTGTCGGCATCGGGGATGTCGCGCAGCTGTTCGCGCGTGATGTCGCCTGCGCCTGCGCGCTCTACCTTGATGACGTCTGCGCCGAACCATGCGAGCAACTGCGTGCAGGTCGGGCCTGATTGCACGTGGGTGAAATCGAGAATGCGCACACCGTCGAGTGCCTTGCCCATGTTTGTCCCCTCCGAGCACTTGACGCTCTGTTTTCGATCGTCCGTGTTCTATACGGTATGTGATATATCTAATCGCTGCAAGCGCTTTCACCTTCGTAAGAAGAACGCGCGAGAATCGCCAAAAGCCTTACGAGACAAGGCACAGACGCCAAATCACGCATTAAGAATCTGCTTCACAGAGGGAAAACCCCGATCCATTTATCTGCTTGAGCATCTCTGATATATCACATACCATATTTCCACCCTGAGCCGACCGCCCTATCAATTGACGCCACCAAGCGTCGAATCCATCCAGCGAGGAGACAGGTGAATATTCACGAATATCAGGCGAAGGAACTGCTGAAGGGCTATGGCGTCGCCGTGCCGAATGGGCGCGTCGCGTTCACGCCGCAGGAGGCGGAAGACGCGGCGCTCGCGCTAGGCGGCTCGGTGTGGGTCGTGAAGTCGCAGATTCATGCGGGCGGGCGCGGCGCGGGCCGTTTCGTCGACGATCCGAACGGCAAAGGCGGCGTGCGCGTCGTCAAGTCGGTTAGCGATGTCGGTCTGAATGCGACGCAGATGCTGTCGCACGTGCTCGTCACGAAGCAGACGGGGCCGGCGGGACGCGAAGTGAAGCGTATCTATATCGAGGAAGGCTGCGCGATCGAACGCGAGCTGTATCTCGGCATGCTGATCGACCGCAGCACGTCGCGCATCACGGTAATGGCGTCGACGGAAGGCGGCATGGAGATCGAGGAAGTGGCCGCGCGCACGCCCGAAAAAATCCTCAAAGTCGCAATCGATCCCGCGACAGGGCTGCAACCGTTCCACGCGCGCCAGCTCGCGTTCGGCCTCGGACTGACAGGCAAGCAGATCAAGTCGGCGACGCAGTTCATCGCCAACGCGTATCGCGCGTTCGTCGAACTGGATGCGTCGATCGTCGAGATCAATCCGCTCGTCGTCACGCAGCAAGGCGACGTGATCGCGCTCGACGCAAAGATCAATTTCGACGACAACGCCCTGTTCCGACATCCGTCCATTGAAGCGCTGCGCGACGAAGCCGAAGAAGACGCCGCCGAACTCGAAGCCGCGAAGCATGGCCTGAACTACGTGACGCTCGACGGCAATATCGGCTGCATGGTGAACGGCGCGGGCCTCGCGATGGCAACGATGGACATCATCAAGCTCTATGGCGGCGAACCGGCGAACTTTCTCGATGTGGGCGGCGGCGCCACCAAGGAGCGCGTCGCAACCGCGTTCCGGCTGATTCTGCGCGATCCCAAAGTGGAAGGGATCCTGGTCAATATCTTCGGCGGCATCATGCGCTGCGACGTGATTGCCGAAGGCGTCGTGAGCGCCGCGCGCGAGGTGGATTTACGCGTGCCGCTCGTCGTGCGACTGGAAGGCACGAACGTCGAACTCGGCAAGCAGATTCTGCGCGACTCGGGCCTGCCGATTCTCTCGGCCGATCATCTCGCCGACGCGGCAAGCAAAGTCGTCGCCGCAGTCAAAGAACGCAACGCGACGGAGGCAAACTGACATGGCCGTACTGATCGATCGCAACACGAAAGTGATTTGCCAGGGCTTCACCGGGTCGCAAGGCACGTTTCACTCCGAGCAGGCGCTCGCTTACGGCACGCTGATGGTCGGCGGCGTCACTCCCGGCAAGGGCGGCACGACGCATCTCGGGCTGCCCGTGTTCGACACCGTCGCCGATGCCGTCGATGCGACGGGCGCGAACGCGTCCGTGATCTACGTGCCGCCGCCGATGGCCGCCGATGCGATTCTCGAAGCCGTCGAGGCCGAGCTTCCCCTCGTTGTCTGCATCACCGAGGGTATTCCCGTCATCGACATGGTGCGCGTGAAGCGCGCGCTCGCCGGCTCGGCGACGCGCCTGATCGGGCCGAACTGCCCGGGCGTCATCACGCCGGGCCAGTGCAAGATCGGCATCATGCCGGGGCACATCCATCGTCCGGGCAAAATCGGCGTGGTGTCGCGCTCGGGCACGCTGACCTACGAAGCCGTCGCGCAAACCACGGCGGCGGGCCTCGGGCAGACGACCTGCATCGGCATTGGCGGCGATCCCGTCAACGGCACGAACTTCATCGATTGCCTGGAGATGTTCCTCGCCGACGACGAGACCGAAGGCATCATCATGATCGGCGAAATCGGCGGCTCGGCTGAAGAGGACGCGGCGCAGTTCCTGAAGGATTCAGGCTCGAAGAAGCCGGTGGTGGGATTCATTGCAGGAACGAGTGCGCCGCCGGGACGGCGCATGGGGCACGCGGGCGCGATCATCTCGGGCGGCAAGGGCACGGCGGGCGCGAAGATCGACGCGATGCGCTCGGCGGGCATCCATGTCGCGCAGTCGCCGGCGGCGCTCGGCGAGACGATGCTCAAAGCCATGCAGTCATGATGTGAAAAATGCCAGCGGACTGTCAGGTCCGCTGGCATTTGCATGCATCAAACAGCAACGCTCAATCCAGAAAATCGCAATTCGCTTCGACGAAAGCAGCGAGACCGAGCGAGTGATCTCGCACGAGACGCTCGGCGAGTTCGGTATCGCGTTTTTCCAGTGCCTCGATGATGCGCAGGTGATCGACGATCGAGCGCGACGCGCGGTCGCTCTGCGAAATCGTCATGCGACGGATCGCGCGCACGTGGATAAAGATGTTCTTGATCGTGTCGAGAATGATCTGCGACTTCGACAGTTCGACGATGGACTGATGGAACGCAATGTTCGCATCCGAATACTCGGCAATATGCTCGGCCGGCGTCGAATCGCGGAACTGGTCGAACATGTGACGCAGCCGCGCGATCTCTTCGTCCGATGCGTGCAGCGTGGCGAGACGCGCGGCCATGCTTTCCAGCGCGGCCCACATCTGGATCATCTCGACGATCTCACGCTTGCTCTTGCGCACAATATAGATGCCGCGCCTCGGCACCATGCGCAGAAAACCTTCCTGCTCCAGCAACGTCATCGCCTCGCGCACGGGCGTGCGGCTCACGCCCAGCGATTCGCTCAGCGCGCGCTCGTCAAGACGGATTTCTTCGCTCGATGCGTAAATGTCGGCGTCCGCGATGGCCTGACGCAGTAACGCGTAGGCCTGATCGCGGAGGCTGACGCTGTTGCCGATTGGCTGCAGCGCCAGAGGCAAGCTCAGTGCAGGTGTGGACACTGCTTAGTTCGACGAGCCGACCGCGTTCATCGCGGCTTCGACACGCGCGCGGTACGGCGTAGCTTCACGCACGACGGCGGCTTCGAGACCGGCATAACGGCCGTGCTTCGATGCCAGCTCGGCGACATGCTGCGGAATCCACTTGGTCAGCAGCACGGTTGCGGCCGAACCCAGGCCCACGACAGCGACGGCGAACATTGCAAGCGACACGAAATCCATTTGATGCTCCGGTCATTGAGTGATTGGATGACTCAATCATATGCTGCGTCGCGGAAAAAATCAAGTATCTTGTATGTGGTATATCAGATACAGTTGTTCAGCAATTGCAACAGTCTCAACGTAGCACGCCGCACGCGGAACCGCGATGGCTGGCCGTCCCAGCCGATACTGTGCTTTTTTTATCCGCTGCGAACTGTACTTCTAGAAGCGTTTGTCAGTACCGAAACAGCGTCGAACGCTGTTCCAAAAAACCACAAAGCAGCCTTTCCATGTGCATACGCAGCAACCGACGGGCCCAAATCGATTCCGCCCCGAAATGAATACGGGCGCATGGCGCGTCAAGCGGTCACCTGCGGCAGCATGTCGCTTGAAATCGCTGTATCCCGCTGCGCACAACGGTCCTGGCGGTTTCCATATGCATTTAATTCTCATATTGCCAAGCGGATCGTGTGCACCTATCGTCTCGCCATTGCCGAATTTGGCCTCCAGGTAGCACGTTTTTGAATATGTTGCAGCCCAACATATCTATCGAAACTTGCGCTACCTCAAGTTTTGGCAATTGAAACCGATAACCAGACGTTTAGCCCGATCGGAGACCGACCATGAGCAGCATCACTGAGCCCGGCGGTAACGCCAGCTCGCCATCCTTCTTTTCAAAACAGGCAACGATCGCCCAACCTGGCTTTTCCCGCTGGATGGTGCCGCCTGCCGCCCTCGCCGTGCACCTGTGCATTGGCCAGGCCTACGCGTTCTCCGTCTTCAACGGCCCGCTCACCAAAGTCATCGGCATCACGCAGTCCACGCCGGACGACTGGTCGCTGACCACGCTCGGCTGGATCTTCTCGCTCGCGATCGTCTGCCTCGGCTTGTCGGCGGCGTTTGCCGGCAAGTGGCTCGAAAAAGTCGGTCCGCGCCGCACGATGTTCACGGCCGCATGCTGCTTCGGCGGCGGCTTCATCGTCTCGGCGATCGGCGTGTGGACGCACCAGATCGCGCTGCTGTATCTAGGCTATGGCGTGATCGGCGGAATCGGGCTCGGGCTCGGTTACGTGTCGCCTGTATCGACGCTGATCCGCTGGTTCCCGGACCGCCGCGGCATGGCGACGGGCATGGCGATCATGGGCTTCGGCGGCGGCGCGATGATCGCCGCCCCGCTCTCCGTCGCGCTGATGAACCACTTCAAGAGCGCGACGAGCATCGGCGTGGCTGAAACGTTCATCGTGCTCGGCATCGCGTACTTCATTTCGATGTCGATCGGCGCACTCGCGATCCGCGTGCCGCCCGCCGACTGGAAGCCGGCCGGCTGGACGCCGCCCGCGACCACGACGCAGAAGATGATCACGCGCAACCACGTGCACATCGACCAGGCGCTGAAGACGCCCCAGTTCTATCTGATCTGGCTGGTGCTGTTCCTGAACGTGACGGCGGGCATCGGCATTCTCGGCCAGGCTTCCGTGATGATCCAGGAAAGCTTCAAGGACACGGTAAGCGCCGCGGCAGCCGCGGGCTTCGTCGGCCTGTTGTCGCTGTTCAACATGGGCGGCCGCTTCGTGTGGGCGTCGGCGTCGGACTACGTGGGCCGCAAGAACACGTACTTCATCTTCTTCGCGCTGGGCGCCGTGCTGTACTGGCTCGTGCCGAGCTTCGCGTCGGCGGGCAACATTGCGCTGTTCGTGCTGTGCTACTGCGTGATTCTGTCGATGTACGGCGGCGGCTTCTCGACTGTGCCCGCCTATCTGGCGGACATGTTCGGCACGGCATTCGTCGGCGGCATTCACGGGCGTCTGTTGACGGCGTGGGCGGCAGCGGGCGTCGCGGGCCCCGTGCTCGTCAACTACATCCGTGCCTATCAGGTTGCGCATGGCGTTGCGAAAGCGGACGCGTACACGATGACCGTGCACATCATGACCGTGCTGCTCGTGATCGGCTTCATCTGCAACCTGCTCGTCAAGCGTGTGGACGACAAGCATCACATGACGGACGCGCAACTCGCGTCCGCCAAATAAGGTCTGACAAAGGAGAACCACAATGTCGACGCAAACCGCTCATCCGACGAACAAAGGCCTGCTCGCCGTGTTCTGGGTATATGTGCTGATTCCGCTGACGTGGGGCGTGGTGAACACGCTGCTGCAGGCGATGAAGCTGTTCGGCTGAGCCGATTTCAGCACCGCAGTTTGAAAAAGGCCGGGCATCGCTGCCCGGCCTTTTTTATTGCGCTAGAACTTCGGCGCGTCCGCGGTTCCGGTGGGCGGAAGCTGCAGCGGAAAGGTGATTTCGAACGTCGTGCCGACGCCGCGCTGCGAATCGAAGCGCAGTTCGCCGTCCAGCATCCGGGACAATTCCTTGACGATAGCGAGGCCGAGCCCCGCGCCGGGCACATCGTCGTCGTTGGCGCGCTCGAACTCCTTGAACACACGGTCACGATCCGATGCGCCGATGCCCACGCCCGTATCCGACACGCGCAGACACCATGCGTCGTTGCCGCGCGCCCTTACTTCCAGCGTGACCTCGCCCGCCTTCGTGTATTTCGATGCATTCGTCAGCAGATTGATCGCGATCTGCTTGAGCTTGAGGCGGTTCGACTGCACGGACGCCAGTTGCCCGTCGAACGATGCATTCAGCTTGAGCCCCTTCTCGCGAATTGCCGGGCCGCATGACGCGACCAGTTCGTCGAACAGCGCGTGAAGATCGACGGTTTCGACAGCGGCCTGATTCGTGTCGCCGAGCACCACCGAATATTCGACCAGTTCATCGACCAGCACCTTCATGTCGGCGGCCTGCCGGTTCGCGAGCGCCAGCGCGGCCTCGGTCTTTGCCGGCGCGCGCGCGACGAGCTGCAACGCCATCGAAAACACATTGAGAAAGTTTCGCAGATCGTGCACGACGCTACGCGTGATCTGCATGCGCGACTCGTACAGTTCGCCGACCAGCTTTTGCTTGAGCAGCAGTTCGTGGTTGGCGCGTTCGAGCCGCCCTGTATATTCGTCGATCTTGCGATCGCGTTCGGTGACGACTTCACGTATCGACGTCAGCGTGACGAAGCTGACGGCTTCGTCGATGAAATAGCGCGCACGTTCTTCGTGGCGCCGCGTAAAAGCGGGATGCGCCTCCGCGTACTGGACGACGGCGCCCATCAGCACCTGGCGGAACAGATCGAGCTCGCGCACGAGTTCGTCGATGCGGTAACCCTGTTTCCAGCGCATCTTGCCGTGCAGCTTCGCCTTGCGCTCGATTTCGGGCTCGACCTCTTCGAGGTCCTGCTGCTCGAGCGCGCTGCACATCGAATCGAGAATATCGGGGACGTGATCCGCCAGTTGCTCGTTCGTCAGACGATCATGTTCCGTCAGTTCGACATCGCTGAACACGGCCTTCAGCCAGCGTTCGGTCAGTTCGACCTCTTTACTGCGGATGTGCGCGGCGAATGCGCCGAGCGGTCGTGATTGCGTCGTGGCCATGGTTGTCGTTCGCGTGTCGCCCAAAGCGTCGTGCTGCGATATCGAACGGCTGCGATGCGGCATTACCGGCGCACTACCCGCATACCGCAGCCCTCTCCCATGTCGGCTTCGCGCCAACGACGTTCATCGTACTACGACTTCAGGCGATAGCCCGTTTTGAATATCCATGCGATCACCGCAAGGAAGATGCAAAGAAACAGCGCGGTCATGCCCAGACTGATGCCGACGCTGACATCCGCGAGCCCGAAGAAGCTCCAGCGAAAGCCGCTGACCAGATAGACGATCGGGTTGAACAGCGTAACGATTTTCCACGCGGGCGGCAGCATCGCGACCGAGTAGAAACTACCGCCGAGAAACGTCAGCGGCGTGATGATGAGCAGCGGCACGAGCTGCAGCTTCTCGAAGTTGTCGGCCCAAATCCCGATGATGAAGCCGAGCAAACTGAAGGTAACGGCCGTCAACACGAGAAACGCGATCATCCAGACAGGATGCTGCACCTGCAACGGCACGAACAGGCCGGCTGTCGCCAGAATGATCAGACCGAGAATGATCGACTTGGTCGCCGCCGCGCCGACGTAGCTGACCACGATCTCCACATATGACACGGGCGCGGACAACAACTCGTAAATCGTGCCGGTGAAGCGCGGGAAATAGATACCGAACGACGCATTCGAAATACTCTGCGACAACAGCGACAGCATGATGAGCCCCGGCACGATGAACGAGCCGTAGCTGATGCCTTCCACTTCGCGGATGCGCGAGCCGATCGCCGAGCCGAACACGATGAAATAGAGCGACGTCGAAATGACGGGCGCTATCACGCTCTGCATCAGCGTGCGACCGGTGCGCGCCATTTCGAAGCGGTAGATGGCGCGGATGGCATGGATGTTCATCGCACGCTCTCCTCTTGTTGTTGCTTGTGCACGAGACTCACGAAGATGTCTTCGAGCGAGCTTTGTGTGGTGTGCAGGTCCTTGAAGCGGATGCCCGCTTCGCTGAGATCGTTGAGCAGCGCAACGATGCTGCTGCTCTTCTCGCGTTCGGCGTCGTACGTGTAGATCAGTTCGCCGTTGTCGTTCGCAAGCTCCAGCCCATAATCCGCCAGCGACGCCGGAATGCTCGCGAGCGGCGATTCGAGCTGCAGCGTCAGCTGCTTCTTGCCGAGTTTGCGCATCAACTCCACTTTGTCTTCGACGAGCATGATCTGGCCGCCGTTGATCACACCGATGCGGTCGGCCATCTCTTCGGCTTCGTCGATGTAATGCGTGGTGAGGATGATCGTCACGCCGTTCGCGCTCAGCGAGCGCACCAGCTTCCACATGTCGCGGCGCAGTTCGACGTCGACGCCCGCCGTCGGCTCGTCGAGAAACAGGATGCGCGGCTCGTGTGACAACGCCTTGGCGATCAGCACGCGCCGCTTCATGCCGCCCGACAGCTGGATGATGCGGCTATTGCGCTTCTCCCACAGCGAGAGATCGCGCAGCACCTTCTCGATATGCGCCGGATTCTTCGGCTTGCCGAACAGGCCGCGGCTGAACGAGACCGTCGCCCAGACCGTTTCGAACGCATCCGTGGTCAATTCCTGCGGCACCAGCCCGATCAGCGAGCGCGCGGCGCGATAGTCGTTGCGGATATCGCGGCCGTCGACGGTCACGGTGCCTTCGCTCGCATTGACGATGCCGCAGATGATGCTGATGAGTGTGGTCTTACCCGCGCCGTTCGGCCCGAGCAATGCAAAGATTTCGCCTTGGCGAATGGAGAGGTCGATACGCTTGAGGGCCTGAAAACCCGATGCGTATGTCTTCGACAGATTCGAGACCGAGATGATGGGTAGCATAGACGCGAACGATAGCAGATACCGCCCCGCCACGCCGTTACTCTGCCCGATTTGACGTTCCAGCGCCGCCCGTGCGGGCGAATCCGTCAAAGACCGTCGTCTTCCTGACTTTCGATCACCATTCGTGCTTCGACGCGCACGGGCACGCGCGTCAACGCCGCGCCAAGGCAAGGACCATCGACGCACACGCCGTCTTCGAAGCGGAACATCGCGCTGTGATGCGCACACATCAGGTGCTCGCCGTCATAGGTCCAGAAAGTGTCCGGCTCGTAGTTGAGCGGGATCGAGAAGTGCGGGCACACGTTGCGGTAGGCCCACGCGCGATCGCCGCGGCGCAGCACGACGATCGCCACCTCGCCCGCCTCGTCACGCGAGACCTGCCGGCCGCCGCCATCGGGAATGTCATCGAGCGGACATAGTGCCGTTGCCGTCATCATCATGCCGCTCCGTCTGAGCGCGTCAGCACGAAGTCGCGCTGCACGTCGAAGAATGGGCTCGGCAAGTCCCACTCCTTCGCGTCGGCGCGGCTCTCGTTCGTCACATACTCGACCACGAGCGAAGGCTTCACGCCGAACACCGCATCCGAATCGACATACGGGTCGTCGGAACTGAACAGCGCTGTGGTGAGCGTGTCGTAGCCTGGCGCCTGAATCAGGAAATGCACATGCGCGGGCCGCATCGGATGACGGCCGAGCGCGAGCAGCATCTGGCCGACGGGGCCGTCCGTCGGAATCGGATAGGGTGTCGGCTTGATCGAACGGAATGCGTATTCGCCATTCGGTCCCGAACGGAAGCGGCCACGCAAATTGCTCT
Organism: Paraburkholderia largidicola; assembly: GCF_013426895.1. NCBI lineage: Bacteria > Pseudomonadati > Pseudomonadota > Betaproteobacteria > Burkholderiales > Burkholderiaceae > Paraburkholderia > Paraburkholderia largidicola. Next base: position 2,503,398 of record NZ_AP023175.1, on the reverse strand, counting down.
CCGGCTGGTCCGGGTCCTGTCCTTCGTACATGCCGTTATTGGCCGTTTCCCACACTTCGATCAGCGCATCGGGGACAGGCTTACCCGCTTCGTCGATCAGCCGCCCGCGAAACAGCGCCGGCTCGCCTTCGGTGCGCGCGATGTTCGCGCCGAACGCTTCGTCGTGCGCGCCTTCGCGATAGAACGGCCCGAGCAGGCTGTGCTCCGTGGCAGCCGATTCCGTCACGTCGTGCTGGCGATGAATCGCGTCGAGCATGATCGACAGGCCGAGCGTGTCCGACAGCAGAATGAACTCCTGCCGAATGCCGTCGCACTTCTTGCCCGTCTGCGTGAGGAACTCGATACCACGCCGCCATTCGTCGCCCGTCAGTTGCACTTCTTCGGCAAACGCGTGCACGTGTTTGATAAGCGCCGTCATGATCTCCTTCAGGCGCGCGTCGGCGCAGCCCGAAAGCGTGGCGAGCACGATGTCGGTAGTGGGGTGAACTGCGGAATTGCCGTTTGTCTCGCTCATGATGTTGTCCTCACGCTCTGTGGGCGCTGGTTGCGTTGTTCATTGCTTCACGTCCATACCGCTTGCGCTATGCAGGCCTGCGTCCTTCGTAAGCATCTTCCAGCAACGCGCGAAGCGGCTCGCGCTCCACCGCGCGAGGATTCCAGTAAGGGCTCTTCAACGCGAGACTGAGCGCAACATCAATCTCGCTCTCCTTCATGCCGATGTCCCTCAGCGCGATCGGCGCGCCGTTGTCGCGGGCGAGATCGTACACGGCTTGCGCGGCATCGTCCGCATGCAGGGCACGCGCGATACGCTGCATCGCTTGCGGCGCCGCCGCGCGGTTGTAGGCGAGCGCATGCGGCAACACGATCGTGTGCGTCCCGGCATGCGGCAGATTGAACGTGCCGCCAAGCGTATGACACAGCTTGTGATGCAGCGACATGCCGACACTGCCCAGCACCGAGCCGCACAGCCACGCGCCATACAGACACGCAGCGCGCGCATCGAGATCGTCGGGCGTCTTCATCACGCGCGGCAAGCCTTCGCCCAACGCGCGTATGCCCTCTTCCGCCATCAGGCTCATGATGGGATTCGCGTCCTGCGCATAGAGACCTTCGGCGGCGTGCGCCATCGCGTTGATGCCGCTCGTCAAGGAAAGCGCCCCCGGCAGCGAAACAGTCAAAGACGGATCGTAGATGACCGTCTTCGGCAACACGCGCAAGTCACGGCCCGTCTTCTTCACGCCGCTTTCCGTGAGGCCGTAGATCGGCGTCATTTCGGAACCGGCGTACGTGGTCGGAATCGCGATGATGGGCAGCGACGTTTCGAGCGCAATTGCCTTACCGAGGCCCGTCGTCGAACCGCCGCCAATGGCAATCGCGCAATCGGCACCGACCCGCGCCGCGTATTCGCGCGCGGCACGCGCCGTTTCGACGGGCACGTGCATCACCGCTTCAGCATACACGCCCGCCGCACGCGGCCCGATGCGTTCCGCGAGTTGCTCGGCCTGTGCGCGCTGCTGCGGCGTCGACAGCACGATGGCGCGTTGCGCGCCGAGCAATTCGATCTCACGGCCCAATTGATCCAGACTGCCGACGCCGAATACGACGCGCGAAGGCAAGCCCTGATAGACGAACGATTCCATGACGTTAATCTTCCAACCCGGTTTCAGCGCGGATAGTAAGGCGGGATCTGCGCATCGACATTGATCCACACCGACTTGGCCTGAGTGTACTCGCGCATCGCTTCGAACCCCATCTCACGTCCATAGCCGCTCGCGCCGACGCCGCCGAACGGCGAACCCGGACTCACGCGCTTGTAGCAGTTGACCCACACCATGCCGCTGTGAATCTCACGCGCAATCAGATGTGCGCGTTGCAGGTCGCGCGTCCACAGCCCCGCGCCGAGGCCGTACTCGGTGCCGTTCGCAATCGCGAGCGCTTCCTCGTCGGTGCGGAACGTCGTCACGCTCATGAATGGGCCGAACACTTCTTCCTGCGATACGCGATCGGTCGGCTTCGCTTCGACGATAGTCGGCTCGACATAGCAGCCGTTCGCGAGCGCCGCATGGTCCGGCGACTTGCCGCCCGACAGCACGCGTCCGCCCTGCTCGCGCGCGATATCGACATACGACAGCACGCGATCGCGATGCTGGCGTGACGTCAGCGGGCCCATTTCCGTCGATGGATCGAGCGGATCGCCGATGCGGATCGAGCGCGCGAGCGCTACGAACTTCTCGAGCACTTCGTCCGCAACGGACTCATGCACGATCATCCGCGACGCGGCGATGCACGCCTGCCCCTGGTTATGAAAGATGCCGAACGCGGAGCCTTGCACGACGGCATCGATATTCGCGTCGCCGAACACGATGTTCGCGCCCTTGCCACCCAGTTCGAGTTGCACCTTCTTCAAATTGCCGCTCGACGCCTGCACGATCTTGCGTCCCACGGCCGTCGAGCCCGTGAATGCGACCTTGCCGATCTCCGGATGTTCAGCGATGTACTGACCCGCCACATGCCCAAGCCCCGGCAGAATATTGACGACGCCAGCAGGAAAGCCGACTTCGGCCATCAGCTCGGCAATCGCGAGACTGGACAACGGCGTGAGTTCGGCGGGCTTCATGATCACGCAGTTGCCCGCTGCGAGCGCCGGCGCCATCTTCCAGCTGGTGAACATCAGCGGAAAATTCCACGGCACCACCTGCCCGACGATGCCCACCGGCTCGCGCGTCAGGTAATTCAGAAAGCCCTGCTCGACGGGAATCACCGAGCCTTCGAACTTGTCGGCCATGCCGCCGAAATAGCGGAACGTCGCCGCCGTGCGCGGCACGTCCAGATTGCGCGTGTCGCGGATCGGATGACCCGTGTCCATCGATTCGAGGCGCGCGAGCCGGTCCGCGTTCGCTTCGATCGCATCGGCAAGCTTCAGCAGCAGACGCCCACGATCCGCGCCCGCCATGTTGCTCCATTTCGGGAACGCCGCTTTCGCTGCGGCCACGGCGCGATCGACGTCGCCGTGATTCGCCATCGCAACGTCAGCGATCACCGAGTTGTCGTGAGGGTTGAGCGTGGCGAGTGTTTCGCCCGAGAGCGATGGCACGAAGCGGCCGTCGATGAAGAGTTGCGTTTGCATGTCAGTCCTGCTCGATGAGGCGTTTGGGCGTGAGCGTCCCCGCGGCGCCACCTGTCTGGCGCCGTCCACAGGGAACACGAAAGGAAGTGCTTAAAGCTGAATCGGATACGGCGGCAGTTCACCGCTCTCGTAGCGCTTCGGTAAATCGGGCGTCGCGTTCTCCCACACCAGCAGCATCGAACGCTTCTGCGAATAGCCCTTGTGGCGGATATCGGCGGGCATCGCGGCAATGTCGCCTGCGTTCATCGTGATGCGCGCACGCGGCTCGCCCGTATCCTTGTCGGCGACATCCCAGATGATCTGATCCGACAGTTGCAGGAACCACTCGACGCGATCGTTGCCGTGAAACACGGGCAGCACGAATTCTTCCGTGGTCGGGCAAAACAGGCTCTGCTTGCACACCGACGTCACGGACGGATTCCACGTCACGTCAGAACGCGACAGATACTTGAACAGACTGAACGCATGCAGTTCGTTTTCGAAGCCTGGCGCGGCGTGAATCTCGGGCTCGTCCTGCGCGACATCGGCAAACTGGCGGTTGATCGGGAAATCGTCGCGCAGCGGCGAATCGCCTTCGAGTCCCGGCATGCGCTTCGTCGCAATGCGCGTGCGTTCGATCGCCGCGATGTTGTCGCCATGTTTTGCGCCGAACGCGGAACCCGTCTCTTCAGGCGCGGCGAACGGGTCGAAGCCCTCGTTGACCCAGTCCCGCAGAATCGCCTTGAAGGTCGCCATGATGACGGGCGTGTCGAACTGCTGCGTGTGGTCGACGCCGGCGTCGCGGAAGCTCGCGTTATACGCGCCCGCATACATGTCGACCTTGCCGTAGTGATTGCGCGTGCCGATCACTTCGTCGAAATTGACCCAGCCGTAGAAGAAGCCCCACGCGACGTCCCGCATCATTGCGCGCAGGAAGTCGTCGGCGTGCATCTGATGCGAGCGCTGCTCGCCTTTCGCGGGCCACTTGACGGTGACGAAGTAGGCGTCGCGTGAAAACTCGAAATCGCCGAGGCGGAACGTGCGATAACCCGTGGCGGCATCCGGCTCGCCTGCGCAGACGTTTTGCAACGTATTGACTGTGCTCATGACCGACTCCAGAAAAAGGTGGTGCGTTACTGAATGCAGATGTCTTTCCACTTCTCGACCGAATAGCGGCCCAGAATGGTCTGCACGAGCAGCACGCCTTGTCCTGCCGTCTCGAAGCGATACGCGGCGCCCGCAGGCAACAGCGCCTGATGGCCGCGGCGCAGCCGCACGAAGCCCATGCTCTTGCCCGAAGGCGTGCCGTCGAGCCGCACGCTGCCCTCCGTTTGCGCATCGACCAGCGGGCCGTCGGATGGCTTGATGAAGTGCACGTCGATCTCGCCGTCCATCACGACGCAGAACTCGTCGTGCGACGCTGTGAACCACGGTGACGTGCCTTCTGCGCGCAGCGTTTCGATCACGTACTTGAGGTTCTTGCCGACCACGATCTTCTCGTACGGCGCGGCATGGCTCGCGACTTCGAACACGTTCGACATTGCGTAGTGCTCGGGCTTGCCCTTGATGATTTCGATGGAGCCTTTACGGTAGCTGTCGAGACTCCCCAACCAGGTCTGCTGCATGTCTGCCTCCTTGAATCTTCGTTGATCCTGTCGGCCACGTCTTGCGTGGTCTTGCGTGATTCCATGGACGCAAGAGTAAGTGCCGGGAGGCGCAACAGCAATGATCCGAGGTTCGGCAAATCAGAACGCTGGGTGCGGGCAGAAGACCCCAGGGAAATTACCTGGCGGCGTCGTTCGACGCCCGCCGCGCGGGTCGCGGGCGCTCACTGGTCGGCGAGTTCTTCGCCGACGCTCTTGGTGTCTTCGTCGTCGGGCGCGATGCCGAGCGCCTTGTCCCATTGCGGCTCGCGCAGATAGCGCCCGCGCAGGAAGTCGACGAACGCCTTCACCTTCGCAGTCGAGCGATGCGACGCGGGGTACACGGCCGACAGCCACAACGGCGGCGCCGCGTAGTCGGGCAACACGCGCTCCAGCCGGCGTTCGAGCAGATCGGCGGCAGCGACCATGGTCGGCAGATAGACGACGCCTGCGCCCGCCCGCGCGAATTCGAGCAACAGGTGCACGCTATTGGTCTTCAGCACCGGATTCAGCGCGATTTCGAAGCACTCGTTGCCCTTCATCAGCGGCCACTTGTCGCCCCACGGGTAGTACGAGTAACGCGCGAAATCATGCCGCAGCAGATCGAGCGGCGTCTCGATCACGGGCTCTTCCTTCAGATAGCCGGGCGCGGCGCACAGCACGCCGCGCACGGGAAAGAGCCGTCGCTCGACGAGCAGATTCGACGCGGGCGGATAGATCTGCAACGCGAGATCGAAGCCTTCCTGCACGGGGTCGATCACGCGATCATTGACCGTCACGACGAACTCGATGCGCGGATGCGCCTCGCGAAATTCGATCAGCGCGCGCGAGAAATGACCGAGCGCGAATCCCGGCAACACATGCACGTTGAGCGTGCCCGACAGCGACTCGTGTTGCGCGGCCGAGCGGCCCGACAGATCGTGGACCTTGTTGACCAGTTCGGCGCATTCCCGGTAATACGTCTCGCCGAGTTCCGACAGACGCACTGCGCGCGTCGAACGATGAAAGAGCGGCACGCCGAAATGCTCTTCGAGCTGCTTCACGCGCGACGTGACGACGGATTTCGCCACGCCCAGCTGGCGCGCCGCGCTCGCGAAGCTCTGGGCCTCGGCGGCCCTCACGAACGCTTCCATCGACATGAACAGATCCATGCTGTCTCCTGTGCAACGCCTGCCAGATGACGGACCGTTCCCTGCTGCATGGCATGAGGAAGGCCGTTTCCACTAATAGGGTGAGTGTACGTTTTTTCGCGCGGCACATCGCGATGCGCGCCGAATCAGGATGCCGCGTAAAAACGGCAATGCCGCCGTGCAGTTTGTACAGAACAATGTGCGGCGCAACAATCCGACTATGGGTGAACGGCCTTGCTGCACCGCGGATGCAGGCAAATCCCAAAACCTGGAACGGCCGTTGCTTGATCCGGCGAAAGCTATTGCCCTGCCGCGAAGTCCGCGCGGCTGCAATCAATCGGACATGGAGGGTTCATGCGTCTGTCGATTCTGATCAATACTTCCGACCCGACCGTCAATCACGACTACGCCGTGTTGTGGCTCGACACGATCAACCACGCGTGGACGTCGCAGGATCGTCGCGGTGTCGAGTTGCCGTCGTCGGGCGAGGTGCGCGAGGACGGGCACGTCATGTCGCTGTGCGCGCGCGGCAGCGAAGCGCCGCTCGTCACGCTGTATGGCGTGCGCGTGGACCGGCACGGCAATGTGACGTCGGCGCAAGGCCAGGCGACGTGGATATCGCACTCGCGGCCCGACGCCGTCGCGGGCTTCTGGCGCTTGCAGGCCGTCGAGCGTGACGGCTCGCCTTCGATGCACCGTTAGCCGCTTTCCCCTCGCTCGAAAAAAAACGCCGTTGCTGCGCGGTGGCAGCAACGGCGTTTCTACGCCTGAGCGGTTGGATGTTTTACGTCACGCAGGCACGGTCTCGGCCATCTCCCGACGCGCCCACACGCGATGCTGGCCCATCGCTTCGATGAACGGCTTCAACACCGCCTCGACCTTGCCGTCGTCACCGATGAACACGCCATCGCCTTTCTCGGGCAGATGCGCCGCGCTCAGCACGTCCTTGCCCGCGCCGGTTGCCGCGATCGCCTTCAGATGCCGGAACGCTTCGAGCACGAAGTGGCGCGCGTCGCCCGATTGCGCGAGCGCCTTTGCGCCCTGCGCGCCGCCCACGACCACCACGCCGTCGAACATGATCGACGGCATGCCGGAGATCGTCGCATCGGGGTTCATGCCGTCGATGGCCGCGAGCGTCGGCGACACCAGCAACGGCGTGGCGCCCTGCGACTTCAGCGCCGCCTGCACGCTCTTGATGGCTGCGCCATCGCTGCCCGGCGCGGCGAGCACCGCGATCTTGCGTGTCTTGATGCCGGGCACGCCACGGTTCAGCAGGCTCAACGCCGGCGAAGGCTGTTGCTTGCCCGCTGCCCGCGCGCCCTTGGCCGGCTTCGGCAAGCCGAGACCTTCGGCCACCGTGGCGGCGAGACCCGCGTCGAAGTTAGCGAGAATCTCGTTGACCACGCGCGCGCGAATTTCCGGCTTCGTCACCTTGCCAAGTTCGAACTGATACGCGAGCGCGATGTGCTCTTGCTCGACATCGCTCATGCTCTGATAGAACAGCGCTGCCTGCGAGAAATGATCGGCGAACGATTCGCTGCGCACGCGGGTCTTCGTGCCTTCCATCGGCTCGGGGTAGCTCTCGAAGCCGCCATCCTTTGCAGCGGGATCGGTTTCCTTGGGCCACGCGTCGCTCACTGAATTCGGCTCATACGAAGCCTGGCCAACATTGATCGTCTGCCGGTGCATGCCGTCGCGCTGGTTGTTGATGTTCGGACTGACGGGACGGTTGATCGGAATCTCGTGGAAGTTCGGCCCGCCAAGCCGGCTAATCTGCGTATCCGTGTACGAGAACAGACGCCCTTGCAGCAGCGGGTCGTTGCTGAAATCGATGCCCGGCACGACGTGGCCCGGGTGGAAAGCGACCTGCTCGGTTTCGGCGAAGAAGTTGTCCGGATTTCGATTCAGCGTCATCTTGCCGATGATCTTCACGGGCACGATTTCTTCGGGCACGAGCTTGGTGGGATCGAGCAGATCGAAACCGAACGAATCCTGATCCTTCTCTTCGATGATCTGCACGCCCAGTTCGAACTCGGGATAGTCGCCGCGCTCGATGGCTTCCCACAGATCGCGCCGATGGAAATCCGGGTCCTTGCCCGCAAGCTTTTGCGCTTCGTCCCACAGCAGCGAATACGAGCCGAGCACGGGCCGCCAGTGCAGCTTGACGAGACGCGACACGCCCTTCGCGTTGACGAAGCGGAACGTGTGCACGCCGAAGCCTTCCATCGTGCGCAGGCTGCGCGGGATGGCGCGGTCCGACATCGTCCACAACACCATGTGCGTGGCCTCGGGCACCAGCGACACGAAGTCCCAGAACGTGTCGTGCGCCGATCCGCCCGTCGGCATTTCGTTCGGCGCTTCGGGCTTCACGGCATGCACGAAGTCCGGAAACTTGATCGCGTCCTGAATGAAGAACACAGGCATGTTGTTGCCGACCAGGTCGTAGTTGCCTTCCGACGTGTAGAACTTCGTCGCGAAGCCGCGCACGTCGCGCACAGTATCGGCGGAACCGCGCGGACCCTGCACGGTCGAGAAGCGCACATAGACGGGCGTTTGCAACGACGGGTGCTGTAAAAAGGCTGCCTTCGTGTATTCGGCCATCGATTCGTAGACCTGAAACACGCCATGTGCCGCCGAGCCGCGCGCATGCACGATGCGCTCGGGAATGCGCTCATGGTCGAAGTGCGTGATCTTTTCACGCATGATGAAGTCTTCCAGCAACGACGGGCCGCGCGGACCCGCGCGCAACGTGTTCTGGTTATCCGCGATTTTCACGCCCTGGTTGGTGCGCAGCGCTTCGTTTTGCGGCCGCGCGCGAGAGCGTTCGAGATCCTTCGACTTGAGATCTTCCGCAGGGGCGGAAGGCTGCTGGTTACGCTGCTTGCTTGCCATCAGTGAGTCTCCTTTGCTTGAAGAGCCGCGCGACGCACGGGGCGTCTGCGCCTGCATCCTTCAAGTCTCCGCAAGTGGCGTTCCAGAGAAAGTGATTCACCGCGAGTCAGTCGTGCTGCTCGTGCGGCATGGGGTTTGCGCTATGGAAAGCACGGGCGGGTCAACAGCACCGACTCGTGAAGATCAAACCATTTTGGGAGGTTCGACCATGAATCGCACGATGAAGAAGGTACTTGCTACTGCCCTGGTGATGGCTTTGTCCGGTGGTGTCTATGCGCAAGGCGCAGGCGGTGGCGCTGGGGCGGGTGGCGGCGCTGGAGCGGGTGGAGGCGCGGCTGGCGGTGGTAATGGCGCGGGCGGCGGCTCGTCCGGCAACGGCGTAGGCGCGGGCGGCGGCAATACGGGTGGCGCAGGCGGCGTGGCAACGCCGGGTGCAGGCGTGAACCGCATGCAGCGCGGCAGCACGAACGACAGCGGCTACGGCACGCCGGGCACGACAGCCACGGGCGGCGGCGCGGGCACAGGCACGGGCTCGACGCCCAACAGCGCCGGTATGAACCGTTCGAACAACAGTACGATGCAGCAGAACGGTATGAAGCAGCCGGGTACGAACGGCACGAATCAGGGCGGCCAGTGATGCCCTGCCCGTCCTTCGGATCGTAGAAATGGGCGGGGTTAGACGCGCCCCGGCGTCATATCGACGCCGGGGCGCTTTCGCTTGTGTTGCTCTTGCTACGACGCACCTCGATCGACGCGCGATGAACTTACGCTGCGTCCAGCGAGTCCATTGATGCACAGGCGCACGCCTGCAGACGCCGCCTCGCTCTTCGCGGAGACAAACCTTGAGTGAACGGACAGACCTGATCGTCGCGCGTCCCGAAGGCCTGTACTGCCCGCCAGGCGACTTCCATATCGATCCATGGCGGCCCGTCGAGCGCGCGATCATCACGCATGCGCATGCCGACCACGCGCGCTTCGGGCATCGCCGCTATCTCGCTGCTGAACCCGGCGCGCTCGTGCTGCAATCGCGGCTGCCGGGCATCGAGCTGCAGACGCTCGCGTATGGCGAGCGTATCGCGATCAACGGCGTCGACGTGTCGCTGCATCCGGCGGGACATGTGCTGGGCTCGGCGCAGGTGCGCGTCGAATATCGCGGCGAAGTGTGGGTCGCATCCGGCGACTACAAGCTCGACCCGGATCCGACTTGCGCGCCGTTCGAGCCCGTGCGCTGTCATACCTTCATCACCGAGTCCACCTTCGGCCTGCCCATCTATCGCTGGGACGCGCCGCAAACGGTATTCGACGGCATCGACAGCTGGTGGCGCCACAACGCGTCGACGGGTCGCGCTTCCGTGCTGTTCTGCTATTCGTTCGGCAAGGCGCAGCATATTCTCGCGGGCATCGATGCGGGGATCGGCCCGATCTTCTGTCACGGCGCGGTCGAGCCGTTGAATCGCGCGTATCGCGCAGCGGGCGTCGCGCTGCCGCCCGTGCGCCTCGTCAGCGAGATTCCCGCGACGAACAAAGAGGCCTTCCGCCAGGCACTGGTGATCGCGCCGCCGTCCGCGCAAGGCAGCGCGTGGCTGCGACGCTTCGGCGAATACAGCGACGCGTTCGCGTCGGGCTGGATGCGTCTGCGCGGCACGCGCCGGCGGCGCGGCGTCGATCGCGGCTTCGTGCTGTCCGATCATGCCGACTGGCCCGGCCTGCAAACGGCCATCGCCGCGACGGGCGCGCAGCGCGTGATCGTCACGCATGGCCAGGTCGAGCCAATGGTGCGCTGGCTGCGCGAGCAAGGTCTCGAAGCGGGTGCGTTCGCGACCGAGTACGGCGACGATGCAATCGAAGCCGATGCAGCGGCTGCCGCCAGCGAAACCGAGCCTGCAATGAGCGCCGACGTATCGACGCCCGACGCATCATGAAGCGCTTCGCCACACTCTATACCGCGCTCGACGCCACGACGTCGACACGCGACAAGCTCGATGCGCTGATCACCTATTTCCACGCCGCGCCGCCCGAAGATGCCGCGTGGGCGTCGTATTTCCTCGCGGGCGGCAAGCCGCGCCAGGCAGTGCCAACGCGCCTGCTCACCGACATCGCGCGCACCCGCGCCGGCCTGCCCGAGTGGCTGTTCGAAGAGTCGTATCAGGCTGTCGGCGATCTCGCGGAGACCATCGCGCATGTCTTGCCGCCCGCCGGGCGCACTTCGGAGCTTGGCCTCACGCAATGGATCGAGGAGCGCATCCTGACGCTGCGCGGCGCGTCGCCGGAAGCGTTGCGCGAGCGGCTCGTCGCGTACTGGGACGAACTCGACTGGAGCGGCCGCTTTCTGTTCACGAAGCTGATCGGCGGCGGCTTTCGTGTCGGTGTGGCGCGGCAACTCGTGGTGCGCGCGCTCGCCGATGTCGCCGGCGTCGATCACAAGCTGATCGCGCAGCGCATGGTCGGCTGGACCGATTCGAGCCAGCCGCCCGACGCCGCGCGCTATCTGCGCCTGATCGCGCCCGCGCCTTCCGGCGACGCAAGCGACGATGCACAAGCCGCGCACAGCCGCCACGAAAGCGAACTCGGCCTACCCTATCCGTTCTTTCTTGCGCATCCGTTGCAGGCCGATCCCGCGACGCTCGGCGAGCCGTCGTCGTGGTTCGCCGAATGGAAGTGGGACGGCATCCGCGCGCAGGTGGTGAAACGCGATGGCCGCGTGTGGGTATGGTCGCGCGGCGAAGACCTGATCACGGACCGCTTTCCGGAAGTCGTCGCGCTAGGCGAGGCGCTGCCCGACGGCACAGTGCTCGACGGCGAAATACTCGCTTGGGAACCCGGCGCGCTCGCGCCGCTGCCGTTCGCCCGGTTGCAGCCGCGCATCACGCGCAAGTCGCTGACCAAACGCGTGCTCGCCGAATCGCCGGCGACGTTTCTCGCCTACGACCTGCTCGAAGCGGACGGCGGCGATCTGCGCATGCAGCCGCTGCAGGAACGGCGTGCGCGGCTCGATGCGTTGGGAGCGACGCTCGCAGGCACGCTCGCGAAAGATCTGCTGCGCGTGTCGCCGCTCGTCGACGCACGCGACTGGAACACGCTTGCCGCGATGCGTGACGAGAGCCGCGCGCGCGGCGTCGAAGGTCTGATGCTGAAGGACCGCGCGTCGATGTATGGCGTGGGACGAACCAAGGCGTCGGGCACCTGGTGGAAGTGGAAGATCGACCCCTATGCCGTCGATGCCGTCCTGATCTACGCGCAACGCGGCCACGGCCGGCGCGCGAGCCTCTATACGGATTTCACGTTCGCCGTCTGGGACGAGGCGGACGGCGTGCGCACGCTCGTGCCCTTCGCGAAAGCGTATTCGGGCCTCACCGACGAGGAGATGCGCGAAGTCGATGCCGTCGTGCGCAAGACCACCGTCGAAAAGTTCGGCCCGGTGCGCAGCGTCACGCCGACGCTCGTGTTCGAACTCGGCTTCGAAGGCATTCAGGCGAGTCCGCGCCACAAGTCGGGCGTGGCCGTGCGCTTTCCTCGCATGCTGCGCTGGCGCACCGACAAGCACATCGACGATGCCGATACGCTCGCGACGCTGAAAGGCTTCATCGACGAACGCGAACGTGCGCGTTGATGTCCGCGTTTTTGTGCATTCTAGCCAATGGTGTCAAAATACGGCTTTTGGGCATTTCCAGGACCGAGGCAAACCATGGCAGGAGTTCGTCAGTTCAATGAAGACGACGCTTTCGCGCACGCACTGGACGTCTTCTGGCGCAAGGGCTTTCGCGCCACGTCGATGCTGGACCTCGCGGAAGCGACGGGCGTGCAGCGCGGCTCGCTGTACAACGCATACGGCGACAAGGAAGAGATCTTCATCCGCGTGTTCGAGCGCTATGCGCAGCGTTTCGTCGCGGATGCGCGCAAGGCACTCGACAAGCCCGATCTGCACGACGCTTTGACGTCGTTCTTCACGTTCGCGATCCGCTCGATCTCGCAGGGCACGCCCACGCGCGGCTGCCTGTCGACGAAAACGGCCGTCGAGATCGACCCCGACTCGCCGCGTCCGCGCGCAGCGTTGCAGGCCATGCTCGACGCGCTCGAAGCAGCCCTGCTGAACGTGCTCGACACCAAGGAAGGACGCGCGCAACTGACGCTGCCACCGCAGCAGGCAGCGAACCTGATCGTGACGACGACGCGCGGCATCGCGGTGATGGAACGCGTCTATGGCGACCCGAAGAAACTCAGGCAGACGGCGTTCGCACTCGTCGATGTGCTGGTGCGCAAACACTAAGCCATTCGCTTCAGGCGATACGCGTACGTCACGTACGGCACCGTCACGGTATCGTGCGCGGCCAGCGCCGGTTCCGACGCGATCAGCGCGCGCACCTCGTGTTCCACTTGCGCCCACTCTTCGGGCGGCAACGCGAGAATGAAGCTGGTCGAGTGCACGCGCGTGACGATCACATCTTCGACCGATCCCGTGTGCCCGTGCGGCATGTGCCGCTCTTCCAGATCACCGAACCCTTCTGCCGGAAACACGTTGCGCCATTCGCCCGTGTGATAGCGCGGCGCATCGCCTTCGCGCGCATTGACGATCGCATCGAGCCGCTCGACCCACGGCACGCGCGCATCGCGCACATTCCACACGAGCCCGAGATGGCCGCCCGGTTTCAGCACGCGGCGAATTTCGACGAGCGCTTCCGGTGTCGCGAACCAGTGGAACGACTGCGCGCACAGCACGGCATCGACGGACGCGTCGTCGAGCGGCAAGCGCTGTGCGGTGCCCTCGCGGACATCGACTTGCGGCAGCGCAGCGGCGATTTTTTCGCGCATCTGCGCGACGGGTTCGATGGCGATCACGCTCGCGCCCGTTTCGACGAGACGCGGCGTGAACTTGCCGGTGCCCGCGCCGAGATCGACAGCGATCTTGCCCGGCCCGAGCGCCAGCTCGCCTTTCAGCCAGCCTGCCAGTTCCGGCGGATAGTCGGGACGGCCTTTGACATAGGTATTCGCGCCCTTCGTATAGCCTTCCGATGCGGCGTGATGAACATGTGGCGTGGGATCGGTCATATCGGTGATCTCGGTATCGAAGCGCTTCATTGTGAACGATCCATTTACGCGCGAGCAAATGCTCGCTCCCATGACGCGCTGCCGCATGGATCAGAGGTCGCAACGTAACGCGTGCATGACAATTCGCAAGGCAAACGGGCATCGCTCTTGCAAGACTGTTGTGCGCGCGTTCACAGCGCGATAATGGTTTTCACGCCAGCGCACAGCGCATGGAGGTCGGCATGCAAGGCAGCCAGCTCACCGTGTTCGCGGCCACCACCGGCCCACGCAAGCATCATCAGACGACCGTCGGCTGGATACTCGACGAAGCGCGGCAAGCGGGCATCCAGGGCGCGACGGTTGTCGAGGTCAGCGAATGCGTGGACGTGCACGGCAAGTACCACGCGGCACGCTTTGTCGAACTCGCCGATCAGCCCGTCGCCATCACGCTCGCGGGAGAAAGCGCGCGCGTCGATGCGTTGCTCGACCGCTTGCGGCAAGGCAACGTGCCGCTCTTTTATACGCGCTGTGCAGTCGAATACGAGGTGCTCGGCAGCGGTGTGCCGTGAAAACGCGTAATCTGTTTCAGGTCTGACGCACACGCTTGACCTGGATGCTTTCGACCCACGCACTAGCGGTGCAACGCGAATCCGGGCGACAGGAGAAACGCGATGAAAACAGAGCCAAGACTCTTGCATGATGTCGGACTGTTCGATGCGGTGTTCGCTTACGTTCAGGACAAGGACCCGACGGTGCACGCAGGCGCGATGTTCGGCTGTCCGGCTGCGTTCGTCGGCTCGAATCTCGCGTTTTGCGTGTACGGCAGCGGCATCGGCATCAAGTTGCCCGCCGAACGCGCGGCGATGCTGGTGGACACGGGCCGTGCGTTCGCCTTCCAGCCGTATGGCCGCTCGGCGATGCGCGAATGGGTCGAGATACGGATACCGCGCGAGCGCGTCGGCGAAATCGCCTCGGTGCTGATCGAAGCGGTCGACTATGCGCGGCATCACGTGAGCCATGCGGGCACCAAGGCGCCGTCGGCTTCGGCGTCGCGGGCGTAGCGGGGTTGGCCCGGGGTTGGCCTCCAGATTCGGGCGTCGTGATGAACGGCTGTCAATTGACTTTCTTCACCGAGCGCAACCGGCGACACGGTCATCAGACCGTTTGTGAATGGCTGCTGCATGAGGCGCGGGCGCTTGGTATCCGTGGCGCGACGGTGGTCAGTTGCGCGCAGGGCGTTGGGCACGCGGGGGCTCTTCATGCTGCGCATGCACTTTCGCTCGGTGATCAGCCGCAGCAGCTTATTCTCGCCACTACGGATGCCGAGGCGGACCGCCTGCTGGATATCGTGCGCGCGGCGGATGTTCATGTGTTTTTTACGCGTACGCCGGTGGAGTTTGGATGGATTGGAGGTGATGGCTCGGCCGGGCGTGGGTAAGGGTTTTTTGGGTTTGTCTGCGACGCTAGGGGTGGTTTGCATTTTCGCTGGCATCCGCGTTATGCATTCGCGGCGCGGGCGTTGCCGGGCGGTGTTTTGGTTTTTTCGCTGGCATCCGCGTGATGTGATTGGTTTGCAAGCGTTGCCCCTGTGCGGGGCGGCACCTACTTTTCTTTGCCGCCGCAAAGAAAAGTAGGCAAAAGAAAGCGGCTAACACCGCCAGTTCTTGTGTTTGCCTGAGGGCCCCAACCGGTCCCACACTTCAAACGGCAGCATTTCTGTTTGCGTGCGTTGCTAACGCTCTGAACAGAAGCCTCACCCGCCTCAGATACCCGTCCAAGGGCCGGCGGCAGCGAATGGCGCGTGCCGCCCAGGTGGCAAACTGTGTGTAGGTTGTCGCACCGCACAGGGTAGTGCTCTTACTAGGAACATTAATCTTGCTACCCAGTCCGGAGTGATGCGTGCAAGGCGCGAGAGCCTACACACAGTTTGCCACCTGGGCGGCGGTGGACTGTCTGGCACGGCGTGCTGAGACGCGGGCACATGAAGCGGGTGAGGCGCACCGCAAGGGCGCTGGCAACGGACGCGAACAGGAAAGTTGCCGTGTGAAGCGTAAGACCCGTTGGGGGCCCTCAGGCAGGAACAAGAATTGGCGGTGTGAGCCGCTTTCTTTTGCCTACTTTTCTTTGCGGCGGTGTACAGACTGGAGACATCGCTGACAGGTGTACAGGGACATGACTGACACTTTCGGGTAATCAAACGCCCGGATTCCAACCATGCCCTGGGATGTAAAAGACACCATGAATCGTCGCGAAGACTTCGTCTGCGAGGCCGCCACACAGGCGCTCCCGTTCAGCGAGCTATGCCGTAAATTCAAGATCACCCGCCAGACCGGCTACAAGTGGCTCGCCCGCCACAAGTCTGAGGGTAGCAAGGGGCTGGCCGACCGCTCCCGGCGCCCGCATCACAGCCCCACACGCTCACCGGAGCACATCGAGGCACTGGTGCTGGACCTGCGCCGCGAGCATGGCTGGGGCGGACGCAAGATCGCACGGCGCCTGCGCGATCTGGGCCAGATTGAGGTTCCCGCGCCCGCCACCATCACCGAGATCCTGCGACGCCACGGGCTCATTGACGAGCAGGCGTCCCGCCAGCGCCAGCACTGGCAACGCTTCGAGCACGAGCATCCGAACTCGTTGTGGCAGATGGACTTCAAGGGCGACTTCCCGACGCTGGAGAGCGGGCGCTGCGCGCCGCTGACGGTCATCGATGACCACTCGCGCTACAACATCGTGCTGAGCGCCTGCGCGCGCACCACCACCGGGATCGTGCAGGCAGAGCTTGAGCGGGCGTTTCGCTGCTACGGGCTGCCATCGCGCATCAACACCGACAACGGCGCGCCGTGGGGCTCGCCCAGTGCGCCGGGGCAGCTCACCGAGCTCGCGGTCTGGCTGATCCGGCTGGGCATCCAGGTGAGCTATAGCCGCCCGTATCACCCGCAGACCAATGGCAAGGATGAACGGTTTCACCGCTCGCTGAAGGCCGAAGTGCTGGAGCGGCACACGTTCACCACGCACGCGCACGTGCAGCAGGTACTGGATCGCTGGCGGCAGGTGTACAACACCGAGCGTCCGCATGAGGCACTGGACATGGCGGTGCCGGTCACCCGCTACGCGTGCAGCCTGCGCAGGATGCCGGAGCGGCTGCCCGAGCCCGAATACGGTTGCGGCGATGAAGTGCTACAGGTCAATGCAAGCGGCGTGGTGCGCGTGCGAGGCGAGAAAGTGAAGCTCTCGATTGCGCTCAAGGGGCTGCAGGTGGCAGCCCGCCCGAGCGAAAACGAAGACGGAGTGATCGAGCTCTGGTTTGCCCATCAGCGAGTCGCAAAACTTGACCTGAAGACAGTAAAACCCTGACCATCATGTGTCAGCGATGTCCCTGTACATGTGTCAACCATGTCTCCAGTCTGTACACGGCGGCAAAGAAAAGTAGGTGCCGCCCCGCACAGGGGCAACGCGTGAAGCACGCTAACAAATCGCGGATGCCACCGCAAACCAAAACAAACCCACCAGCGTCGCAGGCAAAGCAAAGTCCCGCCCCACACAGGGGCAAATCCAGTTGTAACCACAACGTCATGGCACTCGACAGACCGTCTATGCAATAATCAACGTTCACTTACATCGCTCGCCGCCCGTGCTGCTTGCCATCAAGGCTTTTATCGCTCCCGTCATCGTCGCCTGCGCGATGTTCATGGAGAGCGTCGATGCGAATGTCATCGTCACTGCGCTGCCTGAAATGGCGCGCGCCTTCGGCCGGGACCCCGTCACGCTGAAAATCGCCGTCACCAGCTACGTGCTGGGGCTCGGCGTGTTCATTCCCGTTTGCGGATGGCTGGCCGACCGTTTCGGCGCGCGCTCGGTGTTCCGCACGGCAATCGGCATCTTCGTGGTCGGCTCGCTGGCGTGCGCGGCCTCGACATCGCTTGCGACATTTACGGTCGCGCGCTTCATACAGGGCGTGGGCGGCGCGATGATGGTGCCTGTCGGGCGGATCATCATCTTTCGCGTGGTGGAGCGTTCCGAGTACATCCGCGCGATGAACTACCTGAGCGTGCCCGCGATGCTCGGACCCGCGGCCGGGCCGCTGCTCGGCGGCTTCATCACGACTTATCTGCATTGGCGGCTGATTTTCTTCATCAACATTCCCGTCGGCATTCTGGGCATCTGGCTCACCAACAAGTACATCAAGAACACGCGTGAGCCGCATCCGGGTCCGCTCGACTGGGTCGGTTTCGTTCTGTCGGCGGGCGGGGCGTCGCTGTTTCTGCTCGGGCTTTCGCTCACCGACGGCGAACTGGTGACGGGCACGACGGCGACCGTGATGACGGTGATCGGCGCGGTGATGCTCGGGATTTATGTGCTCTATGCGCGACGTGTCGAGCGTCCATTGCTCGATTTGCGGTTTTTTCGCGTGCCGACGTTTCAGGCGAGCGTGCTGGGTGGTTCGTTGTTTCGTATCGGGCTTGGTGCCGTGCCGTTTTTGCTGCCGCTCGTGCTGCAGGAAGGGCTTGGGATGAGCGCGTTCGAATCGGGGTTGATTACGTGTGCGTCGGCGTTTGGCGGCATGTTCATGCGGACGCTGGCTGCCACTGTCTTGCGACGCTGGGGTTTTCGCACTGTGTTGATGTACAACGCGGCGTATTCGGGTATCGCGATTGCCGCGTGTGGGGCGTTTTTTCCCGGGACGCCGACGTGGTTGATCTGGCTCATTGTGCTGCTTGGTGGGTTCTTTCCTGCTTTGCAGTTTACGAGTTTGAACTCGATGACTTATGCGGAGATCGAAAGTCGTGATGTGGGTCGGGCGACTAGTCTCGGCAGTGTTGTGCAGCAGATTTCTCTCGGGCTTGGGGTTACCGTTGCGGGTATTGTTTTGTCGATTACTCGCGCTGTGCATGGGCATGCTGCGCTGCAGTGGTCGGATTTCTGGCCAGCGTTTGTTGTGGTTGGGTTCTGTTCGTTTGCTTCGATTCTTGTTACCAGGAAGTTGTCGGCTAATGCTGGGGATGAGATCGTGAGGGGGAAGCGGGAGATCACCACGAAGTAGGGTTTTTTGTTGTCTGCGACGCTGGGTGGTTTGCTTGTGTTTGCGCTGGCATCCGCGGTTGCGTTTTCTCGGCGCGGGAGGGTTAGGTATGCGGGTCTTTTCGCTGGCATCCGCGATTTGTTATCTAGCTTCACGCGTTGCCCCTGTGCGGGGCGGCACCTATTTTTCTTTGCCGCCGCAAAGAAAAGTAGGCAAAAGAAAGCGGCTCACACCGCCAATCCTTGTTCCTGCCTGAGGGCCCCCAACCGGTCCCGCGCTTCATACGGCAGCGTATCTGTTCCCCTGCGTTGCCAACGCTTTGAATCAACGCCTCACCCGCTTCGAGCACCCGTGGTAAGGGTCATTAGTGTCGAACAATTTCGACCCCATAGGTGGCAAACTGTGTGTAGGTTGTCGCGTCGTATAGGATCGCGCTCTTACAGGGTGGAACGCATGCGCGGCGGTCGGAGCGAGGCGTGTGAGGTACTACGGCCTACACACAGTTTGCCACCTGGGCGGCCGCGGAGCATCTGGCACGTCATGCGGTAATGCGGGTGCGTGGAGCGGGTGAGGCGTACAGAGAGGACGTTGGCAACGAGCGCGAAGCAGGGCGTTGCCGCTTGAAGCGTAAGACCCTACGGGGGCCCTCAGGCAAATACTAGATCTGGCGGTGTGAGCCGCTTTCTTTTGCCTACTTTTCTTTGCGGCGGCAAAGAAAAGTAGGTGCCGCCCCGCACAGGGGCAACGTTTGAAGCACCAGTAACAAAATGCGGATGCCAGCACAAACACAAGCAAACCACCCAGCGTCGCAGACAGAGAAAAAAGGAGCCACTGCCATGCCAGAAACATCGATCAGCCGCTACCCCGTCCCGACCCCGGGCGAATGGCCCGACGACATCCGCGCGCGAATACTGGAAGTCCAGGCCAAAGCGGGCTTCGTCCCGAACGTCTTCCTGACACTGGCTCATCGCCCGGACGAATTCCGGGCCTTCTTCGCCTACCACGATGCCTTGATGCTGAAAGAAGGCGGTCTCACCAAAGGCGAGCGCGAAATGATCGTCGTCGCAACGAGCGCGGTGAACAATTGCCTCTACTGCGTAGTCGCGCACGGCGCCATCCTGCGCATCTACGAAAAGCAACCGTTGCTAGCGGATCAACTAGCAGTGAATCATCGAAAGGCCGACATCACCCCACGCCAGAAAGCAATGCTGGATTTCGCCATAAAAGTGTGCAGCGATTCAGCCTCCATCAACGACGAAGACTTCAAAACACTACGCGACTACGGCTTCGACGATGCCGACATCTGGGACATCACCGCCATCACCGCGTTCTTCGGCCTGTCGAACCGCATGGCCAACGTCATCTCGATGCGCCCCAACGACGAGTTCTACCTGATGGGCCGCATCCCACGCGAATAGAAGTCAGCCAGGAGCACTACTGCTCCATTGCCCGCGAGCGCGGCGCCAGCGGCGACGACATCAGCGCGTCCAGCGACATCGGCCGCGCCAGGTGATACCCCTGCCCGTGCGCCGCGCCGATCGTGCGCAACAGTTCCAGCGTCGACTGGTCCTCGATGCCCTCCGCAACCACCGTCAGTTCGAGCGACTCCGCCATCCGCACGATCGCGCGCACAATCGCGCGGCTGCGCGCGCTTTGTGTCAACTCGAGCACGAACGACTTGTCGATCTTCAATCCGCTGAATCGGTACTGGTGCACATAGCTCAATGAAGAAAAGCCTGTGCCGAAATCGTCGAGCACGACGCACATGCCGTTATCCGCGAGGCTTTGCATCGTCGTGCGCGCAAGGTCCGGCTCGGCAACGAGCGCGCCTTCCGTCAGCTCGAGTGAAATGCGCGAAGGATGCACGCCATAACGTTTCAACAGTTCGAGCAGTTCGTCCGCGAACTCGGGGCGCGTGATGCTGTAGCTGGACAGATTCACCTGCACGGGCGGCCAGTCGATATGCTCCGGCTGCGCGAGAATCTCCGCCACACGCGTCAGCATGTACATGTCCAGTCGCCCGATCAGCTTCAGCCCTTCCACCGCGGGCAAGAATCGCCCCGGCGCCCAGACCTCGCCGTTCGGCTGCCGCCAGCGGATCAACGCTTCTAGCGCAACGAGCTGGCCGCTGCCGATATCGACGATCGGCTGGAAATACGGCACCAGCTCGTCATCGCGCTTGAGCGCATTGCGCAGCGCGCCCTCCGTTTCGATCTGATCCGACAGCTCACGGCGCATCTGGTGGTTGAACACCGCGAAGCTGTCCCGGCCGCGATTCTTCACGCGGTACATCGCGGCATCGGCGTCGCGCAGCAGATCGGCGGGTTCGCGGTGATGCGCGCTGTCCGCGCTCACCACGCCGACGCTGCACGACGTGAACACGGTCTGCTCGCCGATGTTGAACGGCGTATCGAAAGCCGCCAGGATGCGCTCCGCGAGCGACAGCACCGTTTGCAGGTTCGCGCCCGGCACGACGACGGCGAACTCGTCGCCGCCCAGACGCGCGAGCAGATCGTCGCGCCGCAAGCATTCGCGCAACCGACCCGCCACGTCGACGAGCAATGCATCGCCGAACAGATGACCGAGACTGTCGTTGACGACCTTGAAGCGGTCGAGGTCGATGAACAGCACGGACAACGGCTCGCCGCGCTTGCTGTAGCCAAGCCACGCCGCTTCGAGCCGCTCGTACAGATGCGAGCGGTTCGGCAGGCCCGTCAGTGCGTCGTGATAGTTCTCGTGCAACAGCCGCGCGTTGGCCGCGTCGAGTTCCTGCGTGCGCACCAGCACGCGCGCTTCGAGTTCGAGATTCGCCGCATGCTGCGCTTCCGCGACGCGCCGCCGCGACAGCGCCGTATCGATGTGGCGCGACACGAAGGTCAGCAGTTCCTGATCGCGCCTGTCGTAACGCACGCTCGACGAATAGCTCTGCACGACGAGCACGCCGCGCACCACGCTGCCATCGAACAGCGGCACGCCAAGCCACGAACGCAAGCGGATGTTCTCGCTGTCCAGCTTGATCTCGCCCGCCTCGACGAGACGCACGGCGTCGCTGGTGTCGAGCAGGCAAGGCACGCGCTGGCGGATCACATACTCGGTCAACCCCCGCTCGCCGCGGCGCGGCGCTGGTATGTCGTGCTGCGTTTCGTCGATGTAATACGGAAACGACACTTCCGCCGTCGCGGGTTCGAACAGCGCGATATAGAAGTTCTTCGCATACAGCAGCCCGCCCACGATCGCATGCAGACTGCGAAAGAACTTGCCGATATCGACCGATTGACTCGACAGCTCGGCGATCTCGAACAGCGCTGCCTGCAGATGCTGCGCGCGCTCGCGCTCGGCGATTTCCGCGCGCAGCGTGTCGTTCAGCCGCGACAGCTCGGCCGTGCGGCGCGCCACTTCGGCTTCGAGGCCGACGCGGTGCAGAATACGGTCGAGCGCCATCGCCACGTGCCGCGCAACGACCAGAAACAGCGCGCGGTCTTCAGCGCTATAGATGCGCGACGCGTCGTAGACCTGCATCGTCACCATGCCGAACACTTCGTCCGACGCGTTCTTCAGCGGCGCGCCCATCCAGAACTTCGGCC
The DNA here is from genome assembly GCF_013426895.1 of Paraburkholderia largidicola. Lineage (NCBI taxonomy): Bacteria > Pseudomonadati > Pseudomonadota > Betaproteobacteria > Burkholderiales > Burkholderiaceae > Paraburkholderia > Paraburkholderia largidicola. The sequence goes on along the minus strand of NZ_AP023175.1, from coordinate 2,480,998 downwards.
GGTGCCCGACGCAGTAGAAGCGCCCCGTCGCGGCCGCATCGATGATGCCCTTCTCGTCGATCAGCAGCGGCTGGCCTGTGGTCAGCACGTAACCCGTGAGCGACAGGCGCTCGGGGTCGACCATGTCCATGTGATTCGTGTCGACGGCTTCCGTGTCGATCAGGTCGATGTAATACGGATACGTGACGGCGCCCGTTTCGCCGTCGTAGAGCGCGAGATAGAAGTTCTCCGCGTCGATCAGCGTGCCAAGACGCTCGTGAATGGCCTGCAGGAATTCGCCGCGCTCGCTGATCGAACTGGCCAGATACGCGATGTCGTACAGCACGCGCTGCACGTTTTGTGCGCGCACCAGCGCGTCGGCCTGCATCTGTTCGCCGATCGCGCGCGCGAGCGCCGCAAAGGCGGGGTCCGACGCGAACGACGCGGGCGCGAGCAGCCAGCCGAGCGCAAGATCGCTGCGGCCCGTCGGCCACGCGAACCAGCCGCGCTCGACGCAGGCGTCGTGCAGCATCGCGGGCACGATCGAGCGCGGCCAATCGAACCGCGTCGCACCTTCGCGCACCAGTTCGAGATGCTGGCCCGCGCGATACCATGCCCAGGGCACGCCGCGCGCCTCCACCGCACGCGCTGCGTCGTCGATCGATTGCGAGCCCGCCCCGCCTGCCGACAGATCGGCATTCCACATAAATCAGCCCTCGTGCCGTCCCGTGATTGTTTTCCGCCTCGAACCGTTATATCGACGTAAGCAACAGCAAACTTAATGTATCTGGCCCGCAAAAAAAATGGCTCAAGCACACGAAAACGTTTGCTTGAAGATTTTTCGAATGCGGTTTTGCCCTGATTGCTGCGGAATGCGATTTGCTGTTTAGCTGACGTCCGCGCCGCTCATGCGAAGCAGTCTTTCAACTCGCATGCACGGCGCATCAGCATCAGTTCGAGGAGCAGACATGCAAGCACATACGAGGGGCGCGGTGCACGCGGACGTATTCCGGCTCGGCCCGCGCGACTGGGTGCCGAACAACGCGCATCTCCCCGTCATCCTGTATCGGGACGTGCTGGACGGCGACGCGTCGGGCGACCGGCTAGCCGACGCGTTCGAAGCGATGTTCCAGCGCAACGGCTGGCCGCCGAAGTGGCGTAACGGCGTCTTCGACTATCACCATTTTCATTCGTCGGCGCATGAAGTGCTGGGCATCGCCGGGGGCACGGCGGATGTGATCGTGGGCGGCCCGGGCGGCCGTGTCGTGCATCTGGAAGCGGGCGACGTGATCCTGCTGCCGGCGGGCACCGGGCATTGCCTCGAATCGTCGAGCGGGCCGCTCAATGTGATCGGCGCGTATCCGCCGGGCCAGCAATGGGACATCCGGCGCGACGCGTTGACCGACAAGGAACGCGCCGCGATGGAAGCCCTGCCGTTTCCGCGTAGCGACCCGGTGGGCGGCGCGCAGGGGCCGTTGATCGAGCACTGGCTGAACGAGGCGTAAGCGTTCGCAGCGCGAGCGTTGCCCCGCGATGGTGCGGCGTCAGTGCTGCACGCCCCAGCGGCGCACGGTGACGCGCTCCAGCGTATCGAACACCAGATGCTCGACGAGCAGACCGATCGCGATGACAGCGGCGAGTCCCGCGAACACGCGGTCGGTATACAGCTCGTTGCGGTTCTGGAAAATGTACCAACCCAGTCCGCCGTTGCCGCTGCTCGCGCCGAACACGAGTTCGGCCGCAATCAGCGTGCGCCACGCGAAAGCCCAGCCGACACGCAGCCCCGCGAGGATGGACGGCAGCGCAGCGGGCACGAGTATCAGCACGACATGGCGCAGGCCCGTCAGGCCATAATTGCGACCCGCCATCCGCAAGGTCGCGGGCACGGCGCGAAAACCCGAATACGTGTTGAGCGCAAGCGGCCACAATACGGCATGCACGAGCACGAACAGCAGGCTGCCCGTGCCGAGGCCGAACCACAGCAGCGCGAGCGGCAACAAGGCGATCGACGGCAACGGGTTGAACATCGCGGTGAGCATCGACAGCAGATCGCGGCCGATGCGCGTCGACACCGCGAGCGAGGTCAGTACGAACGCGAGCGCGACGCCGAGCAGGTAGCCGCGCAACAGCACCGACATCGACACAGCCGTCTTCTGCAGCAGTTCGCCCGACGCGATGCCCTGCACGAATGCCACGAACGTCGCGCCGAAGGTCGGCAGCAACAGGTCGTTGTTGATTGCGCGCGCCGCGATTTCCCACACGGCGATCAGCACGATCGCGATGATCGTCTTGCTCAGCCATGTCTGGTTCGCAAGACGCCGCGCGAGCGGCAACGGCGCTTCGACGGCGAGATCGCCGACGGGTTCGAGCGGCCGCTCGTATTCCGCGCGCACGGGCGGCAACAGGGTGGATGGGGTGCTCATCGGGCGGACTCCGTCTCTTCGAACAGCAGGCGATGAATCTGCGCGACGCGATGCTGGAAGTCGCTGCGGCCAAAGCTGTCGTGTGTGTACTGGTGGCTATTGAGTTCGGCGCGCACGCGTCCCGGATGCGGCGACAGCAGCAGAATGCGGCTACCTACGACCAGCGCTTCCTCGATCGAATGCGTGACGAACAGCAGCGTGAAGCGCACCTCTTCCCACAGGCGCAGCAACTCTTCCTGCATCTTGCGACGCGTGAGCGCATCGAGCGCAGCGAACGGCTCGTCCATCAGCAGCACGCGCGGCTGCATCGCGAGCGCGCGCGCAATCGCGACGCGTTGTTTCATGCCGCCCGACAACGTGTGCGGATACGCATCGGCGAACGCTGCGAGGCCGACCTTGTCGAGATAGTGCTGTGCGCGCTCTTTCGCTTCGGCACGGCTCAATTTCTTTGCCGCGCGCAAAGGGAATGCAATGTTCTCCAGCACTGTCTTCCACGGCGGCAACTGATCGAACTCCTGGAACACGACGATGCGATCCGCGCCTGGCTCGCGCACCGTTTCGCCATCGAGCGTGATCGTGCCCGAGGCCGGCTTGATGAATCCGCCGACGGCTTTCAGCAACGTCGACTTGCCGCAGCCCGATGGCCCGAGCAACACGAAACGGTCGCCGCCATACACGTCGAAGCTGACGTCGTGCGTGGCGCGCACCACGCGCTCGCGCGTGCGGTATTCGAGGCTCACGCGATCGACGGCAAGCAGGCGGCTCGAATGCACCGGCTCGCTTGCCTGCGTCGCGGCTTGTTCAGGGAAAAGCACGGAAGGATTCGCGACCATCAACGCGCTCCTTTGAGTTGAACTGCGTGCGAAATAACTTTCACGATGACGACACCGCATAGGCAAAACGACAACATACGGTGAGCCTCCGCAAAGACCAACCAATGAAAGTAGATATTCAATGCGCTGTGATGCATAAGCGCCGTAAATCGCGCTATGACCGCCGTCGCGTCTTGTCCAACAGCGCGATTTCACTCGCGCCAGAAACGGAAAAACCCGCTGAAATAGCGGGTTTTTCGTGTGTCGAACGTGGCAGCGGTCAGCTTCCGGCTGCAGTCGCCGGATCATCGAAGAAGTAGTCTTTCCACGACTTCGGTTCGTTGCGAATCGCGCCGACGCGATACATGAACTGCGCAAGCGCAAACGTGTTTTGCGGTGCGACCTTGAATTGCACCTGCGGATTGCGGATCACCGAGAGCAGCAGATTGCGATCCGTCTTCGCCTGATTCACGCGAATGTAGATATCCGCGGCGGCTTCCGGATTCGCCGTGATGAATTGCGCCGCATCGGCCAGTCCGTTGACGAACGCGCGATACGTCTTCGGGTTCTCGTTACGGAACTTCTCCGTTGCGTACAGCACGGTTGCCGAACTCGGTCCGCCCAGCACATCGTATGAATTCAACACGATATGCGCTTTCGGGTTCGCAGCCAGTTCCTGTTCCTGAAACGGCGGGTTGCCGAAGTGTCCCGTGATTTCCGTGCCGCCCGCAATGATCGCCGCCGCTGCATCGGGATGCGGCACGGCCTGCGTGAGCTTGTCGAGACGGTTGTACTCCTTGTCGCCCCAACGCTTCGCCGCCGCGAACTGCAACACGCGCGACTGCACCGACACCGTAACAGCCGGCAGCGCGATGCGGTCCTTGTCGGTGAAGTCGGCAATCGTCTTCACGTTCGGGTTGTTCGACACGAGGTAATACGGCAGATTGCCGAGCGACGCGACGCCCTTCACGTTCTGCTTGCCATGCGTGCGGTCCCAGATCGTGAGCAAGGGACCCACGCCTGCGCCCGCAACGTCGACCGAGCCGGACAGCAGCGCGTCATTCACGGCCGAACCGCCCGACAGCTTCACCCAGTCGACCTTGATATCGAGCCCTTCCTTGCGCCCTTCTTTCTCGATGAACTGTTGATCGCGTGCGACGTTCAGCAGCAAATAGACGATGCCGAACTGTTCGGCAACACGGATATGACCTTCAGCGTGCGCATCGAGCGACATGCCGAGGCTGGTTGCGCCTAGCGACAATGCAAGCATCGTCGAAACAAAACGGCGCGCGAAAGACGGCCGCGCCGCGGCCGGTCGAAATGAAAACGGCATCGAAACTCCGGGTGTCGGAAACGGAAATGAAGACTGCGCGCGGATCAGAACGGCGCGTTGCCTTCGATCGTCGTGCGATACAGCTTGCGACGCAGATGATCGGGCGTGCCTGCAGCGAGATGCATCAGCGAGCGGTTGTCCCAGAACACGAGATCGTGCTCCGACCACTGGTGACGATAGATATGTTCGTCACGCACGCTGTGCGCAAACAGAGCTTCGAGCAACTCGCGGCTCTCGTCTTCGGGCAGGCCGACGATATGCGTCGTGAAATGCTCGCTGACGAACAGCGCCTTGCGGCCCGTCTCCGGATGCGTGCGCACGATGGGATGCACCACGGGCTTCACTTCCGCGATCTGCTCGGCCGACAGATTCGGCCGCCACGGGTTGCGCTTTTGCAGTTCCGCGTATTTGGCGAGATACGTGTGCTCGGCCGTGCGTCCTTCGACGGCCTTGCGCAAATGCTCAGGCAATGTGTCCCACGCCAGATGCATGTTCGCGAACAGCGTGTCGCCGCCTTCCGAAGGCAGTTCCTGCGCGTGCAGCAGCGAGCCGAGGCTCGGCTTTTCCTTGTACGACAGGTCCGAATGCCAGAAGTGGCCGGCGTCGCCGAGTCCGATCGGCTGACCGTTCTCGCGAATGTTCGACACGATCAGCACTTCAGGATGACCGGGCAACTGAAACTGATGCAGCACGTGAATCTGCAACGGCCCGAAGCGGCGGCTGAAGTCGATGTGCTGCGCGGGCGTGATGCGCTGGTCGCGAAACACCAGCACGTGATAGTCGAGATGGGCGCGGTGAATGCGCGCGAAATCTTCGGCGGAAAGCGGCTCGTTCAGATCGAGGCCGAGCACTTCGGCGCCGACGGGCGCATCGAACGGAACGATTTCGAGCGGCTGGCGCACGCCGGCCGTTTGCACGCGCGGAGCGGCGTGTTGAGAGGACGAAACAGTGGTTGTCACGCTGAATGTTCTTTGTAGGGTTGCAACGATGAAGTCAATCTACGGCCAGCGTCCGGGTGCGTCAACGAAGCAAATCCCATACTCATATCTGCTTTAGCGATAAACGGCTGGCTAGCCTGGAGCACCGCACTTGATGGTTTCGCGCCATTGTGCGAGGCCGCTTCGCGGCGCGCGCGCCACTTTGAGAATCCGTCGCACTGTGCGGCCGCATGGTGGCATCGCTCGTTAGCGCACAGACGTTCGCTGACGTGCGTGACAACTTCGGGCTACCATCAGGGACCGGCCATCTCCGGCTCAGGGTCTCGCGCCAAACATGACAAAGGATTACATCCACTCGATTGCCGTGCTGGCCGCCCTGGGTGCGGGACTCTGCTGCACGCCCGCGCGTGCGCTGGACCTCGACGACCAGCTCGTCTGCAAGACCGACGCGCATACCTTCATTCAGCCGCTGCTCGACGATCAATACATCGACCCGAATCCGATGCGGGTCGAATCCAATTCGGTGAATGCGTTTCGCCCGAAGCGCGGCCGCGATCTCACGGCGTTCGGCTTTCACGTCTATGCCGTGCTCGGCTACCAGCGCGACGACGCGATCTTCCGGCAGGGCTCCGGCAAGGTAGAAGCCGATTCGATCTATGGCGTGGTCGTGTCCGGTCCTTCGGAGTCGGTGCGCGTGCGTGTGCAGCAGTCGGGCAGCGAAGCGACCGTCAAACAGGTGTTGCCTTTCATTCTGACTGCGATCGTGTGCAGCGCCGGCTGAGAGTGTTGTAATTCGCCCAAACGGTGCACGCTGCCATCAAACAGAAATCCCCTCCCAGCTAATCTCATCCGCGCAATTCATGCGTAGCGGGTTGATCGCGCGCCGCTTCACGGCGAACTTTTCCAGCGATTATTTCGATTTGATGAATCATTTACACCGTGTGACGCAAGAGTCTGCTGCAGCAACACGGCGTTAAATCGAGCCCCGCGTTTTCCTATACTCGCCAGGCTGTTTTTCACTCATTGTCTGGAATAGCTGGAGCTCAACCATGAAAAGAATTCCCGCCGCAGTCGCGGTGCTCGGTGCATTGGCTGCAACGGGCGCGCACGCGCAAAGCTCGGTCACGCTGTACGGCATCATCGACGCGGGCCTGATGTACACCAACAACGTGCAAAAGAGCGGCACGAGCGGCGCGCTGTTTCAGGCGACGAGCGGCACCATCAACGGCAGCCGCTTCGGCTTGCGCGGCGCTGAAGATCTGGGCGGCGGCTACAAGGCGATCTTCGTGCTCGAAAACGGCTTCAACGTGCAGAACGGCACGCTCGGCCAGCACAGCCGTCTGTTCGGCCGCCAGGCTTACGTGGGCATCAGCAGCGCCAACTACGGCCAGCTCACGCTGGGCCGCCAGTACGACTCGCTGGTCGACTTCGTCGCGCCGCTGTCGGGCACGGCAGGCACGTTCGGCGACACGGGCTTCGCTCACCCGTTCGACAATGACAACCTGAACCACTCGGTACGGATGAGCAATGCCGTCAAGTACACGAGCAGCAACTACGCGGGCTTCAAGTTCGGCGCGTTGTACGCGTTCTCGAACAGCACCGACTTCGCGATCAACCGCGCATACAGCGCGGGCGCGAGCTACCAGTGGGGTCCGTTGAACGTCGCAGCCGGTTACCTGCAGATCAACGGCTCGAACAGCACGACGAACACGGGCGGCGCAGTCGATACGGCGGAATCGGCGGCGAACGGCGTGGGCGGATTCCAGGTTGGCGCGGGCGTCGAGCGCGTGTTCGGCGCGGGCATCAACTACGCGTTCGGTCCCGCGACGGTCGGCTTCGTCTACACGAACAGCCACTATCAGCAAACGAACGCCTTCGCGATGACGAACGGCTCGATGCATTTCGACAACTACGAACTGAACGCCAAGTATCAGTTCACGCCCGCCATCACGTTCGGTATCACCGATACCTATACGGACGGCCACATCAGCGGCTCGCCGACCTTCGGTTCCGATCCGAAGTTCAACCAGGTCAACGCGCAGGCCATCTACGCGTTCTCGAAGCGCACGGACGTGTACGCCGAAGCGATGTATCAGCACGCCATCGGACAGCACTATGTCGCGTTCATCAACACGTCGGGCGGCGCATCGTCGACGGCCAACCAGGTTGTCGCGACGATCGGCATGCGTCACCGCTTCTAAAGCGTCACTGCTTTAACGAACCATCCGGGATTTGCGTGTTGAAGCCCGCCGCGTTCTGCGCGGCGGGCTTTTTTTACGTGTCCATTGCGCCGCATCTTTCTGCGAGACGGAAGGCTGCCTTCCAGATCGGGCCGTTTTTCTCCGCGGGTGCGATCCGTAGACTTGTTTTGCCGGCTCATGCAACACCGCCGGCACCCCGGATCGCTATTGGAGAACGTCTTGAAGTCCACAGTTGCCGCCGCTGCCGCCATGTTGACAGCGGCCTTGCTCGCCGCCGCACCCACCCTCTCGCAGGCGCAGGAACCCAGCACTCGTCTCACGCGCGCGCAGGTTCGCCAGGAACTCGCCGATCTCGCCTCCGTCGGCTATCAGGCGGGAGGCGGCGAAGACCCGACTTATCCGTCGAAGGTGCAGGATGCGATGCAGCGGCTCGCTGCCAAACGTGCCGCCGAATCGGCGTATGGCGCGGGCATCTCGGGTTCGTCGCAGACGGGCGCGGGGCGTCCTGTCGCGCAGTGATGTTTCGACTGGCGCAGTGCCGCGCGATTGCGCGGCACTTTCACGCTGTGTGCGCCTCGCGGGGCATTGCCTGATGTGCGAGGCTCGCCGCCCTTATCGTACGAACAAATGTACGACGGCCTGTGCCACGCGATCACCGCTCACAAATTCAATCAAGTTACATCATTTATCGCGCAATTGCGCGCTTCTTCTCGCTTCCGTCTAGCAGTTAGCCACGCCACCGCACGCGGATTGAGTCCAAAAACAACGATTAGACCGCAATCTCAATCTGGCTTTGTGCATCGCACCATATTTTTGTCTATAGTGGTGGGTGGACATGTCTTTCGCATCCGCGAAAGCGCTGATTATTGACGGATAGTCCGCCCCGAAGCGGACACCAGCCCGCCGCGGCCCATCGGGCACGCGGTCGCTCAGGCGAGGAGAAATCACGATGTTCGATGCCGAAATCGCCGCAAAACTGCTGAACCGGTGGACGGTCAGGCCGCCCGCCTCGCATTGCGACAGCTATCTGGATCTGCTTCGCGAGGGCAATCTCAACTTCACCCATCAGATGGGCCGCGCGACACCGGGCGGCGTCGCTTCAGAGAGTCTCTTCGATCTCGAATCGCTCGTCTTCGTCGACGGCTCGCGGGCGCTTCGCCTGAAAGCGCCCGGTGCGACACCCGACTGGACGCAGTGGGCCGCGTTCGAGCCGCCGCTGCGCCCCGTGGCGACCGTGGCCGCCACACCGTTTCCCGACGAATCCTGCACGCTCGAAGCGCCCGAACGCTGAGTCATTGCCTACGCGCCGTTACTGCGCCGCCTTGATCCGCTCGATGAGCGCCATCGCGGCAGCGGGATTGTGCGCCTTGTGCCCGCTGATCACGAACAGATAGACATCGCGCGCCTTCTTCGGCGCGGCGCGGGCATAGGTGTCGAGATCGTCGGGTGCGCCGCCTGCGGCCCAGGTCTGCGCGCGCTCGGTCCACTTGTCGAGCGCCTTCTTTGCATAGCCGCTCGGATTCGCCTCCTCCGTGCCCATGATGCGCGCGTAGACGAACGACGCCGTCGGATCGGCGATCTGCGGATACTTCGAATCGCCCGCTACGACGATCGCGACACCGTGCTTGCGCGCCAGCGCGACGAACGCCTCGTCGCAGAAACTCTCGTGACGCACTTCGACGGCATGGCGCAAGGTCTGTCCATCGACCTTCGCGGGCAACAATTCGAGGAAGCTGCCGAAGTCATCGGCATCGAACTGTTTGGTGGGCGGGAATTGCCAGTTGATCGGGCCGAGCTTGTTCTTGAGTTCGAGCACGCCGCTCGCAACAAAGCGCTCGACGGAATCGCGTGCTTCCGCCAGCACGCGCCGATGCGTCGCAAAGCGCGGCGCCTTCAGCGCGAACATGAAGTCGTCGGGCGTTTCGTCGTGCCACTTCGCGAACGTCGCAGGCTTTTGCGAGCCGTAGAAGGTGCCGTTGATCTCGATCGCCGTCAGCTGGCGGCTCGCGTATTCCAGCTCGCGCTTCTGCGCGAGCCCTTTCGGATAGAACACGCCGCGCCACGGCTCGAACGTCCAGCCGCCGATGCCGACACGGATCCGCGTTGCGTTCGCCGTCTTTTTTCGAGTCGTCATGGTTCACGCCTTGGCGCAGGCCGCGCGAGAGCAATGATGCACAGAATAGACGATGCAAGCCGGCATTTCCGAACGGCGCATCGGCGCATCACGCCAAACGAAGGCGGAGAAGGCAAGGCGGGGCTGGCCGTGTCGCGGCAAACGGAGCGCTCGCCCGTTCGCCGCGACGCGTAGAAGAACAGACGATCAGAACACCGCACGCACCACGCCGCCATCCGCGCGCAACGCCGCGCCATTGGTCGCCGACGACAGTTCCGAGCACACGTACACGACCATGTTCGCGATTTCTTCGGGCGTCGTGAAGCGCTTGAGGATCGAACTGGGCCGGGCCTGTTCGAAGAACTGTTTCTCGAAGGCCTCGAAGGTCTGTCCGCCCGAGAGCTTGTCGATGAATTCCTCGACGCCGTCCGAGCTGGTCGGTCCCGGCAACACCGAGTTGACCGTCACGGCCGTGCCCGTGCAGGTTTCGGCGAGACCGCGTGCGAGCGCGAGCTGCGCGGTCTTGGTCAAGCCGTAGTGAATCATCTCGGTTGGAATCTGGATGCCGCTTTCGCTGCTGATGAACACCACGCGCCCCCAGTTCTTCTGCTTCATACCGGGCAGATACGCGCGCGACAGCTGCACGCCGGACATCACGTTCACGTTGAAGAAACGCAGCCACTCTTCATTGGAAATTTCTTCGAACGGCTTCGGATCGAAGATGCCCATGTTGTTGACGAGAATGTCGACCTGCGGAAAGCGCTCGACGAGCCGCGCGACTTGTGCCGCGTCCGACACGTCGCCGGCGAATCCTTGCACGGTGGCGTTGGGCACTTGCGCGCGCAGCGTCTCGATGGCGTGATCGACCGATTGCTGCGAGCGGCCGTTGACGATCACGTTCACGCCTTCGCGCGCGAGCCCGACGGCGATCGCGTGGCCGATGCCTTTGGTCGAGCCTGTCACGAGCGCAAGCTTGTTGCTGATCTTGAGATCCATCTGGTTTCCTTTCAATCGGTCGATAAACGGAACGCAGACAAGACGCGCGCAACGCGCTATCGTCCTGCATCGCGAAGTTGCAATCGCGAGTGTAGGACCGGGGAAAAAATATTGCAGCCGGCGGGACGGGTGCCACGCGCGGCGCGGGCAATCACTGTGAAGTCAGCGGCTTGCGCGATTGCGAGCAGGATTCTTCAAACGGTACTAGCATCCGACTGACATTCGCCGGGCGCGCGACAACACATCCATGCATAACGCGTAGCCAACCGGTGCAATGTCCAGATAACGAGTTATCCACGCATTGAGGATACGAAGAGACGCTCATGAAATTACGCACACGGCTCGCGGCGCTGCTCGCACTCGCCTCTCCCGTCGCATTCGCGCAGAACAGCGTGACGCTCTATGGCCGCATCGATGGCGGCATCCAGTATCTGAATCACATCGCAACGCCCTCAGGCGGCAGCACCTCCAGCTGGACAGCCGAAGGCGGCGACTGGGGCACCAGCATGCTGGGCTTCAAGGGATCGGAGGATCTTGGCGGCGGCATGTCGTCGGTGTTCGATCTGGAAACGGGACTGCAGGTGATGAACGGCACGACGAGCGGCGGCCGGCTGTTCTCGCGCCGCGCGTATGTCGGACTCGCCGACAAACGCTACGGCCAGATTCAGGCAGGCCGCAACCTGTTCATCGACAGCGACGGCGTCTGGGAATTCGATCCGTTCGTGCAGCAGGCTTTTTCGTCGGCATCGCTCGTGCGCGGGCGCAACTGGCAACAGACGAGCAATAACATCGAGTATCACAGCCCCGTCTTTCATGGCTTCGATGTGCAGGGGCAATACGCGTTAGGTAATCAGGCGGACGGATTCAACCGCGGCGCGCCCGGCGAGTTTGGCCGCTCGGACGGCATCATGCTCACGTATCACTCGCAACTGTTCGACGTGCGCGGCATCTACGACGAACTGCGCGACGTGAATGGACGCATGACCAATGTCTTCACGAGTTCGCGCGAGTACTTCGTCGGCGCGAACGTGCGTGTATCGAAGGTGAAGATTCAGGGCGCCTATACGCACCTCGCCGCACCCGATACGCCGGCAGGCCTCGCCGACAGCGCCGACTACTACTGGCTCGGCGCGACGTGGGAGGCCACGCATCAGTTCGCCGTGACGGCGGCCGCCTTCTACGTCCATCTGAGCGACGGCTCCGGCGACGCGACGCACGATCCCGCCGGACACGCGACGATGTTCGTGCTCGGCTCCACCTACAACCTGAGCCAGCGCACCTTCCTTTACGGCACGGTCGCCTACATGCGCAACAGCAGCCATGCGAACTTCTCTTTGCTCGCGACCTCGCGCGATGCAACGGGCAGCGCGAACACGAACCCGTTGCCCGGCGAATCGCAAACGGGCGCCTATGTTGGCGTGATGCACGTCTTCTGACCAAAACCGTATTCGTACGAACAATGACAGGCGCATTCCACTTTGGCATGGACCTCATGCCACTGCCGGAATACGCCCCGCTGTCACCCGATTCGAGTAGTACTTCGATATGCGGCGCTTGACCACGCGCAAGGCAGCCCGCATTTGCCTACTATTGAATCGCACAGTGATTCAACCTGAGACGGAAGCCAGAGATCAATACGCGCGTTCGCGCTCACCGCATCTCTCCAGGTCGACTTCGATCGCAGCAATCGCGCTCCTGCCGCTGACGGGCTTGCTTCCGGCCCATGTTCAGTTTCGACAACGGCAATGAGAAAGACCGTGTCGCGCATGACATCAACGTCGTGAAGCGCGACCCGCCAGCGAATGCTGCCGCAGCGATTTCAACCTTGAAGGAGGTGCCATGAAAAGCCCCATTTATGAAGAGCGTCTCGAACTGCTTGGCTTGATCGCGCGCGAGGCGCTCGGCATCGAGGAACTGAACGAGCATCCGGACGTGCTCGCCGCGCTGGAAGCGGCGTACGACGCGGGGCTGTGGGTCGGACATAGTGTGGGCCGGCGCGAGGAAGCCTGCGTCGGCTGACGTGAAAGCGGCGCGCGGGCTGTGTGACGGCCCGCGCGTTTGACTCTGCGATACGACACCGCGACTTAGGCGGCCTTCGCGCTAGGCGCAGCGTGCTCCGGCTTCGCCGCAGGCGCGTCGTCCTTGCGCTGCGCGATCTGCTCGCGCAGCTTGATCAACGCGAGAACGGTATCGATGGTCGGCGTTTCATGCCCGACCAGCCGCCCCATTTCCTGCACGACGGTCAGCAGCGGATCGATTTCCATCGGGCGTCCCGCTTCGAGATCCTGCAGCATCGAGGTCTTGTGCGCACCCACTGCGCCCGCGCCATCGATACGCCGCTCGACATCCACCCGGAAATGCACGCCGAAGCGGTCCGCCACGGACTTCGCTTCGAGCATCATCGTCTTCGCGACGGCGCGCGTGCCGACGTGACTGGTGATGACATCGAGCGTCGCGTGCGTCAACGCGCTGATCGGGTTGAAGCACAGATTGCCCCACAGTTTCAGCCAGATTTCGTCGCGGATGTTGTCGCGAATGGGCGCATCGAGTCCCGCTGCAACCATGACCTGCGACAGCGCTTCGACGCGCGCAGAACGCGTGCCGTCGGGTTCGCCGATCGGAAACTTCTTGCCGTACACATGCTTGATCACGCCCGGCTCGACGATCTCCGCGGCGGGATAGACGACACAGCCGATTGCGCGTTCAGGCCCGAGCTTCTTCCATTGCGTGCCGCCCGGGTCGATGCTTTCGAGCGTCGTGTTCGCGAACTCGCCGCCATGCTTGTAGAAGTACCAGTACGGAATGCCGTTGACGGCCGTCACGATGGCCGTTTCAGGCCCGAGCAGCGGCTGCATGGCATCGACGACACCCGGCACCGAATGCGCCTTCAGCGCGATGATCACGTAGTCCTGCGGCCCCAGCTCGCGCGGGTCCGACGAACACCGCACATTGACGAGACGCTCGGTATCGTCGATCAGCAAACGCACGCCGTTGCGTTGCATCGCGGCAAGATGCGGGCCGCGTGCGACGAAACTGACATCGGCGCCCGCAAGCGCCAGTTCCGCGCCGACATAGGCGCCAATCGCGCCGGCTCCATAAACACAGATCTTCATCTATCTGCTCCCATTCCAAGAAGTGATCAGTGAGATCGAGCCGGGCGTCTCGCGACGCAGCGCGCGATCGTCATTGTCGATTCATGGTCGACTCATTGGCGATGACGCGTCCGGCTCTCATTTGCATGCTCAGTGCGTGTTCTTTTCAGGCTGCCGTTTCGAGCTGCCTTGCGACGGCGAGCTGGTTCGGCAGCGCGCCGATCCCGTCGATCGACACGACGACCGTCGCGCCGTCCTTGATCGAGCCGACGCCGACCGACGTTCCGCAGGCGATCACGTCGCCGGGCATCAGCGTCATGTCGTGCGAGATCATGCTGACCTGTTCGGCAGGCGTGAAGATCATGTCGGAGATCGGATAGTTCTGCCGCTCGACATCGTCGAGGCGCGTGACCACATTCGCGTTGCGCCAGTCGAACTGCGTTTCGATCGCGGGCCCGATGCAGCTGAACGTATCGAAGCCTTTCGAGCGGCACCATTGCGCGAAATTCGGGTCTTCGTTCAGCAGGTCGACGGCCGTGACGTCGTTGATGCAGGTGTATCCGAAGATGTAGCTGTCGGCTTCTTCGGGCGAGACATTCGTGCAGCGCTTGCCGATCACGATGCCGAGTTCGCCTTCGTAGGCGATCTTGCCGCTATAGCCTTTGGGGCGGCGAATGGGCGCGCCGGGACCGATCACGGACATCGGCGGCTTGATCAGAAAGAGCGGATGCGAGGGCGCGGCCTTGCCGAGCTTCTGCGACAGCGCATGAAAGTTGTTCCAGAGCGCGACGACCTTGCTCGGCACGCAGGGGCTCAACAACTCGACGTCGTCCTGTTGCAACTGCTTGCCCGTCGCCGTTGCCTCGCCGAACATGTCGCCTTCGAATTCGGCGATGCTGCCGTTATCGAGCACGCCGAAACCGATATGACCTTGCGGCTGCCGAAAGCGTATCCACGATGTCATCGAAACTGTCTCCACAAATTTTTTGTCGACCGACACGGTGAATACGCCCGCGTCACGAAGTTGAATCTTCAGATTGCGCCGACCGTCCTCAGCGCTTCGATCTGTTCACGCGAATAGCCGAGTTCGGCCATCACTTCATCCGTGTGCTCGCCGAGCAGCGGCGAACGCGTCACGTCCGTCGGGCTGTCCGACAGCTTGATCGGATTGCCCACTGTCAGATACTTGCCGCGCACCGGGTGATCGACCTCGACGATCGTGCCTGTTTTACGCAGCGAGTCGTCTTCCGCGATCTCCTTCATCGACAGGATCGGCCCGCACGGAATGTCGTATTTGTTCAGGATTTCCATCGCCTCGAACTTGGTCTTCGTCATCGTCCAGCGTTCGATCTCCGCGAAGATTTCCTTCAGGCGCGGCAGGCGCGCGGTCGGCGTCGCGTATTCGGGATCGGTGGCCCACTCTTCCTTGCCGATCACGTTGCAGATCTTGACCCACACGGGTGCCTGCGTGATGAAGTAGATGTAGGCGTTCGGGTCGTGCTCCCAGCCCTTGCACTTGAGAATCCAACCCGGCTGACCGCCGCCCGATGCATTGCCCGCGCGCGGCACCGCTTCACCGAACGTGCCGTTCGGATACTGCGGGTACTCCTTCATCACGCCCGTGCGCTCCAGCCGCTGCTGGTCGCGCAGCTTCACGCGGCACAGGTTCAGCACGCCGTCCTGCATCGCCGCGAGCACCTTCTGGCCGCGGCCCGTCATCGTGCGCTGGTAGAGCGCCGTGACGATGCCCAGCGCCAGATGCAGTCCCGTGCCGCTGTCGCCGATCTGCGCGCCCGTCACGACGGGCGGGCCGTCATCGAAACCCGTCGTCGAGGCCGCGCCGCCCACGCACTGCGCGACGTTCTCGTAGACCTTGCAGTCCTCGTACGGCCCGGGACCGAAGCCCTTGACCGACGCGACGATCATCTTCGGGTTCAGCTCCTGGATGCGCTCCCACGTGAAGCCCATGCGGTCCAGCGCGCCCGGCGCGAAGTTCTCCACCAGCACGTCGCACTTCTGGATCAGCGCCTCGAGCACCAGCTTGCCTTCGGGATTCTTCGTGTCGATGGTGACCGAGCGCTTGTTGTGGTTGAGCATCGTGAAGTACAGGCTGTCGGCATCGGGGATGTCGCGCAGCTGTTCGCGCGTGATGTCGCCTGCGCCTGCGCGCTCTACCTTGATGACGTCTGCGCCGAACCATGCGAGCAACTGCGTGCAGGTCGGGCCTGATTGCACGTGGGTGAAATCGAGAATGCGCACACCGTCGAGTGCCTTGCCCATGCTACGTCTCCCATCATTGTTGAATGTGTTGCTTGCGCATGCCGGGCGGTTTTTGCCCGCGCTTTGAACACGCCTGATATGTGATATATCGTATTTACAGCCTGGTATTTGAGCAAGCTTTTTTGCCAGGTTTTTAGTGGGGATAAACCCCAAGGTCTTGTTGGGCGCTGGCGATGGGTGGTTTTTGTGGTTTTTTGTTCTTGGCCGTGGTTTTTTTGCGTCTGCGGCGCGGGCTTTTTTCGCTGGCATCCGCGTGGCGCCTACGCGGCGCGGGCGTTGCCCCTGTGCGGGGCGGCACCTACTTTTCTTTGCCGCCGCAAAGAAAAGTAGGCAAAAGAAAGCGGCTCACACCGCCAATCCTTGTGATTACCCACGGGCCCCCAACGTCCCCACGCTTCGAACGTCGACGAAATAGCCAACGCAAGTTGCCCACGCGCTTATCAAGTGCCTCCCCCGTTTCACGCACCGACGCCGTGACCCACGATATGGAATATCGACGGCCCCATAGCGGCAAACTGTGTGTAGGTCGTGCCGTCGTAAAAGGCAGCGCTCCTACATGGAGGTACGCGTGCAATTACGGTCCGAAGTAACGCATATGCGGCGCGATGGCCAACACACAGTTTGCCGCTACAGAACGTGGGAAATCTGGTCACGCGCGCGACGACGCGGGAGCGTGAAGCGGGTGAGGCGCAAAGAGAGGGCGTTGGCAACGCACGTGAACAGGATTGCTTCGGTGTGAAGTCTGGGGACGTTGAGGGCCCGTGGATAAGAATACGGGCTGGGAGCCTGTCCGCATTTTTGTGGGCGAGGCGGTTAAAGGAATCGTTAGCCGCGCGCCTGCGTGAATCGATCGCCAAACAGAATAGCAAACTGGTTCATGGCTGACTTCCAGTCGAAGGCTGAGCGCACGTTTTTGGCCAGGACGTTGCGCAATGCCAGCCAGAGTAGCTTGATGGCAGCATCGTCATTGGGGAAGTGACCGCGGGTCTTGATGATCTTGCGTAACTGCATGTTCAGACTCTCAATGGCGTTCGTGGTGTACACGACCCGTCGGATCTCGGGTGGAAACACGAAGAACGGCGTGACGTGCTCCCATGCGCGCTGCCAGGACTGCACGATGCTCGGGTATTTCGCGCCCCATGGCCCATCAGCGAAGGCTTGCAGAGCCTGCTTCGCGGCCTCTTCGCTGGCCGCTGCGTAGATCGGACGCAGCGCCTGGGCGACGGCCTTGCGGTCCTTCCAGCCCGCGTATTCCAGGCTGTTGCGGATCAGATGCACGATGCAGGTTTGCACCGCCGTCTTCGGATAAGCCGCGCCGATCGCGTCGGTCAGCCCCTTCAGGCCGTCAACGACCGCAATCAGGATGTCCTGGCAGCCGCGGGTCTTGAGTTCGTTGAACACCTTGAGCCAGAACTTCGCGCCCTCGGTCTGCTCGATCCACAGGCCCAGCACATCGCGCTGGCCGTCCGCCTGAATGCCCAGAGCCAGATACACCGCCTTGTTGCTGACCACACCGTCATCGCGGATCTTGACCCGCAACGCGTCGAAGAAGACCACCGGGTACATCGTCTCGAGCGGACGGTTCTGCCAGGCCAGCGTTTCGGCCATCACCTCGTCGGTGACCGAACTGATGAAATCGGGCGACACCTCGGTGCCGTAGCTCTCGGCCAGAAAGGCCTGGATCTCACGCACGCTCATGCCACGCGCGTACATCGCGATGATGCGCTCGTCAAAGCCGGTGAAGCGGCGTTCGTGTTTGGGGATCAGGATCGGCTCGAAGCTGCCGTCGCGGTCGCGCGGCAACTCGACCCGGACGACGCCACGATCGGTGATGACCGTCTTGCGGCTGGCGCCGTTGCGCTCGTTGGCCTGGCCAGCGGGTTTGGATTCGCCCGGCGGATACCCCAGATGCAGATTCATCTCCGCACCCATCGCGCGTTCGATAATCGCCTTGTTAAACGCCAGCATCAGATCCTGCACCTCGCCTGGCGTCATCGGCCCTTTGACCAGTTCGTCCAGCAGTGCCTTGGGCAGTTCAGGCAGCGGCCCTCGGGCCGCTGCCTGAGACGCCACCGTGCGTTTCTTCTTCATTGGCATATCCATGACTTTTACCTCTCATGATATGCCTCGCCCACAAAATGACGGATAGGCCCCGGGCTGGCGGTGTGAGCCGCTTTCTTTTGCCTACTTTTCTTTGCGGCGGCAAAGAAAAGTAGGTGCCGCCCCGCACAGGGGCAACGCGTGAAGGGGTACGTCATAACGCGGATGCCAGCGCAAACACAAGCAAACCACCCAAGCGCCGCACGGCAAAAAAACCTTCACCCCGCCTGCGGCCCAATAACCGCAAAAGCAACCCCGCGAGCAGCGGCAATAGCAGCCGCCTCAGTAGCAAACACAGTGTGATCAACAACCTGTTGATAAGGCAGAACATGCACGGGCGCCTCAGCCCCATCATCCAGTTTGCGAACGGCGGCAAACGCCGCCCACCCACCGTTATGAATGAACTGCATAGCCGACAGCTCGACCTGATAAGGTCCAAAAATTTCCACACGCATCGATGCTCTCCGTACTGAATCGCCGCAACGGCGATAGACGTTGATATTGACTGCGCGAGTGCAAGGCGGCGCATACCGCCTTCGAGAACACCTCAGGCGCCGATGCGCGCCTCAAGCTCCGCGATGCGCTTGCGCAGATTGCGGTCTTCCTGGAAGCGCGCGGTTTCATCGCGGATCACCGCGACAATGCCCGTGAGTTCACGCTCGGGTGAATACAACAGTGCAACCGTAAAAGCGATCGACAACGCCCGCCCGTCTTTATGCACAGCAGGCACGCGTAGAAGATCGTTGCCATAGCGTGTCTGTCCCGTCGCCATGGTCTTCTCATAGCCTTCCCAGTGACGCCCGCGCAAACGCTCGGGAATGATCAGATCGAGCGACTGACCCAGCGCGTCTTCCTGCGTAAAACCAAAAATGCGCTCCGCTGCGGGATTCCACAGCGTAATCGCGCCTTGCGCGTCCGAAATCACGACGGCATCGCCGATCGCGTTGACCAGCTGTTCAAAATCGATGGCTGCTTGCATATAGGGCTCGTGTGTTATGGGCTCGCTGCCGCTCAGTAAAAACAGCGCCACGCGGGCGCTGTTCGTGTGGGCTCCGTCTCTCCTGTGCCGGAGCCCATTGTTACGCCGATGACGATTACACCACTTTCGCTTCCCGCAAGTTCGCGATCTGATCGAAGCTGTAGCCCAGGTCCTTGAGCACTTCTTCCGTGTGCTCGCCGAGCAGCGGCGAACCCGTGATCTCCGGCTTCATGTCCGAGAACTTGATCGGGCTGCCAACCGTCAGGTACTTGCCGCGCGCCTTGTGGTCCACTTCGACGATCGTGCCGCTCGCACGCAGCGACTCGTCGTTGGCGATTTCCTTCATCGACAGAACCGGTGCGCACGGAATGTCGAACTTGCGCAGGATGTCGACAGCTTCGAACTTCGTCTTGTCGGCGAGCCACGCTTCGATCGTGTTGAAAATATCGAAGATGTGCGGCTGACGTGCTTGCGCCGTCATGTAGGCCGGATCGTCGATCCATTCCGGCTTGCCGATCGCACGGCAAATCGGCTCCCACGCGTGCCCTTGAACCGTGAAGTAGATGTACGCGTTCGGGTCCGTTTCCCAGCCCTTGCACTTGAGCACCCAGCCCGGCTGACCGCCGCCGCCCGCATTGCCGCCGCGCGGCACGACGTCGGTGAATTCGCCGTGCGGATACTGCGGATACTCTTCGAGGTAGCCGACGCGGTCCAGACGCTGCTGGTCGCGCAGTTTCACGCGGCACAGGTTGATCACGCTGTCCTGCATCGACACGGCCACCTTCTGCCCCTTGCCCGTCTTGTCGCGGCCGATCAGCGCCGTGAGAATGCCGATGGCCAGGTGCATACCCGTGTTGCTGTCGCCGAGCGCCGCTGCGCTGACCGTCGGCGGGCCGTCCCAGAAGCCCGTCGTCGATGCCGCGCCGCCTGCGCACTGCGCGACGTTTTCATAGACCTTCAGGTCGTCGTAGTGGTGGCCGTCGCTGAAGCCCTTGACCGATGCCACGATCATCTTCGGGTTCAGTTCGTTGATGCGCTCCCACGTGAAGCCCATGCGGTCCAGTGCGCCCGGTGCAAAGTTCTCGACCAGCACGTCCGATTCCTGAATCAGCTTTTCGAGCACTTCCTTGCCGTCCTGCGTCTTCGTGTCGAGCGTCAGCGAACGCTTGTTGCTGTTGAGCATCGTGAAGTACAGCGCGTCGGCTTCCGGAATGTCGCGCAGCTGGTTACGCGTCACGTCGCCCGAGCCGGGACGCTCGACCTTGATCACATCCGCGCCGAACCAGGCAAGCAACTGGGTGCACGCAGGACCTGCCTGGACGTGCGTGAAGTCGATGATCTTGACGCCTTCGAGTGGTTTGCTCACTTTTGTATCTCCGTGGTTGGCTGATGTCACTTTTTCATTGCCGCGCTTTGCGGGTTCAGATTGGTCAGGCGTCCGCTTTCGGTGCCCGCCGCTTCGTCGATCACTGCGTTGATGAGCGTCGGCTTGCCGGATGCGATCGCTTCCTTCACCGCTTTCTCCAGTTCTTCTGGCGTCGTCACGTTGTAGCCGATGCCGCCGAATGCCTCGATCATCTTGTCGTAGCGCGCGTCCTTCACGAACACCGTCGGCGCGACGTCCTTGCCGCCTGTCGGATTCACGTCGGTGCCGCGATACACGCCGTTGTTGTTGAAGATGATCGTGCACACGGGCAGGTCGTAACGGCAGATCGTTTCGAGTTCCATGCCGCTGAAGCCGAACGCGCTATCGCCTTCGATCGCGAGCACCGGCTTGCCGCTCGTCACGGCTGCACCGATCGCGAAGCCCATGCCAATGCCCATCACACCCCACGTACCCGAATCGAAACGCTTGCGCGGCTGATACATGTCGATGATGGCGCGCGCATAGTCGAGCGTGTTCGCGCCTTCGTTGACGACGTTGATATCCGGATTCGCCTTGACGATGTCGCGCAGCACGCGCAGCGCGCTGTGGAAGTTCATCGGCGACGGATTCTTCGCGAGCGTCGCGGCCATCTTCTGCAGGTTCGTGTTCTTCTTCTCGCTGACGGCGTCGAGCCATTCCTTCGGCGGCTGCGGGAAGTCGTCGCCAACCTGGTCGAGCAGCGAAGCAACGCACGAACCGATATCGCCGACGATAGGCGCCGCGATCGCGACGTTGCTATCCATTTCCTGCGCCGAGATATCGATCTGCACGAACTGCTTCGGCTTGCCCCAGGTCTTGCCCTTGCCGTGTGACAGCAGCCAGTTCAGACGCGCGCCGACCAGCACGACGACATCCGACTCGGCCAGCACGAACGAACGCGCAGCCGAAGCCGATTGCTCGTGCGTATCGGGCAGCAGGCCCTTGGCCATCGACATCGGCAGATACGGAATGCCCGTCTTCTCGATGAAGGCGCGGATTTCCTTGTCGGCCTGCGAGTACGCTGCGCCCTTGCCGAGCAGCACCAGCGGACGCTTCGCGCCTTTCAGCAGATCGATCGCGCGCTTGACGGAATCAGGCGCGGGCAGCTGGCGCGGCGCGGCGTCGATCACGCGTACCAGCGACTGCTTGGCCTTCACGGCGTCGATGGTCTGCGACAGCAGCTTCGCGGGCAGATCCAGGTACACGCCGCCCGGACGACCCGACACGGCAGCGCGAATCGCACGTGCGAGGCCGATGCCGATGTCTTCCGCGTGCAGCACGCGATACGCAGCCTTCGCGTACGGCTTCGCTGCGTTGAGCTGATCCATCTCTTCGTAGTCGCCTTGCTGCAAGTCGACGATTTCACGCTCGCTCGATCCGCTGATCAGGATCATCGGGAAGCAGTTCGTCGTTGCGTTGGCGAGGGCCGTGAGGCCGTTCAGGAAGCCCGGTGCGGACACCGTGAGACAGATGCCGGGCTTTTGCGTCATGTAGCCCGCGATAGCGGCTGCATGACCTGCGTGCTGCTCGTGACGAAATCCGATAAAGCGCATTCCTTCGGCTTGCGCGAGGCGCGCGAGGTCGGTGATAGGAATGCCGACCAGACCAAAAATCGTGTCGATATCGTTTGCTTTGAGTGCATCGATGACGAGGTGGAAACCGTCCGTCGTTTGTTGTGCGTTCTCTTCAGCGGATTCTTGCGGTCTGATCTCAAGTACATCTGCCATGACGTCTCCTCCTTGGCCGGGTGTTGTGTGGCGTCTCGTGATATACAATATTCCAAACACAATATTAGTCAACGGATTTTTGCAGGTGCTTCGGGTTCCGTCTGGTGTTGCTGCATTGCAAAAGTTGGCTAGGGCTTTGTGTCTGAAGGGTCTGGGCGCCTGAATCGTGCATCGCATCAAGTGCCCGTTCGGGATAGTCCTGGGGTCGCTATGTGTCGGTGGTGGCGGCCCTCAGTCCAGAAAATCGCAATGCGCTTCGACATACAACGCGAGGTCGAGCGAGTGCTGGCGGACCAGCGTCTCGACGCGCTCGGTGTCGCGCGCTTCCAGCGCTTCGATGATGCGCATGTGGTCTTCGATCGAACGCGACGCACGGTCGCTCTGCGCGATCGTCATGCGGCGTATCGCGCGCACGTGCATGAAGATGTTCTTGATCGTGTCGAGGATGATCTGCGAACCGGATAGCTCGACGAGCGCCTGGTGAAACGCGATGTTCACCTCGGAGTACTCCTCGATGTGATCGGTCGGCGTCGCCGAATGGAAGTCGTCGAACATCCCGCGTAGCCTGGCAATGTCCTCGTTCGACGCGCGCTGTGTCGCGAGACGCGCCGCCACGCTTTCGAGCGCGGCCCACATACAGATCATCTCGACGATCTCTTTCTTGGTCTTGCGCAGGATGTACACGCCGCGGCGCGGCACCGTGCGCAGAAAGCCTTCCTGTTCGAGCAGCGTCATCGCCTCGCGCACTGGCGTGCGGCTCACGCCGAGCGCCTCGGTCAATTCCTTTTCATCCAGCCGCACTTCGGTGCGCGAGTGATAGATGTCGGTGTTCGCGATCGCGTGCTTGAGTCGCGCGTACGCCTGATCCCGCAGCGAAGCTGTCGCGCTGATCGGCGTGAGATTCAGACTCAACGGGATCGTGCGGACATTTTCTTGCGTGTCGGTGGACATGGTCGACGTGTCTCCTCATTGTCGAAAACGGTGATGGCCCGCTCGACGGATGCGCCGGTTAAGGCGCGGTCGTTCGGCCTTTCTGCATGTCTGCTAATACCGCTTTGCATATGTGCAATACTGTATATCACATATCTTGTCGTCACCACTTCTCCTGCACCCTAGGTCTGCAGCAGGTTCTCCATAAACGTTAGTGAATAGTTTTCAAAGAAAACTTTAACTATCGTGAATCTATCGGCGCGCCTAAGCTGTCTTCACGCAATCGATGAACTGGAGAGCATGATGCGCAACGCACACGATCAACACCGGACTCACTACGAGCGCGCAATCGAGGCGCAGCTGTGCGCCTTCAACAGCGCATTCGCCGACCTCGGTTTGCGCTTCCGCTGGGACGCGCAGACGCTGACGTCGCTTGCGACGATCGACGGCGAACATGCTCGCGTCGTCGCCTATCTGGAGGCGCATCAGGCGCATCTGCTCAATGCGTACAGCGCCGAGTTCCTGAGCGCGGCGATTCTCGCGAAGAAGAGCGCGCATACGCCTGAGGTGCTGCCGACGCGCATCGAGGCGTCGAGCGATGCGCATCGTTCGAATCGTTCGGGCTTTTCGTTTTCGCAGTACTTTGCCGATGACGGTGTGCCCGCTCTTGCAGGCGCCTGAAGAACGGCAAGCCGCACACGCAGCAGGACGCAAGCAATCTCCCGCGCTGATGAAGCGCGGGAGATTTTTTATTGGCTCGTCGATTGCCGAAGCGATGCGGTCGGCGCAAACAGACGCGTGTGACTCAAGCGGAAAAAACTAAGCGGCGCGCCGCCCCTTGAGGCCGCGCACCGCTTCAACACTTCAATGATGATCCTCGCTGCAGCGCGCCAGAATGGCGCCCTGCCTCACTCGCCCGAGCTTGCGCTTAATCGCGAAGCGTTGGCCGACGAAGAGGACGCGGATGTCCCCGACTCGATCAACCGTGCACGCATCGGTGCGAGCACGAACTTCGCCGACACGCCCGCCGCAATCGTGATGACGGCCGAGACGATGAACACCAGACTCCAGCCGCCCGTGGCCGACAACACCGACGCAAGCGGCACCAGCAGCGCCGCCGTGCCCTTCGCCGTATACAACGTGCCCGCGTTAGACGCCGCAAACTTGCTGCCGAACGTATCCGCGCAAATGGCCGGGAAAATCGAGAAGATCTCGCCCCAGAACAGGAAGATCAGTGCCGCGAACGTCATGAACGCATACGGGTTCTGGCCGTACTGCATCATGCCGAGCAGCGCGAGACCTTCGCCGATGAAGATCGCGAACATCGTGTTCTCGCGGCCGATCTTGTCGGAGATGAAACCGCACAACGGACGCGTAAAGCCGTTGCAGATGTTGTCGATGGACAGCGTCATCGTCAGCAGCGGGAGCGTCATGCCGAACATCGTCATCGGCAGCTTCGCGAGGCCCCAGTCCTTCGCGATCGGACCAATCTGTGCCGTTGCCATCAGGCCGCCCGCGGCGACCGCGACGAAGGCTGCGTAGATCACCCAGAACACGGGCGTCTTGATCATCTGCCCCGGCGTGTAGTCGATCTTGCTGACCGCGAACTTGCGCTTGATGTTCGATGCGGCGCGCGTCGTCGGCTTGTGCAGCAGCAGCGCCAGCACGAAGATCGCCACGCCTTGCAGGATGCCGAAGAACAGGAACGTGTGCTCGTAACCCGAGCGCGTAATCATGTTCGCAATCGGAATCACCGTCACCGCCGCGCCTGCGCCGAAACCCGCAGCCGTCAGGCCCGCGGCGAGACCGCGCTTGTCCGGGAACCACTTCAACGCATTGCCGACGCAGGTGCCGTACACACCGCCCGCGCCGATGCCGGCCACGACGGACCCGATATACAGCTCGGGCAGCGTCGTCGCATGCGCGAACAGCATCCACGCGAGGCCCGCGCAAATCGCGCCGCCCGCGACGACGGGACGTGGACCGAAACGGTCGACGAGCCATCCTTCGATAGGTACGAGCCACGTCTCCGTGACGATGAAGATCGAGAATGCAAGCTGGATCGATGCTTCGCCCCAGTGGTGCCGCGCATTCATCGGCGCGACAAAGAGCGTCCATGCATATTGAAGATTGGCGACCAGGGCCATGCACAACATGCCGATCACCAATTGACACCAACGGTTCGAAAATAGACCGCTTCCCGTCGCCTGTCGGGTGTTTCCATTCATGAGCATCGTCTCCGCATTTCTAGTGTTTTCGATGCTGGCGGCGCAATCGGTCATCACGCTGCCCGCATCCGCCTTGCTGTTTTCTTCTACCCGGCGCTGGGGACTTTCGACAGACCTGTGTAGTTAACCATTCAAACAGGTTTCAGTCTTTACATTTTTATTCCAGCAGCCTGCGGATTTTCCCGAATGCAGTGCGCTTAAAAACGCTCATTGCACGTGTTAACCCTTAAATCAGGACGCATCCGGGCTGACCCATCGTAAGAGCACGCACCGGATTGGGAATAATTAAAGAAACTTATCGAATGTATTCGCGATCGTTTATGAATGCGATGACGCGGGGCGCGCAGGGAAGCGCGCCGGTTGGCAATGAGGGAAGATGCGGACATCCGTGAACGGATGTCCGCGGTAGATCAGGGAGAAGCGACTGCTCTCAATCGAGAAAATCGCAATTTGCTTCGATGAAGGCGGCGAGGTCGAGCGAGTGCTGGCGCACCAGACGTTCCGCGAGTTCGGTGTCGCGTTTTTCCAGTGCTTCGATGATGCGCAGGTGATCGACGATCGAGCGCGACGCGCGGTCGCTCTGCGAAATCGTCATGCGACGGATTGCGCGCACGTGAATGAAGATGTTCTTGATCGTGTCGAGAATGATCTGCGACTTCGACAGTTCGACGATTGCCTGATGGAACGCAATGTTCGCATCCGAGTACTCGGCGATATGTTCGGCTGGCGTCGAATCGCGGAACTGGTCGAACATGTGACGCAGCCGCGCGATCTCTTCGTCGGTTGCGTGCAGCGTGGCGAGCCGCGCCGCCATGCTTTCCAGCGCGGCCCACATCTGGACCATCTCGACGATCTCACGCTTGCTCTTGCGCACGATGTAAATGCCCCGGCGCGGGATCGTGCGCACGAAGCCTTCCTGTTCGAGCAGCGTCATCGCCTCGCGCACAGGCGTGCGGCTCACGCCCAGCGATTCGCTCAGCGCGCGGTCGTCGAGGCGTATTTCGTCGCGCGACGCATAGATATCGGCATCGGCGATTGCCGCGCGCAGCATCGCGTACGCGCGATCGCGCAGACTGGCGCTCGTCCCGATGGGTTGCAGTGACAGGGTGAACGGCGTGGCCGCTGGCTGACTGTCAAGTTCTGACGACATGCATCGCCTCTGATCCGGTCGGTGCGAGTGAGCACCGTAGTTGGCTCGAACGGCGCAACCGCGCCGCTCCCGTATCCGCGCCGTCTACTGCCTTCATCGTCACGCGGACTGTGAACGTATTTAGTATATCAGCGTGTGAGGTATTGTCGATGAAAGCCGCATCAGTGCTGGCTGCGCAGCTTCGTCGCGCACGTCGCGCAGCGTAGCGCGCCTGGCAAAAGCGCTTAAGGATTGGGAACCGTCGATGCGGCGCCCGTCGCGGCTGCCGTCAACGCCTCGGGCGCCTCGGACGCCTGGCGAGGCGCTTCATGCGCGATCGTGCCGCATTGCAGCTGGCCGTTGTCGCTGGATTCGAGCTCGGCGGCGTTCAGGCTCGCGCAGGCCGCATCGACGATCGTGCCGATGTCGTGCCGGTTGCGCTCACGCGCGGCGTGCTTCATTTCGCTCTGGAGCCAGCCGCTGAAACTGACGACAGCGAACACGGCAACGGAGAGCAGTACGGACTCGGTCTTGGACACACGCATCTTTGATAGGGCTTTGCAGGAGGGACGGCCACACACGTTATCGGCAGCGGCGCGAAAAGCTTGAATGCGTTGCGTGGTTTGCGTGGCGCGTGGGAATCAGCGCGCGTGATAGAAGCCGTCGAACACCGCCATGGGCGCATCGACGGCGAGCGCCCGGAACGGGAAACACTGCTTGAGATCGGCCATGCCGGCTTGCCGCGCGATGCGTTCGAGAAACCACGTCTGCATGTCTGCCCGCACGTTGCCGTGCCGGTCGAGGAATTGCCCCCATAGCGGCATGTTCTGAAATCGCGAAGCCAATTCGCGCGCCGTTTCCACATAAGCCGCTGGAAATAGCCTGCGATAAGCGGGCAAATTGTAAAGCCACGAAGTACCCAATACGCGTTGCATAGCGGGACGCGTCTGGCGCACATGATCGAATAGCGCGCGCAATTCGGCGCGTCTCGCACCGACGCGTTCATGGCTCAATGGCGAGCAGTCAATCGATTCCGCATTGGCGAAATGCAGGCGAATGGAATCATCGCCCGCATCCGAGAAAGAAAAGCAGCCAAAAGTAGCAAGTAACGAAGGCGGCGGCACAGGCTCGCAGGTGAGATAGAAACGCCATGTCCACTCCGCCGGCTCAAGCGCATTTCTCAAACCGTCGATATACATTTGCCACACAGCGTCCTTAGGATCGAATTCGCGGCCGAGTCCAAAGCGGATATAGAAATTGGTGTAATCCAGCAGCGCCCGCTCGAGCGGCATGCCCGACACAGCGGCGACACGCTCCGCAAAACGCCATTGCAATTCGAAAAATGCCCGGCTATATCGGATCACGCATTGCCTTTCATGCAAATTGTGTTGAGCCAATCGTCTTGGTGTTAGCTGAAATGATCCTTTAGCGTGCCGACCGTTTCAAGCTTTAAGCTTCAATACCGCGAACATTACTCCCGGCTTTCGCATTCGATTCGACAAGCCGCAATATGCAAACCGGATTGTGCCAATCCGATCAATGGAGACCGCCATGGCCGCCGAACCCGACAGCTTCCGCGATCAATTCGTCTCGCTGTTCCAGTCAGCCGTCGATCAGGTCGTGCGCAGCACGACGCCTTCCGCGACGCTCGCCTCGCGGCCTGGAACGGACAACGCGCTCGTCAACGCGGCAGCGACGATTGCGTCGCTGAAGTCGCAAGGTCAATCGACGTTGCCCGACGTCGCGCCGGGCGAAGTCGCGCAGGACGCCTGGACGTGCGCGAAGATGGGCTTCGCGCTGATGGAAGCGCGCGCCCGCGGCGACGCGGCAGGCGCGGACAGCATTGAGAACGACCTGCGCTACAACGTCTGCGATCCGGCGTGGATCAAGGTCATCGAGAGCTACATGCAGTTCTTCGGCCCGGACGGCAAGCGCGCGTCGATTCCCTACCGGCGCGCGGCCGCCATCGGCCCCGTCACGGTGCCGCTGAAAGGGGGCGCGACGGTCGCGCTGATCGCCGACTGGGGCACGGGAACGGACGTCGCAGTGGATCTGCTGAAGCAGGCAGCGCTGCAAAACCCCGACGTCGTGATTCATCTCGGCGACATCTACTATTCGGGCACGCCTCAGGAATGCGATGCGAACTTCAGGAACATCGTCGACAGCGTGCTCTCGCGCAACACGAAGGACGTACCCGTCTACACGCTTTCGGGCAACCACGACATGTACTCCGGCGGCGCCGGCTATTACGGGCTGATCGACACGCTCAACGATCACGCTCGCCTTCAGCCCGCCAGCTTCTTCTGCCTGCGCAACGACGACTGGCAGTTCATCGCGATGGACACTGGGCTGCACGACTACGACCCGTTCCACGGAACGGAAGTCCTCACGTTTCTCGAGCAGGACGAAGAGGACTGGATTGTCGAGCGCATCGCCGAATTCAGCGGCAAGACGATCCTGCTCTCGCATCACCAGCTGTTTTCCGCGCTGTCGCAGATTGGACCGCTGCAGAGGGGCGGCAAGCTCGTCGCGCACAACCCGAAGCTGCTCGCGAGCTTCCAGCGTTTCGCGCAGGCCGCGAAGCAGCCCGTCAGCGCATGGTTCTGGGGCCACGAGCACAACCTGAGCATCTATCAGCCGTACCTCGGATTGAACCGCGGACGCTGCATCGGCCATGGCGCGGTGCCCGTGATCGTCGACGGACGGGAGAACGCGCCGGACCCGCGCATCGTCAATCCGCCCGCGCTGCAAAACGTGCTGCTGAAAGAGGCGGACAAGATCTACATGCACGGCTTCACGATCATCCGGCTCGGGCAAGGCGCGCAGAGCGGGCAGGCGTCCGCCGAGTACTATGAAAGCAGCGACGGCACGACGCCCATGTTCACGGAAACGCTTTAGCGTTCGATGAACCCCATCACATGTCGACGATCACTTCGAAGCCGCCGTAAATCAGCCGCTTGCCGTCGAACGGCATCGTCATCACATCGGGTTGCAGACGCGGATCGGCCATTACCTTGCCCATGCCTTCGTCGCGCTTCGCGCGCGAAGGCCAGACGACCCACGAAAACACGACCACTTCGTCCGGCTCACGCTTGACGGCCAGCGGGAACGACGTGAGCTTGCCTTCGGGCACGTCGTCGCCCCAGCACTCGACGACGTTCAGCGCGCCGTACTCCTTGAACACGCCCGCTGCCGTCTCGGCGTGCTTGCGGTAAACCTCGCGATTCTCCGCCTTCACTGCCACCACGAATCCATCCACGTAGTTCATTGCCGCTCTCCTGTGCAAAGTCGTCAGATGCCGGGCATAAAAAGCGCGGTTGCCCGGTTCTACACAGACGACGAACGGCGCGACAGCAAATCGACAGCTTCGCGAAGATTTTCATGTGCGAATGTGCGGCGGGGCCCGCACCGTATGCCGCGCCAATGTCATAATCCGCGCAGGATCCCACACACGTTTTCAATCAACATGGCGAGCCGGTTCCATCGGAAGATTGGCTGCATTCTCGGATTGCTCGCTATCCTGATGGCGGCGCTCGCACCTACCGTCTCGCAGGCCATTGCGGCGAGCCGCGGCGCATACGATCCCGCCGCCGCGCTCTGTTCCGCGCAAACGGCCAGTCCCGCCGAAACCCAGGAAGACGACGCCGGCAATACGCACACGCTCGCCTCGCACTGGCATGCGTGTGGCTATTGCAGCCTGCTCGCGCACATTCCCGTGCTGCCCGCCTCGCCGTCGACGTTTGCGCTGACGGTCGCCGCGATTACGCAGCGTGTGGCGGTTCGCTTCGAAAGCGTCGCGCTCGTCACACCGTTCGAAAGCGCGCAGCCGCGCGCGCCCCCCGTGCATCTCTGAGTCGAACCCGCGTACCCGCAACGCCGTCACGGCGTTGCCGTTTTCGCGCACGCCGCGTTACCGCCTTCCGGCGCGTACGCGGCGGGCGCGCGCTCTCACTCAGGATCACACCTATGAATACCCGACACTTCGCGCGCGGCACACTGCCGCTCGCCGGCTGCATCCTCGCCGCCCTGCTCTTTCCGTCCATGTCTCACGCGCACTCCATTGCAGGCGACCGCGTTTTCCCCGCCACGATGGCCGTCGACGATCCGGGCGTCAGCGACGAACTCAACCTGGAATACGGCCATCAGCGGGTGCGCGGCGACGATGGCGACCAGAGCGTCAACAGCTTCAGCTTCGAATACGACAAGCTGATTACGCCGCGCCTCGCGGTATCGATCGGCGGCGCGTACGTCGGGCAGAACAATCCGACCGCGCACGGCTTCGACAACTTCAGCGTCGGCCTCAAGTACCTGCTGTACGTCAACGAAGCGCATGAGTTCATGACGTCGGTCGGCGTCGACGCGGACCTGGGCGGCACGGGCAGCCACGCGATCGGCGAAAGCTTCTCGACCATCTCGCCGACGATCTTCGCCGGCAAGGGCTTCGGCGACCTGCCCGATTCGCTCGCGTATCTGCGTCCCATCGCGATCACGGGCGAAGCGGGCCCCGCGTTCACGACGGGCGCGGGCCAGCCGAACGCGTTCAACTACGGCGTGACCGTGCAGTACAGCCTGCCTTATCTGCAGCAGCACGTGCGCGACGTCGGTTTGCCGCAACCGCTTGCGAACCTGATCCCCATCGTCGAGATTCCGCTGTCGCGCAGCCAGGGGCAAACCACGGGCACGATCAACCCCGGCGTCATCTGGATCAACCGTTATGGGCAGTTCGGCATCGAAGCGCAGATTCCCGTGAATCACGCGAGCGGCTCGCATGTCGGCGTGCTGGTGCAGGCGCATCTGTTCTTCGACGACATCGCGCCCACGACGATCGGCAAACCGCTTTTCCCCTGACGAGGACACCACCATGAACACGACACGACTCGTGGCGGCCCTCGCGCTGTCACTCATGCTGACGCCGCTCGCGGCGCTCGCTCATGTGTTTCCGCAAAAGCAGGAGCCCGGCGCGGGCACGACCGTCGAAGCACCCGCCAGGGTGACCATCACGTTCGATGGCCCGCTCGAACCCGCCTTCAGTTCGTTGACCGTCACGGATGCGGCGGGCAAGCCGGTGAACACCGCGAAATCGACGGTCGATACGCAGCAGCCGAGCGTCGCGTCCGTCGCGCTGCCGCCTGCGCTGGCCGCGGGCAAATACACGGTGCACTGGGTCGCGGTGGCGTCGGACGGACATCGCACGCACGGCGACTACTCGTTCAACGTGAAGTGACGATGCGTTCCGGAGTCGACGTACGCTCTGCTGCATCGCGATTAAAAATGTCGTAGAAAATGGCTTGAATGCGCGGCGCGCGGCGTCATGGAACTGGGCATGACGCCGCGTTGCACGAGGCCGTGCTACTGTCGCAAACAGCCGTTGCAATCAGCGGCTGCCAACGACGATTTGAACCTGCTGCCCTGCACGTCTCTTTGACCGTTCAACCCCGCTATGGAGTGTGCGTGAACAATCCGCTGATTTTTGGCTTTGCGCTCGTCGCAGTCGATGTCGTGATCTGGCGTTGCACCACACCCAAAAACGAAGTGGCGCGGCTGCTGGTGCGCCTGTGCATTTATGCCGCGTTCAGCGCGCTGCTATTCGGCTCGGGCCTGAGTCCGTTCTCGCAGGCGCCCTATGCGGATTCGACGCCGTTGCACGTGCTGGGCCAGGTGCTCGAAATCATCTGGTGGCTGATGGGCGCGCGCCTGCTGAGCCTTTTGCTCGACACGCTGCTGTTGCCGCAGACCTGGCGCCGTCAACGGCTCTTCTCGGACGTGTTCGGCGCGGTGGTGTTTCTCGCGGCTGCCGTCGCGGCGCTTGGTTTCGTGCTCGAACTGCCGGTGCGCGGGCTGGTCGCGACATCGGGCGCGCTCGCGATCGTGCTGGGTCTTGCGATCCAGAGCACGCTCAGCGACGTGTTTGCCGGCATCGTGATCAACACGACCGAGCCGTATCACATCGGCAACTGGGTGATCATCGACGGCGTCGAGGGCAAGGTGCTGGAGATGAACTGGCGCGCGACGCATCTGCTGACCTCGCAAGGCAACATCGTGATCGTGCCCAACGCCGTTGCGGCGAAGGCAAAGATCACGAACAACAGCCGGCCGCCGTCGCTGCACGGCGTCACCTTGATGCTGGAAATCACGCCCGAAGCGCGCCCGAGCGTGGTGGTGGCCGCACTCGAACGGGCGCTGGCGGGTGTGCGCGCGGTGATTGCCGACCCGGCGCCGTATGCGATCGTGAAGCGTAGCAGCGCGATGTCCGTCACCTACGAGGCGACCGCATATGTCGATGACATGAGCAAGAAGCTCGCCGTCACGAATGAACTGTATGACCTGTGTTACCGGCAGCTGCAGGCAGCGGGTGTCGAACTGAGGCCGCTTGGCGCGGGTTATGTGGCGTCGTCTGCTTCGCTGGCTGCGCAAGCCGATCCGCGTATCGCGCTGCTGCGGCGCGTCGACATTTTCGCCGCGTTGACGGCCGAAGAGTTGCAGCGTCTCGCGCCTTTGCTTTCGCGTCGCTCATATGAGCGTGGTGACACCGTGGTCACGCCGGATAACGTGCTCGACCATTTGACCATTGTCGATTCGGGTGTGCTTTCTGTCGTGGCTGAAGATGCGTCTGGGCCTGTCGAGGTGACGCGGCTTGGGCCGGGTGATGCGTTGGGGGAATCGGGCTTACTGGCCGGCATGCCTGCGCGCGTGACCATTTCGGCGCTTACGTCGGCGACTGTTTATCAGTTGAAGAAGGAGGACTTGACGCCGCTGCTCAAGGATAAGCCGGATGTCGCCAGACAGATGTGTGAGATGCTGTCGAGGAGGCAGGATACGTTAGGTAAGCTCGGGACGCCGACGCCTGTTGCTCAGTCGGAGCAGTCGATTTTTCAATGGCTGCTGGATGGGATGAAGAAGTTGCATGATCTGACGTTTTGAGTTTTTTTGTCTGCGACGCTGGGTGGTTTGATTGTGTTTGGTGGCTGCGCTAGCGGTTTGGTTTGGTTTGGTTTGCTTGTGTTTGCGCTGGCCTCGGCGTTATGACTTACCCGTTCAAGCGTCGCCCCTGTGCGGGGCGGCACCTACTTTTCTTTGCCGCCGCAAAGAAAAGTAGGCAAAAGAAAGCGGCTCACACCGCCAGCCCTTGTTCTTTTCCACGGGCCCCCAACGTCCCCATCCTCCATACGGCAGCGTATCTGTTTGCGTGCGTTGCCAACGCTTTGAATGAACGCATCCCCTACTTCAGATAGCCTCACTATGATTCGGTGTTGTCGAACACGTTCGGCCGCATTGCGGCAAACTGTGTGTAGGTCGTGCCGTCGTATAGGGCAGCGCTCCTACATGGTGGCACATCGCGTCGGGGCCGAAGTGAGGCGGGTGCGGTACTACGGCCTACACACAGTTTGCCACCTGGGCGGCAGCGGAATGTCCGGTGGGGTGTGACGTAACTCGGGTGCGCGAAGCGGGTGAGGCGCACTGCAAGAGCGCTGGCAACGGACGTCGGTCACGTGGTTGCCGTGTGAAGCGTAAGACCCTTTGGGGGCCCTCAGGCAAACACAAGCACTGGCGGTGTGAGCCGCTTTCTTTTGCCTACTTTTCTTTGCGGCGGCAAAGAAAAGTAGGTGCCGCCCCGCACAGGGGCAACGCTAGCAAACCAATAACATCACGCGGATGCCAGCGCAAACACAAGCAAACCAAACCGCTACCGCAGCCACCAAACCACCCAGCGTCGCAGACAAAAAACCGAAACCCACCTCAATGACCGAACTACACCGCCCGGACCTCCGCCCTGCCCTGGAATGCCGCTCATTGAGCAAAGCCTACGCTACAAACCGCGTGGTACTCGCAGACCTCGACTTCAAGCTCGCCGCAGGCGAATTCATAGCAATAATGGGCGACTCGGGTGTCGGCAAATCAACGCTATTGAACCTGATAGCGGGCCTGGACCACGCCGACTCCGGTGAGGTGCTCATCGACGGCACGCCCGTCTCCACGCTGAACGACGACGCCGCCACCCGTCTGCGCCGCGAGAAACTCGGCTTCGTCTTCCAGGCGTTCCACGTGCTGCCACATCTGACGCTCGCGCAAAACGTCGCGCTACCGCTATTGCTGAACGGCATCGCCCCCCAACGCGCACGCGACATGCTCGCCGCCGTCGGCCTCGAGGGACGCGGCAACGACATGCCCCGCCAGCTATCGGGCGGCGAACTGCAACGTGTCGCCATCGCGCGCGCCCTGGTGCATCGCCCCACGCTGCTCCTCGCCGATGAGCCCACGGGCAATCTCGACCCCGACACCGCGCATGAAGTGCTCATGCTGCTGCGCGACGAAACCAAAGCCAACGGCGCAGCGACGATGATGGTCACGCATTCGCAAGCAGCAGCAGCCGTTGCCGATCGCGTGCTCATCCTGAGCGAAGGCAAGCTGCACGCGATGCAAGCAACCTCGCCCCACGCGTCGCGCCAAAACCATGAATGACACCGCGCTGAACGCAACCGCGCACCGCGCGCACACCACGCGCCACGGCCTGCGTACCCTCACCCGCTGGCTGCTCGCCGCCGAATGGCACAGCCACAAAGGTCGCGCGCTGATCGCGATTGCGACCATCGCGCTCGGTGTCGCACTCGGCTATGCCGTGCAACTGATCAACAGCGCTGCGTTCAACGAATTCTCGGCGGCGACACGCAGCCTGTCGGGCCAGGCCGACCTGCAGGTGCGCGGCGCGCAACCCACGTTCGACGAAAGCGCCTATCCCCGACTCGCGACACAGCCCGGCGTCGCGCTCGCCAGCCCCGTGCTCGAACTCGACGTGACCGTGCCGGACCGCACCGCGCCGCTGAAAGTGCTCGGCATCGACATGTTCCGCGCAAGCCGCATCGCGCCCGATCTGACAGGTGTAGCAGACAGCGACAGCCCGCTCGACGCGCTCGCGAGCGACGCCATCTTCCTCTCGCCCGCCGCGCAGCAATGGCTCGGCGTGCGCGT
The DNA here is from genome assembly GCF_013426895.1 of Paraburkholderia largidicola. Lineage (NCBI taxonomy): Bacteria > Pseudomonadati > Pseudomonadota > Betaproteobacteria > Burkholderiales > Burkholderiaceae > Paraburkholderia > Paraburkholderia largidicola. The sequence continues at coordinate 2,445,366 of NZ_AP023175.1, read as the reverse complement.
CGGCGAGACGGTGACGTTGCGCAGCGGCACGTCCGACGTGCGTCTGCGCGTGGCGGGCGGCATCGTGCGGGCGCGGCCCGGGCAACGCATCGCGGTGATGGACATCGCGGCTGCGCAATGGCGCTTCGGGCGCATCGGCAAGTTGTCGCGCGTCGATCTGCAACTCGAGCGCGGCGTCGATCGCGAACGCTTCCGGCACGCGTTGCAGGACCAGCTCGGCAGCCGCTTCGCCGTGGGCGAAACGCGCGATGTCGAAAGCCGTACCGACCGACTGTCGCGCGCTTACCGGATCAACATGAACGTGCTCGCGCTCGTCGCGCTCTTCACGGGCGCGTTTCTCGTGTTCTCGACGCAAGCGCTCGGCGTGGTGCGCCGGCGCGCGCAGTTCGCGATGCTGCGCGTGCTCGGCCTCACGCGGGCGCAGCTGTTGCGGCAGATTCTGCTCGAAGGCGCCTTGCTCGGCACACTCGGCTCGATCGCCGGCATCGCGCTCGGCTTTGTGCTCGCCTCTGTCGTGCTGCGCTTTTTCGGCAGCGATCTGGGCGGCGGCTATTTCCCCGGCGTTCAACCGACAGTCGGCTTCGAGCCCATCGCCAGCGCGATCTTCGTTGCGCTCGGCATCGGCGTATCGCTGCTCGGCAGTCTCGTGCCCGCGCTCGAAGCGGCGCGCGCGCATCCCGCGCCTGCGCTGAAAGCAGGCGGCGAGGAAAGCGCGCTCGGCAAGCTGTCGACGCCATGGCCCGCGCTCGCCTGCATTGCGCTCGGCGTGGCGCTGACGCAGACGCCGCCCGTCTTCGACGTGCCGATTGCGGGCTATCTCGCCGTCGCGCTGCTGCTGATCGGCGGCATCGCGCTGATGCCGCGCGTCACGTCGCTGCTGTTTCGCGCGCTGAGCCGTACGCTCGATGCCAGCCCACGGCGGCCCGCCGCGCCCGTGATCGCGCTGGCGCTCGCGCGCCTTGCGAACGCGCCGGGTCAGGCATCGATTGCGATGGGCGGCGTGCTGTCGAGCTTCACGCTGATCGTCGCGATGGCGATCATGGTGTCGAGCTTCCGCGTGTCGGTCGAAGACTGGCTCGCGCACCTGCTGTCCGCCGACGTCTATGTGCGCGTCGCGCCGAACGGCGACACGGGCGGCCTGAACCCGCAACAGCAGGCGATGCTCGCCGCCACGCGCGGCATCCGGCACGCCGCGTTCGCGCGCACCTCGCAACTGACGCTCGACGCGTCGCGGCCGTCCGTCGCCTTGCTCGCCCGCGAAATCGATGCCGCCGATCCCGGCGCGAACCTGCAGATCACCGGCGCGATCCTGCCGCCGTCCGCATTGCACGCCAGCGAGACGCCCGTGTGGGCATCGGAAGCGATGGTCGATCTGTATGGCTATCACGTCGGTCAACGGCTGATGCTGCCGATCGGCGAGCACGGTGCCGTGTTCGTCGTCGCGGGCATATGGCGCGATTACGTGCGGCAGACGGGCGCGCTGCAGATCCGTCTGGCCGACTACCGGCGCCTCACGGGCGACACCGGCGCGACCGACGCCGCCCTTACCCTGGAGCACGGCGTGAGCGCGGCGCAGGCCATCGCCGCGATGGGCGCGTTGCCGTTCGCGAGCGCGCTCGACTTCGCGCAACCCGGCGAGATCCGCGCGCGCACGCTGACGATCTTCGACCGCAGCTTCGCCGTCACGTATCTGCTGGAAGCCGTCGCGATCGTGATCGGCTTGTTCGGCGTCGCGGCGACGTTTTCGGCGCAGACGCTGTCGCGCTCGCGCGAGTTCGGCATGCTGCGACATGTGGGCGTGACGCGCGGACAGATTCTCGCGCTGCTCGCGACGGAAGGCGGACTGCTCACCGCGCTCGGCATCGCGATGGGCTGCGTGCTCGGCTTCGCGATCAGCCTGATCCTCGTGTTCGTCGTCAATCCGCAGTCGTTTCACTGGAGCATGTCGCTGCATGTACCGTGGACGCTGCTATCCGTGCTGGCGCTCGTGATGCTCGCGTCGTCGTGCACGACGGCCGTTGCGGCGGGCCGCCGTGCTGTTTCCGTCGATGCCGTGCGCGCGGTCAGGGAGGACTGGTGATGCGTGCCGCCCGTATTCTGTCGCTCGCGTGTACGTGCCTCGTTAGCGCATCGTTCGTGTTCGCGGCCGAACCGCAGTTCGCGGTCGTCTCGCCGGGCAAGTCGATCGAACTGCCGCGCGACACGGGCGCGCATCCCGCGTTTCGCACCGAATGGTGGTACGCGACGGGCTGGCTGGAGACGCCCGATCATCAGCCGCTCGGTTTCCAGATCACGTTTTTCCGCTCGGCTACGGGCCATCCGGCGAGCGATCCCAGCGCGTTCGCGCCGACGCAACTGATCGTCGCGCACGCCGCGCTCAGCGATCCGAAGCTGGGGCGGCTCGTGCACGACCAGAAGATCGCGCGACAAGGCTTCGGCCTCGCCTACGCAAAGCCCGACAACACCGATGTGCGGCTCGATACGTGGCGTATGGTCCGCGCGCCCGACGGCCACTACGACGTGAGTGCCGAGGCGGCCGGCTTCGCGCTGCATCTGACGTTCACGCCGACGCAGGCGCCGCTGCTTCAAGGTGACAACGGCTACTCGCGCAAAGGACGGCTGCCGGAACAGGCGAGCTACTACTACAGCGAGCCGCAACTGCGCGTGACGGGCAGCGTCGTGCGTCCCTCCGCCGATGGCGCGAGCCGCGCCGCGACGCCGACGCCCGTCACGGGTAGCGCGTGGCTCGATCACGAATGGTCGAGCACGCTGCTCGCATCCGATGCCGTCGGCTGGGACTGGCTCGGCGCGAACCTGGCGGACGGCGCCGCGCTGATGGCGTTCAAGGTGCGCGCCGCCGATGGCCGCGCAGTCTGGGCGCACGCTGCGCTGCGCACGGCCGATGGCCGCGTCACGCAATACGGCCCCGGCGACGTGGACTTCTCGCCGACCCGCCAGTGGCGCTCGCCGCGCACCAGCACGCAATACCCGGTGGCGACCGTCGTCCGCACGGGCGACACCCGCTGGCAACTGACGCCATTGCTCGACGACCAGGAACTCGATTCGAGCGAATCGACGGGAGCCCTCTACTGGGAGGGCGCTGTCGCCATCCGCCGCGACGGGCAACCCGCAGGCCACGGCTACCTCGAACTGACCGGCTATGGAAAAAAGCTGAAGCTGGAACGGCGCTGACGCCCACCCGGCGGGCACTTAGGGGTAAACCCTTAAATCTGGAAAAGTCACTTCCACGGGATGGTCTTAATCTTAAGCGCCTACATACCTACACTAGCTTCAACTGATTGCGAACAGGGCTGTTCGCAAAGTCGAAAGCAAAGTTGGAGGTTCATCATGAAGTCGCTGATCAAGGCTGTTGCCGTCGCTGCCGTTCTCGCTATCCCTGCTGTGTCGTTCGCTCAGTCGAACCAGCCCGTGACTCGCGCTCAGGTCCGCGCGGAACTGGTTCAGCTGGAAAAGGCCGGCTATCGCCCGGGCGCAGGCACGGAAGCGCACTACCCCGATGAGATCCAGGCTGCGCAAGCACGCGTCGATGCTCAAAACGGCGCAGCCAGCGGTTACGGCGGTGTCGCTAACGCATCGCAGTCGGGCCGCCCGGGCGTGTCGGCTGCGGACTGGAATGCGATGTACAACCGTCCGTAACTCGCTTTGATGCTCGCTTCTCTCTGACGTCTGTCATAGCGTTTACTTCGTGCCCGCCGTTCCCGTCGCGGGCGCGATTCGCCACACCGCGTTGCCGACATCGTCGGCAACCAGCAGCGCGCCGCGCGCATCCAGCGTGACACCGACGGGCCGCCCAACCGCGTGCCCATCCGGCGTCAGAAATCCCGTCAGAAAATCTTCCGGTCCGCCCGACGGCTTGCCATTCTCGAACGGCACGAAGATTACCTTGTAGCCCGCGAACGGCTTCCTGTTCCACGAGCCGTGCTGACCGACGAACGCACCGCCGCGGTAACGGTCCGGGAACAGCTTGCCGTCATAGAACGCCAACCCGAGCGATGCCGTGTGATTGCCGAGCGCATAGTCCGGCGCGATGGCTCGCCCGACCATCTCCGGGTTCTGCGGCTTGACGCGCGAATCGACATGCTGGCCGTAGTAGCTGAACGGAAAGCCATAGAACGCGCCGTCCTTCACCGAAGTCATGTAGTCGGGCACGAGGTTGTCGCCCAGTTCGTCGCGTTCGTTCACGGTCGTCCACAGCATGCCCGTCTGAGGTTGCCACGCCATCCCGTTCGGATTGCGCAGGCCGGTTGCATATGGCCGCATCGTGCCGCTCGCGATATCGAATTCGACAATGCGGGCACGGTCCGACTCTGCTTCGACGCCGTTCTCCGCGGCGTTGCTGTTCGAACCGACCGTGATGTAGAGCCGCTTGCCGTCGCGGCTCGCAAGAATATTCTTGGTCCAGTGATGGTTGATCGGGCCGGCAGGCAAATCGGCCACCTTCACGCCCTGCGATGCGATCTGTGTTTCGCCCGTGACGTAATCGAAGCGCAGCAGCGCGTCGGTATCGGCGACATAGAGTTGATTGCCGATCAGCGCCATGCCGAACGGCGAATGCAGTTTGTCGATGAATACGCTTTGCGTTTCGGCGGTGCCGTCGCCGTCTGCGTCGCGCAGCAGCACGATGCGGTCAGGGCTCGGCACACCGGCGCCTGCGCGCTTCTGAAACTGCTTCGTGATCCACCCGACCACGCCACGGCCTTTGTCATGCGGCTGCGGCGTGTTGGTTTCGGCGACCAGCACATCGCCATTCGGCAGCGTGTAGAGCCAGCGCGGATGCTGGAGATTCGTGGCGAACGGCGTGACCGCGAATCCAGGCGGCGCGCCCGGATGCGTGCCGGCTGCACGCGCTTCGACAGGCGCGACGTGGACCGTCGGCACGAGCGATTTGGCGGGCGCGGGTAATGTCGGCGAAGGGCCGAAGCTCGCTTCTTCCGGCGCCGTAGATGGCGCCGCGCAGGCGGCAAGCGGAACGACGACAATCGCAATCAGAAAGGGACGAACGCGCATGGGACCTCCAGCTTCAGCGCAACCGGGAGCGGCGCGATTGGTCACTGCTCAGCAAATGTCTTGCCTGATGGTGGCTATCCATGGCGGCGTGTGAATTACATCCTGTGATAATCAGCGGCCGTGCATATGGATTGCGGAGGGCGTGTGGTGAATATTGCGTCCCCTTTGCGTCCTCAGACATCCATTCCTGGACGTTTTTCGATGCGCTGCGGTACGGAAGCGACGTTCGACTTCGAACGCGTAACGCTGCGATTTAACGTTTAGAAGGAATTGGACGAGCGGATGATGCAGCAGGCGGAGAACTGCGTCGGCGCCAACGGATGTCATCAGGTCCTCGACCTGCTGCGACCGGCGTTCACAGGCTGACATCTCAGACACAGCCGGCGTATCAGACAATTGCTAGAGTGTCCTGATTCGCTGCGCCTGAAGGTACGGCATTTTTTCCTAACCGATATCGCCAAGCCACGTCCAGCATATGCCGCTGTCATCTCCGAGGCCCAGGCGCGGCATCACATCACCCTCCATTATCCGGCGCTTGTCACCTGCCACCTTGAAGGTATGAAAAGCAGTTGTGGTGAGGCCGCCCGGCATGTCAGGAATCCAATAACCGCTACGCGGGCAGCATTCGCCCGTCAGGGCCGTCATCTTCGAGTCTGGGTAAGCTTCCCAGCGCCACATTGTGGCCGGGCCAACGCTTTTGCGGGAGCCGCCCTGCTGGTGCTCCATCGTACGGTCGGGAAACCTGTCACCTCTACGGAGAATCTGCGGAAAATCATCGCGTACGTTGCTCTTGTCATACGCACGGTAATAACCGCTCTCTTCAACAACATCACCAATGAGGTGGATTTGATTGAACAACTGCTGACGGCGATGATCTTCGAAGTTGTTCAGATCACGTGTTGTTGCAGGGAAATCCTCAGCAAAAATCACGTCTGTCTGCTTGAAGGTGAAATCCGCTCTGCCCGCCAGCTTTTCTGGCTGCAACACCTTCCCAATAAACAAGCCTCCGTTAATTGCGTATCGGCCTTTCACGAAGCGCCGATCAGGATAGGTAAGAAACCTGACCATACGCGTCTGCCCCGCGGGCACCCGCATAACCGCGTCGGTGAAGTTCGACTTGTCGACTAATGCACCGCCGCCGAATTGCATGAAAAACTGCTCGTCGGTTTTTGTTCCTTTCGCTCCGACAACTTCTGTGTACGACTTTCCTGCGATCGGATTAGGTATGCCTTCCCACGTCGAAGGACTTGCGAACATCACGTCCTCCCGCCCACTGTTGGAAAACGTGAGAGTAACTAGCAGCTTGCTGCCACGGGTCTCTACAGTTGCAGACACGTCCAGTTTGGCTACCGGCTCCCCATGCCTGGAAAACGACGACAGCAAATCACCTACGAAGCGGTTTATCTTTTCTCCAGGCTCACCCAAGCCGATAAGGTTGAAAGCTGAATCGAATTTACTCCCATCTGGGCAGGAAAGTATCGCGGCAAGGTAGAGGTCATTTCTCGGCGCCCTCAGCGTACCAGGATCAATCGAACAAACAGCAGTCCTGAGTTCGCGAAAGCTTGCTTCGTCGCGTTCGGAAAGCGTACCTTCGAACACACCAATCCCGGTCATCGCACCGGCTCCTGTCTGACCTCTCATTGCAAGAGTGAACCACCCGGCTCCAATTGTGAAGGTTGAGGGCGCCAGACTAAGCCCGTTGAAGCTGACAGTTGATATTTCATTGGCAGGTTGCTTAAGATCGTTTGCCATAGCGACACTCATCGTCATTGCGAGACCAATACCTTGCGTAAGAACCGTGCGTACAATCGAATTCATTTCGTGACACTCCACTGCCGACCAACCTTCTGCTGAAACCAGTCGCGAATCCGGTATATGTAATGCGGTGGTGTAACCGAGGTCTGGTTAAACATCCCCCTCCCCATCAGGTTGTCTCTTGTTGTTCCCTGCCAAGTGTCCTTGTTGGGGTTGTTCTGTGCTAATGACAAGTTAATTGTCTGATCCGGCTTTACATAGTCCTTGTGGACACTGCCCCCCTGGTCGTAGTATTCATCCGGAAAGCTGAGCAGATGGCCCACCTCATGAGCCTTCACATGGTCTACTGGCAGATTAGTCACCACACCACTCCGTACGCTAACCCCCTTCTCCCCCCAGTTTGCTGAATCGGCCCGCTCCGCAGTCGGATACAAATTGATCTCAGCATGATGTGCGTCCCTGCTATCCGGCGAAACAAACTCGACCCTGAAAAAAACTGGAAACTTACAAGAGCATTGATCACGCCTGGGGCAGTTCGAGACAGCGAGCTTATACCCGTCCTGATTCAGAACAGCTTCGATATCACCCTTCATGCTGTTGAAGCTGCCGACTTCAGAAAAAGGACGATCTACGATTCTTCGCCCCGGTGTGCCCGGCGGCTGGTCTTTGCTTGTGTGATAAGGAACCGTCTTGATCGAACCGTCAGCATTCTTTTCAGGCTCGCCCGTCTGCGCATTGACGACCTGAACAACCTTTGCATGAACAAGTATTCGGACGGTCGCAGTTATGGTGTGGGTGCTGGCCTCGAAATACATGTCGAACGTACCTCCTCCGCCCCCTCTAACTATTGCACCTCCGTTGTAGGGTGTGCCATCCTGGAAAACGCCCCTGTAGTCAACCGTTTCCATCGCCCTGTAGAAGTTCTTCTGCTGAATATCACGTAGCTTCCAGGTACACGAATGGTCCGGCTCGAACATTGAGCCACTCTGCCCATTGTTCGCCTGACTTAACGCACCAGACTGTCCCGAAGCCAAGGGCTGCATTGACAGATGCGCCCCAGCTTCACCCTGTTGTGCCACCGGACGGGAGGATGAATCCGTCGTCGCCCCGTTGAATTCATTGGCCTGTAGTGCAGAACAACTAAGCTCGATAGGATGCGGGGCCAAGGGCGCAAGTCCTGCGGGCACCGACAGCGGATTCTCCTGCTTCACGTCGGCGGAGTGAAACATCACCTTTCCACCCGTGTAGACGGTAAAACCACTACTGTCAATTACCACCTGCGTCCCGCCCGCGTTCCATACCAGCTTATTTGACGCGAGCACTTCAACCGTATCGAGAGAGCCAATCGACACCTTCTCTCTCGCCCGCAGTTCAATCAGGCTGTTACGCGCAACAATCGAAATGCGATCCATCGCCGATACAAGCTTCATCGGGCCACGCATCACACACATTGACACGGTATCGCGTACGCTTGCGTACAGTGACCTGGCAGCGGCCAGAGCGACGTTACGTCCTGCGGTAACAGCAACGTCGTCATTCGCCGCAACGTGAACCCCGCAACGTGCAGTTACCGCGACACCCGCAGCGCTTGACAAAACCATGTCAGGCCGCGTGAACTCCGGAAATTCTTCACCACTGGCGGTATCGCCTGAAATCGCGTTGTTCTGCGTGCCAATTGCCCGGGTCACATCGCTCTGTTCACTGCCCGGTTGCTGCGCTTCATTCTGTTGCGCGACTGTTGCAAGATCGTCGTGCAGAGTCTGCGCGTTCGTCAGCCGCGCGACCGTTTCCCCCATGTCTTTCGCTGGCGCACCCGCCCCGCTACGTGCTTCAGTGGTCACCAGCATGCCTGTGTTAGCCCGCACGACACCAACCTTCTCGGTCGCCAGCTCGAAACCTTCGCCACGCGGGTCGCTACGTCCTTTACGCCCGTCGATGCGCGTGTTGTACCCCAGCACAAGCCGCGACTGCGCATGATCGCTTGCAATCTGCACCTGCAGCTTGCCGGGCGTGTCGTCGGTGAGCACATGGTTGGCATTCCCTCCCTCCAGGTCACGGCTGCGCAATCCGGTCAACGCGAGATTGTCGGGTAGTTTCCACGGCGGCTGGTTGAACTGGTTGACCTTGCTCGCGGACACGAAAGGCTTGTCGGGATCGCCTTCGTGATAGCTGACCGTCACTTCATCACCAATGCGCGGAATCGCGATAAAGCCATAGCCGTTGCCCTGCCACGGCGACGCCACGCGTAACCAGCAGCTTGAATTCAGATCTGCCTCATTGCGCCGGTCCCAGACAAAATGAGCCTTGACACGCGCGTACGCATCGGGCCATACAGCCCGGTCATCGTGGCTGGTCACGACAGCAGTTTCCGCATGCGCACGGGGCTTCTTTTTCAGTCTGTTCCTGAAGAACGTATTGGCCGGTTGCAGCACGAAATCCGTCACGCACTGATAAGCACTCTCGCCGCCTGTGCGTTGCGCTTCCAGCCCGCTATTGCGGATATCGATTGTCGTGGATACCACGAGGTAATCTGCATTGACGGACTGCTCGGGATGGTCGATCAGCCAGAAGGTCTTGCCCGTCGAAAGTCCGCGCAGGTTGCCGGTGCCTTTCAGCCGCTGGCGGCGGCAACGCATTGCATCCAGCCGCACATTCGCCAGATTGTTGGCCTCGGTCTCGTAGTCGCTCAATTCGGATGACAGCCCCTGCGCACCCGCGAGGGGCTGCGAGTAGTCGCCCCACTGGTAATGCCTGGCCTGCTCGGAGGGGCCACTGTTGTTATAGCTCTCGCCCGTGAAGATCGCCCGTGACTGCGTGTAGTCATAATCCACAAGATCGACCTGGCCGGTCGTGATCCTGCGCGACACTTCCAGCCGGTGAATGTGTTCCTCATCAATGCGTGCGCCGTCCGGTGCGTGATAGCGCACCTCGTCACACATGTCGTCGTGCGTCCTGTGCGAGCCGGGCGAATCGCACAGGACGAGCTTGCTTCCGTCGTAAAAGTAATAGATCCCCCACTCGCGCCATAGCATGGTGAGGAACTCAAAATCCGAACACCAGAACTGCCGCACATAGTCGCGCACCGGATAGCCACCGCGGAAGCCCGGCGCAGCGAGCCGCTGCTCGACCACGATGTTGTAGTCCGCCAGCACGTCTTCGGTGATTTCGACGACGTTGCTGTTCTGGAAAATGCGGTTTTCAACGGCTTTCTTTGTCAGCCACAGACTGGGTCGCACGATGAACCGGTAGTACATATGCCGGTCGTCGCTGCCGGTGATCTGGACGCTGGTAATCAGGCCGCTGATCGTGCGGGTTCCCGCGCCGATGTTGCACGCGCCTGAGTGACCTGGCATGCCTGGTATGAACGTGCCTTTGCCCTCGAACTCGATGATCATGTCGATGACCGCGCCCGCGAGCTCGTCTGGCCGGATCATCTTGCGCGCCTCGTAGACACGGAGCGTCGGCGAGTCGATGGTCATCAGGTCCAGCTCGTAGCGGAAGAGCTTGCCAAGCGCCTCCGTGCCCCTGAGACGCACCGGGGCGAGCACTTCATCATTGCCCCAGGTGGGGAAAGCATCGCAGCGAACAGACAGCGTACGTGTCTGCAGAGGCTTGAACATTGATATGCCCATGTCAGACCCGCACAAGGGTTGCGCCGCACACCGTCTGATCGCCGATGTACGCGACACGCCTGCCCTTGTGGGTCATTTCCCCTGTCGCGATGATAGGGAACGGCCCGCCGCACTTCGGACACCCGGTCAGATGACCGTCCAGCGCAACAGGAATGCCCATCTGCGTAAAGTCGGAAGCGCCCTCGATGATGGTGCCGCCGTGATCGGTAGTGTCACCGAGCCGCGCCACTTCTCGGCCCTTTATGTCTCTCATTACCACCCCGTGTTAATTAGTCATGCCATGTATTCTGCATGCACCAGATCCTGCGCAAGGCCAATCTGATACTTAACCTGATCACCACAGGAATTGGTATCAGATATATTCGAAAATCATCCGACCAGGCAAAGATTGTGCAAAACGGTTGACGAAAGATAAAAAGGAGCCTGCTTGTGGCAAAGCATCAATGCGAAGCCTTGCGATGGAGATGACGGGCCGGTGCCAGTTCCGCTACCTGGAGTCGAGACGGGCGAGACTCGGTCAGTCAATCGTATAGCGGCGCGCACTCACCCACTTTGAGAGAGTGAGGTCACGTGTGGCCCTGTCGTTAGAGGCCCACTGGGCCGTCATCACATACCCTGTTCGTGCACATGCCCCGGTTCCAATAGCTGTGGTGACCGTCACCCGACATCAGCTATCTGTGCGGCACCCTCTGCTGGGGCGCCGTCGAACAACTTCACATCGAACTGACATACCCCGTTGCACTGACCTGAGGGGTCCGATGGTTCGGCTTTTCCCTACACCGAAATAGATCACTACGAGCAATCTTTCTTTTCGCCCTACATCTTCATATGCGTCTAATCGATACGATGAAATAGCTGCCTGGTTGTTTTCTCAACCTTGCAGCACAGTGGTCGCAATAGCGGCCATTTCAAACGAGTAAAGCCAGGAGAAACTTAAATGAAAGTGAAACTCGCTGCCTTCGTTTTATTTGCAATCTCTACACTGTTATTCACGACGCAGTCCGCTCGTGCAGGAGAAGGGGGCGGTGGCTGGGACGTCTGTTACGACTGGGACGGTCACGGGATTCCCGATCAGTGCTATTGGCAAAGTCCTTACGGCTGATTAATTAGCGTTCCTCTGACGGGGACCAGGGATTTACGTCACAGCATCCTCGCTCCGAGCCACGCTGCGTTGATCGGGGCGTCTGGCATCGATCTCGATGTCCCGTTCACGACGCACGAGACAGACGTCCTTGTCGCATGGATGCAAGATCTCCTTCTGCACCCTGCGGTGTTCCGTCTTACGGACAACCGCAGGGCCATACGCCAACGACCAAGTTGTTGAATTTAAACAGAATGAATGTGTGTAGACCTTGATCCGGCGCGGGGCAGATTTATCCACAGCTTTCGTGGGTAAGCCTGTGAGTATCCTGCGCAAGACTCGCGCAAGTCATTGATGCGATTCAGATTGCAGGTGATGCATCCACTATCGCTCGAAATGCTGCCCCGATGTTATCCACAGTTTTCGTGCACAACCCTGTGGACAACACCCGGACTCGCGCCTTATCCCACTGACGCATCACGACTTTTCATCCCGACGCTCTCGTGCAGCACACTCCGCTACTGCCGCGCATGCACGCGCTCCCGGACACCCTCCAGCCGCTCCCGCACGAACCGCACATGCTCGCGCAGCACATAAAACCCATCGGCATAGGCGAGCGGCATCCGCAGCGTATTCAGCGACGACTCGATCCCATCCAGTTCCGCAAGCAGCTTCGCGCGTTCTTCGTCCGATGAACTGCGCATCGCGTCGCGCTCGATTGCGATCAGCGCGCCGTAGTACCGGTAAATCCGCGAGCGCACGCGCCAGCTGAACAGCGCAGGAATGAGCCGCAACGCCGGAATCAGCAGCACGGCGATCGGCAGCAGCAACACCAGCAACCGGTCGACCACCGTCGCGAGCCAGAACGGCAGCGTCCGGTACAGAAAGCTCTTGCCGGATTTGTAGTAGCGCGTCGCATCCTCGCTGATGCGGAATTCCCGTGCGACGGAATTGGGAAACTGACCCGCCTTCTGCAACAGTCCTGCCGGGCCATTCACTTCCTGCGAAGCTTCGATCAACAGATCGGATATCGCCGGATGCAGGTTCGCGCGCGCCACCATCTCGACGGTGGGGCTGATCAGATGCAGCGGCTCGGGCGGAATGCGGCGCCTCAGATCGAGCAGGCCAACAGGCAGATCGAGGTTGTCCAGATACGGAAAGATCCGCGTGTAGGCATCCGCTTCGTTGAAATTCATCACCGACACGCCCGGAATGGTCAGCAGACGCAGGATCATCGCCCGCGCGGTCGAGTCGCCGCTCAAGAGCGCCGCGTCGATCTCGCCGGTGACGAGCGCTTTGGCGGCGTCGAGCCCGTCGAGCGACAAGAGCGTCGTCTCGCCGCCCGGCAGGATGCCGTTCGCCCCGAGCAGTTCGAGGGACAACATCCGCGTGCCGCTGCCTTCGCGGCCAATCGCGATCCGCTTGCCTTCCAGATCCGACAATTGCGACAGCCCCTTGCCGCGATACACGACGATCAGTGGCACGTACGACACCGTGCCGAGCGACATCAGCGACGTCGTATCCCGGCCAGCCGAGACGCCGCCCTGCACGAGCGCGACATCGATCTTCTGTTTCGGGTCGAGCAGCCGGTCGAGATTCTGCACGGAGCCATCGGACTCCAGCACGTTGAGCGTCACCCCATTGCGACCGAGTATCTTTCGATATTCCTGCGCGTACTGCATGAACGAGCTGTCGTGCGGCCCGGCGCTGATCGTGATCGAGCGCGGCGGCGCGGGATCGACCAGCCATATCACGAGCCAGGCGAGCACGGCGAACAGCACCACGAACGGCAGGAACGACACGGCCAGGTCGCGCCACATGGCATGCGTGTGATCGCGAACGACTCGCGGAGAATGCTGACGAACATTTTTCTTCATGGCCCGGCTCGCCTCCGAGAAGCATCATCGCCATCGTAGCTGTCTCGCGCCGCTCTGTGGAGCACCTTGCGCGGTCCCATCCGAAGCCGCTGCTTCGCCCCGCTTACCGGGCGATTTTGTCATCGACAATAAAATTGCCCCAGGCACTTGCGCGATCGAATGTGTGTCTCTATAATTCGCGCTCTTCGCTAGGCTCGTAGCTCAGCTGGTTAGAGCACCACCTTGACATGGTGGGGGTCGTTGGTTCGAGTCCAATCGAGCCTACCAACGAACAGGCAGTACATGAAAGCGGCAAGCATTCCATGCTTGCCGCTTTTTTTCGCGCTCCGCTTAAACGAAAAAGCCGAAGGACAAAGCTGTCCTTCGGCTTTCGTTCACCGGCCATCGCACTGACGCGCAATGGCCGGATGCCCGTGCAACGGATTCAACGCGACATCATGTTCATGCTGACGTTGTGCATCACCCACACCGTCCCGAACACCAGGAACATCGCGGCCAGCACCGTATAGGCAAGCGCAAGGGCGTTCCAGCGCTGTCCGGATGTCGACACGCTCATGTGCAGGAAGAACACCAGGTGCACGACGATCTGCACGACGGCGAGCGCCGCCAGCACGAACGGCGCCGATGTGGCGGGGAGCCAGCCTTGCATCACGACGCCGAACGCGGCAGCCGTCAAGGCCACAGCCAGCACGAACCCGACCACATATCCGCCGATACCGCCGTGCCCCGCTTCGTCATGAAGCGCAGGGGAATTCGAGTGAGCCATTTAGATCGCGCTCCCGAGATAGACAAAAGTGAACACGCAAATCCACACGACATCGAGGAAGTGCCAGAAAAGACTCAGGCAGGTCAGCCGCGTGATTTCGCGCTGCGTCAGTTGCGGCGCGCGCGCCACCTGAACGGCGAGCACGGCCATCCAGACCAGCCCCGTCGCGACGTGCAGGCCGTGCGTGCCGACCAGCACGAAGAACGACGACAGGAACGCGCTGCGCGACGGCCCCGCGCCTTCCGCGAGCAGATGTGAGAACTCGCTCAGTTCGAGCTTCAGAAACACGGCGCCGAGCACGAACGTGACGGCCAGCCAGCCGAGCACGGCACGCGTATTCTGCCGGCGCGCGGCGACCATCGCGAAGCCGTACGTGATGCTGCTCAATAGCAGCGCAGCCGTTTCGACGGCGACGCCCGGAAGGTCGAACAGATCCTTGCCGGTTGGCCCGGCGTTGAACTGATGCGCCATCACGGCGAACACCGCGAACAGCGACGCGAACAGCACGCAGTCGGTCATCAGGTACAGCCAGAAGCCGAACACCGAATGCGATTCGCCATGATGGCCATGGCCATCGACCTCGTTCAGGGTTGCGGCATGGACTTTTTGCAGCATCACTCGACCTCCGCGAACGCCGGCGACACTTCCACATGCTTCGGAAGCGGCGTGCGGCCTTTGTTTTCGATTCCCCGCACCACGTCGGACGGGATGTAGTAGCCGTCGTCGCGACCGAAGCTGCGGCCGATCACGGTCACGGCAATGGCGAGCAGCGAGACGATCGCGAGCCACCAGATGTGCCACACGGCTGCGAAACCAAACGCGAGGCTGAATACGCCGATGAAGAAGCCCGCACTCGTATTCGAAGGCATGTGGATGTCCTGATACGCCGCCTGAATGCCGAGGCCCCTGCCCGTTTCTTTCATATGCGCGAACGCATCGAGTTCCTCGACGACGGGAATCGTCGCGAAGTTATAGACGGGCGGGGGCGACGAGATCGACCATTCGAGCGTGCGGCCGCCCCACGGATCGCCCGTGACGTCGCGATACGCCGGCTTGTTGCGGTTGATGATGCTGACCACCACCTGCGCGACCTGGAACACGACGCCGACCGCGATCAGCGCGACACCGCATGCCGCGACGATCATGTACGGCTGCCATGCGGGATTGTCGTAGTGGTTCAGACGACGCGTCGCGCCCATGAAGCCGAGCACGTAGAGCGGGGTGAACGCCACAAAGAAACCGACGAACCAGCACCAGAACGCGCTCTTGCCGAGCTTGTCGTTGAGCTTGAAGCCGAACACCTTCGGGAACCAGTAGCTGAACCCGGCCAGATAGCCGAACACCACGCCGCCGATAATCGTGTTGTGGAAGTGCGCGACCAGGAACAGCGAGTTATGCAGCACGAAGTCCGCGCCCGGGATCGCGAGCATCACGCCCGTCATGCCGCCGATCGTGAACGTAACCATGAAGCCGATCGTCCATAGCACGGGCGCCGTGAATTCGAGGCGGCCGCGATAGATCGTGAACAGCCAGTTGAAGATTTTCACGCCTGTAGGGATGGCGATGATCATCGTTGCGATGCCGAAGAACGCGTTGACGTCGGCGCCCGAGCCCATCGTGAAGAAGTGGTGCGCCCACACGAGGAACGCCAGCACCATGATCGCGCACGACGCGTAGACCATCGTCTTGTAGCCGAACAGCGGCTTCTTCGCGAACGTCGAGATCACTTCCGAGTAGATGCCGAACGCGGGCAGAACCAGGATGTAGACCTCCGGGTGTCCCCAGGCCCAGATCAGGTTCAGGTAAAGCATGGCGTTTCCGCCGGCTTCGTTCGTGAAGAAGTGCATGTCTGCGTAGCGGTCGAGGCCGAGCAGCGCCAGCGCGACCGTCAGGATCGGGAATGTCGCCATGATCAGCACGTTCGAGCACAGCGCCGTCCACGTGAACACGGGCATCTTCATCAGCGTCATGCCGGGCGCGCGCATCTTGATGATCGTCACGAAGAAGTTGATCGCCGTGATCAGCGTGCCGACGCCCGAGAGTTCCAGCGCCCAGATGTAGTAATCGACACCGACGCCCGGACTGAACTGCAACTCCGACAGCGGCGGATACGCGAGCCAGCCGACCTGCGCGAACTCGCCGATCACCAGCGAAATGTTCATCAGGATCGCGCTGATCGCCGTCATCCAGAAAGACAGCGAGTTCAGGAACGGAAACGCGACATCGCGCGCGCCGATCTGCAACGGCACGACGATGTTGAACAGCCCCACCATCAGCGCCATCGCCATGAAGAAGATCATGATGACGCCGTGTGCGGTGAAGATCTGGTCATAGTGATGCGGCGGCAGATAGCCCGCCGCGCCGCCGCTCGCGAGCGCGAGTTGCAGGCGCATCATCACGGCGTCGGCGAAACCGCGCAGCAGCATCAGCACGGCGACGACGATATACATCACGCCGATGCGCTTGTGATCGACGGACGTGAGCCATTCCGTCCATAGCCAACGCCATTTTTTCAGGCGCGTAACGAGCACGACGACGGCCAGAACGATCAGGCCCATCAGCGCGGCCGCGCCCATGATGATCGGCTGATCGAACGGAATCGCCTCTAAAGTCAGATTGCCGAACATGGGTTACTCCTTCGAAGCGTTCGTGCTGCAGTTGGCGTCACGGAACTCGACGACACGCCCGCTGTTGTATTTCGCGATCACGTTGCGGAACAGCTTCGGGTCGACCGCGGAGAAATAGCGCACCGGGTCTTTCTCGCTCGGTTTCGCGACTGCGTAGTACCCGTCCATATCGAGCCGTTCCGGTGACGCCTTCACCTTCTGCACCCAGGCATTGAAGTCGGCGGTGCTCACGGCGAGCGTGCGGAACTTCATGTCCGAGAAGCCCTTGCCGCTGAAGTTCGCCGACACGCCCGCGTAGTCGCCCGGTTCATCCGCGATCAGATGCACGCGCGTCTGCATGCCCGCCATCGCGTAGACCTGTGTGCCCAGTTGCGGGATGAAGAACGAGTTCATCACCGAATCCGACGTGATGTGGAAATTGACGGGCGTGCCGACGGGCATCGCCAGCTGGTTCACCGATGCAATGCCGAGATCGGGATAAATGAACAGCCACTTCCAGTCGAGCGCGACAACTTCGACGTCGATCGGCTTCACGTTCGATTCGAGCGGCTTATACGGATCGAGCTCGTGCGTGGTTCGCCACGTCAGGATGCCGAGGAACAGGATGATCAGCGCGGGTATCGTCCACACGACCACTTCGATCGCGGTGGAGTGCGCCCACTTCGGCGCGTAGACCGCGCTTTTGTTCGACGCGCGGTAGCGCCATGCAAAGAACAACGTCAACAGAATGACGGGCACGACGACGATCAGCATCGTCCACGTCGCCGTCGCGATCAGCGACTTCTCGGCGACGCCGACGCTGCCCTTCGGGTCGAGCACTTCAAGTTGACATCCCGTGAGAAACGCGGTCAGACCGATGCTGACCGGTAAGAGGCAAGCTCTTAAGGTTTTTCTGGCTAACATGTTTGCCCAATAATCGTTGAACCACGCTGAACACGTGTGGGGTTTGCAAGGCAAAGCGCACAAGGTCCCATGTGCCCCGCGATTCTATGGACGCGCTGCGTTCGAAGTCCTGATCCGCGTCAAGGACGCCGCACGAAGGACAGTGATAGATGTGCGACGGGATGTCGCACGGCCGGAGATGGGCGGGTGTCTTCGATTTTTCTTGTGTCGGCCCGCTCGCCTTTGCTGCATGGACGCTGCCAGGCGAGTCCGTCGGGAAGCCGCCCGATCATCGAATGGATGCGGGCGGCCATCTGAATTACGCTTGCCGCGGTGGTTCGCTGTCGCTCGGCGCTTTAGTTCGCCAGATCGGCGGGCAGCTTGCCGCCATTCGCGGCGAGCGCCGTCATCAGCTGCTTGTGCAGCCAGATGTTCATCGACGCCGAATCGTTCGTGTCGCCGCCGTACTTCAGTTCGCCCGCCAGTTGCTTGCGATGCTCGAGGCTGCTGTCGACGTCGAGCAGCTTCATCAGATCGACGATCGAACGACGCCAGTCGAGCTTTTGCGGGTTCGCCGCGGCCAACTGGTCCATCACGGCCGCGACATCGACATCCGCGAGCGCCGTCGACACAGCGGCGACGGGCGCGCCCGCCGATGCGTCGGCAGGCGCCGGAGCGACCGGCTCGGCGGGCAATGTCTCGGCCGGCTTGGCCCTGCCAAAAATCTTGCTGACGATGGTTCCAAAGATGCTCATGTTTCGGGGCCTTCCTTTTCAAGTGGATAACGGGAGACTGCACAACGCCGTCCGCGTTCCGATTGTCTGGACGCACGGCGACGCTGCTTGCGACTAACGCCATTTGATCTCAAGCGTTGACCTTTGCGCGAGGTCGATACCAAGTTTCACGTTTGTTCGCACTTCGGCGCATCCACGCGACACCCTCATGTCAAATTTTGAAAAACTTTGCATGCCTTAGCAAAATTTCTATTCATTTGATGAAAAATCCTGTCCTGACTCTCCACTTCATCTCTCCAACAACGCCACCACAATCATGAAAAAACTGTTGACCGTCGCAGCCTGCGCCCTTTCCCTGTCGATGCTCGCCGCGTGCAGCGGCCTCGATCGCAGCAAGGAAGAAGCGCTGAACCAGCAAGCCGGGATCGAAGTCACGCAGACCAGGGAAGGCGTGCAGGTCCGTCTGCCGGAGAAGGTCCTGTTCAACTTCAACGAATCGAGCTTGCGCCCTGACGCGGGCCCTGCCATTGCCCGCGTGGTGGTCGTGCTGAGCCGCACGCAGAAGCCGATGATCGTCGAAGGCCATACGGATAACGTCGGCACGCGTGAATATAACCAGCAACTGTCCGAAGCGCGCGCGAAGTCGGTCGCGGATGAACTCGAGCGCCGCGGCATCAGCGCGTCGCGCATCACGCTGGTGGGCTATGCATTCGATCGCCCCGTGGCGAGCAACGACACACCCGATGGCCGCGCGCGAAACCGTCGTACCGAGATCGTCGTGAAGGGCGAATCGCTCGAAGCGGTGATGGGCAAATAACGGCCAACTCGCTCACACAGGCGCCGTCCGGCGGCGCCTTGTTGTCGTGTCTTTTCGCGAGTGCGTGAAGGTTTGTCAAAAGATCGTCGAGCCTGTCGCCTACGGTCAACGTGAAGATTTTGAGACCGTTAGACCCGCTTCTCTTGCTGATTCGTGGCCTGTCGTGTCAACCGTTCGTCTTTTTGGATTACTAGGAATTTTTGGACTATTTGCCGGATGCGCGCAGCTTCCGTCCGGGCATCAGGCATCGAGCACGACTGGAATCGTGTCGACGCCAATCCAACCCGCCAACTCTGACAGCGTGTCGGATAACGCGAAGGGTCAATCCGAAGCCGTCGCACTTCGGCCAGCGGGTGCCGCGCCGCAAACGGGCCACGCCTCATGGTATGCGCGCAAGTTCGAGGGACGCCGCACCGCCAATGGAGAACGCTACGACGGTCACGCGTTGACGGCTGCGCATCGCACGCTGCCGTTCGGCACTTACGTGCGCGTGACGTCGCTGTCCACTGCGAAGTCGATCGTGGTTCGCATCAACGATCGCGGTCCGTTCGTCAAGGGACGCATCATCGATTTGTCTTATGCGGCGGCAAGCGCACTCGGCCTGACGCGAGCGCCTTCGATGGGCGTGCAGATTGAGCGCGTCGAAGAGCAAGCAGACACTCGAACGGCATCTGGTGGATCGGAATCTTGATCCGAAAGCTGGCGGCATCGCATTCACACGCGGCGAGACGGACGACACTCAGCGCCGTAGCCCGACATGTCGCACTTGCCGCGTGGTTCGTCGCATGGTGTGCGTCTGACGCATCCGCTGCACGCCGTCAGCCCGAGGCGCCCGTTTCAGGTAGCGCGCCGTCGCAGAGCCTCGACAAGCCCAAAGCCAAAGCCAACGCGAAGGCATCAAAACCCTCGCGCAAAACCCATCGGAAAACCAAAGCGGCTCGTCGGTCAGAAGTGTTTTACCGCTGGTCCGACGAACAGCTGATGTTGGGCGGCATCAGTCCATCGCGAATCGGCAAGCACGGCGATGACGCAAACGGTAAGCAGACAAGCGAAGGCGCGGCCTCCGCAAAATAGACGCCGCGCCCGTCACCCAGTCTTAAATCGACCCGCCGCTGTATCTCACGACATCGAGCAGCGCCTTCTTCCTGTCCTGATAGTGATACAGCGTGATCGCGCCTTCCTTCATGTCGCCGTGCGCGTCGAAGGCGATGTGCCCGATCACACCGTTGTAATCGGACATGGGCATCGCGGCGAGCACCTTCGCGGCGTCTGTGGTGTTGGCGCGCTTCATTGCATCGACGACCACGTACACGGCGTCGTAGGCGAACGGCGCATTGAAGAGAATCGGGCCGTTGAAACGCGCCTCGAAACGCTTTTCAAACTCGGCACCCTGCGGCATGCGCGACACCGCAAGACTCGCTTCGGAACAGACGAGATTGTTCACAGCGTCGCCCGCAAGCTCGGCCACTTTTTCCGTGCACGCGCCGTCGCCGCTCAGCACTTTCGCATTCAAACCAAGCGCCGCCGCTTGACGAATGAACGGACCGACCGTCGAATCCATCCCGCCGAACATGATGACATCCGGATGCGCGCTCTTGATGGTGGTGAGAATGGCGCGGAAGTCGGTGGACTTGTCGGTCGTGGCCTCGCGCGCGACGACGCGCCCGCCGCCCGCCTGGGCCGCCTTCGCGAACTCGTCGGCGAGGCCTTTGCCGTAGGCCGTTGCATCGTCGACGACGGCAATGGTCTTCGCGTTCAACGACTTCAGCGCATAATCGCCGAGCGCGGGCCCTTGCTGCGCATCCGTCGCGACCACGCGATACGCGCTCTTGTAGCCCTGTTTTGTATACTCGGGATTGGTCGACGACGGCGAGATCTCCACGATGTTCGCGTCGTTATAGATGCGCGACGCGGGAATCGACACACCCGAGTTCAGGTGGCCGATCACCGCGACGACATGCTCGTCGACGAACTTCTGTGCGATCTGCGTGCCTGTCTTCGGATCCGCCGCGTCGTCCTCGCCGTCGAGTTCGAGGCGCACCTTCTGCCCGCCGATCACGAGCCCCGACTTGTTGATTTCCTCGACAGCGAGCCGTGCGCCGTTCTCGTTGTCCTTGCCGAGATGGCTGCTGCCGCCCGTGAGCGGCCCCGCGTGGCCGATCGTCACCACCTGCCCGGCGACGGCGCCCTTGCCTTGCGCGGCCTCGTGCGATGGTGGATCTTTCTTGTCGCAACCCATCAGCGTCAGACTGGTCAGCGACACGCCGACCACGGTCAGTTTTGCCAGATTGTTCACGGCTTTCTCCTCCATGATTGTTTGAACTTCAACCTACCGTCGTTCGATTCGCATTCCGAATGAATACTCAAAAACGGTAGCACAGGGGAAAAGCCGGCACTGTAAAGATTAGTCAAGCGCGAAGCGCATTGAGCTCACCAACGACAAACGGGCTAGCCGAAGCTAGCCCGTTTGCTTTTACAGCGAACAAAACACTCGTCGATCAGGCCTCGGCCAGTTCGGCAGCCTGCGCGTCTTCCAGATCTTCGACACTCGTGCGGATCAGATGATCGAACGCGGCAAGCGATGCCTTCGCGCCTTCGCCCACAGCGATCACGATCTGCTTGAACGGCACCGTCGTCACGTCGCCGGCGGCGAACACGCCCGGCACCGAGGTCGCGCCCTTCGCATCGACGACGATCTCGCCGTGCTTCGACAGTTCGACCGTGCCCTTCAGCCATTCGGTGTTCGGCACCAGACCGATCTGCACGAACACGCCTTCCAGCTCGACATGCTTCGACTCGCCCGACGCACGGTCCGTGTAGGTCAGACCGTTGACCTTCTTGCCGTCGCCCGTGATTTCCGTCGTCTGTGCCTGAGTGATGACCACCACGTTCGCGAGGCTGCGCAGCTTGCGTTGCAGCACTTCGTCGGCGCGCAGTTGTGCGCCGAATTCGATCAGCGTCACATGGCTCACGACACCCGCCAGATCGATCGCCGCTTCGACGCCCGAGTTACCCCCGCCGACCACCGCGACGCGCTTGCCCTTGAACAGCGGACCATCGCAGTGCGGGCAGTACGCGACACCATGATTGCGGTATTCGCGCTCGCCCGGCACGTTGATCTCGCGCCAGCGCGCGCCCGTTGCCAGCACGATCGTCTTCGCCTTCAGCACCGCGCCGCTCGCGAGGCGCACTTCGTTGATCTTGCCGGGGATCAGCGCTTCGGCGCGCTGCACGTCCATCACGTCGACTTCATAGCTCTTCACGTGCTGCTCGAGCGCCGTGGCGAACTTCGGCCCTTCCGTTTCCTGCACCGACACGAAGTTTTCGATTGCAAGCGTGTCGAGTACCTGGCCGCCGAAGCGTTCCGCGACGACGCCCGTCGCAATGCCCTTGCGCGCCGAGTAGATCGCAGCCGCCGCGCCAGCAGGACCGCCGCCGACGATCAGCACGTCGAACACCGGCTTCTTCTCCAGTTCCTTCGCGGCGCGCGCGCCGGCGTTGGTGTCGAGCTTCGCGAGGATTTCCTTCACGCCGCTGCGGCCCTGGCCGAACACTTCGCCGTTCAGGAACATCGTCGGCACGGCCATGATCTGGCGCGACTCGACTTCGTTCTGGAACAGCGCGCCGTCGATTGCAACGTGCTGGATACGCGGGTTGATCAGCGCCATGATGTTGAGCGCCTGCACGACTTCCGGGCAGTTCTGGCACGACAGCGAGAAGTACGTCTCGAACGCGTAGTCGCCGTCGAGTTCGCGGATCTGCTGGATCACGGCGTCGTCGAGTTTGATCGGGTGGCCGCCCGTTTGCAGCAGCGCCAGCACCAGCGACGTGAATTCATGACCCATCGGAATGCCGGCGAAGCGGATGCCTGCCGCCTTGCCCGGTTCGCCGATCGAAAACGACGGCTTGCGCTCGTCGTCGCCGCGGCGTTCGATCACGCTGACGCGCTCCGACAGCGTGGCGATGTCGTTCAGCAGCGCGAGCATTTCCTGCGACTTCGCGCTGTCGTCGACGGAAGCGACGATCTCGATGGGACGGCTGACTTTCTCGAGGTAGGCTTTGAGTTGGGTCTTCAGATTCGCGTCGAGCATGGTTTTTCGAGTCCGTGGCGAGATGGGAATGAGAGGTTCGATTCGCGCCGATGCGTTACGACGAACGCGGCGCGTAAGGCAGTTCGCAAGGCTTGTGACCTTGCGGACTGCCTCACAACGGCGCCGCGCGAGGCGGCGCCGCTCAAGGCAGGATTTGCAGCGGGTAGCGTGTGGCTTCTAGCGAGCCGGCAACTTAGATCTTGCCGATCAGGTCCAGCGACGGCGTCAGCGTTTCAGCGCCCGGCGTCCACTTGGCGGGGCAGACTTCACCCGGATGCGCCGCGATGTATTGCGCAGCCTGCACCTTGCGCAGCAGTTCGCCGGCGTCACGGCCGATGCCGTTGTCGTGGATTTCGCACAGCTTGATCTCGCCTTCCGGGTTGATCACGAACGTGCCGCGCAGCGCCAGACCTTCTTCTTCGATCAGAACGTCGAAGTTGCGCGAGATTGCCAGCGTCGGGTCAGCGATCATCGGGTACTTGATCTTTTCGATCGTGTCCGACGTGTCGTGCCATGCCTTGTGCGTGAAGTGCGTATCCGTCGACACGCTGTAGATTTCGACGCCGAGTTTCTTGAATTCTTCGTAACGGTCGGCCAGATCGCCCAATTCGGTCGGGCACACGAACGTGAAGTCGGCCGGATAGAACACGACGACGGACCATTTGCCCTTGAAGCTTTCGTCGGTGACGGTCACGAAATCGCCATTGTGGTATGCGGTGGCCTTGAACGGTTTGACCTGGCTGTTGATGATCGGCATCTGATGCGTCCTCTTCGGTTGAGTGGGTTTGGGTGCTGCGATGGATTGGATTATGAAGAAGTCGCAGAATTTGATAAATTTGATTGTTGCGATGCACACCATTTAGATTTTCTATCGGCAAGCCAAAACCCTTGCCCCACAAGGGAAAGCGCCCCGGGCACGCGGGTTCGGGCACGGGTAGAATTGCAGAAAAAAATATCCGGCGAAGCGTTTTCAGCAGAGGTTTTTCGTTTGAGTGAGCTTCAACTGGGTTTTCTTCTCACCCGTCACTGGCGCGATACGGCGGCCGGCACGGAGGTCGAGTTCTGGCTCGCGACCGACGACGGTCCGCGCCATATCCGCCTGCGCCCGCAGCCGAACGTCGCGTTCCTGCCCGCCGCGCACCGCGAGCGCGCGGAAGACCTGCTGCATCGGGAGAAGAACGCCTCGTCGCGCGGCGTCGAACTGCGCCCGCTCGATTTGTGCGACTTCCAGCATCGGCCGGTGCTGGGGCTGTACTGCCCGCAGTACCGGCAACTGACCGGGCTCGACAAGCGTCTGAAGCAAGGCGGCGTCGACGTCTACGAAGCCGACGTGTTCCCGCCCGAGCGCTACATGATGGAGCGCTTCATCACCGCGCCCGTGCAGTTCGGCGGCGACGCGAATCCTGCCGGTCATGGCCCCCTGCTGAACGCCGACATGAAGCCTGCGAGCGGCTATCGCCCCAAGCTCAAGCTGGTGTCGCTGGATATCGAAACCAGCGCGCACGCCGAGCTGTATTCGATCGCGCTGGAAGGCTGCGGGCAGCGCCAGGTGTACATGCTCGGACCGCCGAACGGCGACGCTGCGGACATCGACTTCGCGCTCGAATATTGCGATACGCGGGCGCAACTGATCGAGCGGTTGATCGGGTGGCTGGAGACGCACGATCCCGATGCGATCATCGGCTGGAATGTCGTGCAGTTCGACCTGAAAGTGCTGCACGAAACCGCGCAAAAGTGTGGCGTGCCGCTGCGCATCGGGCGCGGCGGCGCGGTGATGGAATGGCGCGAGCATGGCCTGACGCAGAACCATTTCTTTGCGGGCGCGGCGGGGCGGCTGATCATCGACGGCATCGAGGCGCTGCGTTCGGCCACGTGGAGCTTTCCGTCGTTCAGCCTCGAATATGTCGCGCAGTCGGTGCTGGGCGAAGGCAAGTCGATCGACAACCCCTATCAGCGGATGGACGAAATCCAGCGCCGCTTCGACGAGGACAAGCCCGCGCTCGCCCGCTACAACCTGAAAGACTGCGAACTCGTCACGCGCATTTTCGACAAGACCGAGCTGCTGCGCTTCCTGCTCGAACGCGCGACGGTCACGGGGCTGCCCGCCGACCGCAGCGGCGGATCGGTGGCGGCGTTCACGCATCTGTATATGCCGCGCATGCACCGGCTCGGCTACGTCGCGCCGAATCTCGGCGACGTGGCGGGCGCGGCCAGCCCCGGCGGCTTCGTGATGGACTCGAAGCCCGGCCTCTACGATTCCGTGCTCGTGCTCGACTACAAGAGCCTGTATCCGTCGATCATTCGCACGTTTCTGATCGATCCCGTGGGACTGGTCGACGGCGTACGTCATCCCGACGACGAGCATTCCGTGCCCGGCTTCCTCGGCGCGCGTTTTTCGCGCGCGCATCACTGCCTGCCGTCGATCGTCGCGCAGGTGTGGGAAGGACGCGAAGCGGCGAAGCGTGAGCAGAACAAGCCGTTATCGCAGGCGCTGAAGATCATCATGAACGCGTTCTATGGCGTGCTCGGCTCGACGGGCTGCCGGTTCTTCGATCCGCGCCTTGCGTCGTCGATCACGATGCGCGGCCACGAGATCATGCACCGCACGCGGGAACTGATTGAAGCGCGCAGCTACGCGGTGATTTACGGCGACACGGATTCCACTTTTGTATGGCTGCGCCACGCGCATGACGAGGAAGACGCGGCGCGCATCGGACGCGAACTGGTAAGCGGAATCAATGCGTGGTGGCGCGAGCATTTGCGCGAGCGCTTCGGACTGGAGAGCGCGCTGGAACTGCAATTCGAGCGGCACTACAAGCGCTTTTTCATGCCGACCGTGCGCGGCGCGGAGGAAGGCAGCAAGAAGCGCTACGCGGGGTTGACTGTTATGCCTGACGGCAGTGAGGAGGTGGTCTACAAAGGTCTTGAAACCGTGCGCACGGATTGGACACCGCTTGCGCAGCGTTTTCAGCAGGAACTGTATCTGCGCATTTTCAAGCAGCAGCCGTATCGGGACTATGTGCGCGATTATGTGCGGCGCACGCTGGCGGGGGAGTTCGATGATCTGCTCGTGTATCGGAAGCGGCTGCGTCGGCCGCTCTCCGACTACGAGCGCAATGTACCGCCGCATGTGCGTGCTGCGCGAACCGCCGATGAGTTCAACCGGCAGCGCGGTCGGCCGCTTCAATATCAGAATGGTGGATGGATCAGTTATGTCATGACGGGTAGCGGGCCTGAGCCGCTTGAGACGCTGCGTTCGGAAATCGACTATGAGCACTATCTGACGCGGCAGCTTCAGCCTGTTGCGGATGCGATTTTGCCTTTGTTGAAGGATGATTTTGCTACGTTGGCTTCGGGGCAGAGGGTATTGTTCTGAGCGGTTTTTTTTGTCTTGCGACGCTGGGGTGGTGTTTTTGTTTTTTTTGCTGGCATCCGCGTGATGTTATTGGTTCGCAAGCGTTGCCCCTGTGCGGGGCGGCACCTACTTTTCTTTGCCGCCGCAAAGAAAAGTAGGCAAAAGAAAGCGGCTCACACCGCCAGTTCTTGTGTTTGCCTGAGGGCCCCCACAGGGTCTTACACTTCAAACGGCAACCACATGAACCACGTTCGTTGCCAGCGCTCTTGCAGTGCGCCTCACCCGCTTCACACGCCCGCACTACAGCACGCCGAGCCAGATCGTCCACGGCCGCCCAGGTGGCAAACTGTGTGTAGGCCCAGGTACTCCCCACGCCTCACTTCGGACCGATAGCGCACGCGCCCCACACTGTAGGAGCGCCAAGCTATACGCCGCGACAACCTACACACAGTTTGCCACCTGGGCGGCACATACCATTCGCTGCCACATGCCTTTGTACGGGTATTCGAAGCGGGTGAGGCGCTTATTTGGAGCGTTGGCAACGCACGCAAACAAAGATGTTGCCGTGTGAAGGGTGGGGCCGTAGGGGGCCGTGGATGGGAATTCGGGCTGGCGGTGTGAGCCGCTTTCTTTTGCCTACTTTTCTTTGCGGCGGCAAAGAAAAGTAGGTGCCGCCCCGCACAGGGGCAACGCTTGCGAACCAATAACATCACGCGGATGCCAGCGCTAAGCCCAGAACACCGAACGGCAACGCCAAAAGGATGAAGGCAAAACGCGGATGCCAGCGAAAAAACAAAAACACGGCCCCAGCGTCGCAGACAAAAAACCAACCCACTAAACACTCTGCTCAACAGGCACAACCACCACCTCAACCCGCTGCGCCCCGCGCAAAACACTCACACTCACAGAGCGGCCGATCCTCGACCCATCCAGCACGCGCTGCAGCGCATCAACCCCTTCAACAACCTCCCCATCCACCGCAATGATCGTGTCATCCGTCCGCAGCCCGCCGAGCGCAGCCGGACTCCCCTTTACGATCTCCATCACCCGCACGCCGCTTTCCGACTCCAGCGCAAAATACCGCTGCACACGCCGCGGCAACGCGAAAGTCGTCCCCGCCACGCCGATATAAGCGCGCCGCACGCGCCCGTGCGCAAAAATCTGCATGATGACCCACTTCGCGGTATCGATCGCCGTCGCGAAACTGATCGACTGCGCGCCCGGAATGATCGCCGTGTTCACGCCGATCACCTGCCCCGCCGAGTTGATCAGCGGCCCGCCCGAATTACCGGGATTCAGCGCGGCATCCGTCTGGATCACGTCGTAGATCATGCGGCCCGAGTTCGATCGCAGCGAGCGGCCGAGCGCGGAAACGACGCCCGCCGTCACCGTCTGCTCGAGTCCGAGCGGATTGCCGACGGCGACAGCGATCTGCCCGACACGCAGCTTGCCCGATTCGCCAAGCGCGACATGCGGCAGCGGCTCCGGCGAGCCGATGCGCAACACGGCAAGGTCGCTGTGCGGATCGTCGCCGACCAGATCGGCGTCGAACTTCGTGCCGTCGGCGAGTTGCACCCGGATATGCGTCGCGCCGTGCACCACGTGGCTGTTGGTCAAAAGATATCCGTCGGGCGTAAAAATGAAACCCGAGCCGGTGCCCGCGCGCGCGTGGCGCTCCGGCGCGCCCGGCACGCGGCGCTCGACAGTGATGAAGACGACGGCCGCCCGCACCCGTTCGAGCGCATCGATGACGGTGCGCGAATAGGCGTCGAGGAGTGCGTCGTCTTCGGACGATCCGGCGGCAGCGGCGCTCGGCAGCGCACCCGACAGATCGTCGACAAAACGGGGACGGCTTCCCATGACAAGGCTCCGTATAAACGAGAGCCGCACATGCAGGGCAGGCAAGCCGTTTTCAAGCGCGGCAGCCGGCGAAGGAAAAACAGCGAGGCCAGCCGCCGGAGGAGAGGCGTCAGATGAGCCTGAGGTTGCGGATGCGGCCGATGCGCGGCGAACGTTCGAGTATCAGCTTCTCGATCGCCTCCGCCAGGAGCGCCTTGGGAATGTTCGACGGCACATCCGACACCAGTTGCGACGGCACATTCACGATGAAGTCGTCGGGGGCGGTGGCGAGGCTGTGCTCGTAGGTAACGCGGTAGTCCATGCTGGGTGTGCGAAAACGTAGATGATGTTGCGAAGTCGTGGCGTCGGAAGGCGCGGCGCTATCGCGCGGGCGCATTCTTTCCGAGATCGTACCGCAGACCCGCAGCGCGCGCGGCACAGCGTGCGCCATCAATGTGCGCCGCCGAACGCCTGCCATCCTCGGGCCACGTGTCGCGCCGCGCAAAAAAGCCGGACGGGACGCTCACGCGCCCACGTCCGGCTGCTTCAGGTCTCGATCGCGTAATCTTTCTGGATAAATCGCGGTCATACGGCCTTCAACGGCCCTGCCGCTGCCGTGCGGCCGCGCTTACCGGTGCCATCCGCCATGGCCCCAGCAGCAGCTATAGCCGATGCCGACGTTTACCGACGGCCCCGCGTAATACCCCGGTGCGTAGCCATAGGCCGGCGCGTAACCATAACCATACGGCGGCGCGACGACGCAGCCTCCCAAACCGATCGTCGCCAAAGCGACGGCTGCCAGCGTCAGAAGCTTTTTCATGGTCGTTCTCCCTTCTCTTCTGTCATTTGAGCAGACGCTACAGAAGACGTGCGTGACCACTTGTGACGGCGCATTACGGCTCGATACGAACGGGCAGCCACCGCGCCTCCCACCCGACCCGCGCAAGAAAGGAGCCCGCGCAACCCAGGGCCTTTACGTGCAGACCGCGCACTAACAGTTGCTTACCATTCGCCGGGACGTGGAGGAAGCAGCCGGCTCGCTCACAGGCACATTTCGATGACGGCGGTATGAATCCGGAATCGGCCTCTGTTCGACCAATTGAACGCGAGCCCCGCAGCGCACACTGCAGTCATGCCAGTGCACTGAGGAGCCTGAAATGTCTTCCCGTCATGACCGAAGCAACCCGTTCGAACCCGACGCGCTCGACACGCCGGAATGGCACAACCCGCAGGACTATCCGCAAGCGGAGCTGATGCGCGGCTTGCAGCTCGCGTCCGACACGGTGCTGCGCCTCGCGACCCAGACGCACTCCGCCGTCGCGCGTGGCGACGCGGTCAGCGCGGAACTGGCGCGTGTGTCGCTGGAGAAGCAGCTTGCACTGACCACGCGGCTGATCGACGAGCTTCTGTTCGACGGCGAGACGCAGCACACGACGCACTGACCGGCCGCCCGCGCGACCGGGCGAACTGAACATAACGGCAGCAACCGCACCAACCGCAGCGCCGACCGACTGAGACTGGAACTGGAAATGAACGTTTTGACTGTAATTCTCTGCATCTGGGCCATGGTGGCGTTGTGCGCAGTGCTGTTCATCCGCGGCGCAAGCCCGCGTGTCGAGCGTCCCAGCAAGGCGAAGCAGACGCGGACCTCGCGCTTTTCCATCGCCGAGTAAATCTTCCGCCGATGTGGCGAGGCTGCGCAGACCGTCAGCGCCCTCGCCGGCCGACCGGCACTTTCCGAAGTTGCTGTCCCGACAGTCCGATAACGCGCCGCCGCGCGCTATCGTGCCCTTTTTTCAGGTCAGCCCGTCGTCGCGCCTAGCGACGGCAGCGCCACCTGCCCTTCCTGAGCCGCCGGCTCCGGCCAGCGCATACGCTCGACGGTGATCTGCCGCCGCGCCGCCTCCTCCACGAACGCATCGAGCGTGTCACGAATATCCCGGTCGATGAAATCGGCACGCTCCGCGTCGATCAGCACCGTCGCGCGGTCCGGAATCTGCGCGAGACAGCGCGTGAGCATCGGCTTCGACAGGAAGGTCGCGTCCTTGCGCAGCACCAGCAGATAGTGATCGTCGTGACACGTCAGCGTGAAGGTGCGCGACAGGTTCGCGCGCAGCGCGAGCACCGCGCTCGTCGCGATGCCGATGCCAATGCCGATCAGCAGGTCCGTTGCCAGCACGCCCGCGATCGTTGCCGCAAACGGCACGAACCGGTCGACGCCTTCGCGCGCCATCGCCGCGAACAGCGCCGGCTTCGCGAGCTTGTAGCCCGTATGAATCAGGATCGCCGCCAGACACGCGAGCGGAATCAGGTTCAGCACGGCCGTCAGCGCGAACACGCTCGCCAGCAGCAGCACGCCGTGAATCACGGCCGACATGCGCGTCTGCGCGCCCGCGTTCACATTCGCCGAACTGCGCACGATCACGGCCGTCAGCGGCAAGCCGCCAAGCACGGCCGCCACCATATTGCCCACGCCCTGTGCCTTCAGCTCGCGGTCCGGCGACGCGCGGCGGCGCTTCGGATCGATCTGTTCGACGGCTTCGAGGCTCAGCAGGGTTTCCAGACTCGCGACCACCGCGAGCGTCAAGCCGACGCGCCAGACGTCGGCCTCGACGAGCTGCGTGAAGTCGGGCATCGAAATCGCGCCTGTCAGCGCGGCGAACGAATCCAGCGACACCAGCGACACCCGGTGCTCAGCCGGCACCGCAAGCGCGGGCGCGAGCACATCGAGCGCAAGCGTCACGCCGATCCCGAGCGCGACGACCGCGAGCGGCCCCGGCAGCATCCGCACGATGGCGTAGCGCTTCGCGCGCGGCGTCTCCCATGCGAACAGCATCGCCAGCGAGACGAGCGCGAGCGCCGTCGTCACCATCGACAGGTCGCCGAACGGCGTCGCGAGCATGGCCGCGTGCGCGACGTTGGCATCCGCACCGCTTACGAGCCCGACGCCGAGCGGAATCTGCTTGACGATCAGGATGATGCCGATCGAAGCCAGCATGCCCTTGATGACGGCGACGGGCACGAAGCTGGCAAGCTGTCCCGCGCGCAGCAGGCCAAAGCCGATCTGCAACGCGCCCGCGATCAGCACGGCGGCGAGAAACGCGGAGAAACTGCCGAGCGACGCGATCGCCGATACGACGATCACGACAAGGCCGGCCGCGGGCCCGCTCACGCTCAGATGCGAGCCGCTGAGCACCGCGACGACCAGTCCGCCGACGATGCCGGACACCAGCCCGGCAAACGGATCGACGCCGGACGCAGTGGCGATGCCGAGACACAGCGGCAGCGCGACGAGAAACACGACGATACCCGCGAAGACATCGCTGCGCAGGTTCGACAAACGGGAAACAGGTGGAGTGTGCATGGTATCCGCAAGGTCGAGTTGAGCCACGCCGCCGGCGACGTGCGCAGGCGGCTCGTTGGTCTTACGTGTGAAAAGGCGTGAGCCGGTATGAAAAGGGGCGTGGCCCGAAGCTCGCTACGCGGCGACGGATTGATGCGCTTCGGCGTGCATTCCGGCGATGTCGCGGGCTTCGTCCATATCGGTGAGTTGCGTGATGAGCCCTGCGCGCAGCCCGAAAATCCAGCCGTGCACCTGCGGCGGACGCGGCGCGCGGCGCACGATGGGCGACTCGCGCAACAGGCGCACCTGCTCGATCACGTTCAACTCCGCGAAGCGGTCGACACGTTCGTCGAAGTCCGCGATCGCATGCAGTTCGTCGCGATGACGTCCGGCCAGCTCGCGCAAACCGGCGATACGGCGATTCACGATGGGCAGCGCATCCGAGGGCGGCGACAGCGCGGCGCGCACGCCGCCGCAATGGTGATGCCCGCAGATGATCACGTGCTCCACCTTTAGCGCATGCACTGCGTATTCGATCACGCTCGATGTGTTGCCGTCGTCGGACGTGTAGAGATTCGCGATGTTGCGATGAACGAACAACTCGCCCGGCTGCGCATTGGTGATGCGCTCGGCGGGCACGCGGCTATCGGAGCAGCCGATCCACAGGAAGCGCGGCTGCTGACCACGCGCGAGTTCCGAGAAGAACTCGGGCTCGCGCGTCGAGACCTCTTGCGACCATGCCAGATTGGAAAGCAATAAGCGTTTTGGATGATTCATCGATCGTGCTCCTGCCGGGTTCGGAATTGAACGGAGTCAGTCCATCGCGGACCAACGCGATGGTGTTTACGAAAAGCTTACGGCAAGAAGGTTCCGAAAAAAAATCAACAAAAATCATTTGATGCCGGCTGCATCGGATGCCCGGAAAGCGTGCATACATGCGGCTTTCGGGACTTTTATGTCGTTTGCGTGATGGGTTGCACCGCTATGAAGCGGCACTTTCCGGAAGCGGGAATTTTTTGTCATTGATTTTTGTCAAGCGTGCCAGGTTTGATCAACCTTGACAGCGACGTCAACGACGATGAACCGGCGACGACGCGTCGCGATCCGATAGAAGAAATGAAAACGTTGAAGCCCTCGAACGAGGGCTTCGATGTCACTGCAACAGGCCGGAAACTAGCGGCCCGTTCGCGTGCTCATTGCGCACTGACCTCGATGGCGTCCACACGGTCGCGATAGAACGCCACATGTTCCCGGATCGACTCGACGGCTTCGTACGGGCTTTCGTAACTCCACACCGCATTGATGGACCGCTCGCCGCCGGCGGGAATGCTGTAGTAGCTGCACTCGCCCTTATACGGGCAATACGTCGAATGATCGGTGCGCTCGAGCAGCGACATGTCGACGTCCTTGCGCGGAATGTAGAGCACTTCCGGGTACGCGGCTTCGTGGAAAGACAGCGCGTCGGTGCTGTCGGCGATCTTGTGTCCCGCCACGGACACGACCACGCGCGATGCGCTTTTTGCAATCGTGATGGGATGATCGGGTCCGGGAATCTTCACTGTCTTGTGCATGACGGCGTGTCCTTGCGATGGAAACAGGTTGTGGCCGGGCGGCGAAATACCGTCCGAGTATGGCCGCCCGCCTTGCGATGTCAAGACAAGACCTTGCGCCGCGTGGCGGCTATCGGGCGTTTCCGCGCGCGACCGGTGTGCATATGCATCGCCGGACAGCCTGATCCAGCAAGCGATTGGCGTCGATTGCCGCTGCCGTGCCGTCCCATTGTTTGAGTTAGATAAATTGAGTGTTCATTTAGCTGGCATTTATCTGCCAATGGCAAGCCGTTAGGATGCACGCCATGTGACCGGTCATCCGTGCCGGCCGCGAAAGCTGATTGCAACGCTGTGATGCAGCGTGAGGCCGCTCCCATCGTTCGCCGTCAGGGCGCAGCGACGCGCGGCGCATGCGTTTTCGCCCGCGCGCAAGTGGCCGCAATGGTGGCTGCCGGGTGGCCATGACAAGCAGAACGTAAGGTTCTGCCTGATCGAAGAGTCGCCTCGATGGGCAACGCTTTAACGAGGAGTCGACGTGAGCAGGATTGGAACTGCAACAGGCACGATGCCTGAACCCAGGCCTCGCGCCCACGCAAACCGGCGCGCGAACGGTGAGCCGGAACTGCGTCGCAAGGAAACGCTATACGCCGACCTTCGGTCCGAGCCTGCAGGCGGCGGCATGGCGCCTGCCGCGCCCGCGCTGCACGACCCATGGACCGCGACGATCTCGCGGCTCGGCAAGTCGCCCACGCAGGACAGCAAGCTCGCATCGTCGGACAAATGCGACAAGGGCGCATGCGCCGCGCGTCCCGCGCGCCGCAGCGCCACCGCCGAACGCGCGCAAACGGCTGCGAGCCAGCATAGCGACGCGGTGATCACGTTCGTCGAACGCTTCGGCGCCAAGTCAATTTCGATCACGTGGCGCGATTCGACGGCCGGCCGCTATACCGAGCAGCTGTGGGTGCGCCGCATTGCGCGCTCGCGCGGCGTGTGCGCGCTGACGGGCGCCAGCATCGTACGCGGCGATGCCGTCTACGGACCGTTCAGCCGTCCGTCGAGCCGGCCGCGCAACATGTCGCAGATGATCCTCGCGGAACAGCTCGACGACCTCGAATGATCGACACGGCGCGCACGCGCTACACTTCGGACGCGCACGGCGAGCGTGCGACGCGCCGCCCGCGCTGACACGCCGGGCGGCGCTTTCAGTTCCGGAGACCTGCCATGGCTACACAAGCCGATGTGGCGCGCACGGCGCCCGTCAAGCTGCACTCCGCGTCGTCGGCGACGATCGACGGCACGACTAACACGAGTGCAATGGATCGCTTCGGCTCGCTCAACATCTTCGTGCGCGCCGCCGAAACCCGCAGTTTCACTGAAGCGGGCCGCCAGATCGGCATCTCGGCTTCCGCAGTCGGCAAGGCCATTTCACGGCTGGAAACACGGCTCGGCGCGCGGCTCTTTCATCGCAGCACGCGCAGCATCACGCTGACGCCCGAAGGCGCGCAGTTTCTCACGCGCTGCCAGCGCATCTTCGAGGAGATCGAGGCTGCGGAGAGCGAACTCGCGCTCGCGCATGCCGCGCCGCGCGGCAAGCTGCGCGTGAGCATGCCGATGGTCACGAAGCTGCTGATGCCCGTGATCGGCGAGTTCATGAAGGCGTACCCCGAGATCGTGCTGGACATCGACTTCAGCGATCGCATGGTCGATATCATCGAAGAAGGCTTCGACGTCGTGATGCGCACGGGTGACGTCAACGACTCGCAACTGATCACGCGAACGATGGGCACGTATGTGCATCTGATCGTCGCTTCGCCCGCCTACCTCGCGAAGCATCCGCCGCTCACGACACCTGAGGCGCTCGTTCATCATGCGTGTCTTCAGCATCGCTTTCCAACTACGGGCAAGCTGCGCCGCTGGCCGCTCGAACGCGATGGCGAATCGATCGATATCGACTTGCCCACGACCGCCGTCGCCACCGCCGTCGAGCCGCTGATCGCGATGGCCGAGCAGGATCTCGGCCTTGCCTGTGTGCCCGATTTCACGGTGCGCGCGCAGGTGGAGAGCGGCACGCTCGTCCCGGTTCTGCGCGAATACTCCGGCGCGCTCAGCGTGTTTCGCGCACTGTGGCCTTCAGGCGGGCAACTGACGCCGAAAATGCGGGCCTTCGTCGACTTCATGAGCGTGCATCTTTTTCCCGCGGAAACCACTGTGAAGACACACTCGCGCAGCGACTGAGCCGATGCGCGCAATGCTGTCAACGGGCTGCAAATCGTACAATGTGTGCGCGTTGTTTTCGTCCGCTCACTGCTCACAGGTCACCATGCTTTCGCACGAACCGCTTCAGAAGCTCGACATCATCGCGCCCGATCAGATCGGCGCCCATCTCCCCGCGCACGTCGCCGCGTCCATCGAAGGCCGCGACATCGTCGTGTTCTCCGTCACCGACGACGCATCCGACACAGCCGACTTCAGCGCGCGCTACGGCTTTCCGATGGAAGACTGCGCGAACACGATCGTCGTCAAGTACAAGAAGGACGGCGGCGAGCATCTGGCCGCGATCGTGACGCTCGGCTCGCTGCGCCTCGACGTCAACGGCGCAGTGAAAGCTGTCCTCGGCGCAAAGCGCATTTCATTCGCGCAGCGCGAAGTCGCAACGGAACAGAGCGCGATGGAGTTCGGCGGCATCACGGCGTTCGGCCTGCCCGCGAACTGGCGTGTTCTCGTCGATGCCGGCGTGATGGAACGCCGCCAGGTGGTGATGGGCGCGGGCATTCGCAAGGCGAAGCTGTTGCTCGCACCGTCGATGCTCGAGCAACTCGACAACGTCGAAGTCGCGCAACTGACATTGCCGCCGGACGCCCCCGCAGCATCTTGAACAACGGCGCATTGAAAGCGCGAAGAAGTCTCGCGCATTCAGTGCGCCCCGCCGCCGGCCTCAACACCAGAAGCCGCTCAGCCAAACAGCTTGGCCGCCGTCTTCGCGACCAGTTCGCCCTGATGCCGCGCGCCCTCGAGATCGATTGCGCTCGGTTGACGCGAACCGTCGGCTGCTGCGATCGTCGTGGCGCCATAAGGTGCACCGCCGACGATCTCCGTCATGTTCATCATCCCCTGATGGCTATACGGCAAACCCACGATGATCATGCCGAGGTGCATCAGGTTCGTGATGATCGAGAACAACGTGGTCTCCTGGCCGCCATGCTGCGTCCCCGTCGATGCGAACGCCGCGCCGACCTTACCGTTCAGCGCGCCTCGCATCCATAGTCCGCCCGTCTGATCGAGAAACGCGGCCATCTGCGACGACATGCGCCCATAACGTGTGCCCGTGCCGACCACGATCGCATCGTATTGCTCGAGATCGGCGACCGTCGCAACGGGCGCCTGCTGATCGAGCTTGAAGTTCGACTTCTTCGCAATCTCTTCGGGCACGGTCTCCGGCACGCGCTTGATATCGACCTGCGCGCCCGCGCCACGCGCGCCTTCCGCGATGGACTCCGCCATTTTTTCGATGTGCCCATACGACGAGTAATAGAGAACGAGAACCTTGGCCATTGCGATCTCCTGACGAGTGTGCGAAGCGTGCATGCTTCGCGTTTGAGAGAAGGCGGCATCGATTGCCGTGCCGCTAACGATACTCCCGTCGCGCTGCACATGTCTTCGCAAGAGCACGCACCGCGCGAACGCATTGCATCGACGCGCGCGGCGCGCCACAAGCTTTACGCCCCGTTACACAAGCGACATCGTCGTTTCACCTGCACGCGGGAGCGGCCCCTAGAATGCCTTCGGCTGATTCATAGCTCTTATACAGTTCACTGAAGGAGAACACATGATCCGTTTGCCCATCGCTTCCATCGTCTGTGCATCCACGACCAGTCTGTTGCTGTTCGCATCGGCGGTGAACGCGCAAACCACGCAACCGGCACAAGCCGCGTCCGCGGATTCCGTGCGGCTGCATGCAGCCGACCAGACCTTCGTCAACGACGGCACGCAAGCCGTGGCCACGCAGCGCGATGCCGCGCGTATCGCGACGTCGCGTTCGACGGACCGCGACGTGAAGGCATTCGCCGAAAAGGCCGCCGCCGACAACCTCACGATCGCCAATGCGCTGCGCGCGGCGAGCCCGCGCGGCGTCGACGTGCCGCACAACAACCCGGATACGGCGACGCTCGACAGCATCAAGAATCTGCGCGGCGCGGAATTCGACAAGACGTATATCGAGCAGATCGCCTTGAGCGGCGAGCAGAAGACGCTGTCGGCATTTCAGGCGGAGATCGCATCGGGACGCGACGCGCAGTTGAAGGAAGCCGCGCAGAAGGCGCTGCCCATCATCCAGGCGCAATACGCGGCCGCACAGGAACTGGCGAAGCGCAAGCATCTCGCGACGCAGTAAGCACACGGTTTCGATAGAAGCCGAAGTTCGAACAGGCGCATCGCGGCATCGCCGCGCGATGCGCCTGTTTCATTCAGGCGTCGGCTCGGCTTCCTTCGCGGACCAGCTGACGCTCGACACGCTCTTCTCCATGCTGATCCGGCTCGCCATCAATTCGAGCTTGGCCTGATCCTTCGGGTGCATCCGCAACGTCGCCGTCACCTGAATACGCGACGGATCGTCTTCGACATCCTCGCTCGTCAGACTCTGAAACGACAACGGTTGCGAATACATCGAGTTCGACAGCACCGTGCGAATGTGGATTTCGTCGTGCTCGCGGCACACGACGGTCAAAACATATTCCCGCACGAGGTCCGCGCTCGACACCGGCGTCGCATTGATCGCGCGGCTCACTTCGCGCAACACCGTGTTGGTCGCAAGCACGACCACCGTGCCCGCAAGCGCCGGTCCGTAATGCCCCGCGCCGCACAGCACGCCGACGGCCGCCGAGCACCAGAGCGTCGCCGCCGTATTGATGCCCTGGATCGAGCCCTTGTCGCGCATGATCACGCCGCCGCCCAGAAAGCCCACGCCCGACACCACATACGCGGCGATCTGTGTGACGCCCGCGACACCATTGCCCGTCAGCATGCCGAGCGTGACGAACAGGCAAGCGCCGCTCGCGACGAGCGTGATCGTGCGCAGCCCCGCGGTGCGCTGCCGCATCTGACGTTCGAGACCAATTGCCACGCCGCACGCAAACGCGGCGAGCAGCCTCCAGATGAAATCCGCTGACATTTCGTTTGACTAGCTGACGCAGGACCGACGTGGAATGAAGCCCGGTTGCTCGATCCGGGGGCATGGGGACGATATCCCGAGGGGGCTGTGTATCAGGTCTGTGTTACGCGATCATGTTGGTCGCTGAATGAGTACGATTGCCGCGACGTGCCAGGCGATCGACACGTGAAAATGCCATCCGCATAAAACCGGTTGCGCTCGATCATGCCTCGTTGCGCCGTCAACCCCTGAGGCAACCTCTCCGCTTTCCCAATCCTCCACGGTCAGAGTTTCCGAACGACCGCTGTTCTTGAGTCAAGTTTCCCGATTTGGCAAACGTTTGCGGTTTGCATATCAAGTTCGACGCAATCCTGCCGACAAATCCGAAATAGCGTCAACGACTTCTGGGAGCAGCTCGTGAAGCAGCTTGCGTTTTGTATGGTGATCGCGGCACTGGCCGGTTGCGCGCAATTGCCCGCCAATACGGCGCCTCAGGCGGAGAAGCCGCCCGTTTCGAACGATGTCATCAGTTTTACGATTCCGCCCGACGCGCTCGGCGCCCGCGATCCGCAACTGTCGGCCGTGCTCGCCAAGGCGGGTGCGCTGGCCGCCGCGCAGAAGCAGCCGACCACGATTCTCGTCACCGCACTCGGCCAGGATCTGCCGTACCTGAACCAGGCGATCTGGCGTGGCGTGCCGTCGCAGCATCCCGCGAAGCTCAGCCTCGAGAACCTGACGGCGGGCGCGAACCAGCCGTATAGCGTGTCGGTCCGGCCGACGGCCGCGACGCCATGAGGGGAACCCACGTCATGTTCCGCACTGTCATCTTCTCAGCGAGCCTCGCGCTCGCCATGTGCATGAGCGAAGCCGCGCACGCGGGCCAGCCGGCCGTCGCCGGCGCGCTGTCGGCGAACGGCGCCAACAGCACGAATAACGCCACTAGCGCAGCCGCGACAGCCGCCGCCGACAAGGTCTATCCGCCGCTGCCGACGCTCGCGATGCTGCCGCCCACGACCGACGACGACGAGCCGCTCGCCCCGAAGCCCGCCGCAAAAAAACGCAAGGTGCGCGCCGCCGTCGACGTGCGGCCCACCGCGCCCGCCGCGCGCCTCGTCGTGTCGGACGCTTCGCGCACCTATCTGCGTTCGGTCGACAAGCAGCTCGACCTCGCACTGGCGAAGTAACCGCTGATCCGCGAACTCAACGGAGCGTCACACGTGTTCAACCATCGACTCCGCGCCGCGCCCCGCTCGCTGCGCCCGCTCAGATGCGCGCTAGGCGCGCTCGCGCTTTCGCTTGCCTCGTTGACGTGCGGCACGGCCCGCGCCGACGACTGCTTCGAGCAGGCTGCCGTCTATCAGGGCGTCAATCCGCTGATCCTGCGCGCCGTCGCTTGGCATGAATCGAAAGGCGATCCCGCGGCCGTCAACCGCAACGCGAACGGTTCGATCGACGTCGGCCAGTTGCAGATCAACTCCGTGCACTTCAGCGATCTGAAGCGCCTGGGCATCCCGCATCGCGCGCTCACCGATGCTTGCGTGAACATCTATGTCGCCGCGTGGCTCATGAAGCAGAAGATGGTGAAGTACGGCAACACGTGGCGCGCGATCGGCGCATATCACTCCGAGTCGCCGAAAGAGCGCGACGCTTACGCGCGCAGCATCCAGAAGATTCTTGTCGCATGGGGCGAACTGCTGCCTGCAGCGCGCTGAGGCCAACGACGCGCGCTTACTTGCGGGATTTGGTGAGCCGGTGTCCGAGGCCGAGATTGGTCGCGATCTGCCATGTATAGACACGCGAGTAGCTGACACCGAACCGGGCGCGTATCAGCTCGCGCAGACGGTTGCTGGTCCATGCATCGGACGGAAAGCCGTGAATGCCCGCGGGCCCGCTCAGCGCGGCCGCAATCCACTGCATCGCGGCTTCGTCGAGTACCGACGAACGGCCGCCCACACTCATCTGCCGCAACGACTCCAGTCCGCCCTCGTTCACCAGCGCGCGATACTTGCGCACGGTGTTCTCGGAGATATGCAGTTGCGCGGCGACGTCGCTGACGGACGCGCCCTCCATCAGCATCTTGCCCGCCGCGAGCCTGCGCATGACAGTCGGCAATGCTTCGTTTCGTGAAGGCATGAGCGGTCTCGCTGACGGTCGGAAGACGCAAGCCCGAGGTGCCGCACGAAGGACCCGCGTGACGCATGACATGACACAAGACAAAAAACCAATATATGTTCCGGGCCCCGTTGTGTCGGCTGCCCGTAAAATTTCATGAATATGAAAAAACCATTTGCGGATTTTATTGCGTTGCCATTAACGTCAATAAACAGTCAAACCATTTCGATCAACAATAACAGTCCTCGAAATTTTTCAACAGCATTACATTGCTCGCCTTGAACTTACCGAAATCGTTTGCTAGCATGCTGTAACAGCTACTCGCACCGAGTACAAGCCCAGTCTGACAATCCGCACTTTGGTCCGTGCGCCTGCTACGTTTTCAAGGGAACGTTGTATGGCAAGACCTCGCTTCAAAATCGAACCGCTCGATTGCATCGTCAATGATCATTATTCACGCCTGGTTCGCGGCTCTAAAAAGCGGCGTGTATGGGCATGCTCAAAGAAAATGCTTTTGCATAATTGAGTTAAATCAATATTCCATCGTAGCAATACAAAGTCATCTAAAAACGGCATAACCGGATAATCGGAATCGCCTGTGGCGCAGCATGCTCATGCTCATGCTCATGCTCGCGCGACGGCGCATCACGCGCGGAGGTCAGGATGGAAGCCGAACGGGTCGAGCGTATCGTGTTGGCACTGCGACGCGCCGCGGAACATGAGCGTCTCCTCAGTTATCAGCGATTTCACGCCATGTTCGGCGCGGGCGATCCGCTCACCGCCCGCTACGACGCACTCGAGCGCGCCATCGCGTCGCTCGGCGAAGTGTCGGACATCGATTACGGCGTGCTGCTTGCGCTGAGCAACGGCTTGCCCGGCCCCGACTTTTTCCGCCGCTACCAGAAGCATCGCTATGCCGACTACGTCGCGGTCATGGGACCGCCCATTCATCGCCAGTCGGTCAAGCGCAAGCGCCTGCTGGTCGAGGCGGAACGACGCCGCGTCTATGAAGATGCAAGAAGAAAAGCGGCGAACCACGCCGCCGAACCCGCCTGAATCCGATCGCCGGTATCGCGCCCCGCTAGTCGCGACCCTCCGGCCCACGGACCGCAGGCCCATTCAAACGAGGAGTCTCACATGCAACTTGCAGCTCGCCGTCCGGTTCGCCTCCTGGCCATCGCAGCCGCATGTGCTGCGCTCGCCGCACCCGCCATCGACGCTCACGCGCAGGACAATCCGGCATCCTCACCCACCCCGAACGCGGTCGGTACGGCCGCCGTCGCCGAAGTAACGGCGCATATCGTCAAGATCGACGCCGACAACAACGAAGTGACGATCCGCGGGCCGCGCGGCGAAACGACGATCGTCGATGTCGATCCCGATGTCGGCGACGTGAAGAAGCTGAAAGTCGGCGACGAGGTGCATATCTCGTACAAGGGCGCGCTGTTGCTGACGGCGGACAAGGTCGACACGAAGGGCGTGCGTTCGCGCGTCGAATCGCAAACGACCACACCCGCGCAAGGCGGCGCGTCGACGCAGACGCGCCACGTCGAGGTGGTCGCGACCGTGCAGAAAATCGATCGCAAGAAGCGTCTGGTGACGCTGCGCGGCCCTCAACGTACCGTGGTCCTGCAAGTTTCGGAGGACGTGCCGCTCACCAAGATCAAGGTGGGTGACAGCATTCGCGCGACCTACGTGTCCGCGACGGCCGTGCAGATCATGCGCAACGGCGCGCCAATCAAATAACCACCCGTTTGCATGACTCCGTCTCGCCTTGCCGGCGAGACGGGCCGCAGCAGATCGTCTCGCAGTCCCGCATGGTCGACCGATGCCTATCGAACCCTGGAATTCCCCGAAGCGCCGCGCGCGCCGCAAAATGATCTGGAGCAAGGCACACGTCGTGCTGGCCGCGATCGGCACCTTGTCGGCCGTCGCAGGCATTGCCGTCGCGATCAACGGCGGGCTCGAATTCAACCGCACCAAGGTATTCGTCGGCGTCGGCATCATCATCGTGTCGACGGTCCTCTACGTGTCGATGCTGTTCGTCGACGACTAGCGCAGACGCGCTTACCCGACGAGCGTCGCCACGCGATTGCGCCCGCCGCTCTTTGCCTTGTACATCGCGCGGTCCGCTTCGTCGACGAGTGTGCGCCCGAGGCTGTCGAGATCGGCGCCCTGGTGCATCCCATGCGCGGATACGCCGATCGACACCGTCAAGGGAATGCGCTTCCCATTCTCCGCGCTGTCGTTCGGGCTGTCGCTCGGGCTTTCGTTCGTGCTTTCGTTATCCCGCAGGTCGAGTTGCGCGACGGCCGCGCGCATGCGCTCGGCCACGACGAGCGAGTCCTTCAGGTCGCCTTGCAGCAGCACGGCAAATTCTTCGCCGCCGTAGCGCGCAATCGTGTCGCCGAGGCGCGTCTGCTTGCGCAGACAGGCGCCGACCATGGCCAGCGCGCGGTCGCCGACAGCGTGACCGTACGCATCGTTGATCGGCTTGAAGCCGTCGATATCGATGAACAGGCAGCCAAGCGGCAGCCGGTAGCGCGACGCGCGCGTCGTCTCTTCGCGCAGGCGTTCGTCGAAATAGCGGCGGTTGGGGAGGCCCGTGAGCGCGTCGGTTGCGCCAAGCCGTTCAAGCTGCTCGCGATGCGCGACGTTGTCGAGGCTCGCCGCGACGATCACGGTAAAGCGCTCCAGCATGTCGGTCGCCATGCCGGGCGCAAAGCGGCTTTCGTTGTCGCTCGCGAGGCACAGATAGCCGCTCGGCTGCCCGTTCGTCGCGAGCGGCAGCAGCGCGAGGCTGGCAGGCCGCGGCTCGCTGCCGAAGCACGCATTGCGCGCCGCGTCGTCCATCGCCGCCGGCGCGCCGAGCCACGGACGGCCCTGAGAACACAGCCGCGCGGCGGCATCGCCCATCTCGCGTGAAGTTTTCAGCGACGATGCGGCCTTGCCGTTGTTCCCGTCGGCACGTTTCGTCCCGCTACTCGCGTGACGCAACGCCAGTTCGTGCAGCAGCGGCAGCGTGTCGTTGAGCCACAGCGTCACGCGCTCCAGTCCGAACTCTCGCGGCAGATAGTCGAGCAGCACACGACAAAGCGACGGGAAATCCTGCGCGCGGATCAATTGAAGCTCGACATCCTGGAAGCGGCGCAACGTGCGTTCGTTGCGCTGCACCGTATCGACGAGTGCGCGAAGGCGGACGGACTGGGGCGTATGTGTTGTGCTCATCTGGACCGTTGCATTGGGGCCCGCGACAGAGGCCCAACGTCTGGTTATCGGCCTCGAAGCGCGTTTGCTTGAGGCCGTGCGTGCAACCAGACCGGTTCAGATGTGTCCGCAACGAATCCGCTTACGAGCGCCGGCCGAGCGCTTCGTCGATCTTGCGGTCGGTGTTGTACTGGCTGAGCGCGTACACGGACCAGATCGCGGCAGGCAG
This sequence comes from Paraburkholderia largidicola, assembly GCF_013426895.1. NCBI lineage: Bacteria > Pseudomonadati > Pseudomonadota > Betaproteobacteria > Burkholderiales > Burkholderiaceae > Paraburkholderia > Paraburkholderia largidicola. The sequence continues at coordinate 2,401,295 of NZ_AP023175.1, read as the reverse complement.
CCAGCCGATGATCGTGAGTTGCAACACCAGACAAATGATCCCGGCGAACGGTCGACCAATCGTGAAGAACTGGAACCATGGCAAAAGCAGGGCAAGCAACAGACGCATTGGCATTTCCTTCTGGTTGAAAAACTTCGGTTACACGTTGCGGCGCACGTGGACGGCGGTTCCATAGCACAGCACTTCCGCCACGCCCGCGCCGATCTCCGTCGCATCGTAACGCATGCCGATCACGGCATTCGCGCCGAGCGTCGCCGCTTCCGCCAGCATGCGCTCGTAGGCATCCTGCCGGGCGCGCTCGCACAGCGACGTGTACAGCGAGATATTGCCGCCAAAGATAGTCTGCAGCCCCGCACCGATCGAGCCCACCACCGAGCGCGAACGCACGATGATGCCCCGCGCGATGCCAAGCGACGCATCGACGGTGTAGCCTGGCAAATCGAAGGCCGTGGAGACCATGTTTCGTTCGATCATGTCGTTCCCTTCCCTGTTGCAGCTTGTTCGATCAGCGTCCCGCCGCCCATAGCAGCGACAGGCCGGACGACAGCATCAGCCCGTCCACGACGAGCCTGAATGTGCCGGGACTCATGCGCACGACGATGCGTCGCGCGCAGAACGCGCCCACCATCAGCGCCGAGCCTGTGATCAGGCCATCCAGCACGACGTGCAGCGGCAGCGCGCCGAAGTGGTTGAACGTCGCGACCTTGGCGGCATAGACGGCGAGCGAGCCGGCCGCTTCCGTCGCGAGAAACGCGCCTTTCACGAGGCCATACCCCATGAACACGGGCACCGTGATCGGCCCCGTCGACACGACGATGCCCGTCAGAAAGCCGACGGGCGCGCCGATCGCCGCCAGGTGCCATGGCGAAAAGCGCACCGAGCGACGCGCAAGCCAGCGCCGTACCGGCACCATCGCGACGAAGAAGAGGCCGAGCGCGATCTCGACGGCATGCGGCGGCAGCGCGAGCAGCGTGCGCACGCCGAGCGCCGCGGCCGGCACGGCGGTCGAACAGTACGCGCCGCAGGCGCGCCAGTCGATCTCCCGCCACCACGCGAGGACCTTGCCGAAATTGCCCATGATGGCCGCGATCGCCATGACGGGCACCGCCTGCTGCGGACCGTACAGCATCACGAGCACGGGCATCAGCATCATCGACGAGCCCGTGCCGATCACGCCGCTCAGCGTGCCCGCCGCGAGGCCGACGGCGAGAACCAACAGATAACCCATGCGCATCCCCGAAAAACGCGTTGGCGCCATGCTACTGGAAAATGGCGGCACATCAGTCAAACCTGTGACGAATCCCGCGCGCCAGATTTTTTTTGCCCGCGTTGCTGCATCCAATTGCTGCTACAACTCGTAATGCATACGAGCGCAGCTCGCGCTTTTTTTGTCTGCGGAATACGCGTGCGTGTAGCGGCGCGTGTGTCGACGTGTGCGGGATAGACCTGAAGGGAAGCGCGATGTTGAGTGAGTCCAACAGAATGTTCGTTGCGGGCGGCCTGCTGATCGGCGCGCTGGCCCTTGCGACGCTCGGGCTTCGGTTCGGCAATCGCGAATCGGCAGCGAAGGATGCGGACGGACGGGTCGATAGCGCCCTGTCGTCCGCCGCGCGTCCCGTGACGCCCGACGCGCCTATCGAGGACCCGCGCAACGCGGGCATCGCACGCGTGCTGCAGGCGGTGCACGACAGCCTGCAACGCGGCGACCTCGCGTCCGCGCACGTGCTGCTCGACGCGGTGCTGACGATGCGCAGTGACGAGCCGCAAGCGCTGCTGCTGAAAAAGGAACTGGATGCACGCGAAGCGCAGGCGCGCGAATTACGGGCGGCCACACGGGATGAGCCAAGCGCCGCGCAGCCGCCCGCACGTACCCATACTTCCGTGAAGACGACGCGTGCGCGGCCTGCAACGTCGCGTCATGTGACTGACACTTCGGCCCGCGACCAACCCGCAATCGATGCAACGCCGCGCAACGATATCCGTTCTGGCAGCGCGACCGACAATGCAACGGCCAGCGATCACGCGGCCGACACGGCTTCGCTTCAAACTCATGCGCAGCCTGAAACGGTCATCGCCTCGACGGTGCACACGGCGGCGGCGGCCGCCGAACCCGTCGAGCAGCCGCCGGCACCCGCCGCCGGGCCATCGACAGCGCAAATCCATGAGCCCCCTGCTCCGCCGCCCGCCGCCGCACCCAGCGACGGCCCGAAGACACGCGCCCAGGTGCGTGACGAACTCAGTCGCGCACGGACGAATGGAACGATGTCGCGCTTCGGCAACCCCGATCCCTATGGCCCGGGCGGTTCGCCGAGGGACAACACGCAGCCTGCGATCCGGACCTGGTAGTCTTCATAATTTGGTCCGCATTGCGAACCACCAACATGAATCAATTCGCTCGCGTACGCGCCATCGCCCATCTGCGCGTCGCGGAATCTTTAGTGGTTAACCCCGCCAATTCCGCGTCATCAGCTATCTCACAATAGCCACGAATCCCACGCCAGATCGCCCCGCACGGCCAACTAGCGGATCCATCGACCTCGCTCTACAATGGTCCGCTATGCGAACCCTATCGGCACAGGCGATTGACACGGAGTTGAGCGACATGACAGCATTCGCCCGAAGTACCAAGGCAGGAGACAAGCGCGACATGCGTCCGAAGCAGCCGCAAGAGCACCGCGATATCGCGCGTTTCGACAACGAGCCGTATGAAACGGATCGCGAGTTCGTTACCGCACTGGCGCGCGGACTGGAGTTGCTGCGCTGTTTCGGCCTGAAGGAACGGCATCTCGGCCTGACCGAACTGGCGCGTCGAACCGGCTTGCCCAAGGGCACCGTCGCGCGGCTCGCCGGCACGCTCGCGAAGCTCGGCTATTTGCGCTACGAGGAAGCGCTCGGCAAGTACAGCCTCGGCACGGGTGTGCTGTCGCTCGGCTACGCGATGTTGTCGAACCTCGACATTCGCGACCTCGCGCGCCCGGTGATGCAGGAACTCGCCGAATATGCAGGATGCTCGGTCGCGATCGGCGTGCGCGACCGGCTGTCGATGATGTACGTCGAATGGGTGCGCAGCAGCGCGCCGATCACGGTGATGCGCAGCATCGGCACGCGCCTGCCAATTGCGACGACATCGATGGGCCGCGCGTATCTCGCCGCCGCCACCGATGCCGAACGCAACGCGGTGCTCGACCAGGTGCGCGCGCAGGACGAAACCGCCTGGACGCGCATCGAAAGCGGCATCGACGAAGCAATAAAGGATTACGCCACGCGCGGCTTCTGCCTGTCATATGGCGACTGGGATGCGGACATCGCGAGCGTCGGCGTGCCGTTCACGGCGCCCGACGGCACGCAGATGGCCTTCAATTGCGGCGGGCCTGCCTTCGTGCTGAGCCGCGACAAGCTGGAGAACGACATCGGGCCGCGCCTCGCGGGTCTTGTCAAACGAGTGGAGGCCGCCATCGGGCGGCGATGAAGAAGAACCGGCGCGGCGCGCATCGCGCGTTCATGCGAACGCGACAGGCGAACCGCGTCATAGCACACAGGTAAAACGATGATCCGCGATCAGGAAACACTGTCCATTCTTCTCGATTCGCTGTCGCGCTTCGTGCGCGAGCGTCTCGTGCCCGCCGAAAACGAAGTCGCCGAAACGGATGAAATCCCCGCCGGCATCGTCGGCGAGATGCGCGAACTGGGTCTCTTCGGGCTGTCGATTCCCGAGGAATACGGCGGCCTCGGACTGACGATGGAAGAAGAAGTGCTCGCCGCATTCGAGATCGCGAGGACTTCGCCTGCGTTCCGTTCGCTGATCGGCACGAACAACGGCATCGGCTCGCAAGGGCTCATCATCGACGGCACCGACGAGCAGAAGCACTACTATCTGCCGAAGCTCGCATCGGGCGAACTGATCGCATCGTTCGCGTTGACGGAGCCGGGCTCGGGTTCGGATGCCGCGTCGCTGCGCACGACGGCCGTGCGCGACGGCGACCATTACGTGATCAACGGTACCAAGCGCTTCATTACCAATGCGCCCGAAGCGGGCGTCTACACGGTGATGGCGCGCACCAACCCCGAGATCAAGGGCGCAGGCGGCATCTCGGCGTTCATCGTCGAGAAAGGCACGCCCGGACTGTCGCTCGGCAAGATCGACAAGAAGATGGGCCAGAAAGGCGCGCATACCTGCGACGTCATCTTCGAGAACTGCCGCGTGCCCGCGGCGAACATCATCGGCGGCAAGGAAGGCGTCGGCTTCAAGACGGCGATGAAGGTGCTCGACAAAGGCCGCCTGCATATCTCGGCGATCTGCGTCGGCGCAGCCGAACGCATGCTCGACGATGCGCTGCGTTATGCGATGGAGCGCAAGCAGTTCGGCCAGCCGATCGCCGAGTTCCAGCTCGTGCAAGCCATGCTCGCCGACAGCCGCGCGGAAATCTACGCCGCGCGCTCGATGGTGCTCGATGCCGCGCGCCGCCGCGACGACAAACAGGACGTATCGACGGAAGCGTCGTGCTGCAAGCTGTTCGCGTCGGAGATGTGCGGACGCGTCGCGGATCGCGCGGTGCAGATTCACGGCGGCGCGGGGTATGTGTCCGAGTATGCCGTCGAACGCTTTTATCGCGACGTGCGCCTGTTCCGCATCTACGAAGGCACAACGCAGATCCAGCAACTGGTGATCGCGCGCAACATGATCCGCGACGCCAGCCGCTAGTGATTCAAGAACATCGATCGAGGCGAACAATGCAGTCGCCTTGATCGATGTCATTGCTTTTGTTCCACCCACCCACTCCGGCATATTTCAGATTGCCAGAAAAATCATCCCGACCTACACTGGGTTGTTGACGCAATGCAACAAGCACCGGGTCGCGCAGCCTGCGTGTCCGATGTTGGCATTCATCAATGCGTCATGCTTCTGCCATTTTTTTCGCTGATCTTGATCGAAGCCGCGCCTCGTCGAGGCGCGTTGAAGTCTCGCCCTGGTTTCAGGCCGCGCGACTCATTGCGACGATGCTCGCGCGTCGGGTAAGCGCTTCATGCACGCATCGCGTTTGCATGTGAGCCTCGCATGAGACCGTGGCGCCGACCCTTTGAGGGAGCAGATGCGACCATGAATCAGTCTCAACCGAACTTCGCTGCACCTGAAACATTCGCGCCTTCGATGCCCTTCGCATCGATGCCCGGCAATCTGTTCGCGCAAGGCTACGCCTACGCCGTCGACGCATGGCAGCGCAGCGTGCTGTTCGCCGACGTGATGCGCGAACGCGGCAATCAGTATCAGTCGCACATGCAGGAGCGCGTGCCCAACGTGCTCGACTTCGACACCGAGCTCATCATCGATGGCCGCACGCTGCCGCGTCCCGTCAACTACGGTCTCGTGCGCATCGTCGCGCCGGATGATCTGAAGCCCGACCGCGACCTTGTGGAAGGACACGATCCCGGCCGGCTGCGACCGTTCGTGGTCGTCGATCCGCGCGCGGGACACGGGCCGGGCATCGGCGGCTTCAAGCGCGACAGCGAAATCGGCTCGGCATTGCGCGCGGGCCATCCCTGCTACTTCATCGGCTTCCTGCCCGACCCCGTGCCGGGACAAACGGTCGAAGACGTGATGCACGCGGAAGCCGCGTTCCTCGAAAAAGTCATCGAGCTACACCCTCACAGCCCCGGCAAACCCGCCGTGATCGGCAACTGCCAGGCAGGCTGGCAAGTGCTGATGACAGCCTCGATGCGCCCCGAGCTGTTCGGGCCGATCGTCGTCGCGGGCGCACCCGTGTCGTACTGGGCCGGCTGGCGCGGCAAGAACCCGATGCGCTATTCGGGCGGCATGCTCGGCGGCTCTTGGCTGACGGCGCTCACGGGCGATCTCGGCGATGGCCGCTTCGACGGCGCGTGGCTCGTGCAGAACTTCGAGAACCTGAACCCGGCGAACACGCTGTGGACCAAGCAGTACAACCTGTACGCGAACATCGACACGGAAGGTCCGCGCTACCTCGGCTTCGAGAAGTATTGGGGCGGCCACGTGTTCCTGAACGCAGGCGAAATGCAGTACATCGTCGACAACCTGTTTGTCGGCAACCGCTTCGTCAGCGGCGAGATCGTGACGTCGGAAGGCGTGCGGCTCGATCTGCGCAATATCCGTTCGCCTATCGTCGTGTTCTGCTCGTATGGCGACAACATCACGCCGCCGCCGCAAGCGCTCGGCTGGATCACCGATCTCTATCGCGACGACGCCGATCTCCTCGGCCACGACCAGACCATCGTCTACGCGACGCACGACAGCATCGGCCATCTCGGCATCTTCGTGTCGAGCAGCACGGGGAAGAAGGAGCACCGTGAGTTCGTCAGCAATATCGATCTGATCGACCTGCTGCCGTCGGGCATCTACGAAGCGCACATGGGCGCGAAGACGGATGCGACGCCGCACGCGGACCTCGTGCAAGGCCAGTTCGTGCTGTCCATTTCTTCGCGCACCATCGCCGACGTGCGGGCGATCGTGCAGCCCGACCCCGAAAGCAACCGGCGCTTCGCCACGGCCGCGTATCTGTCGCGCGTCAATCTCGGGCTGTATCGCAGCTTCATGCAGCCGTGGGTGCGCGCATGCACGACGCCGTGGACAGCGGATCTTTCGAGCAAGCTGCATCCGCTGCGCGTCACGTACGAACTCTGGTCCGATCGCAATCCGTTTGCGTCGTCCGTTGCGCAGGCGGCCGAAAGCGTGAAGGAAGCGCGCGCGCCCGTCGCGGCCGACAATCCGTTCCTGCAGATGCAGACGGCCATGTCGGATGCCGTCATCGCGTCGTTCGATTTCTATCGCGACATGCGCGACGCCGCCGTCGAGCAGCTTTTCGAAACCGTCTATGGCGCGCCGTGGCTGCAAGCCTTCGCGGGCCTTCCGCCGCGCAGCGACAGCGAAACGGACGCTGCGTTGACGGAACCCGGCGACACCGAGGAACGCGAAGCGTCGATCGTCGCGGAGCACGAACGTCTGCGCCACGACATGACGGAAGGCGGACTCGTCGAAGCGAGCGTGCGCGCGCTGCTGTACGTGCGGCGCACGCATGGCGAAGCGGACGAGCGGCGCTTCAACCTCGCGCGCGAAATGCTGAGCAGGCTGTCGGATCACGGCATTCTGTCGTTCAAGCATGTCGTGCGCGAACAGGCCGCGCTGCTGCGCCTCGACAGCGAAGCGGCAATCGACGCATTGCCTGGCCTGCTCGCCAGCGCGCCGACCGACAACATCCGCAACGCCGCGCGCGACATCGACAAGCTCAGCACGATGCTGCCGCTCGACGAGCACGAGCGCGCCGATCTTGCACGCATTCTGACCATCTTCGAATCGGCATCGAAGAAAAAAGCCTCGCGACGCGCGGAGCCCGCGCGGCAGCAGGTCGAATGACAGATGGCATCCGCGTGCGCGAGCGGACGGTGACAGTCCGCCGCGCGCGACAGGCACTCCGTTCGCATCATCTACGAGGGCATTGAAGATGGAACACAAGCGCGAGAAATACGAGCGTCTGGTCGCCTTTGCCGCCACGCTTCCGCCGACGCCTACGGCCGTTGCGCATCCATGCGATCACGATTCGCTGTCGGCTGTCGTCGAAGCCGCGCGCCTGAAACTGATCGCGCCGATACTCGTCGGCCCGCGCGCGAAAATCGAAGCCGCCGCAAAGGAAGGCAACCTCGATCTGGGCGATCTGCCCATCGTCGACGCGGAACATAGTCACGCGGCCGCCGCGCGTGCAGTGCAACTCGTGCACGAGGGGAAAGCGCAGGCGCTGATGAAAGGCTCGCTGCACACGGACGAGCTGATGGGCGAAGTCGTCGCGCGCGCCACCGGCCTGCGCACCGAGCGGCGCGTGAGCCATTGCTTCATCATGGACGTGCCGGGACGCGATGAGGCTCTCATCATCACCGACGCCGCCGTCAACATCACGCCCACGCTCGACGAGAAGCGCGACATCGTGCAGAACGCCATCGACCTCGCGCATGCACTGCGTTTTCCCGTTGCGCGCGTCGCGATCCTGTCGGCAATGGAAACCGTCAACTCCAAGGTCCCGTCCACACTCGAAGCCGCCGCGCTGTGCAAGATGGCCGATCGCGGCCAGATCAAGGGCGGCATACTCGACGGCCCGCTTGCACTCGACAACGCGATCAACGAAGAAGCCGCGAAGATCAAGGGCATCGAGTCGCCCGTCGCGGGCCATGCGAACGTGCTCGTCGTGCCCGATCTCGAAGCGGGCAACATGCTCGCAAAAAGCCTCACGTTCCTCGCGGGCGCAGACGCCGCCGGCATCGTGCTCGGCGCGAAGGTGCCCATCATTCTCACGAGCCGCGCGGATTCCGTCATCACGCGGCTCGCTTCGTGCGCCGTTGCGTCGATGGTCGCGCTCGCGCGGCGCGAGCAACCCTCTTCCGCCATCGTTTGACACGTCTTGAGGGAGTGGCATGGACGTCATCCTCGTCATCAACGCGGGTTCGTCGAGCATCAAGTTTCATGCGTTCGAAGCGAAAGGCGCACAGCTCGAACCCATTGCGGGCGGCAAGATCGAAGAGATCTACACGAACCCGCGCTTCACCGCGAAGCGGCAAAACGGCGAAGTCATCGAAGACAAACGCTGGCCCGAAGGCGAGCGCCTCGGGCACGACGATGCGACGGCATTTCTGCTCGACTGGCTACGCAGCCATGGCGAGGGGCGCGCAACACTCCTCGCGGTCGGCCATCGCGTCGTGCATGGCGGCGACAAGTATTCGAAGCCCGTGCGCGTCGATGCGCAGGTGATGCAGGATCTCGAAGCGCTCGTGCCGCTTGCGCCGCTGCATCAGCCGCACAATCTCGCCGTCATCCGTTCGATCATGGCGCGCAATGCGCAGGTGCCGCAGATCGCGTGCTTCGATACGGCGTTTCACCACACGCAGCCTGCCGTCGCGACGCGCTTCGCGTTGCCGCCCGACATCACGGAGCGCGGCGTGCGGCGCTATGGTTTTCACGGGCTGTCGTACGAATACATCGCAAGCGTGCTGCCGCAAATCGACGAGCGCGCCGCGAAAGGCAAAACCGTCGTGCTGCATCTGGGCAACGGCGCGAGCATGACGGCCTTCGACCAGTGCAAAAGCATCGCGAGCACGATGGGCTTCACGGCCGTCGAAGGACTCGTGATGGGCACGCGCTCGGGCAGCCTCGATCCCGGTGTCGTGTTGTGGATGCTCGAAGAAGCGAACATGGATGCGCGCGCGATCGAATCGCTGCTCTACAAGCGCTCCGGCCTGCTCGGCGTGTCCGGCATTTCCAGCGACATGCGCACGCTGCTCGCGAGCGACGATCCGAAGGCCGCTGAAGCCGTCGAGCTGTTCTGCTATCGCATTTCGCGCGAACTCGGCTCGCTTGCGGCTGCGCTCGGCGGGCTCGACGCGATCGTGTTCACGGCAGGCATCGGCGAACGCGCGGACCCGGTGCGCAAGCGCGTGGGCGAGATGGCGGCGTGGCTCGGCGTCTCGCTCGATGAAGCGGCGAACCAGCGTCATGGTCCGCGCATCAGCAGTCCGACCAGCACCGTCGACGTATGGGTGATTCCGACCAACGAAGAACTGATGATCGCCCGGCACGCGCTCGGCCGGCTGGAGGGATAAGCATGAACACGCCAACGAGTCAGGTGATGGCGGGACACAAGGTGCTGGTCGTCGGCATCGCGAACGAGCATTCGATCGCGTACGGCTGCGCCCGCGCGTTCCGCGAGCTTGGCGCCGAACTCGCGATCACCTATCTGAACGACAAGGCGAAGTCATACGTCGAGCCGCTCGCGCAGGAACTCGGCGCATCGCTGCTGCTGCCGCTCGACGTATCGAAGCCGGGCGAACTCGAAGCCGTGTTCGATGAAATCCGCGCGACGTGGGGACGGCTCGATGTCGCCGTGCATTCGATCGCGTTCGCGCCGAAGGCCGATCTGCAAGGCGGCCTGCTGAACAGCTCGGCGGAAGGCTTTTCGGTGGCGATGGACATTTCGTGCCACTCGTTCATCCGCATGGCGCGCCTCGCCGCGCCGCTGATGGACGACGGCGGCTCGCTGTTCGCCATGAGTTATCTGGGTGCGACGCGCGTGGTGCCGAACTACGATCTGATGGGGCCCGTGAAGGCCGCGCTCGAAGCGTCGTGCCGCTACCTGGCGCATGAGCTCGGTCCGAAGCGCATTCGCGTGCATCCCATTTCGCCTGGACCGTTGAAGACGCGCGCCGCGTCGGGACTGAAGGACTTCGATCTGCTGCTCAACGAAGCCGCCGAGCGCGCCCCCATCGGCGAACTGGTCGACATCATGGACGTCGGCTACACTTGCGCGTTCCTGGCGACGCCCTACGCGCGCCGCATGACGGGCAACACGGTGTTCGTCGACGGCGGCGTGAGCATCATCGGATGAACGGTACAACCGCATGAAACTCCTGATCAGCGGCCTGCCGCAAAAAGCCACGCTCGACGAAGTGAAAGCGCTCGTGTTCCGCTATTCGCACGCCGACTGCCGCGATGTCGAACTGATCGGCGAAGCCGACGAGCACCCCGCCGCGCTCATCGCCATCAAGGGCGCCAACTGGACGACGCTCAACACTATCCGGCGCCGCCTGCATGGCATGTACTGGCATCGCTGCCGGCTGTCGGTGCAGGTGCTGTCGTTCTGGGACGTCAGCGAAGCGGCCGAGGCACGCCGCCAGTCAAAGACAGCGTTGCCGGCGCGCGTTTAATCCAGCGCCTGTAAACCGTTTACCGCTACGAGGCGTTGTACTTCTGCACGTCGCACGCTTCGCGCGCTGACGCCGCCGCCGTTATGTCATAGCATGATGGATCTCGCAGCGCGGCTGCCGGCCACGGCCTGCGTCCGTCCCTCCTCTCCAGTTATCGGTTCGAAAGAAACACGTTGTCGAAATGAACGATGCGTCGCATAAGATAGGTTCTATCTCTCCGCCGTCTAAAGCTTCCGCCGTGACCACACCGTCTACCGTTCCCGAGCCGGAACGTGCGCAGGACACGTCCTGCGTCGCGAAGGATGCCGCGAAGCACGGCGGCACGCCGTGGACGATGTTCGCGCTGTCGGCCGTCGGGCTGCTGGTCGGCGCGTTCGCGGTGATCGGGCCCGAACATGTGTCCGTGGCCGTCGCCAAGACGCTGCTGACGGTCGGCTGCCTGCTGGTCGCGGCGCTCGCGGGCGTCGTTGCGGCCGATTTGTCGCGCGATCGGCGCTAACGGGCATGCACCAGCACGGGGCATCAGCAGTTGCATAAAACTGGTGCACTGCACCACCTTTTCTGCTATACTCGCAGATTCACTTTTCCGCACGCGTCGAATTGCGTCCTTACTGGAAGGCACTGCGCGGAAGTCGGGTGGACGCACTGGCATGCCAGTGCTTCGCCAGTGACTTCGAGCACACCGTTCCGCGTCAATCGATTCGTGCAACACCCCGCCCACACCTCACGATCCGACAGGTCAGCCCGCCTGCCGCGCGTGTTCGCGCGGGGATGCGAAACAGCCTGCCGAGGAGAACGTATTGGCAAAGCTTGACCGGGACAACTCCCAGTTCGAAACCACCACCGCATCGAAAGCGCCTAAGCGCGCAGCAAAAGCGAAGGCGCAACCCGCCGCCGCGCCGCAAGATGCGGCCTTGCTGGAATCCCTCGCTGAAGAGCGACAACGTCAGATGCGCGCGTTGATCGCGCTCGGCCGCGAGCGCGGCTATTTGACGCACGCCGACATCAACGACCACTTGCCCGACAATTTCACCGAAACGGCCGCGATGGAAACCATCGTCAGCACGTTCGGCGAAATGGGCGTGTCCGTGTACGAAACGGCGCCCGACGCGGAAACGCTGCTGCTGAACGACGGCCCGTCGGCTGCCGCATCGGACGATCAGGCCGATGAGGAAGCGGAAGTCGCGCTGTCCACGGTCGACTCCGAGTTCGGCCGCACGACCGACCCGGTCCGCATGTATATGCGCGAAATGGGCGCGAGCGAGCTGCTCACGCGCGCCGGCGAAATCGAAATCGCCAAGCGCATCGAAGGCGGCCTGCAGGACATGGTGCAAGCCATCGCGATGTGCCCGTCCATCATCTCGACGATCCTCGCCGACGTGGACCGCGTCGTCGCGGGTGAAATCCGCATCGACGAACTGGTCGACGGCATCAGCGACACGAGCGAAGCCGCCGAACTCAACGAGGAAGCAGCCGAAGCCGCTGCCGAAGAAGAGCTGGAAGCGAGCGCGTCGGACGAAGATTCGGACGACGAAGACGGCGACCTGTCGGACGACGGCGGCGAAAAAGCCAACGCCGCGCGCCTCGAGCAACTGACGGCCGACAGCCTCGCGATCTTCCAGCGCGTGCGCGACCTCTTCGCCAGCGTGCCCGACATGCCCGTCACGGACAAGCGCCGGGCAACGGCTATCGCGAACCTGCGCGAGTCGATCCAGCAGGAACTGACGCCGATCCGCTTCACGGCCAAGACCATCGACCGCCTGTGCGCGGAAGTGCAGGCGCAGGTCGCGCAGGTTCGCGCGATCGAACGCAACATCCTGCAGATCGCCGTGGATCGCTGCGACATGCCGCGCGAAGCGTTCGTCGAGTCGTTCCCGGGCAACGAGACCGATCTCGACTGGACCATGCGGATCGCCGCGAAGTCGAAGTCGTACGGTCCGGCGCTCGAGCGTCACCTGCCCGCCATCCAGTCGGAGCAGCAGAAGCTGGTCGACATCGAAGCGTCGATCGCGCTGCCGCTGCAGCAACTCAAGCAGATCAACAAGCAGCTCGGCTCCGCAGAAGGCAAGATGCGCCAGGCCAAGCGCGAGATGATCGAAGCGAACCTGCGTCTCGTCATTTCGATCGCCAAGAAGTATGTGAATCGCGGCATGCACTTCCTCGACCTGATCCAGGAAGGCAACATCGGCCTGATGAAGGCAGTGGACAAGTTCGAATACCGTCGCGGCTGGAAGTTCTCGACGTACGCAACGTGGTGGGTCCGTCAGGCCATCACGCGCGCGATCGCCGACCAGGCGCGCACCATTCGTGTGCCGGTTCACATGATCGAATCGATCAACAAGCTGAACCGCATCCAGCGCGAGATCGTCCAGCAGACGGGTCAGGAGCCGCATCCGTCCGTGCTGGCCGAGCGCATGGACATGCCCGAGGCGAAGATCCGCAGCATCCTGAAGATCGCGAAGAATCCGGCCTCGCTGGATTCACCGGTGGGCGAAGATGCCGACACGACGCTCGGCGACATGATCGAAGACACGTCCGCGACGTCGCCCGCCGACGCCGCCGTGCACGCGAACATGCGCCGCGCGATCGACGAAGCGCTCGACGCCCTCACGCCGCGTGAAGCGAAGGTGCTGCGCATGCGCTACGGCATCGACACGGCGTCGGAACTGACGCTCGAAGAAGTGGGCCGCCAGTTCGACGTGACGCGCGAGCGTATCCGCCAGATCGAAGGCAAGGCGATCCGCAAGCTCAATCACCCGAGCCGTGCAGACAAGCTGCGCCCGTTCCTCGAACGCAGCTGATGCCTGAAGCCGCCGCCTGATACGGGCGCGGCAGAGCCTCAAACGAAACGCGGCAGCCCAAAGGCTGCCGCGTTTTTTTATGCTTGCGATTCGCTCGAACTCGAAGCGAACCGCATGACCCGCTTAGTGATGCTCGCTGTATTCCTTGCGAGCGATCGGCGTTGCGCGAACCTTCGCGTACTGGAACGCCGGAATGGCCTTCACAGCGTCCTTGGTCGCGCCTGCCCACACCAGCTTGCCGCCCGTAAAGTCGATCTGCGAGAACGGCACGGCGACGTCATGTTGCGACACGCCGAGGAACTGATGCGCAGCGACGATCGCGAACGAAGCAGCGTTGTCCGGCGCAATGATGATGTCGTGCAACACGCCGACCTTCTGGCCCTGCTCGTTGTAGATCGGCTTGCCGAGCAGGCTCTTCTTCGCGCTCCAGCCGTTGACGATGATCGATTCCTGCTCGACGCTCACGCCAATGGTCTGCGAACCTGCCACCTGCGCGCTTGCCTGGCCTGCCATCACGCCGAACGTCGATGCCGCGATCAGAACCGCTGCCCACTTTGCCTTCATAGCTTTATTCTCCGATGTTGATGTTGCGAGGGACTGCCGCTGCTGTAAAAGGAAGCGTAATACCTTACCGCATCAGAAAGAAAAAGTCGCAGAAGGGTACGTAGCATTTTTCCGAACATGTGTACGCCATTTCCGATCTGCACGGCGACACGCATCGCGTGGACAGGCGCCACTACTTCGCGAGCCGCAGTCCTTTGCCGATCACGGTGCCGTCTTTCTGGTTCACCAGCCAGACGGCCTGAACGTTCGCGTGCAGCGTCGAGGTGCGGCGCGTGACGTCGGTGGGTTCTTCGTCGGTGGGGTCGCTGTGCTCTCGCGTCTCCGTCAGGTACGGCGGTTCGAGCGTGCAGACCAGCACGATCGCGAAGTTGTTGTCGGCCTGTTCGAACGCTGCTTGCGGGACGGTCAGACGCCCGCGCGCTGTCGTCTTCGCCTTGCCCTCCCCCGCCAGTTCGATCGAATCGATCTTCTGGATAAAGCCCTTTGCCTTCGCGTCGGGCGCGATCACGAGGCCACGCCCGCTCGGGCCGACGATGCTCTGGTAAAGCTGGATCGCGTCGGGATTCTCGTCGCTCGCAAGCGGCACGTTCACGCTCAGCACATGCTTACTCGACCGATACAGAATGCCGTGCGGTGCCGGAATCATGAACAGGAAAGTGCGTTGCCCGTTTTCGGCCGCTGCGGCGTGGCCGCGCACGATGCGGTCGTACGGCTCGCGCGCGAACTTGCGAATGCGAGTGGTTAGCGAATCCGTCGGAGCCGCGGGCATCTGGCTCGCGAGCATGTCGCGCACCTTGACGGGGTCGTCCGGGGTAAAGCGGTCGGGCGTTGCCGTGGCGCTTGCCTCTTGCGCCGCGTTGCCCTTGGGCGCGGCCGCCGTTGCGTTCGCCGCGCCGGCGCATAGTGCCAGCGCAATACACAGCATCGGCAGCCTTCGATTGGCCGAAGCAACCGTGCGATTCAGTAGATGCACAACATCCTCTCCGTTGAAAACGGCGCTATTGGTGCGCCTCGCTGCGTTGAACGCAATCCATTTCAGCACGCATTCTAAGCGTATTCGATCAACGGGATATGGCATGCACACATTCGCTCGAATGCGTCGGAAAAAAAAGCCAGGTGCGCAAGCACCTGGCGTATATCGACATCGAACTGCACAGGCGCGCGAAGCGCCTTTGTTCTTCTTGGTTATTTGATGGCCAGCACGGTGCTCACCAGTTGGCTCCACCAGGCAGGCAGATTCTTGTACGGATTTGGCAAGCCCGTCGATGTGACGAACACGCTGCCCGCGCCATGCTTAGCCGCGTACGACACGATGCCCGGCATTTGCGCTTCCGTCGCGCCGTACACCATGTGCACGAAACGCTGCGTTGGATAGGCGGCTTGCCACTTCGCCGGTGCATAGCTTGCGTAGCGCTTCGCCGAATCTTCGAAGACGACGAACTGATCGGCGGTGGGCAGGCTTGCGTAAAGCTCGGGAATGTTGGTGCCCGGATTGCCCATCACCGAGTACGCGGGCGAAAGCCCTTTGATGTAGTTATGGACCGACTGATAGAACTGGATATGCGACGTCACGCTATCCGACGTCATCTCATCGATGAAGAAACCGTCGATCTTATAGAGCGCGATATAGCGATTGATGTCCGTCACGACGGCCGACAACGAACGCTTCGCATACGACGTCGACACATAGCCGATCACGCGACCGCCTGCGGCATGCACTTTCGCGATTGCCGCGATATAGGTTGCGTCCGCGTTCGTGCCGGGACCGCTGTTGGGATTCAGAATGACCGTAGTCGGCACTTTGGCCGCCGTCGCGGCGAGATCGCTCCAGTAGCCGGCGCCCTTGCCGACGGGATCGAAATACGCGGGAACGGTAAGCGGCAACACAGTTGTCGCATAGGCATTGGCATGAACGGCAATGGCCAACGGTGCCACTGCAAGCAACGCCACACGACGCAACCACTGAATAGCGCGAAATCCCGAAACGGGTGTGCGAGCGTTGGACATCTCGATGCCTCCTGACGACGGTTTGTCACCGTCCATCGATTGGCCCGCCGCGGATGCAACGGGCAACTGGCTAACTCCTGAATGGAGTCCCTATAGCTTTGCGTCGCCGGATCGCTCCGGTTTTGCCCTTCCGTGTATATCGACGCCCAGTTGCCCGTCTTTAGGCTTGAATGCGGATTTTTAAATGGGGAAAGAATGCCCTGACTATTCGATGATTTGGTGATCCTGATTATTTGAACGTTTGCGAATAACGATAACGCCATTCGCAAACGTTTCCTTTCTTTATATTCGCGGCAATAGAGCCAATAGGGCCGCGAAAAAAATCAATGCACGCGCGCACCAAGCAGCCCGCGCGCCGCGAGGTTCGCGTAGAGCGCGCGCACGCCGAAGGTCCACGGCGTGATCTCCGTGCACAACTGCACCGTGTTACGCAATGCGCCGAGTTGCGGCGTCGAGATCGTCACGATATCGCCGAGATGGTGTGTGAAGCCGCCGCCTTTCGCGTCGCGGTCCTTGATCGGCGAAAACATCGTGCCGAGAAACAGCATGAAGCCATCCGGATACTGATGGTGCTTGCCACACGTCTGCGCGACGAGGTCGGCGGGATCGCGGCTGATCTCCGACATGTGACTCACGCCTTCGAGCAGAAAACCATCGTCGACGCCTTCGACGCGCAGCGACACGCTCGTGCGCCGTACGGTATCCAGCGTGAAGTCGCCGTCGAAGAGCCGCACGAATGGTCCGATCGAACACGAACCGTTGTTGTCCTTGCACTTGCCGAGCAGCAACGCCGAACGCCCTTCGATATCACGCAGGTTCACATCGTTGCCGAGCGTTGCGCCCACGATCACGGCCTTGCTATTGACGGCCAGCACGATCTCCGGCTCCGGGTTGTTCCATGTCGATGCCGCGAGCAGGCCGACATCCGCGCCGAAGCCCACGGACGACATCGGCTGCGACTTCGAAAACACTTCCGCGTCGGGGCCGATACCGACTTCCATGTATTGCGACCACGCGCCGCGCCGCTCGAGTTCCGCCTTCAGACGCGCCGCCGCTTCCGAGCCCGGCTTGATCTTCGACAGGTCGGTGCCGATCACTGTTGCAATCGTCTGCCGCACTTCTTCGGCCTTCGCGGGATCGCCGCCCGCCTGCTCTTCGATCACGCGTTCGATCAGGCTTACGGCGAACGTGACGCCGCACGCCTTGATCGGCTGCACGTCGCAGGGCGCGAGCAGTTGCAGGTTCGCCGACGCGTCGTTCGCGAGGCTCGCGGCGATCAGTTCGGCTGCACTGCCGAGCCGTTCGCCCGGCGCATTGCGTGCAATCTCGACGGCATCGTCGCGTTCGAACAGATCGGCCGTGGTCGGCGCGCTCGATGTGATGTCGAACACTTCACCATTGCGCACGGCCACGACGCTCGGCCCTTCATGACCGTCCGTCTTGCGCCACACGCGGCCAACCAGCAGCGCGCGATCGAGGTCGTCGGGAAGATAGTTCGTTTGGTTCGATGCAGTCATGAAGCGAGTCTCCAATGATTGTCTGGTCAATGCGGATCGATGCGAGTCAATGCGAATGCCGCGGATTGCCGCGCTCGGCGATCACTTTCAGATAGAGCGTCGCGGGCTCGAGACAGCCGCCCGTCGAAAGCTGCCCCACCGTCTGACGATACAACTCCTGCCACGGCGTTTGCGCAGGCGCAATGTCGAAGGTCATGCTCGTGCGGCGACGCGCCAGCTCTTCTTCATCGACGAGCAATTGCACGCTGCGCGCGTTGAGATCGACGCGAATGCGGTCGTTCGTGCGCAACAGCGCAAGGCCGCCGCCGACTGCCGCTTCCGGCGACATGTTGAGAATGGACGGGCTCGCCGAGGTGCCGCTCTGCCGTCCGTCGCCCATGCAAGGCAAGGACGTGATGCCTTTGCGCACCAGTTCCGCAGGTGGCGCCATGTTCACCACTTCCGCGCTGCCCGGATAACCGACCGTGCCCGCGCCGCGAATGACGAGCATGCAATGCTCGTCGATTTCGAGCGATGGGTCATTGATGCGCGCGTGATAGTCCTCGGGACCGTCGAACACGATCGCACGCGTTTCGAATGTGTTTTCCTTGCCCGGCTCGCTCAGATAAGTTTTCTGGAACGCCTCACCGACCACCGACATCTTCATGATCGCGCTATCGAAGAAGTTGCCCGACAGCACGATAAAGCCTGCGCCATGCTTGAGCGGATCGGCGGTCGTGCGAATCACGTCGCGATCGCCCGTCACCGAACGCGCGGCGATATCGCCAATCGTGCGGCCCGATACCGTCATGCACGCTTCGTGTATGAGGCCCGCTTCGCCGAGTTCGTGCATCACGGCAGGCACGCCGCCCGCGCGATGAAAGCTCTCGCCGAGATACTCGCCCGCCGGCATGCAATTGACGAGCAACGGTACCTGTTCGCCGACACGCTGCCAGTCCGCGAGACTCAATTCGATGCCCATGTGCCGCGCGATCGCGATCAGATGCGGCGGGCAATTGCTCGACGCGCCCAGCGCGGACGCCACGACGATCGCATTCTCGAACGCCTCTTTCGTCATGATGTGCGAAGGCTTCAGATCTTCGCGGACCATCTCGACGATACGCTTGCCCGTCACGTACGCCATCTGCCCGCGCTCGCGGTACGCAGCGGGAATGCTCGCGCAACCCGGCAGCGACATGCCGAGCGCTTCCGCGAGACTGTTCATCGACAGCGCCGTGCCCATCGTGTTGCAGTGTCCAATGGAAGGCGACGAGGCCGTCGTCAGTTCCATGAAGCCTTCATAGTCGATCTCGCCCGCTGCCAGCAGATTGCGCGCATGCCAGATCACCGTGCCCGAGCCGACGCGTTTGCCCTGATGCCAGCCGTCGAGCATCGGGCCACCGGACAGCACGATGGCAGGCATGTCGACCGTCGCGGCCGCCATCAGACACGCGGGCGTGGTCTTGTCGCAGCCCGTGGTGAGCACCACGCCGTCGAGCGGAAAGCCATGCAGGATTTCAACGAGGCCGAGATACGCGAGATTGCGGTCGAGCGCGGCCGTCGGACGGCGGCTCTGCTCCGCTAGCGGATGCACGGGAAATTCCATCGGGATGCCGCCCGCGTCGCGGATGCCGGCCTTCGTGCGCGCAGCCAGTTCGATGTGGTGGCGATTGCAGGGCGCGAGATCGCTGCCCGTCTGCGCGATGCCGATGATCGGCCGGCCCGACTGCAACTCTTCGCGCGTGAGGCCATAGTTCATGAAGCGCTCCACATAGAGCGCGGTCATGTCCGCGTGCGAAGGATCGTCGAACCACTCCTGGCTGCGCAGACGACGTGCTTGCGTGTTCTCCGTCATCGTGTGTCTCCATGTTTGCTTGTGCCGTCGTTGCTTCGTTCGCGTCGCTTCGAAGGCGCATTGCGTACGGCACGTTATCGGTAACATCGGAGCATGTTAGCACGGCACTCGCGCGGCACGAAAGCCCGCGATGCAAGCGTCAGGCGCTTTCGCGCGCGATCACCGTGTAGTCGATTTTTACGCTCTTGCGCGTCGAGGCGCGTGCCGATGCATGACGCGCCGCACCGTCGTTTTCGGCGAGCGCGGCCAGCAGCGTTTCCCCCGTGCGCGCGCCGATGCCGTAGGCGTCGACGGAAACGGTCGTGATGGAGGGTGTGCAGCACGCGGCCATTTCGAAGTTGCCGAAGCCCGCAATCGCGATATCGCCAGGCACCGACAGGCCGCGCCGATGGCACTGCATGATCGCGCCGAACGCGGACATGTCGCTCACGCACATCACGGCATCCGTGTCGGGCCATTGCTGCAACAGCGCTTCGAGCGCGGGCGCGCCGTGGCTCATCGTAATGGGCGAATCGCCCAGCCGCACGACGCGCGGCTCGCCCATGCCCTGCGCCTTCACTTCCTGCAGATAGCCCTTCAGGCGCTCCATGCCGCGCCGGTCGAGTTCGCTCGCGCCGCCCAGAAAGCCGATGCGCCGATAGCCGCGCCCGGCCAGATAGCGCACCATCTCGCGCGCCGCTTTTGCGTTGGAGAAACCTACGGCCGCGTCGATCGGCGTCGCGGGCAAATCCCACATCTCGACGACGGGCACGCCCGAGCGCACCAGCAGTTCGCGCGTCGCGGGCGTGTGCTGTGCGCCCGTCAGCGCGATGCAGCGCGGCTGATGACGCAGCATCGACCGCACGAGCCGCTCTTCGCGTTCGAGGTCGTAGTCGGTGTCGCCGATCAGCAATTGCAGGCCGTGCGGTTCGAGCGCGGCCGTGAGACCGCGCACAGTGTCGGAGAAGTTGGAACTGGCGAGTGACGGCACGAGCACCGCGGCGAACGCCGAGCGCCCGGACGACAGCGCGCCCGCCGCAGCGTCCGCAACGTAGCCGAGTTCGTCGATCGCGAGCTGCACGCGCTCGCGTGTCGCGGGCGCGACGCCGCGGCCAGCCAGCACGCGCGACACGGTCATCTTCGATACGCCCGCCAGCGCCGCGACATCGGACATGCGCGGCGGTCCGGCGAGCGTGTTGGGTGTTGCGGAGACGCGCCTGGTGATGCGTGGAGTGCTCGACATGCTGATGGGTTCGGTCGCATTCGTGGACAGGCGCATATGATAACGGCTGCGCCACGCGCCCCACCCATCCGCGACGGATGCGACGCCGCGCTTACTGCGTCACGCGTAGCGCACTGCGCTTTTCGATCAGGCCCGGCACCGATACGCGCATCGCGAACACGCCACCCGATTGCGGAAACCTTTCGATCTCTTCCGCGGGACGGCCCCCACGCGCCGTCGTCACGAAAAGCGTGCGCAGATCGTCTCCGCCCAGCGCGCACATCGTCGGGCAGCGCGCGGGCAACGCATGTTCTTCGACGACCTTGCCTTCGGGCGAAATGCGCACGACGCGCCCGCCCTCATACAACGCCGACCAGTAGTAGCCTTCGCTATCCACGGACGCGCCATCGGGACGTCCGCGGTCCGTCGGTGTCGGCTCGAACTTCACCCAGTCTTCGCGCGGCCCGACCTCGCCGCTGTCGATGTCGTACGGATGACGGTAGATCGTGAAGCGTGGCGTATCCGAGTGATAGCACCAGCGGTAATCGGGGCTGAACGCCATGCCATTCGATGTCAGCAGGCCCGCGTCGATCTTCGTCAGCGCGCCGTTCGCGTAGCGATACAGCGCGGCCGCATCGCCGGCCTTGGGCTCGTCGAGCGTGCCGAGCCAGAAGCGCCCGCGCGCGTCGCAACGGCCGTCGTTGAAGCGGCTCGTCGCGGGGTTCTCCGCGTTCGCGCACAGCTTGCGCACGACCTGTCCTTTCGCATCGAGCAGGAAGATCCCCGTGCGCATGCCGGCGATGAAACCGTCGTCTTCGGTCAACGAGAAGCAGCCAATGTTCTCGGGCATCGAAATCGCTGTGTTCTCGCCTGTCTTCGGATCGAAGCAGTTCAGCGCGGGCGCGTTGATATCGACCCACCACAGCTTCGCGCGGCGCTCGTCCCAGCGCGGACATTCGCCGAGCGCGGCGGCGGCAGGCAGCACACATTCCAGTGTCGACATGATGACGATCCTCTTTGCTGGCTTACGGGCGGGCACGCAACGCGACGCGCGAACCCGTCAACAGTAGCAAACAATCATGCAATCTTCAGCGTCGACACGGCCGGCTCGCTGCAATCTGCCGTCGCGACCCAGCGGCGTGCATCGCAGCGGCGCATCCGCGCGCGCGGCGCACGCCGCTCCCTGAGCCGTTCGGGACGAATGGACGCGCCCGGTCGCAAGCGGTCTTCGCTTTCGTTCAGGTGCCCTTCCGGCGACACCTTGTCCCGCACAAAGAAATCGATCAACGTCGAGATGCGCTGCTTCATGTCGTCCCCAGATGCTTTTCGTGCGACGTCCGTCGTCAGTAAAACGCAAACGGCGTCCCGACAGCCCGGTGCGAGACCAGACCGAGGGGACGCCGTTGTCCAATTCGATGCTGCATAAACCTGCTAAAGCGCGGCTCGTCGTTGATGCCGCGGAGGTTCGATGATGCAAGCGCTATGCCATGTGTGCGGCAACCGCCCGAATCCGCGTGGCCCGGCCGTTTGCAGCAGGGCCTGCTTCCAGCGGCTCACGCCGCGCGAATCATCATGATGCTTTCAGGCACGTTCGTGGTGCGTCGCAGCACTGCGCGAGTGCGGCGAACATCGGGATGACGGACCGGCACGTACGACATGGTTTCCCGCATATGAATGCGCTCAGCGAAGCCAGCCGCGCCTCGGCCACGCGCAACACGCGAACATCGAACGCATTGGCCCTGTTCTTGCGATAACGCTTTCGCCGGCAAAGGCGCCGGCAACGAATCGAGTGTGGGCACGCAGCATCGCGCGCCCGCTATGGAAAACAGGCAAGATCAGTCAGGACAGCGGCGTCCCCTTCGTGCATGCACGGACGGGACGCCGTTTTGCATTGGCGGCCACAGATCGACGATCACGCGATGGAGAACAGAATGAACACGGGCAAAGTCACACTCGTCAGCGCAGGACCCGGCGACCTCGATCTGCTGACCTTCAAGGCAGCCAAGGCGATCGCAGCCGCCGACGTATTGCTGATCGACGACCTCGTGAACGGAGAGATCACGACGCTGAAAGCGCCGCATGCCCGCGTCATCAAGGTCGGCAAGCGCGGCGGCTGCAAGTCCACCCCGCAGGCATTCATCCAGCGCCTGATGCGCCGTTACGCGCTGCAAGGCAAGCACGTCGTGCGCATCAAGGGCGGCGACGCGCTGCTGTTCGGCCGCGCCGGCGAAGAGATCGCGGATCTGCGGCACGCAGGGATCGACGTCGAGATCGTCAATGGGATTTCGTCGGGCTTCGCGGCAGCGGCTGCGCTTGGCGTGTCGCTCACGCATCGCGATCATTGCCAGGGCGTGATCTTCGTGACGGCGCATCTGCGCGACGGCACCGAGCCCGACTGGGCGGCGCTCGCGGCAACGGGCATGACGCTCGCGATCTACATGGGCGCGAGCCGTATCGACAGCATCAGTGAAGCATTGGGCGAGACGCTCGCGCCCGACACGCCCGCAGCCGTCGTGCAGTGGGCCGGCACATCGCGCGAAAGGCGGGTCTGCGCGCCGCTCGGCGAGATCGCGGCACAGGCAGCGGCGCAACAGATTGCGAGCCCGGCCGTGATCCTGATTGGTGGGGCGATCGGCGAGGCGATCGTGGAAGTGGCCGCGCGCGGCGAACCGCTGCGCCAGCTGAGCGCGTAACGCTTTTACACGGCGCGCTTACGCACCGCCTGGACGTCCGTACATGATCTTGATGATATCGGCCTGAGTCAGCATGCCGACGACGCGGCCGTCCTCATCCGTTACAGGCAGATGATGGTGGCCGTTCGTCGTGAAGAGCGGGATGACTTCAGTGAGAGGCGCCGTCGCGTCGACGGACTGGGCGTGGTTCGACATCACTGACGTGACGGGCCATTCGCGCCTTTCGGTTTCGGGCGCGACGGTGTCGGAAGCAAGCTTCAGAAAAGGCAGCACTTCGTCCAGCGGCTGCAGATCGACGTGCGTGACGACGCCTTTGAGGCGCCCTTCGCCATCGACCACGGGCAGCAGCTTGATATGGTGCGCGTCCAGCGTTGCCAGCGCGCCGCCGATGGTCTCACTCACGGAAACCGTGACGGGCGGCTTGCGCATCACATCCGCGCACGTGAGCCGCAGCAGATCGTGCAGATACGCCTGCCGACGCAGTTCGTCGAGCAGCACCTGACGTTCGTCCTGCCGCTGCGTCGGACGGCCCTCGCCGTCTCCCGATTCACCGTTGCCGTGGTCGAGTCCCATATGATGCCGCTGGGGTCCGAAACACCAGTGCAATACCGACGAAATCGACATGTTGCGCCTCCACACCATCAGCTTACATCGCTTTCCGTTACTTTACATCATAACGTGAGGTATTTGCACGCGAGGCGCCACGTGCTGGCGCGAACAGGCAAATCAGCCCGGCATGCGATAATTCACCGATACGTCGCGCCGCGGCGACCTTTGGCTTCAACCCTTGAAATCGCTTCTCGTCCCGCTCGATCAGATCGCGGATTTCGATGAAATCGTCGACGTCCGCACACCACTCGAATTCGCCGAAGACCACATTCCCGGCGCCATCAACGCGCCCGTGCTGTCCAACGAAGAACGCGTGATCATCGGCACGATGTACGCGCAGGTGTCGCCGTTCGAGGCAACGCGGCAAGGCGCCGCAATGGTGTCGCGCAACATCGCCGCGCATCTGGAGACGACCTTCGGAGACCGCCCGCGCAACTGGCGTCCACTGATCTATTGCTGGCGTGGCGGCAAGCGTTCCGCGTCGATGGCGACGTGGTTCAATCTGATTGGCTGGCGCGCGCGGCAACTCGACGGCGGCTACAAGACCTACCGCCGCGACGTGGTCGCGCTGCTCGACACGCTGCCGCGGCAATTCCGCTACATCGTGCTTGCGGGTCACACAGGCAGTGGCAAGACGCGCTTGCTGAACGCGCTCGCGGGGGCCGATGCGCAGACCCTCGACCTCGAAGCGCTGGCCGCGCATCGCGGCTCGATTCTCGGCATGCTGCCCAACGAGCCGCAGCCTTCGCAGAAAGCGTTCGATACCGCGCTGGTCGGCACCTTGCGCAGATTCGATCCGAAACAGCCCGTGTTCGTCGAAGCGGAAAGCCGCCGTATCGGGTCCATCGCATTGCCCGCTTCGTTGACGGATCAGATCCGTCACGGCTCGTGCGTCGCGGTGGTGACGGAGCGCGACGAGCGCATCCGCCTGCTGCTGCAGGACTATGCGCACCTGTTCGACGACCCCGCCCTCTTCAAGTCGCAACTCGCGCGGCTCGTCGAATTGCATGGACGCACGCGAATCGGCGAATGGCACACCATGATCGACGAAGACCGCCGTGTCGAGCTATTCGAACAGTTGATCGATCTGCATTACGACCCCGCGTATGCGCGCAGCACGGGCAAGCATTTTGCGCGGCTGCCCGAATCGACGCGTTTCGCGCTTCGTCCCACAGCCGCCGATCTCCACGACCAGGCTTGCGCGCTGCTCGCGCAACTGCATTCGTCGAGCAGTGAACCGGCCCTCCGCTAAGCACCACATCACCAATGCTCGGCTGTCGGCCACGGCAGACGCTGCAGCGACCAGTCCAGCTCCGCGCCGACCACGCAGCGTCCCGTAGCCGACTGCAACGCGACCGTCACCGCGATGCACGGCCTGCCGCTCGCCAGCGACAGATACGGGCTGCTCGTGATGGGCACGCCCGGCCGCAGCACGGCATTGCGGAAGTACGGCCGGTGGTCCCAGCGCGCATCGCGCGGATTCGCGACGGGATGCAGCGACCCTCCGTCGATGACCGACGCCCTGCCCGGCACTTCATGCCCGACCTGCCGGCCCGTGTCGTCGAGTACGAAACAGCTGATGCACAGCTCCATTTGCGCGAGATCGTAGAACGCGTCGTTGAGCGGCACGCCCTTGAGCCACGCATCGACGCCCGCGTCGAGCGCCTGCCGGTATGGCCGCACTTCCGATTCGAACAACGCATGCTGATGCGCGCGCCCTTCGGCGATCACGTCGAACGCGTGATCGATGCGCCGGTGCACGGCATCGGGCGGCGTGACGGACGGCGCCGGACGGCCGAGCAGATAACCCTGCGCGAAATCGACATTCGATTCGACGGCGAGAATCAGTTGTTCCGTGGTCTCCACGCCTTCGACGACCACGAGCATGCCCGCCTGATGCAGCAGCGACACGAGCTTCGGCAAGATCGGCTGATCCGCGCCGGGGCTCTTCGCGCGGATCAGTTCGCCGTCGAGCTTCACGAGATCGGGCCGGATGCGCAGCAGCCGGTCGAGGTTCGAATGGCCTGCGCCGAAATCGTCGACGGCGATCAGGAAGCCGTGATCGCGATACTGGCCTGCCGCGCGCGACATGTCGTCCACACTGCCGCCGTGCGACTCCAGCAGTTCGAGCACCACGCGCTCGGGCGGGATGCCCGCTGACTGCGCAATCTCTGCAAGCTGGTCGGGATAGCCGTCGGCGACGAAGGTCGCGGGCAGGATGTTCAGGAAGACCCACGCGTCGTCCGGTATCAGGCGGCGCGCATTGCTCAGATGCAGCGCGTGGCTGGTGCGGTCCAGCTCGCCCTGATCGGTGAATGGCTTGGGAGAAAACAGCTCGACGGGCGGCACCTGTGCACCGTCCTCGCGCTCGCCGCGCAACAGTGCCTCGAAGCCGACCTGCTTCTGATGCGAGAGGCTATAGAGCGGCTGAAAATGCGAGGTCAGCCAGAAGTCGTCCCATTGCTGGCGGATCGGCTGCGACGCCGCGCCGCCGTCCTCGCGGACGTGTGACCATGTGAGACGCACCGGGTCGACGAGGGTCGCGCGTTCCGCGCACACGCGGTTGCGCCCCGAATACTTCGCGCGCAGCAACGCCTCGTCGGCGCGGTCGAGTAGCGCCATCACGCTTTCGCCCGGCCGGTATTCCGCGACGCCGAAGCTCGCGCTCAACTGGCCATCGGGGCGCGCGATGCGCCCGATCGCCGCGCGCAACGTTTCGGCCAGTTGCGCGGCGGGACGCAACGCGGCGTCGTGAAGCAGCGCGAACTCTTCGCCGCCGATACGGCTCACGATATCGGCTGCTGCCGTCAACTCCTTCAGCACGCGCGCCACGTCCGACAGCGCCTGATCGCCGACCGCGTGGCCGAACTGGTCGTTGAGCGACTTGAAGTAGTCGATGTCGAGAAAGATCGCGCTGACTTTCGCGCCGCTATCCAGCTTCGACAGACGCAGCGCTGCCTGCTCCAGAAACGCGCGGCGGTTTTGCAGGCCTGTGAGCGGATCGGTAGCGGCGAGGCGCGCGAGCCGGTCTTCGAGCAGGAAATGATTGCGCCGGAACCAGTAGAAGCCGAAGTGAAACACCGCCGAGGTCGGCACCGCGATCAGGATCCACATCCAGCACACGACGCTGACGTCGCCGCGCGGATCCGGCAGGCTCAGCAGCAGCGGCGTTCCCGCCGCATAGAACAGCGCGGTGCCGATCCAGAAATGCGCGGGCGTGAGCCACAGCGGCGCGGCGCAGACGGAGACCACCACGATCGCCGGCAGCGCCCATAACAGCGGCTCCGCGAGCCCGACCACATTCAACGCGAGCCCCGCCAGCAGGACGAGCGTGTACGCGACGCCGATGCCGCCGAATACCCAGGTGCTTTTCGTGCGCGGAATCGCGACGACCAGCAGCGCGAGCACGATCGCGCACGCGAGCCGCCACACGAGCGGCACGGCCGGTCCCGCGTCGAGGCTGCGCGCGCAAGCGAAGGCGATAAACGCGACGACGGTAAACGCCATCGTCACGGTCGAAAGGGGGCGCTGATGTTCCAGCGAACGTCGGTGAAACCGGCTTCGAAATCCGGCGTCGGACGTGTGTTCCGTCGGGGAGAAAAGCATTATTCACTCAGGCCAGTTTCGGTCACTCTGCCGATGTATAACGGCAGCAAACCCCTGAGGTTAATACTTCACATCAATTCCCACAGACAGGCAGTCAATCCTTCTGCCCCCGCTTTGTTAAACATTTGACGTTTCCGCTGCGGGCAGCTTGCATTCGGTGCAATTTATGTTGCGGACGCAACCGTCTATTCCCTTTATATGGGAAATAAATGGCACCGTGCGCGTTAAAGCGGCGGCCGCTGCAACTGAACCCAGCGTTGCACAGACGGCCTTTGCCACTGATGCCGCGAGTAATCGGCGAGATGTGCCGGCACGTCGTCGCCGTTCAGCACGAGGCGGTTGAGCATCAACGCGAGGTCGACATCGGCAATGCACCAATCATCGAACAGTTGCTGTGCGCCTCGCGCGAGCCATGCATCGCACGCCGAGAAAAGTTTGTCGGCGGCCTTGCGCGCGACGGCGGAGAGCACCTCGCCTTGCGCGCCGTAGAACACGACTTCTGTTGGGCGCTCGCTGCGAATCGGCATCAGGTCGCTGCGCAGCCATGCCTGAATCAGGCGCGCCCGCGCGCGCAGTTTCCGATCCTTTGGATAAAGCGGCGTGCCTTCGAAAGTATCGTCGATGTACTCGGTGATCGCCGACGACTCCGACAGTGCAAACCCGTCATGAACCAGCGTCGGCACGCGCTGCGTCACGGAAGTCGCGGCGTAGTCCGGTTCGTGGTTCGCATGACGGCCCAGATCGACGGTCCGCATGTCGAATGTCAAATGCTTTTCGTGAAGCGCGACGAAAACGGACATCGCATACGGACTCGCGAATTGCGCGTCCACATAAAGAAGCAGTGAGTTGGCCGACGACATAGGCTCCTTGCAAGCATGCGTGATGAACATTCGTGGCACGCGGCCTCTCGCACTTCAGAGCACGAGTTCGAGAAAGCGCGTACCGGGAACGGGATTCGCATAGTACGGAGACGTTTCGGTAAAACCCAAACGCTCATAGAGTCGTTGCGCGAAAGCCGTTTGAGGTACGGAATCTAACACGAGCTTTGCGTAGCCCAGCGACCTCGCCCTGTCGATCAACGCGTGCATGAGCTTCTCGCCTAGCGCAAGCCCACGGTACGCGGACCGCACGTAAAGCCGCTTCACTTCGGCGACTTCATTCGAATGACGCAGCAGCCCTACGCAGCCCGCCATCTCCGCCGGGGTTTCCGCGACCAGGAACAGGCCCGAAGGCAACGTGTACGTTTGCTCGAACGATTGCATTTCTTCTTCGAAGCCGCGATACGACAGATCCATATCGAGCCATCTCACGTATTCACGAACGATCTCGACGAGCGGCGCGGTATCGCCCGGATACACAGCTTCGCGAATCTGAGGAAGCGCCTGTGGTCTGGTTGAAGTGGTGGAAGTCGTCATGTCACCCTCGCACTGGATACCCGGATCTACCGTACGCAATCCAGCGTATCGCGCACGGCGGCACGCAGTCTTGAACGTTTGTGCACGCGCCGCGACCGCTCAGCGCGCCATGTCTTCCACATCCTGACGCACGCGCAACTTCTCGTAAGCAATCGGCTTTATGGGCCGTTGCTCGCCTGAATGCGCGCGCACGCGGCACCTATCCTTGCAGATCGAGACTATCTGCATCGAGGGGCCAATGCGCTTTACCACTGCTTCCATCCTGCTAGCGACCATCCTGTGTCTGCAAGGATGCGCGACGTCGCTTCAGACCTTCATGCTCGGCGGCCTGGTCGGCGCGGCGGCGGGCATCAGCGCCGTCACATGCGTTGTCGTGTGTCACTAGCCATCCGTATTCCGATGAAGCTCAACCGATACACCGTAGCCGCACTCGGCCTGCTCGCGATGACGAGTGCCCATGCCGCCAGCTTCAATTGCGCGAAGGCGCATTCGCCGGCGGAGACACTGATCTGCCACGACGATGGTCTGTCCCGAGCGGACGACGAACTCGGCAAGCTGTTCAAGCTCGCGCAGCGACAAGCCGCCGACCGTCGCGCGTACCGAAAAGAGAGCGACAGCAAATGGGCATGGCGCGAAGAGAACTGCAGGGACGTGGCGTGTCTGACCGATTGGTACTCGACGCGTATCGAAGAGATTCGCGATCAGTTGCACCAGCCGTCGCCGGACGAACCGCGCGCGCCACGCCCCGTCGATACGGATCTGGCGGCCGTGAGCAAGCCCGCGAACAAGCCGAAAGCATTTGATTCGCAGGCATTCAGCCGCGACGTCCAGCAATGCACGGCCACCACGCAAGACCTCGTGCCGCCCGTGCAATGCGATAACGTGCTCGGCAAACACACGCAATGGCAAGCGCGTGAACCTGCATCCGATGGCTGGTTCTGCGGCGTCGCAATGATTGCCGCGCCTTCCGCCGACGGCAGCGCGTCGCAATAAGAAATTCGTCGCAAGCAGTAATAGCAGAGAAGCGAAGTGCCAAAACCAAAAAGCTCGAACGCCAAAACGTTCGGGCTTTTTTATTGCAGGAGCGCTCCGAAGGGTCGCTGCGACGGTTGCAGGCGCATGTCGAGCCGCGACGGTAGACTTTCCCTTTTCGAACCGAATCGAGGAGCGCCACTTGAACACGCCCGCTATCGTCTATCTCTTCTCGTACGGCACGCTGCAGGATCGCAACGTGCAGATTTCCAGCTTCGGGCGTGAACTCGCCGGACGCCCCGACGCACTGCCCGGTTATGCGCAGACGTTGCTGGCCATCGGCGATCCGAAGGTCGTGGAGATCAGCGGCAAGACCCATCATCCCGTGGTGCGCCCGAGCGCCAATCCCGCCGACGAAGTGACGGGCACGGTCTTCGAAATCACCCAGCAAGAGCTGCTCGCCGCCGACGAGTACGAAGTGGCGGACTACAAGCGCGTGCTCGTCACGTTGAAGTCCGGCATCGATGCGTGGGTGTATATCGCCGCATGACACGCGCGCCCGGTTTGCTTACCGGGCCTTACCAGGCCTCAAGTTGCGCGCACAACTGGACGTTAGCGCCATCAGTGCAACTGGAATTCGCGACTGAAGGAGGCGTGCAATGGTAAGCAGTGTCGGATATGGGACGGCGACGACGCCGTCGACACAACGCACTTCCGTGTCCGGCGAAGCATCGGCGCAAACCGCGCAGTCCACGGCCAACGACGCGATCGGCGCCGTGCAAAACGAAGGCAAGCAGGACGGCGCGACGAAACCCGCGCAGCCGGGCGTCACGGTCAGCATTTCGCCCGAAGGCGCGGCGGCGGCCTCGCGCGCGCAGACTACGGATCAGGCGAACGCGCGGACGGCGACGGCATCCACTGACGCAGGCACGGATTCGGACACCGACACGCCGGACTCCATCGTTATCGACGGCGGCATCGACGATCCCACTGCCACCGATGAAGCGACGGGCAGCGCAGATGCGAGCCGGACCAGCGTCTCGCCGGTGAAGGCATTCGCCTATGGCGCATTGGGACTGGAGCGGCCGGACCAGCCGCAGGACGAGCGCAACAGCTTCTACACCGCGGGCAAGTGGCTCGCGGCGGGGTTGACCATCGGAGGATTGATCTCGCTGCTCGCATGATGCGCGCAGCGAGCTAGGGCAGGCTTCAGCGCTTCGGTCGCTGCGCGGCTTGCTTGTCGAGTGTGTCGATATCTTCGTCGAGACTCTTGCGAATCGTGTCGATCGCCTGATCGACGTTGGCGGGCTTCAACTGGTTACGCGCCAGCGCGACGTACACGTAATGACGCAGCGCCGGATCGTGCGTCTTCGACAGCACGTCGTGATAGACCGCGTTCATCTCGGCATCGCGTCCGCTCATGTCGTAGAGACGCTGCAGATGCTCGAGATCGTTGACGGCCGCGAAGCCAGGACCATGCGGCGGCGGAGCGTCATGTGCAGGGCCATCGTGCGGCGGCGGAAAATCGGACGAAGGCGGTACTTGCGCATGAGCGGCGGACGTCAGCGCGACCAGCGCGGCGAAAAGAGAGATGCGTTTCAGCGAGATCATGGCGATCGGCAGAACGGCGGCTGCCGTTGCAGTAATGAAGATGCCGAAACGATAACAACGCGTCCCACGCGATGGGAGGCTCGCTATAAAGGGCTCGCTTACGCGGGCTTTCACGTATCACATGCGTGCTGGGTCGATCGCGCGTGCCAACGGGCGGCGGGCTCCGTCCGGGCTCGTCAGATGGTTATCGTCCTTCGCTAACACGAGCCAGCAAAAGAAAGGCGGTGAAAGACACCCTGTCCTTCACCGCCACGCTCGATGCGTCACGACACGCTCACAGCACGCCGAGCATCGCCTTCGGTTCGAGAAACGCTTCGAGACCGTACGTGCCGTACTCGCGTCCAATACCCGACTGCTTGAATCCGCCGAACGGCGCAGCGGGTTCATGCGCCAGCGTGTTGACGAGCACACGTCCCGCCTCGATACGCGACGCCACCTGGTGCGCGCGCGCCTTGTCCTGCCCGAACACGTATGCCTGCAAGCCGTAGTTCGTATCGTTGGCAATCTTGATCGCTTCTTCGGTGTCGCCGTACGCGATGATCGACAGCACCGGTCCGAAGATTTCCTCGCGCGCGATCGTCATGTCGTTGGTCACGTCGCTGAAGACGGTCGGCCGCACGAACCAGCCGGCATCGAGACCATCGGGACGCCCTTCGCCGCCCGCGATCAGCCGCGCGCCCTCGTCGATACCGATGCCGATATAGCGCTGCACGCGCTCCCATTGCTTCTGGCTGACCATCGGGCCGACGGTCGTGCGCGGATCGCGTGGATCGCCGGATTGCGCCAGCGCCACTTCGTCGCGCACACGCGCCTCGAACTCCGCGAGGCGCTGGCGCGGCACCAGAATGCGCGTACCCGCGATGCACGCCTGACCGCTGTTCATGAAGCCCGCATTGATCGCGAGCGGCACGACCTGGTCGAAGTCCGCGTCGTCGAGCACGATGGTGGGCGACTTGCCGCCCAGTTCCAGCGTCACGCGTTTCAACGTATCGGCGCCCGTACGCAGAATCGTCTTGCCGACCGCCGTCGATCCCGTGAACGAAATCTTCGCGACATCGGGATGCGAGCTGATCTGCGCGCCGACGGAATCGCCGCGCCCCGTCACGATATTGAACACACCCGGCGGCAAGTCCGCTTCGTGCAGTGCCTGCGTGACGATCCGCGTCTGCAGCGCGCTCATTTCGCTCGGCTTGATGACGGTCGTGCAGCCCGCCGCCAGCGCAGCCGCGAGCTTGCCGCAGATGAAGCCCGCGTTGCTGTTCCACGGCGTGATCAGACCCGCGACGCCGAGCGGCTGCATCACCACTTGCGCCGTCCCTGCTTGACGCGTGAATTCGTACTGCTCCAGCACCTTCGCCGCTTCGATCAGCACGTTGCTCGCATGCTGCGCCATCCAGCGGCCGCGCGACACGGGCGCGCCGTATTCCTCGACGATCGCATCGTAAAGCTCGTCCTCGTTCGCGACGACGGCGGCGTGCATGCGCTTGAGCATGTCGATGCGTGCCCTTTTGCTGGTGCGCGAGAACGCCGGAAACGCGCGCTTTGCCGCCGCGATGGCATCGCGCGCATCCTTGGCGTCGGCGAGACGCACGCGGCCGATCACGCGCTCGGTCGCAGGGTTGAAAAGCTCGAACCACTCGTCGCCGTGCGGCGTGACGAACGCGCCGTCGATATAGATCGTGTCGATTGTGTGCATCTGCGTATCCCGTGACTTGCCTTCAGTGCCATAAAGATAGCGGCGCCTGATTGACGCGACTAGTCGTACAATCAGACATGACCTATTGAGTAAAACAGGATAATGAAAACCACCGGCCTGAGCGAACTCGAAGCCGTGCTGGCTGTGGCGCGTCACCGGAGCTTCCGCGCTGCCGCCAACGAAATGGGCGTTTCGACCTCGGCGCTGAGCCATTCCGTGGCGGCGCTCGAAGCGCGGATCGGCGTGCGGCTTTTCAATCGCACGACGCGCAGTGTGTCGTTATCGGAAGCGGGCGCGCAGTTCGTCGACAGCGTGGCGCCTGCGCTATCGTCCATTCGCGTCGCGCTGGAGCAGGCGGGCAGCTTTCGCGACACGCCGGGCGGGACGTTGCGGATCAACACTGCCGTGGGCGCGGCGCATCAGGCGATGCCTGTTTTCATTGCGTTCCTCGCGCGCTATCCGGAGATGAAGCTCGATATCGTGACGGAGGGGCGGCTGATCGATATCGTGGTGGAAGGGTTCGATGCGGGGATTCGGCTTGCGGAGACGGTGCCGCAGGACATGATTGCTGTGCCGTTCGGGGATAAGCAGCGGTTTGCTGTGGTCGGCAGCCCGGCGTATTTTGCGCGGCATCGGCCGCCGCGGACGCCTGACGAGCTTGAGCAGCATCGATGCATCCGGACTCGTATGCCGAGTGGGGCGATCTATCAGTGGGAGTTCGAGCGGCATGGGGAGACGGTGCGGGTCGATGGCAAGGGTGCGCTGACTCTCGATGAATCCGGGTTGATGTTGAGCGCTGCGCGGGCCGGGGTTGGGCTGACTTACTTGTCCGAGTGGACGGTGGCTGCGGATCTCCAGGCAGGGACGCTGGTTCGTGTGCTCGAGGATTGGACGCCGCCGCTGGATGGGTTGTGTCTTTATTATCCTGGGAGGCGGCATGTGCCCGCAGGGTTGCGGGCGTTGATCGATATGATCAGGGAGGCGGCGGATTTGCAGCGCCGGGATACCGCGGGCAAACGGAAGAGGTAGGTTTTTTTGTCTGCGACGCTGGTCGGGTTTTTTGCTGGCGCTCGCGGGGTGAGTGTTCTTGGTGCGGCAGGTTTGGTGTTTTTGTGCTTTCGCTGGCATCCGCTTGATGTTATTGGTTCGCAAGCGTTGCCCCTGTGCGGGGCGGCACCTACTTTTCTTTGCCGCCGCAAAGAAAAGTAGGCAAAAGAAAGCGGCTCACACCGCCAGCACGTGTGCTTATCCACGGGCCCCCTACGTCCCCATCCTTCACACGGCTGCGCCCTGGCCAGTTCTCGTTGCCATCGCTTCGAATGAACGCCTCACCCGCTTCGAATACCCATACTTGAGCCAGCGGCAACGAATGGTTTGCGCCGCCCAGGTGGCAAACTGTGTGCAGGTTGTCGCGTCGTATAGCCTGTCGCTCTTACAGGGTGGGACGCGTGCGCTATCGATCCGGCGTGAGGCGTGTGAAGCACCAAGGGCCTACACACAGTTTGCCACCTGGCGGCGGTGGACTGTCTGGCGCGGCATGCGGTAACGCGGGAGCGTGAAGTGGGCGAGGCGCACTGCAAGAGCGCTGGCAACGAGCGTGGGTCACGTGGTTGCCGTGTGAAGTGTAAGACCCTTTGGGGGCCCTCAGGCAAATACTAGAACTGGCGGTGTGAGCCGCTTTCTTTTGCCTACTTTTCTTTGCGGCGGCAAAGAAAAGTAGGTGCCGCCCCGCACGGGGCGACGCGTGCAGTGGTAAGTCATATCGCGGATGCCAGCGCAAAAGCCAAAACACCAAACGGCGACGCATGACAGCACGAAAAACCCAAAAGCCCCACCCAGCGTCGCAGACATCAAAAAAACCAAAAAACCCAACCCATTATGTCGATTCTCCCCACCCTCACCCGTCGTCAAAATGAAAACCGCCCTATCGCGGTTTCGACAATCCTGAAAGGAGAAAAATCATGCGCGTCATGGTAATCGTCAAAGCAACGACCGACTCAGAAGCGGGAAAAATGCCCACCACCGAACTACTCACAGCAATGGGCCAATACAACGAAGAACTCGTAAAGGCCGGCATCATGCAGGCAGGCGAAGGCCTGCACCCCAGCTCCCGCGGCAAGCGAGTGCGCTTCTCAGGCGCAAACCGAACCGTCATCGACGGCCCATTTGCAGAAACAAAAGAACTGATCGCCGGCTTCTGGCTCTGGCAGGTGAAATCGATGGAAGAAGCCGTCGAATGGGTCCGGCGCTGCCCCAACCCGATGGAAGGCGATTCGGAAATCGAAATTCGTCAGATCTTCTCAGCCGAAGATTTCGGCGGCGAATTCACCCCCGAACTGCGCGAACAGGAAGACCGCCTGCGCGCCGAGATCGAGCAACAAACGCACAAACCAAAATAAAACGAAGCCCGTCGGCGGCACGCAGCAAACCTCACCGCGCACGCAATGCATCGACGATATTCATACGCGCCGCCCGCATCGCGGGCAAAAAACCGCCGACGAGCCCCATCGTCATCGAAAACACCAGCGTCTTCCCGACAATCGCGGGCGTCAGGATGAACCGGAACGACAAGTCCGCAAAGGTCTGGAAGTTCGTCGTCGAAAACGACGCGAACTGCATGAAGGCCGCACACCCCAGACCCGCCAATCCGCCCACCAGCCCCAGCAACACCGCCTCGATCAGAAATGCAGCCAGCACGTTCGCGCGCTGGAAGCCTAGCGCGCGCAGCGTGCCGATTTCGGCGACGCGATTGGCGACGGACGCGTACATCGTGATCATCGCGCCGATCATCGCGGCAATCGAAAAGATCGTCGACAGCGTAAAGCCCAGGATGTTGAGAAAGGTCGACAGCGCCTTCGACTGGTCGCTATAGAACGTCTGCTCGCGCTTCGCTTCCTCCGCGAGGCGCGGGTCGACGTCGATGTCGGCCCTGAAGCGCTCGAACTGATCGGACGCCGCGAGCCGCACTACCATCGACGAATAACTGGTGCGTCGGAACGACTGCATCAACTGATCGACGTCGCCCCAGATTTCCGAATCGAAGCCGCTGCCGCCCGCATCGAAAGTGCCGACCACGGTCCAGTCGCGCTGCGCGAAACGCAGATGCTCGCCCAGTTGCGTGCCGCTGAAGCCCTTCGCAATACTGCTGCCCACGATGATCTCCGACGATCCCGGCGCGAACATGCGCCCCGACGCGAGCTTCACTTGCGGCCGCAAGCTCATGCCCGCTGGCGACACGCCGCGTATCACCACGTTCGACGGCTTGCCCGTGCCCAGCTTCAGCAGCGAGATCAGCACGACGGATTCCTTCGACGCCATCCGCTTGCCATCACCGCCCATCGCCACGGCGGGATGCATTTCGATCACGTTGGCCTGGCCGCGGTCGATCGCACTCTGCACTTCCGTCTCCGCGCCCTTGCGGATCACGACGACGTTGTCCGCTTCGCCCGTCGAAACCAGCGTCTTTTTGAGCCCCGCATCCAGCATCAGCACCGTCGCGAACACGAACACCACCAGCGCGAGGCCGCCCGCCGTCAGCGCCGTGGTCAGACGGCGCGTCCACAGGTTGCGGGCGATGTACGAAAGCGGAATGGCCACGTTGTGCTTGCCTATGTCCTTGCGTTGCGTTGAATTCAGCCGATCGCCCGCAGGCCTTCGACGATCCGCACGCGCGCCGCCTGAATCGCGGGAATGATCGCCGCAGCCAGCCCGACGACGAGCGCGCACGCGGCCTGCTGCAGCATCGTTTCGCGCGACACGGTGAACACCGGGAACACGCCGCCCGTCGCCTGCTTGAAGAAGCTCGCAGCGGGCGGCGTCGCGAGCATGCCGAGGCCCGCGCCGACCGTGCAGATGGTCAGCGACTCGCCGAACATCAGCAGCGCGAGAAAGCCCGGCCCGAAGCCGAGCGCCTTGAGGGTCGCGTATTCGGTGGTGCGCTCGCGCGCGCTCATCGCCATTGCGTTCGCCATCACGGCCATGATGATGACGATCACGACGTACGACACGAGGCGAATCGCCGCGATGATCTGATTCGACATCGCGACGAAACCGAGTTGAAACGCCTGCTCCGTCTCCGTCAACGTTTCGGCGAGCGAGTTCTTGAACACGTTGTCGACGTTGCGGGAAATCGCGGCGGCATCGTCAGGATTGTCGATGCCGACCACGTACACGCCGACCTGATCCGCGCGCCGCCCCGGCATCTTGCGCACGGATTCGTTCAGATAGTCCCAGTGAAAGATCATCTGGCGTGTGATCGTCGATTCGTCGCGGCCATCCAGAATGCCGCGCACGACGAATTCCCACGTGCCCGGATAGATCGTCCCCTTGATGGGGATCACGTCGCCCACCTTGAATCCGTATGCAGTCGCAAGCTGCCGGCCGATCAGGCAGCCCTTGCGGTCG
Organism: Paraburkholderia largidicola; assembly: GCF_013426895.1. Classification (NCBI taxonomy): domain Bacteria; kingdom Pseudomonadati; phylum Pseudomonadota; class Betaproteobacteria; order Burkholderiales; family Burkholderiaceae; genus Paraburkholderia; species Paraburkholderia largidicola. The sequence goes on along the minus strand of NZ_AP023175.1, from coordinate 2,363,649 downwards.
CGCTCGTAATCGGAACGCTGCTGCGCGGGCAGAATGAACTCAGGGTACAGGTCGAGATAGTTGTCCGATACGGCGAACTGCGCGAAGAAGTTTTTCGGGTCGCGGTAAACGCCGCCGAACCAGTTCGAGCGCGCAACCAGTGTCACGCCGTCGACGCCGCGAATGCGGTTCTCGTAGCTGAGCGGCAGCGGGAACGCGAGCGAGATCGAGTTGCGCGTCACGAGCCGCGCATTCGAGGCCGCCGCCGCGCCCGCATACCACGCGTCGATCACGGTATGCAGCAGCCCGAACGCGAGCACGGCGATCATCAGGCCGAGCACGGTCAGCGTCGTGCGCAGCTTGTGCCGCAGCGCGTTACGCGTGATCAGCTTCAGCAGGTACATGGCGCCTTGCTTGCGCGAGCGGGTTCGCGCGTCTCAACGAGCCGTGCCATCGATCAGCTCTCCCTTCTCCAGATGCACGAGCGCACGTGCCGCGCCCGCCGCGTGCGCGTCGTGCGTGACCATAATGATCGTCTTGCCCAATTCGCGGTTCAGGCGCTGCAACATGGCGAGCACTTCCTCGGCGGAGGTGCGGTCCAGGTCGCCCGTCGGTTCGTCGGCGACGATCAGCGTCGGGTCCGTGATCAATGCGCGCGCAATCGCGACGCGCTGCTGTTGCCCGCCCGACAGCTCCGATGGGTAATGATTCGCGCGATTGCCCAGATTCACCATGTCGAGCACGAGCGCGACGCGCTCGCGCCGCTCCTTGCGCGTCAGGCGCGTGAGCATCAGTGGCAGTTCGATGTTCTCGAACGCCGTCAGCACGGGCATCAGGTTATAGAACTGGAAGATGAAGCCGACATGCGCCGCGCGCCACTGCGCGAGCGCGGATTCGTTGAGCCGTGTGATATCCAGTCCGCCGACGCGCAGTTCGCCGCCGTCCGGCCGGTCGATGCCCGCAATCAGATTGAGCAGCGTGCTCTTGCCCGAGCCCGACGGCCCCATCAGCGCGATGAAGTCGCCTTCGCCGATCGCCAGCGTGATGTCGGACAACACGGGCACGGTCTGCACGCCGCGCCGGTACGATTTGACGAGATGCCGGATGTCGACGAGCGGCTGCGCCGCGTTGATCGGCTCGCTCACTGTTTCTTCGCCACGGTGACTTTGGCGCCGTCCTTGATGTGCTCGTTCGGCGCGCGCACCAGCACGTCGCCGGGGCGCACGCCGCTGACTTCGACCAGTTCGCCGAGCGTCGCGCCCGTGGTGACGGGCACTTCGTGCACGCTGTCGTCCTTGACGACGAACGCCACCTTGCGGCCATCGCGCTCGACGATAGCAGCCGGCTGCACCGCGACCACCGGCTTGCGGTCGTCGGGTGGCACCGGCTTCGACAGAAACGCGATTTTCGCGCTCATGTCGGGCAGCACGCGCGCATCGCGATCGACGAAGCGCACCTTGACGAGCACCGTCGCTTTCGAACGGTCGACGGTCGGCACGATGCGCGACACGCTGCCCGCCAGGCGCATGTCCGGCAACGCGTCGAGCTGTATCTCGCAAGGCGCGTTCACAGCGATCTTGCCGATGTTCGATTCGGCGACGTCGGCTTCGACTTCGAGCGTGTCCATGTCGGCGATGGTGACGACAGCGCCCTTGCTGTCCGATGCCTGCGAAAACGGCGTGATGTTGTCGCCGACGTTTGCGTGCTTTTCGATGACCACGCCGTCGAACGGCGAACGGATCACGGTCTGATCGACGGCGACCTGCGCGGCCTGCGCATTCGCCTGTGCGGCCACGATGGCGGCGCGGCTATTGTCGATCGACGCCACCGCCTTGTCGTAGCGCGCGACATCGGCGTCGTACTGGGTGGCGGAGATCGCGCCGTTCGGCGCCAGGATTTTCGAGCGCCGCAAGTTGACCTCGGCGTTCTTCAGTTCGGCCTGCTGTAGCGCGAGGTTCGCCTGCGCAACCTTGATCTGCGCCTTCGCCTGCGCAAGCGACGCCTCGACGTCGTGACTCTCGATCCGCGCGATGATCTCGTCTTTTTTCACGCGCGTGCCTTCCAGCACGCCGAGCCATTCGAGGCGCCCCTGCGCCTTCGAAGACACCGCTGCCTTGCGCTGCGGCACGACATAGCCCGTTGCATTGAGCAGCGTATAGGTTTGCGAGGGATAAGCCGACACCACGGTCGTGGTCTCGACGGTCTGTGGACTCGCCAGCCTGAGGCCGACGACGAGCGCGACGACGAGGATCAGCGCGACGACCCCGTAGCCGATCCAGTTGCGCCGGCGGCCGCCCGTAGCGACGGCTGGCCGGTCGATTTTCAGCCGCTTCAGATCGTGATCTGCCAATTTCTTATGCCGTTGCCGCAGGGTGGATGCCGTCGCGCGTCTCGACGCATCGCCACGCTGGCGACTTATCGCGTGTAAATGGGTCCACAGTATAGCGCCGCGCCCTGCCCGCGTCTGTACGGGCCTGGCATCCCGCTTGCAACGACACAGTGCTTGCGTGCAAAACGCCGGGAGTGCTTACGATTCGTCCATGGCAAAGCGTTGCGGTGTATGCGATAAGCATCCCGTCGCACCGCGCAAAAGTTGACAGGCATCTGCGCTAACGGTTTAGATTCTGGCCGTCGGCGTTCGATTTCCGAGGGAGGCATCATGGAAGAAAAACAAACTGTCGCGGCGGACACCACTGCCGTGCGCGTCGCGCTGTGGCGCGCGATGCACGTTCAGGTCGATGCGCCGCCGCACGTGCTCGACGACGAAGTCGGACTGCGGCTCGCGGCGCCCGACAAAAGCTGGCGTGAACGTCCCGACATGGACGCGCAGGGAACGCGCGGCTATCGCGCGTCGATCGTGGGCCGCGCGCGTTTTATCGAAGACCTGGTTGCGGAGCAGGCGGATCGTGGCGTCGGTCAGTACGTCATTCTCGGCGCGGGTCTCGATACGTTTGCGCAGCGCAAGCCGCGCATCGCGTCGCGGCTGCGAGTCTTCGAAGTGGATCGGCCGGGCGCTGTGTCATGGAAACGTGAGCGCCTGCTCGAACTGGATTATCGCATTCCCGACTGGCTGCGGCTCGTCCCCGTCGACTTCGAGGCGGGTCAGTCGTGGTGGGAACAGATCGCGGACGCAGGTTTCGATGCGAGTGCGCCCGCCGTGATCGCATCGACGGGTGTCTCGATGTACCTGACGCGCGAGGCGAATCTGGCGACGCTGCGTCAGATCGCGAAACTCGCGCCGGGCTCGACGCTGGCGATGACCTTCCTGCTGCCGCTCGATCTGATCGATCCCGCCGAGCGCGCGCAGCATGAGTTCGTCTACGAGCGCGCGCGGGCAGCGGGCACGCCGTTCGTCAGTTTCTTCAAACCGGTCGAAATGCTCACGCTCGCGCGTGAAGCGGGTTTCAAGGGCGTCAAACATGTGTCGACGGCCGATCTGATCGAGCGCTACTTCGCTGGCCGGTCCGATGGTCTGAAGCCGTCGACGGGTGAAGCGTTTCTCGTTGCGACCACCTGAGGGCGCATTGAGCGCGCGCCGCCCGTCATGAAAAGACGGCGCGCGATCATCGCCTAGAACCCGTGGGACGTCTTCCGATAGCTGCTCCAGTTGTTGCCGCCCGTGCAGTTCAGCTGCGAGCCCTGCGCCTGGCACCACGCCTCATAACCCGGCGAGTAGAGCCACTCTCCCATCCAGTTCAGATCGACATGCGTGTCGCCTTCCGCCGACACGAAGTTCGACGCGTCGTCGGTGCTGCCCGAGCCGGTGTAGCGCGCCACGGCCGGATACGGGAATACCGGGCGTGTGCGCGTGGTTTGCCCCGTCGAATCGACGATCGACGCGACGATCTTGCCCGGCTTCGCGCCCGTCTCCGTCCATGACATCAGCGGCGTGAGGATATCGAACGTATTCGGACCATCTCCGCCGCCGCAATGCGCGACGCCAGGGAACAGATAGAGCTTCGCGAAGGTGTCGACACGCTCGCTGCCCATCACGCTCTTCATCGCGGTGTAGTACTCGATGGTCGAGCGCGGCGAGATGTGCTGATCTTCGAGGCCATGCCACAACATCAGCTTGCCGCCGCGACGTTCGAACGGATGCAGGTCAGGGTCGGTCGCCGCGAGATACTTCGAGGTCGGCACGGTCTTCAGGAACGCATCGATCGTGAATTTCAGGTCGCTGAACGCCGCCGACGCATTCGATCCATTGAAGTAGTCGAGATAGCGCAGGAACGGCATCACGAAGTTGATGCTGCCGCTCGGCCCGGCATCTGTCGTCGGCACGAACAGACTCCAGTTCAACTCCGAACCCCATTCGCGCGAGACGAACGGCTCCAGACGCGCGCCGCTGGCGTCGGTTGCGCCGTCATGAATCTTGCGCACCACGGTCGCTTCGGCCTCGGACAGACACGTCGACGCCGCCTGCCCTTTCGCGCACACCAGCGTCGCGGGATCGAAACGACACGCCTGCGGACGGTCGACCACGCCATCCGTCACACCGTCGATGCCGTCGCACGCCTTCAATACAGCGGCATGGACGAGCGGCAACTTGTCCGCGAGCAGAATGTATTTGCCCGTCTTCGGATCGATGTTCGCGGCGGCCGCCCAGCCGTGATGGAAGGTGTTCTGCACGATCAGGTCGTTGGCGGGCGCGCCTGCTGCAATACCGTCGAAATCGTCGGGATAGCGCTGCGCTTCCATCAGCGCTTCGCGCCCGCCATCGGAGCAACCGTCGAAGTACGCGTATTTCGCGGGCCGCGCGTAGAACTTGTTGATGATCGCCTTCGCCACTTGCGCCGTCGCGTGCTCCGCGCGATACGCGAAGTCGAGCTTCGCCTTCGGGTCGAGCGCCCATGAACCGTCGTTGCCGCCTTCGTGGCCCATGTCGGTGGCGGCCATCGCGATCTGTCCGTTGGTGACGGGCACGCAGGTCGATGCCATCGGTGCGTTGACTGACAGGTTGCCGCACAGGCCGCCGCAGCCCGTTTGCAGATAGCGCTGGGTCCAGCCCTGCGTCGGCAGTTGCAGTTCGAATAACGACGCACCCGGTCCGATCGTGCCCTTCACGTCGCACACGGGCGCGGGCAGCGTACGCTGCCCGACAGCCGTTCCCGCCGGCAGCACGACGGCCGAGGTGATCGTGACCGTGCCGTCCGTCACGCCGCTCAGGTCGAGTCCCGCGACGGCTGCGCAGTTCATCGCGGGCATCACGGCGGGCAGATTGGCGAGGCCCGCTGCGGCATGCGCGCCGGACGGCCAGGCCAACGCCGCCAGCAGCGAGACGAGCAAGGTGAACGCGGCCAGCAGGCGGCGCATGAAGTCATGTTGCACACGTTCTGTCACACGCCCTGCGCCCGCCCCTGTCGGCAAGGCGCACGCAAGCGATCCTGCGTTGCAGATCACACGCATCTCTGTCTCCTGTTGTCATCGGAATGCGGCGCTCGCGCGATGCGCCGTTAGCAGAACAAGCAACCAGTCGCACGCTCAGGATAGCCAACGTAAGGGACTGACACGATTGCCAATTTGGCGCGATTCAATCTGTTTTTGTTATCGGCGCGTGGACGGTGGCCAGCTAAGCCTGCGCTAACTCTTCGACGGCACAATCTCCCACATGCACCGGGACAAGGCGTGTCAACGCCTGAAACCACGCGCCCAACGCGGGATTTGCAATCCGTCTGCCTGTTTTCAGAAGCGGTGATATGGTGGCGCGCAAATGGCGGCGACGCATGTCGTTGCCCACTCACCTCAATGGTGCAGCGTGCGACGCCGCACGCCACGCACCCATTCATCGATCAGCGATAAAGACATGAACTTCGAAAACAACGCTTCGAGCAACACGCCAGACGTCGCCGACGGCACGTCTTCGCCGTTGCGCGCATGGCTCGCGGTAGCGTCGGTGACAGTCGGCGCATTCGCGTTCGTGACGACGGAATTTCTGCCCGTGGGTCTCCTGCCGCAAGTCGCGCAGACCTTCGACGTCTTGCCGGGCACAGCCGGCCTGATGGTGACGATTCCCGGCATCATGGCCGCCATCTCCGCGCCGGGTCTGATGCTCGCCGCCGGGCGCGTGAACCGCCGGCTGATTCTCATCCTGCTGACGGTGATGCTGCTCGCGTCGAACCTGCTGTCGGCGTTCGCACCGAATTTCCCGATGATGCTCGTGGGCCGCGCGCTGCTCGGTGCCGCGCTCGGCGGCTTCTGGACGCTCGCGCTCGCGGCGGCGGGGCGTCTGGTGAAAGCGCACGAAGCGCCCCGCGCGACCGCTACGATTCTCGCCGGCGTCACCTGCGCGACGGTGATCGGCGTTCCTCTCGGCACCTTCATCGCGAGTCTCGCTTCGTGGCGCATGTCGTTCATCGCGACGGCCGTGCTCGTGAGCGTCGCGCTGATTTCGCAGATTGCACTGCTGCCGTCGCTGCCGTCCGCAGCGGCCTTGCGTTTCGCCGATCTCGTGACGCTCGTGCGCCGTCCGTTTCCGCGCAAGAGCCTGTTGATGGTCGCGCTGATTTTCGGCGCGCATTTCTCGTCGTACACGTATATCGCGCCGTTTCTGCAGAACGCGCATTTCAGCACGTCGACCATCACCGCCGTGCTGCTCGGCTTCGGCATCATCGGTTTCTTTTCGAACTTCGCGGTATCGACGTTCGTTGCCCGCAGGCTCAAGGGCTCGCTCGCCACGGTGACCTTGCTGCTGATGTTCGCGTTGCTGACCATGCCGCTGCTCAGCGACATGGCGCCTGTCGTGACGGGCATCGTACTCGCGTGGGGCGTCGCGTTCGGCGCGATTCCGCTGTGCGTGAGCGTGTGGATGCAGGAAGCGTCGCCCGATTTGCCCGAAGCGGGTTCGGCGCTGTTCGTCGGCATCATTCAGGTGGCGATCGCCGTGGGTTCGTCGGTGGGCGGCACGATCGTCGATCACGCCGGCATTCCCGTCGATTTCTGGTTCGGCAGCGTGCTCGCGATTCTCGGCCTCGTCACGCTGGCGAGTTTCCGTTCGCGCAACAACGCCACGCAGGTCGCCGCGCCCGTGGCATCCAACGAAGTTCAGACCGAGTGCGTGTGATGCGCGAAGCGCGGCGTCTTCGCGCCGCGCTTTTCACTTGCGCTTGAATGCGGCGCGCCGCTCGGCGCGCTCGTTGGCGAACTGGCTGCTGAGGGTCGACTCCAGGTCCTTTCGCTCCACGTGTTCGCCACAATGCGGACACACGTTCGCCAGCCCGACATCGTGGCCGCACTTGCGATGCACGAAGCGCACCGCGATGTCCTCGTGCTTCTCCTTGCACCACGTCTCCCCCCACGCGCGTAACGCGTGAATCACGGGATAAAACGCCCGCCCTTTCTCCGTCAGACGATATTCGTAACGCAGCGGCTTCTCGCTATACGGTTGACGCTCGATCATGCCGTCCGCCTCGAGCGATTTCAGACGCGTCGCCAGCATTTGCGGCGTCGCTTCCGTCTGGATCTGTATCTCCTCGAAACGCGCTGCGCCCATGTACAGCTCCCGCAGGACGAGCATCGACCACCGGTCGCCGACGACATCCAGCGACCTCGACACCGGACACACCGTACCGGCCTTCTCCACGACACGTGCCACGATCCATCTCCCATCGAAACTCTTAATTTCATAGTAACACAAACGTACATCGGCGTGCATACGCACACGCCGTCTACGCGGGTCCTGCCGGACCTTGAAGGCTGATCCGCAGCCTTCGCAAAACGACCTGCAAACCCAAACAGCACTTGACACTATGATTTTCATAGTTATATGCTGCGTTCACGTTAGCGATGTGCGAGACGTCACGCATCGTCCGATCAAGGCGGCCGGCGCCGGGTGCGAACGCCAATTCGTACGCACCGTTTTCGATGGAGAACTGAAATGCCCAATACTGTTTATCGTGCGGAGCGCACCGGCCTGTTGCTGGTCGATCCCTACAACGACTTTCTGTCGGAAGGCGGCAAGCTGTTTCCGATGATCAAGGAAATCGCGACCAACGTCCGCCTGCTCGACAACCTGCGCGCGACGGTCGCCGCTGCGCGCAAGGGCGGCATCCAGGTGTTCTACGTACCGCACCGCCGCTGGCAACCGGGCGATTACGACAACTGGGATCATCCGAATCCGACACAGCGTCTGGTGCAGCAGCGTCAGACGTTTGCAAAGGGAACGTGGGGCGGCGAATGGCATCCCGACTTCGTGCCTCAGGAAGGCGACATCGTCGTGCAGGAGCACTGGGCGCAAAGCGGCTTCGCCAACACCGATCTCGACTTTCAGCTGAAGCAGCAAGGCATCACACATGTGATCGCCGTCGGCCTGCTCGCCAATACATGCATCGAATCCACCAGCCGCTTTGCGATGGAACTGGGTTATCACGTCACGCTCGCGCGAGACGGCACCGCTGCTTTCTCGGAAGCGATGATGCGCGCCGCGCACGAACTGAACGGTCCGACCTTCGCGCATGAAATCCTGACGACGGCCGAACTCATCGCCGCGCTGCCCGCAGTGGAAGAAACAAAAGGAGCACAGGCATGACACTCACTGGCAATCTGCTGATCGGCTCGCATGAGGTTGATGCGACGGCCGGCACCATGAAGGCGTTGAACCCCGCGACGAATGCCGCGATCGAACCGGATTTCGCGTTCGGCGGCGTCGCGGAAGTGAATCTCGCGGCTCAACTCGCCGACGATGCATTCGACAGCTTCAACAACACGTCGCTCGAAGAACGCGCTGCGTTTCTCGAACGCATCGCCAACGGACTCGATGCCGTCGCCCCTGAACTCGCGCAGCGCACGTCGCTCGAAACAGGCCTGCCTGCCGCGCAGTTCGAAGCGGAAACCGCCAAAGCGGCCACGCAATTCCGTCAGTTCGCGACCGTGGTGCGTCAAGGGCGATTCCGCCAGGCGACGATCGATCCCGCTCAACCCGAACGGCAACCGCGCGCACGCATGGATCACCGGATGCAGAAGATCGCGCTCGGCCCCGTCGCGATCTTCGGCGCAAGCAACTTTCCGATTTCGTATTCGGTCGCGGGCGGCGATACGGCGTCGGCGCTGGCGGCCGGTTGTCCCGTGATCGTGAAGGCCCACAACGCGCATCCGGGCGCATCCGAAATCATGGGCCGGGTGATCCAGCAGGCCGTCGCAGAATCGGGCCTGCACGAAGGCGTGTTTTCGATGCTGCGCGGCGGCGGCAATGAAATCGGTGAAGCGCTCGTCGATCATCCGCTTATCAAGGGCGTGACCTTCACGGGATCGGAAGCGGGCGGCATGGCGCTGTTCCGGCGCGCGCAGCAGCGTCCCGATCCGATTCCCGTGTTCACGGAAATGACGAGCGTCAATCCGACCTTCGTGCTGCCGGCAGCGCTCGCTGCGCGCGGCGCTGCAGTCGGCGACGGCTTCGGCGAACGCATGCTGGTCAACGTCGGGCAAGCGTGCCTGAAGCCCGCGATCCTGCTCGCGATCGACGGCCCAGGCTACGCGGAACTGCGGCAGGCGCTGATTGCCCGCGTCGAAGCGATGCACGCGCGCACGATGCTCACGCCCGGCATCTGGAAGTCGTACGGCGACAACCTTGAGAAGCGCAAACACGCGGGCGCGGAACATATCGCGGCAGGCGGCAAGGCGGAAAGCGCGTGGGACGGCCAGGCGGTGCTGCTCGAAGCCGACGGCGCGCGCCTGCTTGCCGATGCTTCACTGTCGGAAGAAGTGTTCGGGCCGGCTGCGCTGCTCGTGCGTGTTGCAGATGTCGAGCAATTGATCGCGATCGCCAGGCAGTTCCGCGGCCAGTTGTCGGCGACGATGCAGATCGATTCCGCCGATCACGCGCTCGCCGCGCGCCTGCTGCCGGTGCTCGAACGACGCACGGGACGCATCGTCATCAATGCGTTCGCGCATCCACAGGAAGTGTCGTATGCGTCGATTCACGGCGGCCCGTTCCCCGCGACGTCCGACAGCCGCTTCACTTCCGTCGGCATGACGTCGATCGAGCGCTTCTTGCGGCCGGTGTGCTATCAGGGCTTTCCGGACGATCTGCTGCCTGAAGCATTGAAGCACGACAATCCGCGCGACCTCTGGCGTCTCACGGATGGCGAGTTGTCGAAAGCCTGATCGCCTTCGGTGAAGCAAAGCCCGCGCCGGTGAACGTGCGCGGGCTTTTTCGCTTGCGTTTAAAGATCCAGCACCAGCAGTTCGCTTTTCGCGCGCGAAACGCAGAGCGTCAGGAAGTTCTGCTGATCGGCGGCATCGAGGATGCAATCCTGATGCTCGACCTCGCCGCTCAGATAACGCACCTTGCAGGTCGCGCACAAACCGGCCTCACACGATGTCTGCACGCCAATCCCTGCCGCCTTGAGCACATCGGCGATGCTCCTGTCGATGGGAACGGGCAGACGTTGCCCCGTGCTCGCGATCTCGACGGTGAACTCACCCGGCTTTCGATCAGCGGGCGCGCTCGCGCGCTCCGGCGCCTTGAAATGCTCGCAGTGCACCGCCTCCTTCGGCCAGTGCCCGCACGCATCTGCACAGGCGCGCATGAAGCCCGCGGGACCGCAATAGTAGACATGCGTGCCGTCTTGCGCCTCGTCGCGCAAGAGCGCCGCGATATCGAGGCCGCGCGCCGGATCGCCACCATCGAAGTGAAAATGCAGCCGGTCTCGTTCGACGAGCGCCTGCAATTCTTCCGTGAACGCCGCGCATTGCACATCGCGCGCGCAATAGTGCAACTCGTAGTCCACGCCGTCCATTTCCGCAAGCTGATGCGCCATCGACTTGAGCGGTGTCACGCCGATCCCGCCTGCGATCAGAATCACCTTGCGCGCCCCTTGCGCGAGTTCGAAGTTGTTGCGCGGCACGCTCACGCGCACGCGGCCTTGCACTTGCAACTGCTCGTGAACGGCCTTCGATCCGCCGCGCCCTTTTTCATCGCGCAGCACCGCAATCACATAGCGATGCCGGTCCGCGGGTGAATTGCACAGCGAATACTGCCGGATGACGCCATTCGCAAGATGCACGTCGATATGCGCGCCCGCCGTGAACGGCGGCAACGCCGCGCCGTCGGGATCGACCAGTTCATACGACTGGACATTGCGGCCTTCGTAGCGGACTTGCCGCACGAACAACTCCAGCGTCGCCGCTGCCTGATTGAATGCTGTCAATTGATGTCTCCTTGCCACTTGCCTACGCGCGTTGTTCGCAGATGCGGCGCCACATCAGTACTGTGTGGCGCCGCGTCCCGCTTATTCGCGCGTCGACTGCTCCAGCTCGTCCATCTTGGCGCGCACGAACGCGGCCCGCTCGTCGCCCTTCAGGTGATCGCTCTGCGTGAGGATCGCGACGACCGCTTTCGAAATGCGGCGGCGTTGCGCGACTTCTTCTTCGACGGTCGCAGCCTCGGGTATCTCGAACACGTTGCCGGAGCAATAGCTGTTCGGCGTCGCACCGACATCGCGCAGCCACTGCGCAAACTCCGCCGGCGACGCTGCGGGATTCGTGCCGCGCACGGCGTCGCGCAGCATCTTGCGGAACAGATAGAGACCGGCGTCGAACTTGGTCGGATGTTCGAGCGAATGCACGGCGATCGGGCGCTGGCTGATGATCGCTTCGTAATCGCCCGGTGCATACTGCGCGTCCTTGTAGTGCGCGCGCTCGCGATGGTTCGGCGGAATGGGCGGCATGTCTTCGAGCTTGTACTTGCCGAAGCGCTCGGGCCTGCGCATCGCCACCTGGCCTTCGAGGAAGTCGATCGTTTCATAGCCGACCATCGACTTGTCGCCGACGCCGCGCGTATCGACGCCCGGCCCCATTACGCGCCAGCCGATCATCTTGCTGTTCTCGTCGTCGACGGGCACCGTCCAGCGGATCATGTGGAAGCGGCTGAACAGCTTCTTGTTGAGCCCGTCTTCCGACGTGTATGCGTGCAGGCTCAGATTCGGCAGCACCTGATGCTGGACGCGCACGAACAGATGATCCTTGTCCGCGCGGCGCGCACCTGCGCAAGCGAGACTGCGGCCTTGCTGCACGGGGATGAACTGCATGTCGGGCGGCACTTCCATCGACGCCGCGCCGACTTCGTCGAACGTCGTGCCCTGGTAGTGGCCGCCTACCACGTTCCTGCCCGCGTGCAGCGCGGCCGTGTGGTAGTTGTCGGCGGCGTTGTCCTGGACCTGCAGCCAGTTGCAGTGCTGGAAGTTGCTGTAGGGCACGAGTTCGTCCGTTGGCAGCACGGTGAAGTTGCCTTCCCACTCGGGGAACGGCGGCTCTTCGTCGGGCGGCCCCATGTAGGCAAAGACGAGACCGTTGCGCTCGACAGCCTTGTACGCGCCCTGCCGGATCGAGCACGCGTACTTCTCGGCTTCCGCCTCTTCGCCCTTCGGAAACGGCGCATGCAGACAGGTGCCGTCGACGTCGAACACCATGCCGTGATAGCAGCACTGGATGCCGCGCTCCTGGATCGCGCCGTATTCGAGCGACGCGCCGCGATGGACGCAATGCGCATGCAACAGGCCAATGCGGCCGCTGCCGTCACGGAACGCGACGAGTTCTTCGTTGAGGATCTTCAGGAAGCGGGGCGTGTCGGTGAGTTCCATCGACATGCAGACGGGATGCCAGAAGCGGCGCATGTACTCGCCCGTCGGCGTGCCGGGACCCGTTTCGGTCAACTCGACATCGTGCGTCGGGATCGTGTTCGTGTAGTAGCCGCCGTAGGGAATCAGCTTTTTCACCACCGTGCCGCCCGCGCTGCCGCCCTTCTCCATCTGCTCCGACTTGATCGTCATGACCGCTCCTTTGAATGTGGGTTTTGACTGCTTTCGTTCGCCTGAATGCGGATACCGAACTCTGTATACAAAGATTAAGCATGTGCAGAATCGCCGCCAATCAAGGTTTACACCTAAGGTTGACCTGAACGTAACCGCAATGTAGTCTGTATCCAAAGTACAGAGGGTTGACATGACACTGAAATTCGAAAAGCTGCAGGTCCGTCCCGACTATGTCGAGGAGGTGTACCGCGTGTTGGCTGATGCGATCAGCGACGGCTCGCTCGCGCCGGGCACGCGCTTGACGCAGGAAGAGATTGCGGAGCAGTTCGCGGTGTCGCGTTCACCTGTGCTGCAGGCGCTGCGTCTGTTGAAGAAGGACGGGCTGGTGCAGGATGCGCCGGGGCGCGGCGTGCTGGTCGCGCCGCTCGATGTCGAGTGGACGAGTCATCTGTACCAGGTGCGCGGCGCGCTGGATACGCTGGCGGCGAAGCTTGCCGCTGAGCGCGGCGCGGTGATCGATAGCGCGTTGATCATGCGCGGGCGGCTGGTATCGAAGGGCAAGGACGTGAAGGCGATGATCGATGCCGATATAGCTTTTCATTCGGCTATTTATGAGGCGTCGGGGAATCCGTTGATCGTCGAGAGTGCGCAGTTGCATTGGGTGCATTTGCGCCGCGTGATGGGCGCCGTTTTGCAGTCTTCGCGGTTGCGGGATTCGATATGGGATGAGCATCAGGCCATCGCTGATGCAATTGCTGCGGGCGATGCCGCGCGGGCTGCTGAGCTTACCGAGTTTCACACTAGCAGTGCGAGGCAGAATCTTGTTGCCAGGCTTGGGGAGATGCTGAAGGCGGGTTAGTTTTTTTGTCTGCGACGCTCGTTGAGGTTTTTTCTCGCATTCGCGGTGTGACTTCGTGGTGCGGCTGGTTTTGAGTTTGCGCTGGCATCCGCGTTTTGCTTCTGGTTCGCAAGCGTTGCCCCTGTGCGGGGCGGCACCTACTTTTCTTTGCCGCCGCAAAGAAAAGTAGGCAAAAGAAAGCGGCTCACACCGCCAGCACGTGTGCCTATCCACGGGCCCCCAAAGGGTCTTACGCTTCACACGGCAACGCTATGGTTCGCGCTCGTCGCCAACGTTCTCTCTCTACGCATCACCCGCTTCGCGCGCCCGCGTTACCGCATGCCGCGCCAGACAGTCCACCGCCGCCCAGGTGGCAAACTGTGTGTAGGCCGTAGTGCCTCACACGCCTCACTTCGGACCGATAGCGCACGCGTTCCGCCCTGTAAGCGCGCCACGCTAAACGGCGCGACAACCTACACACAGTTTGCCACCTGGGCGGCGCATACCATTTGCTGCCGTCTGCCGTTGTGTGGGTGCCTGAAGCGGGTGATGCGATTGTTCGAAGCGTTGGCAACGAGCACCGGCGAGGGCACTGCCGTGTGAAGGATGGGGACGTTGGGGGCCCGTGGATAGGCACACGTGCTGGCGGTGTGAGCCGCTTTCTTTTGCCTACTTTTCTTTGCGGCGGCAAAGAAAAGTAGGTGCCGCCCCGCACAGGGGCAACGCTTGCAAACCAATAACATCACGCGGATGCCAGCGCAAAACACAAAAACCCCAAACCAGCCGCGCAAAAAACTCACCCCGCGAGCGCCAGCAAAACCCCCAACCAGCGTCGCAGACAAAAAAACCCGCCCCCCCTATTCCCGCTTGGAAAAAACGTTCACATGCGCCCGCCGCAGCGTAAGCGTCAACAAACTCCCAAGAACCATACTGACAGCAATCCCAACGACCCCACTCCCAGTAGACCCAGTCGAAGTCTGCAAAAACCCGATCACATACGGACTCACAACCCCCGAAATCGACCCAACCGAATTAGCAAGCGCAATCCCGCCAGCGGCAGCGGTACCTTGCAAAACAGCCGGCGGCACAGTCCAAAACTGCGAAATCGTCGTAATAACACCCATCGTCCCAACAGTGAGCGCGATCATCGCCAGCACCGTCTGATGCGCATAGACGACACTCGCACACAACGCAATCGCGCCAACCACGCCAGGCAACGCAAGATGCCAACGCCGCTCGCCATATCGATCCGAACTCCGCCCGACGAGCACCATCGTGACAGCCGCCGCCGCATAAGGCACAGCCGACAGCAGCCCGATATTCAACGTCCCCGACACCCCCGAAGCCTTGACGAGCGAAGGAAGCCAGAAGCTCACCCCATACAACCCCATCGTGAAGAAAAAGTAGATCGCCGACAGCAACAGCACACGCGGACTCGCCAGCCCATCGCGCAGCGAATGCAGCTTGTGATGCCCACTCTCCGCCTGCAAATCGGCTTCGATCATCGCCTTCTCGTCATCACGCAGCCACCGTGCATCCGACACCTTGTCGTCGAGATAAAAGAACGCAACGATCCCGACGAGCACCGTCGGAATACCTTCCAGCAGAAACAGCCACTGCCAGCCGGCAATGCCATGCGCGCCGCTCATCGAATGCATGATCCAGCCCGACAACGGACCGCCGATCACACCCGACATCGGAATCCCCGTCATGAAAAGCGCCGTCACCTTGCTACGCCGTCCAGCAGGAAACCAGTACGTCAGATACAAAAGAATCGCCGGAAAGAACCCGGCCTCAGCAACGCCCAACAGAAACCGCACCACGTAGAACTGCGTCGGCGTCGACACGAACATCATCGCCGCCGAAATCACGCCCCACGTCACCATGATCCGCGCAATCCACCGCCGTGCTCCCACCTTGAGCAGAATCAGATTGCTCGGCACTTCGAACATCAGATAGCCGACGAAGAAAATCCCCGCGCCAAGCCCATAGACGGCATCGCTCATCCCGAGATCCTGCAGCATCTGCAGCTTCGCAAAGCTGACGTTGATGCGATCGAGGTAAGCGCACAGATAGCAGAAGAACAAGAATGGAATCAGGCGCCATGCGACCTTCGCATAGACGCCCGCTCCCGAACGCTGCAGATACACGTCCTGGCTGATCGAACTCATGGGGATGTCTCCGTCGTGTATTGATCTCGTTGGATGATTGCGGCGGGAGGACAATGCAATGTCGCCCGCCGCGTCGTACTGCAATGAGCCGGCTTTAATCGAACATGTCGGGCTGCGTCTTCACGAGCTGATCCCAGATGGTCTGGAAATGCAGCCAGCCGATGTATTCGCTGCCGACATGCTCGCGGCTATAGCGCGCGCGTTCTTCCGTCACGAAGCGCGGCTTGAGGCCCGTCGACTCGATCATCAGTTGCTGCTGGCAGCAGCGTTCGAGCGCGATGAACCAGAACGCGGCCGATTCGATGCTGTGCCGGCTCGCCGTCAGCAGCCCGTGGTTCTGGTGAATCGCCGCCTTCACGCCCTTGAAGGCATGCGCGACCTTGTGGCCCGCCTTCACTTCGACGGCGACCTGTCCCGCTTCCTCGCCGATCACGACGTGGTCTTCGAAAAAGGCAGCCGCATCCTGACTGATGGGATCGAGCTTCTTGCCGAGCGATGCGAACGCGGTGCCGTACACGGTATGCGCGTGACACATCGCGACGATGTCCTGATGCATCTCGTGAACGGCCGCGTGCAGCACGAAGCCCGCGCGATTGATCGCATAGTCGCCCTCGACCACATGGCCTTCGTGGTCCGCGCAGATCAGGTTCGATACCTTGACCTGCGAGAAATGCACGGCCATCGGGTTCGTCCAGTAGAGGCCCGGATGCTCCGGATCACGCACCGTCAGATGACCCGCGAAGCCGTAATCGAAGCCCTGCAGCGCAAACGCGCGGCAGGCGGCGACGAGGCGCTCCTTCAGATACTGCCGGTGCTGCGCGTGGCTCTCGAAGGTCGGCAGTTGCGGAAAGATCAGGCCGTCCTGCTCGGGCTGATAGATCGAGACGCGGCCCTTGAGGTCGATCGCTTTCGATGGGGCTTCCATCACTTCGGACATGTCGGCTCCTTTTGAACATGTGGACATTAGGTAAGCACATGGTCGTTCCCGCCGATCGCGTTGACAAACGATGGTTGTTCATGAAAGCATGAATGACATTCACCTGAACGGGAAACACATGAGGCGCATGCCGAATTTCGTGCTGCTGCGCTCCTTCGAAGCCGCCGCCCGGCTGGAGAGCTTCGCGCTCGCCGCACAGGAGTTGCATCTGACGCCGTCGGCGATCAGTCATCAGGTGAAAGAACTCGAAGAATATTTCGGGCGCCCGCTGTTTCTGCGGCGCAACCGGCGTATCGAACCCACGCCCGAAGCCGTGCGTCTGCTCGAAAGCCTGAGCCGCGTGTTCGATGTCGTCGAGGCGGCCTGCAGCGAGGTCATGCTCGCGCCCGACGCACAGGTGCTCGCCGTGCATTGCGCGCCGAGCTTCGCGGTGAAATGGCTCGGCCCGAAGCTGCCCGAATTCAACAAGGCGTATCCGCACATCACCATCCGTCTGTCGACGGGCGCCGAGCCGCTCGACCTCACGCGCGTGCAGGAAGTGGACGTCGAAATTTCGTACGGCAGCGCGCTCGATCGTCCCGGCATCGACACCGTGCCACTGGGCCGCGAAGCGATCGTTCCGCTCTGCTCGCCCGCGCTGCTGGGCGACGCCGCGTCCGTCGCGACGCGCATGAGCGAACTGACGCTGATCGATACGCAACTGAGCCGCGTCACGTGGGCCGACTGGTTCGCGGCCAACGGGCTCGACATGCCGACCACGCCCCGTCCGTCGTTCGATCGCGCCGCGCTCGGCATCTCGGCGGCAGCCGACGGCATGGGCGTGGTGCTCGAAAGCGTGCGGCTCGCCGAACGCGAAATCGTGCGCGGCGATCTCATCGAAGTGCGCAGCGACGCGTTCGTGCGCTTCGAGCGCGACACGCATTTTCTGTCGTATCGAAAGAACGAATTCCGCGTCGAGAAGGTGGCCGCTTTCACGCATTGGCTGCTTGAGCGCGCAGGTGTTGGAAAGGGCGAAAACGCGCCGCAATAGGCACCAGGGCCACGCCCGCCCGCGCCTAATTTTCTCCTCATTTGCGTGACGCATGATGTCGTCACAGCCAGCCAGGACCGCACAGTCGAGCTGGCAACGACGACATCGAGCATCAACGGCAAATCAGGAGCCACCATGGACTTTCACCCGCCCTTCCTCGTCTTCTGCGCACTCGGCGCGAGCGTCATGATCGTTTCGGTGTTGCTCGCGATTGCCGCCGAAAAGATCGACAACTGGCTCACGCTGCAAACGGAGCGTGTTTCGAGCCGGCGCCCCGTCGCCGTTCGCCATGCGGAAACCTCGCACTTCCTGTAAGCCACACGAAACGCAACGTGTGACCGCGCGCCGCCGCCGGCCTGCCGCGCAAGGAGCATTGTCATGAACCGTCTGCATGCCATCGTCCCGCTCGCCGCGTTGCTTGCGGGCATCGTCGCGGGCCCCGTCGATGCGAAGACCGTCAGCTATCCGCTCGAAAACCTCTGCCCTGTCGTCGCGAACCGGCCGGACCACGATCCGTCGGCACGCGAGCAGATCGCGCACACGCCGCAAGGCGACATCGCGTATTACCGCTTCGGCCACGGCAGTCCCATCGTCCTGCAGACAGGCTTTCGCGCGACGCTCTCCGAATGGGACGCGGCGTTTCTCGCGGACCTCGCGAAACATCATGAAGTGATCGTCTTCGACAATCGCGGTGTGGGCCGCTCGCTGCCGACGGCGTCGAGCTTCACCGTGCAGGACATGGCAAGCGATCTCTCCGCGCTGATCGACACATTGAAGTTGCGGGACGTGACCGTGCTCGGCTGGTCGATGGGCGGCGCAGTCGCCACGCAACTCGCCATCGACCACGCCGCAAACGTGCAGCGCATCGTGCTGATGAGCGCGCCCGCGCCTGGACACCTCGGCGTGCCCGTCGCGCCCGACGTCGAAGCCACGCTGTCCGGCAAACCGGGCACGACATTCAACGACGTGATGAAGGTTCTGTTTCCGCCATCGGCTGCGAACGCGGCGGGCGGATGCTTCCGCAAGAACATGTTCGTGCCCGCCGGCTACGCGTCGCCGGCCATCTCCGCGACCGTGACGGCGGGCCAGACGGCGCTACTGCGCGCGTGGGAACAGGACGATGCCGCCGCCGGCGCGCTGCGCACGCTGCACACCGACACGCTGATCCTCACGGGCGACGACGACACCATCCTGTCGAAGCAGAACGCCGAAGCGCTGGCCCGCACGCTGACCGACGCGCAGTTGCTGGTGGTGCGCTCGGCGGGTCACGCGATGATGTATCAGTATCCGCATGCGCTGGCTTCGGCCATCGACCGCTTCATCGCGCAATCGCAGGCGCATCCGCGGCAGACGGTGAAAGCAGCGCAATTGCACGAGCAGGCGTAACATCGAAAGCCTGCTTCGAGGCACAACGGCGCGTTCTGTTGCGACCCATCCGGAGGTGGCGATGACGAACGAAACCTGCCCTGTACGTCGTCTGCAGCTTCTGCTGCACGACCCATGCCGCACCGACGCGGCACGCGAATCGGCCCGACTCGCCGCCGAGCAGCTCGGCATGCAGATCAGCGGCGAGGGCCACGCCACGCTGTCCGCGCGTATGCCGGATGACGCATTCCGCCAGCTTTTTTCCTGTTCTTCCGCCACGAGCGGAACCCTCGCCGTGCCCAGCAGTCTTCAACCGTACGTCTCGTCGATCAGCGAAGCGCCGCAGCATCTTTCATTCGATTAACCTGCATTCGTCTTGCATGTGACGGAGGTCCGCGCATACGCACCCATGCGCCGGCGCCCGTCGACACAGGAGAAGAAACGATGAAGGCCTACGATCCCAAAGACGCGGCCGGACGGCCCGCGCGCGGCGATGCCGCCCACGAAGAACTCCGCGTTGCCGTGACGTTCAACCGGCCCGGCCAGGACTTCGGGCCGACGAGGTTCGGCGCGCGCATGTCGACGGAAACCGTCTCCTCGTTCATACCCGATCCCGCGCAGGCCGACCTCGCGCTCGCCGAACTCGCGCGGCGCGGCTTTACGCTGACGGGACGCGGCTCGCTGTCGGCGTCGATGCGCTGCACGCGCGCGCAGTTCGAAGCGGTGTTCCAGACGCGCCTCAAGCGCATGAAGGCGCCGTGCGCGTCGGCGGCACAATTCAGTTCCGTGCTCTACCCGCCCGACGACGCGCCATGGGACCCGGACCCCGCTATCAAATCGCTGCTCGACGACGTCTATATCCAGTGGCCGCACATCTACATGGCGAGAGCGGCGAAGGCGGCAAAGAGCACGAAGGCAAAAAAGACCACGTCGGCCGCGAAGAAGCGTCCCGCCGCGAAGCAGCCGCGCGAGGCCGGTGCGCCATCCGCGACGCCGCCCGCCGTGCCCTACTTCCATCTCGCCGCACCCGCCGATATCGCGCTCAAGCTCAACGCGACGCCCGTGCATCAGCAGGGCATCACGGGCAAAGGCGTGCGCATCGCGATGATCGACAGCGGCTTTGCTCACGGGCATCCGTATTTCAAGGCGCACGGTTATTCGTCGTCGATCGTGCTCGCGCCGGGCGCCACCGATCGCCGCACCGACGGCAACGGCCACGGCACGGGCGAATCCGCCAACATCTTCGCGATCGCGCCGGGCGCGACCTTCATCGGCGTAAAACTCGACAACGAAGCCGATCCGAGCAGCGGCGCGTCCGTGCTCGAAGGCTTGCAAGAGGCGCTCAAGCACGACCCGCAGGTGATCTCCGTGAGCCTCGGCTACGACCTGCGCGGGCCCGGCGACACGCCGCTCAAGACGCTGCCGAATGGGCTCGTCGCGCTGGAGGCGGAAATTCAGGCCGCGGTGAAGCGCGGCATCGTGATCGTTTTCTCGGCGGGCAACGGCCACTATTCGTTCCCCGGCCAGATGCCCGACATCATTTCGGCGGGCGGCGTGTTCGTCGATCAGCACAACGCGATGCGCGCGTCGGACTACGCGAGCGCGTTCACGAGCCTGATCTACTCGGGCCGCAGCGTGCCCGACGTCTGCGGGCTGGTCGGCATGCTGCCGCACGCGACGTACATCTCGCTGCCCGTCTCGCCCGGCTGCGAGATCGACCGCGAGAACGCCGCCTTCGACGGCACGACGCCCAACGACGGCTGGGGCGTGTTCAGCGGCACGTCGGCGGCCGCGCCGCAACTGGCCGGCCTGTGCGCGCTGCTGTTGCAGGCGGACCCGCACCTGTCGCCGGGCGACATCAAGGCGATCCTGCGCCGCACTGCGCGCGACGTGACGAAGGGCCATGCGAACCCGGCGAGCGATCCGAAAGGCGCGGGCGTGCCGGCAGGCGTCGGCGAAGACGGCGCGACGGGCGCGGGACTCGCCGATGCGCTCGCAGCCGTGAAGCAGATCTGACGCTGTCGCGCGCAGACGGCCTTCCGTCCCGGAAGAACGCCCAGCCGTCTGCGCGGGGCAGGACGCCGTGCCATACTTGCGGATCGTCCCGGCCCACATTCGAACGTAATGATCGTCCCTTCCGCTTCCATCGGCTTCAATCTCAACCTGCTCGACCGCCGCTCCGAACAGCGCGAAGACGCCGTCTTCATCACCAGCCTGCACGATGATCCCGCCGCGCGCTTTCTGGTCTTCGATGGCGACGTTCCCTTGCTCAAGCGCGGCAACGCACACGAGGCATGGTTCGCCGCGAGCGAGGCGGCTGCATTCGGCGAGCCGCTGCAACGCGTGTTTCTCGGCCAGGACAGCGACGGCAGCGGGCGTTTCGCGCTCGGCTTCGCATCCGGTCTCATGCAGGACGAAGGCGAATCGAAAGAAAAACTGCACGACCGCATCGACCTGCGCTCGATCGCGATGCAAGGCCTCGTCGCGCAGGAAATGCTCGGCGTGCTTGGCCAGGCCAAATCGATGTTCGACTGGCACCGCCGTCATCGCTTCTGCGCGAACTGCGGCGCATCGAGCCGCGCGACGGCGGCCGGCTGGCAACGCACCTGCGATGCGTGCGGCACGCGCCATTTCCCGCGCGTCGACCCCGTCGTCATCATGCTGACGATCGACGGCGAGCGCTGTCTGCTCGGACGCCAGCGCCAGTTCGCGCCGGGCATGTACTCGGCGCTCGCGGGCTTCGTCGAGCCGGGCGAAACCGTCGAAGATGCCGTGCGCCGCGAAGTCCATGAGGAAGCCCACGTGGCATGCGCGGAGGTCGTGTACTTCGCGTCGCAGCCCTGGCCGTTTCCCTCGTCGCTGATGATCGGCTGCTTCGCGCGCGCCGGCACGACGGATATCGTCATCGACACCAACGAACTCGAAGACGCGCGCTGGTTCACGCGCACCGAAGTCGCCGCGATGCTGGCGGGCACGCATGCCGATAACCTGTCGGCGCCGAAGCCGTTCGCGATTGCGCATCACCTGCTGCACGCGTATGTCGAACACGGCGAAGCTGTGCTGCGCGGTTGACCTGCAGCGCCCCTTCTGACTCTCACGCCCTCCATGCAATGAGCTAACGCTCGCGCCACGAAAGCCCGTGGCGCGCGTCAACCTGTACGCGAACGTTCACGTTGACGTATAATGCGGCCCATCCCGACCGTACGTCAGCCGCATTTCCCGCATGTCCATCGAAGTTCCCAACGCCGTCACGATCAGCGCCATGCTCCCTACGCACGCCGCGGCGATGTCGCGCGCCCGCGCGTAACCGCCATGTCGGTCGCATCTACGCCGTTCGTCGCCAGGCGGTTTCGCGAGGACCTCTTCCCGTGGGCCATCGCGCTCGCCACCGGCCTCGAGTATTTCGACAACACGATCTTCTCGTTCTTCACCAGCTATATCGCGGGTGGCATCAATGCCTCGACGGACGAACTCGTGTGGTCGTCGAGCGCGTACGCCGTCGCATCCGTGCTCGCCATTCTTCAGCAGCAATGGTGGGTCGAGCGGGTCGGCTATCGGCGCTATATCAGCGGATGCCTGCTGTTGTTCGCGGCGGCCTCGGTGGCGGCGGCGCTGAGCGAGTCGTCGATCGAACTGGCCTTCGCGCGCGGCGCGCAGGGCTATTTCATCGGCCCGATGATGAGCGCGTGCCGGATTCTCATTCAGACGAACTTCGCGCCGCAGCGGCGGTCTTCAGCGGTCCGCGCGTTTCTTTCGATGATCCTGCTGGCGAGCGCAATCGCACCGCTCGCAGGCGGCTATCTGGTCGCTTCGTTCGACTGGCGCGCGCTCTTCACCTGCACGACGCTGGTAGCCGTCGGCCTTGCGCTCCTCGTGCTGCTCGTCGTGCCGCCTGCGGGCAAGCTGCATCCTGAAGCGCGCAGCGAAGCGCACTTCTGGCCGTATATCGTCTTTGCGTTTGCGCAGGGCGCGTTGCAGATCGCGATGCAACAGGTGCGGTTCGAACTGTTCTTCAGTTCGCCCATGCTGGTTGGACTGACGGTCGCGGGATTGCTGTCGCTCGGCTGGTTCGCGTGGCATCAATGGCATCACCCCGCTCCCCTCGTGCGGCTGCACGCGCTGCGCGAGAGAACCTTCCAGACGGGCATCGCGCTGTACGTGCTGTTCTATTACATCAGCAATGCGATGAGCTACCTGGTGTCGCGCTTTCTCGAAAGCGGCCTTCGCTATCCCGTGGAGAACGCAGGGCGGCTCGTCGGTCTCACCTCGTTCGGGTCGCTGGCCTTCGCGTTCGTCTATTTCCGCGTGTCGCCCCTCATCACGCACAAGCGCTGGCTGATCGCCCCCGGCTTTCTGATGGCCGCGCTGATCGGCGGCTGGATGGCGAGCATGCCGCCCGACGTCAGCATGCCATGGCTGTTGCCGCCGCTTCTTCTGCGCGGCCTGCTGCTCGTGTTCATCGTATTGCCCGTCGCGAACCTCGCGTTCCGCATCTTCTCGATCGAAGAGTACAACCATGGCTACCGCTTCAAGAACATGGTCAAGCAACTGACCTACTCGTTCTCGACAGCGACGATCATCATTCTCGAACAGCATCGTGAAGCCGTGCACGAAACGCGTCTGACCGAGTTTGCGAATCCGTTCAATCCCGCGTTCCAGAACTCGTTCGACAGCCTGACGCGGGCATTCGAAGGTCTAGGGCACACAGCGGGCGACGCGAAGGGCCTCGCACTCGTCGAAATCAGCCGCGTCGTCTCGCAACAGGCGAGTTTTCTAAGCTCACTGGACGGCTTTTACTTCCTGATCGGTATCGCGCTTTGCGGCGGCCTCTTTGCGCTCTACCAGCGGCAAATCGATTGATCGCGTATTCTGCAAAGCGTTATCAACATCGATTGCAGATTGAAGTGCGCAAGCTTGAAGAAGGTGCGCGACGCGCACTGTGGAGCGTTTGACCAGTGGATACTCTCACCAACATGCGGATCTTCGCTCGCGTAGCGGAGGAAGGCAGTTTTACGGGCGCTGCGCAGCGCATGAACGTCACGGTGCCCGCCGTATCGCGCGCCGTGTCCTCGCTCGAAGCCTATCTGCGCACGCGCCTGTTGAACCGCAGCACCCGCAAGGTCGTGCTGACGGAAGCGGGACATCGTTACCTGCAGCGCTGCGAGCAGATCCTCGCGTTCGTCGATCAGGCCGAAGCCGAGGCCGCCGATGCTCAGGTTCGTCCCACCGGCCAGCTGCGCGTGCATGCCACGTCGAGCTTCGGTCAAACCTATGTCACGCCCGCCATCGTTCGATACCGGCAGCGCTATCCGTCCGTCTCCATCGAGTTGACGCTGTCGCAGCATATGCCCGACATCATCGACGAGGGGTATGACGTGAGCGTCCAGTTGAGCGTCGACGAATTGCCCGATTCGAGCCTCGTCGCGCAGCGGCTCGGCACGGTGCATAGCGTGCTATGTGCAGCGCCCGTGTACCTGCGCGAGCACGGCACGCCGCGCGACGTGCAGGCACTGGCGCAGCACGCCTGCTTCCAGTTCGTCTCCCCCGTCTATCCCACCGACCGCTGGTTGCTGGAAGGACCGGACGGCATCGAGACCGTGCATCTGCGGGCCGGCGGGTTTCGCATCAACTCGGCGGACGGGCTGGCCGTCGCGCTGAAAGAAGGCATCGGTATCGGCGCAGTGCCGATGTCGACCGCCGTGTCGGCGCTGCGCGACGGCTCGCTCATGCGCGTGCTGCCGGACTACCACCTACAGCCGCTCTCGGCTTATGCGCTTTACACGTCGCGTCGCTATCTCGACGCGAAGATCAAGACCTTCGTCGAGTTTCTGAGAGATGAGATTCCGCAGATGCTGAGTTCATCCGTGGCCAACCTGCGTGAAATGAAACAGGCGCACGCCGATGCGTGAGCGCTGCTGCCCCGAACTCAACGCTCCCAATACCCTTTCTGATTGAAAACCGCCGTGTAAAAGTCGATGAAGGTCCGTACCTTCGACGACACGGTTTTCTTGCGCGGATACACGGCCCATATCGCGGGCACGGCGCGGGTCGGCTGAGCGTCCCATTCTGGTAACAGATGCACGAGCTTGCCATCGCGCAGCGCGGCCCCGATCGCCCATGTCGGCAGCAATGCGATGCCGCGCCCTGCGAGCGCCAGCGCGATCGACGCCTCGACATCGTCGACGCGCAGCCGGCCATGCAGTTGCACGGCTATTTCCGCGGGCTTCGTGCCGTCATTACGATTGAAGAAAAGCCAGCGGTCGTCGGCCGCTAGCGGCGAGCGCAATGCCGCATGCGCCGTGAGATCGTCGGGCGTGGCGGGCGTGCCGTGTTGCGCGACATAAGCTGGGCTTGCGCAGACGATGCGCCGCTGCACCGCGAGTTGGCGCGCCATCAGTTCCGAATCGGGCAATACGCCGATGCGGATCGCGAGATCGATGCCGGAGTCGATGACGTTGACCGTGTCGTCCGTCATCACGGCATCGACGTCGATCTTCGGATAGCGGTCCATGAATTCGGGCAGATGCCGGATCACGTGCCGCAGCCCAAATGAGCGCGGCATCGTCACGCGCAACAGCCCGCGCGGCGACGTATTCAGCGAAGCGGTGATTTCGCGCGCATCGTCCAGCGTCTTGATGACGACGACGGCATGCTCGCGAAACACTCGCCCGCCTTCCGTCAGCACGAGACCGCGCGTCGACCGGTTGAACAGCGCAATGCCGAGATCGCGTTCGAGTTCGCTGACGTAGCGCGATACCGTCGACGTCTTCACGTCGATGCGGTTCGCGGCCTTGCTGAAGCTCCCCAATTCGGCGGCGAACAGAAATGCACGTATGGCAGAGAAGTAGTCCATGTGAATGCCGCGTTCCGAATGACAAGCCGCGCCCAGTGTATTGCAATGCTTTGCGCGAAGTTATCCCCTTTCTGCAAAGCTGATTTCCGGCCAGCGTGATTCTGTCACACGAATCGCGTTCCTATAGTTGAGTCAACGCCGTTGCGCCGGGCTTCAGTGGTGACGAGCCGCCCGCGACGACGCTTCCCGCGCGAGAAGCGCCTCACCCTCACTCAGGAATTCAGTCATGTTGGATAAGACCGCGCCGTCGACGCTGCAATTCGACGATCAAGCCGTGACACTCGACGCCGAGTATTTCGAATACACCTCGTCCGCCAATCCCATCGGCGCGAAGCTGATTTCCCGCGTGCCGTACCGCACGTTTTTCGCATCGTTGTACGACAGCGGACCGACGCGCATGGTGCCGCTCGATCTGTCCGCCGAGCTTGGATGCGACTACCCGGCGACAGGCCCGGGCCTGATGGCGAACTTCCTGCGCATCGTCGCGGGTGAATCGCTGACGGTCCATCCGAAGGCGACGTCACAAGTGTTCTATGTGCTGGATGGCTCCGGCTCCGTCACGCAGAAAGACACGGCATTCCGCTTCGCGCAAGGCGATTTCTTCTCGCTGCCGGGCGGCGCGCAGGCGCTGCTGACCGCCGATTCGACGGCGCGTCTGTACTACGTCAACGACGCTCCCCTGCTCGCGTACCTCGGTGTCGACGTGTCGCGTGCGCGCTTCAAGCCGACGCTCTATCCGGCTGCCCGCGCCAAAGAAGAACTCGCAAAGGTTGCGCGCGCGCCGGGCGCGGCACAGCGCAATCGCGTGAGCGTGCTGCTCGGCAACCGCCTGTTCCCGCAGACCCGCACAGTCACGCATTCGATGTGGGCGATGTACGGCGTCGTCACGCCGAACAGCATGCAGAAGCCGCACCGTCATCAATCGATTGCACTCGACTTCATTCCCGACTGCAAGCCGGGCGTCTATACGCTGGTCGGCACGGAAGTGGATGCGCATGGCAATATCGTCGATCCCGTGCGCGTCGACTGGACGCCGGGCATGGCTTTCGTCACGCCGCCGGGCTACTGGCACGCGCACTTCAACGAATCGGACGAACTCGCGTATGTGATTCCGTTGCAGGATGCGGGCTTGCAGACGTATTTGCGCTCGCTCGATATCCGCTTCGCGCGTTGACGTGACGCCCATGCAGTTTCGGGCGTCGACATGCGCCCGACACTCTGCAAGTTTTCTGCCAGAAATACGCCTGTTTATCGCGCGATATGCGCGGCAGCACACGGAACGATGTCGCGCGGCACGCTATTCTTTCAGAGGTCACCACGAACCGCGCCGAATGCTCCAGGCGCGGCCTTCGCTTTGGCGCGTCGCCCAACCGCCATCACGGTCGTCACCCATGCACAAGCAAGCCGTCAACTACGCAATGGTTTTCGCCTGCGGGTGCGCCGCGGCGATCGACACGTTCGGCGCGGATTCGATCGGCGTCGTCAAGACCGTCAAAGGCTCGGTTCATATCGAGCGCACTGCGCAAAGCGTCGACGCCGCCGTCGGCAGCGAGGTATTCAAAAGCGACCGCATTGTGACGGGCCCCGCGTCTTCCGTCGGTATCACGCTGCGCGACAATACACTGCTTTCCGAGGGCTCCAGTTCGGTGCTCGAGCTCAACCAGTTCGCCTTCGACACGACCACCCACGACGGCACGCTCGACGCGACCATCCGGCGCGGATCGCTCGCGGTCGTCGACGGCAAGCTGGCGAAGGCGCATCCCGAAGCCGTGCGTTTCAGCACACCAACCACGACGCTCGGCGTGCGCGGCACCGAATTCATCATCGAGGTGGGCGACGGGGAGAACGGGCGTTGAAGGCCGCGGTACAGCGCCGAAGGCTCCAATGGTGCGTATCCTGCGCGACGCTGGCGTTCATCTCCGCATGCAGCTCGACGCCCGACAAGATCACCTTGCTGCCCGATCCGGACGGCACGGTCGGCAGCGTCATCGTGCACAGCGGCAACAAGACGCAAGTCATCGACAAGCCTTACGCGACGGCTGAAGTGGCAAAAGGCGGCGCGATCGAACAGACCGCGACCACCCCGGCCAACGTCGAAGCACGCTATGGCGAGGTGCTCGCCGCGCAACCGCCACGTCCGAAGACGTTCACGATCAACTTCCTGTTCGACTCGGCCACCGAACTCGCGCCGCAGTCCAATGCCACTGTCCAGCAACTGAAAGCGACACTCGCGAGCTGGCCCGCGCCGCACCTTACCGTCGTGGGCCATACGGATCTGGCGGGCTCGCAGGAATACGACGACAAGCTGTCGATGCAGCGCGCGCAGACCGTCGCGAAGTTCCTCGTCAAGGCGGGCATCCCGGCCAAGGAGATTGAAACGGCGGGACGCGGCAAGCGCGAGCCGGTCGTGCACACGGCGGACGGCGTCCCTAACCAGATGAATCGGCGCGTCGTCATTACAATTCAGTGATCCGGGTGATCCGTCACTGCGCCCGTACCGGGCACTGACCTGCCGCTGCCGACATGAAACGCTTTCGCGATTACTCATGGCTGACGTTTTTCATGAAGCTGATGAGGGCGGGGCAAGGACGCCCCGTCGCGCTCGCGGTGCTGCTCGGCCTGAGTCTGCTCAACCTGTACAGCGAATCGCCCGGCGTCATTCCGCGACCGGCGCTGCTCGACAAGCTCGACGACATGGTGCCCGACACGTTCGGCACGGCGCGGCAACTGCTGTTCGATCACTACCAGCGCCGTTTCCCGCGCGTTCCCGCCTCGCAGCCCGTGACCATCGTCGCCATCGACGACAGGACGCTCGCGGCTATCGGTCAATGGCCGTGGCCACGCAACCGGCTGGCCAATCTCGTCGATGCGATCGCGGCGCAAAAGCCGCTGGCAATCGGCCTCGACATCTACATGCCCGAGGCCGATCAGACCTCGCCCGACAAGGTGGCCGACAACCTGCCCGACTCGGCCGCCGCGCTCGCGGCCGGCTTGCGTGCGCTGCCCCGCCACGAGACCACGCTCGCGAACTCGCTGCGCGCGGCGCCTTCGATACTCGGCGCCGCCGCCGTCGATCAGGCCGCGTTCGACACCAGCACCGACCTGCGCAGCGCGCCGATTCTCGTGCATGGCGTCGATCCGCTGAACCGGGTGAAGCGGTACAACTACGTGCTTGCGAGCCTGCCGGAATTGCAGGCGGCGGCGCACGGGCAGGCGATGCTGAACGTCGCGCTCGAACAGGGCACCGTCCGGCGCATTCCCCTCATCCTTGGGTTGGGCGACAAGCTGGTGCCGTGCATGCCCATCGAGATACTGCGCGTCGTCACGGGCTCGGCGGCCGTCGATGTGTATGCGAATACCACGGGCATGGAATCGGTCGGCGTCGCGGATGTGGAGGTGCCGACGCAGCCCGACGGCGACATCTGGCTGCATTTCGCGTCGATGCGCTCGACACAGCAACGTTACGTCTCCGCACGCGACGTCCTGCAAGGCCAGGTCGATCCCGGCCGCTTTCATAACAAGCTGGTGCTGGTCGGGCTGACGGGAACGGGCAACACCGACATGCGCACGACTGCGCTAGGCGAACTGGTGCCGGGCATCGAGATTCAGGCGCAGATCATCGAGACGATTTTCGACGGGCGCTTCCTGCGCCGCCCTGTGTGGCTCAAGTGGGCCGAGACGATCTTCGTCCTCGCGTTCGGGATTCTGATCATCTGGTATCTGCCGCATAGCGATTCGCGTCTTGCGGCATTCGTGCGAGCCGTACCGAAGGCGTCCGCGGTCCTTGGCTTGCTGCTCAACCTGCTGTTGCTCGCGAGCTGTCTGCTGCTGTTCAAGTACTTCGGCCTGCTCGTCGACGCAGCGTCGATTTTCATCATCCTGTCTGCGGTGATGGGCTGCTTCTTTTCGACCGCATTGCTCGACCTCGGCGTGCAAACCCGGCGCGAAGCGAAGCGCCGGCGAGCCAGCGCTCCGCGATCTGCCGATCAGCTTCCGCGATAGACCGGACCCTGGCTATCGGCAGGCGCGCGGCGGCCCGACTGCGTGGTCATCGATTCGTCGCCGCCGACGCCGGCGCGCTGTTCGTCCACCATGTTGCCCCTGGCGGCTTCTGCGGCCAGTGTCTGAGCGCTTTGGCCAGCCTGCGAAGCCGGCGCGCCGACGTCCGGGCTATAGTAAGGCGCAGGACCGTAGCCGCTTGCGAAAGCGGATGCCGCCAGCGACGCCGAGCTTGCGATGAGCAAAGTAACGATGAGTTTCGATTTCATAAGGACTCCAATTAAATCAATGAACGGATCGACGCGCAAGGACGATGTCCATTGCGTCGTGTCGTGTTCAAGGTTGATGGGACGATGTGCAGGGCCGTCGTGCGGCACGCTGCCAAAGAGGCTCAAACGAACAACACTTTCCAGAAAACTGAGCAATGCTGTTGACGCCGTGGCGGCCTGGCCAGACTGGCCGTCGTTGTGCCCGCGGCTACCAATGCAGGGGTTGTGCCAGCCGGGCTACGTTTGCCGCGAGTTGCCGTCAGGTGGTTGAAAACAAACAGAATTGCTGCATTGAAAAGCGAATCCATTCGACTCGGAGCGCGTCGTGTTGTCGGCTTATCGCCAACGGTTGTTTATCTTGATGTGCGACGACGCCCAACAGAATTCAGTCCTGGCGAGACGATGCCTTTAACGAAGCACTGAATGACACGCCGATGCCGCGTGGCGGGATGGAAGCAAAAATGGGCCGCGAAACACGACGCTCGATGCGTACGCATATCGCGGCCCATATCGGACACTTGCTGAAATCTACCTTCTATTGCGGCTCGTACCAGGAGTACGTCGCCAGTGTATTCACCGGCTTGCCGATCTGCAGCGTGATATCCCGGTGCGAGATCAACTCGATATTGCGCAAATCACCTTCATAGCGCCGCACGTCGCCATTGTCATTGATGTAGGCGACTACCGTGCCCGTCACGCCCGCGACGTTCGTGCCCGATAACGTTTGCCCCCAGATATCGAAGAACTGGCCGAGCGTGAAGGTCTTCATATTTGGCGTTTCGATGTGGATGATCCCCGTCGAATCGTGGGTGTGCATCTCGTAGTTGCACTGCGAGACAATACCGACGTTCGCGGGCAACGCCAGCCATTGACCGTCGCTGACGATCGCCAGATGCGCGTGCACGTGGTACGTCTCGGCCATACCCGACGCGCAGACGAGCCCATCGACATCGGCGCCCGTGCCGCCCGTCGACGTGTTGCCGTTCTGCCAGTGCGCGGTGCCGACCGTGCCGCCGTATGCCAGCACCGTCTGGTTCGGATCGAAAGAAGGCGGATCGGTCCAGCTGAACGTGGGAATCTGTCCGACCGGCGAGCCGATTTCTATCGACACTTCGCCGTGCGCAGGCAGCACGAGACTGGCGGGATCGCCCGTATATTTGCTGAGCTGGCCGCCGTTGTTGACGTAGATGGTGATTGGGGCCGACGTCAGCCCTGCGACGTTCGTCGTCGTCAGCGGCTGACCCCAGATCGCGAAGAACTGGCCGAGCGTGTACGACGCGTTCGAACTCGCGTCCATGCGGATCTTGCCCGTTTCGTCATCCGTGTGTACCGGATACGCGCAACCCGTTTGCGCGGCCATCGTCGGCGCGACCGTGCCGATGTTCGCGGGCAATGCCAGCGGCCTGCCGTTCAGATAGATCGACAGGTGCGAGTAGGTGTAGACGTTGCCACGTGCGCCGCAATTCAGGCCGCTGACAGGCTGACCCGTGCCGCCCGTCTGCGTCGGGCCTGCGGGCCAATAATCGTCGCCGACCTTGCTGCCGTCGACGAGCGCGGTCGCGTTCGCCAGCGTCGGCTGGCTCGTATTCGCGGCTGGCGCGCCCGGCGAGGTGCTCGGTCCACCGCCTCCTCCGCCGCAACTCGCCAACATCAGAATGGCGCCAACCGCGACGATCCGTGAAACGATGCCGTACGACATGTCTATCTCCACCTATGTAATGTAAGTAACGTGCCGTTGCACGGCATCTCGTGATTGCCTGGGTAACTGGGCGAGCGAGCGTCGCGTGTACTGGCCGCCTTACCGCGCGCCGCTGAAGAACGCCCTGAGTCGCCGCAACAGCGCCGACAACGACCCTTCAGGTCGATGCACTTGCGTCTGGCGATGCGGCATGCGCTGCAGATCGTGCCAGTCGGTTTCCAGCGAACGCGCATGACCCGCTGGCGTAAATGGCCACACGGTTGCCGACGCGCGGACGAGGCGCGTCCCGGCCTGCCCGTTCTCCTTCGCGCTGTCGAGGTAAGCGTTGATCGCCGCTGCCTCCCGCTCGGCCGCTTCCCGCGACACGGCCGCGACGAAGTCGTCCAGCCCTTCGATATGAACGCACCAAAGCTGCTCGCTCAAGACGCGCTCCTGATGAACCGAGGTTCGATCATCGTCTTGCGGCCGGGCGCGTTGCGCGCGAACCGTAGACTTCCTGAACGTAATTGCATGAGTCATGTATGGTGCACCTGCTCAAACGAAGCGTTGAGCCGTTCCTGCTTGCATTGGGGGAAAAATACGAGGCCTCCACCACCGCGAAAAGCGCAATACGCAACTGCGCTCAATACGCGTTCTGATGAGCAATGCCTTTGAAGATGGTCGCGAGGATGATCCGCAGATCCAGAGCGAACGACCAGTTGCGCAGATAGTACAGATCGTGTTCGACACGCCCTTCCATCTTTTCGATGCGATCGGTTTCGCCCCGGAATCCGTTGATCTGCGCCCAGCCCGTAATGCCAGGCTTGATCCGGTAGCGGTGGATATAACCCGACACGATGTGCTGATACTGGTCGTCGTGCTCCAGCGCATGCGGACGCGGCCCAACCACCGACATATCGCCGCACAGTACATTGAAGAACTGCGGCAATTCGTCCAGACTCGTCCGCCGCAAAAAGGCGCCGACGCGCGTGATACGCGGATCATCGCGCTTGGCCTGCTCGAGCACGCCCGCCTTTTGCTGATGCAGGCGCATGGTGCGGAACTTGTAAATCCTGAACACGCGGCCATCCGCGCCCTTGCGTCGCTGCCTGAAGAACACCGGCCCCCGCGAACTCAACTTCACGGCAATCGCGCACCCGAGAAGAATCGGCGAAATGGCGAGCAACGCACATAGCGCGAAAAGTCGATCGAACAGATCTTTCTTGACCATTGCGTTCGGCGGCAGCGGCGACGCGGCGAGATTGATCGTCGGCTGATCCAGTACGCTCGTCACGCTTCCTTCGAATAGCGCAAGCGCGCGCACATCCGGCATGAAACGAATGTTGATCAGATCATTGCGAAACTCGTCGACGAGCTTCAGGATCGTGCGCTCTTCCGTCAACGGCAACGCTAGCCATACTTCGCCGATGTTCTGCTCGCGCACGTATCGGGCAAACGCCTTGTGCTCGGAGAAAGTCGGCACGCTCGAAGCCGGTTCGGAATCCGGCCGCAGATTGTAGATCGCCCACGGCCGGAAACCGGATGCGGGTGCATCATCCATTTTTCGAATGATGTCGTTGTAGTGGTCTCCACACGCAGCAATGGCAACAGGCTGCAAATCCAGTCCGGCATGGCGCGCGCGTCCAACTACGCCATGCAGCATGAGACGGCTCGCAATCAGCGCGCTGCCCGAAATCGCCGTCCAGTAAACAAACCACAGACGCGACACGATATCGATCCGATGCAGCGAGAACATCAAGGCCATTGCGCATCCCTGCACGATCAGCCAGCCTAATGCCACTTGCCCCGTCAATACCCGTTTCGAGCGCCCGCGCCACGATTCATATACGCCGAGGGCCGGGAATATGGCGAGCGAGAACGCAGCGGCAAACGCGACGAACGCGAGATAGAAACCCCGCTGCGAAACGTCGTCGAAGCGGATTTGCGACGCCACGAGCGCACCCGTCACGATCAGCGCGACGTCGAATAGCCGCGCCAGCAGACCTGTCAATGCACGCATCACACACCCCTTTAACCAGTCACATGTCTACGGCGACCGCTCAATTACAGCGGCCGTATTTGTCATCGAACCGCACGATGTCGTCCTCGCCGAGATACGCGCCGGATTGCACCTCGATGATCTGCAGCGGCACATGCCCGGGATTCTCGAGACGGTGCTGCACGCCGATCGGAATATAGGTCGACTGGTTCTCGGTCAGCAGGAACTGTTCGTCGTCGCGCGTCACGAGCGCAGTGCCGCACACGACGATCCAGTGCTCCGCGCGATGGTGATGCATCTGCAACGAGAGCCGACCTCCTGGACTCACGACGATGCGCTTGACCTGAAAGCGCTCGCCGTGATCGATGGAGTCGTAAAAGCCCCACGGACGCCGCACTTTTCGATGGTTGTCGGCTTCCGGCGATTTCGTCTGCCGGATACGCGACACCAGCCCCTTGATGTCCTGCACATGCGAGCGATCCGCGACGAGCACGGCATCGTCCGTTTCGACGACGACGAGATCGCTCGTACCTACGCAAGCGACGAGCCTGCCACCCTGCGAGCGCGCATAAGTCGTCGTTGCGCCTTCCATCAACACACGGCCGTCCGCCACATTGCCGAACTCGTCCTTGTCCATTGCCTGCCACACGGCATCCCATGAACCGAGATCGGACCAGCCGGCTTCGAGCGGCACCACCACTGCCGTAAAGGGCGAATTCGGCTTACCGAGTTGCTCCATGACGGCGTAGTCGATCGAATCCGACGGACAGCGTTCGAATGCCTCGGCACCCGGCGCGATATGAAGGTCGTCCCGCTTGGCGTCCGCGTAGGCCTGCGTGCACGCCGCATGCATGTCCGGCTGGAATACTTTCAGCGCGGCAAGCCATACGGAAGCGCGCACCACGAACATGCCGCTGTTCCACCAGTAGCCGCCCGATGCGACGTATTGCGCGGCCAGCTCAGCCGCAGGCTTTTCGACGAAGCGGTCGATAAGATGCGCACCATCCTGCATTTGCGCGCCAAGACGGATATAGCCGAAGCCTGTGTCGGCGCTGATCGGCGGGACCCCCAGCGTAGCGATTTCACCCGCCTGCGCGTGGAGCGCGGCGAGTTCGATGGCCCGATGCAATGCGGGCACGTCTGCGATGGCGTGATCCGCGGGCATCGCGACGAGAATGGGATCGTCGCCGTCGGCACAGGCAGCCAGCGCGGCCAGTGTCAACGCGGGCGCCGTATCGCGCCGCGCCGGCTCGACGACGACGCACGGCTTCACGCCACACTCCTGCGCCTGCCCGGACGTAGCATGGAAATGCTCGACGCCGCAGACAATTACCGGTTCGGATGCGACGTCCCACGTTTTCGTGAAGCCGTCCATGCGCTTCATCGTGGCCTGCAGCAGCGATTGATCGCCAACCACATCGATCAGCTGCTTCGGATATTGATCGCGCGATACGGGCCAGAGCCGCGTGCCCGATCCGCCTGCGAGAATGACCTGTACGAGCCGTCGACAACCCGTTTCCACTTCGGCAACGGCAGTGGCGGCGTTCTGTTGTTCGATATGAATGATTCGTGAATCCACTTCAATCTCCCTGGTATTGAAGTCCGGTCCTCAGCGTCCTTGACTGTCTGGACGACGCCGATATGACCCAACCACCGGATTGATATCTACATACCTTGCGCGCGAATCTTTCGGGTGTTGACGCGGGATTGTGATGACCGCTGATCGCACCGGCCGCGAATGGAAGGCGATCCGTATGAGAGTCGCCCATCTCGCGTCGTGCTGCGGCAATCTTGCAAGATGAAGAACAGATCGAAGTCACGGCAACCGCGTAGAGAATGACGCGCAGTCATCGTATTCAACTCGACCTGAGATGGATGATAGACACGTTACGCTGCGATACAGCATCTCTGGCGCGAACGGTTGATGTTATGGCCAGTCACGCCGAGCCTTGCGGATAATGGCTAATATCTGGCGGTCCTGTCTTTCTTGAAAAGCGATTCGAGCTTGGAAATGCAGGGGTAATCGTGTTACGTTGTGCATAGAAGGTATTCGTCTTCCTATCCGGTCTGACACGGCGTACGCCGCGATGAGTCCCGGATACGGGAACACCACACATCAATAGCAAGTCGCAATTCCATTCTGGCGATTGATCGGCGTACCCGATCGCTCGCCGCGCGCAATGTCGGATCACAACGCATCCATCATTGACATGCGCCACTTCCACCAGCGGACGTGCAACTCTATTCTTCGCGAGAGTCGAAATGGCTTACATATCGGTATTGGCGCTATTCCTGACGGTTACCAATCTGGTTCCGCTTAGCGCAGTGGGATTTTTGCCGATCATCTTCTGCGCGTGGCGCTTTTTCGGCAGAAGCTACCCGTCTTTTATTGCGCCCTTAACGGCATTTACGCTATTCGCGCTCGTGTCGACATTGCTCTACAACGCTCACTCGCTGACCGAATTCGAATTCTATCGGCGCGACGGCAATTTCTTCATTGCCTATGCGCCCATTTTTGCCGGTTGCCTGTATGCGCATCGCTGGGATATGAACAAGCTGCTCCGCGCCTTCTTCGTGTTCGCGGTTGTCATCAATATTCCGCTGTACGCGCTTTATCTCGCACAGAACGGATTGCTCAGCATCTTCAAGCATCCCGACGACAGCTTCGGCAGCTTCTTCATTGCCCGCAATGCAGCGGGCGGCTTTCTCGCGATGCTGTTCTGCCTCGGCGTGGCCTGCTATCTCCAGCGGCGCAGCAGGATCATGCTCGCGCTGATCGCACTAAACGGACTGATGCTCTTCTCGACATACAGCCGCGGCTCGCTGTTAGGCGCCCTTGCGGTGCTGCCGTATCTGTACTTCGGACGCAAACGCGTGATTCTCGCGACGCTGATCTCATGCCTCGTCGTGGCGTCCCTCGCGATGGCGATGTATCACACGCGCTCCACGGTCGACTACATGGGTTACACCTTCAGCATCCAGAACCAGGACGCCAAGACCGCGAATCTGGACATCCGCTACGAATGGCTGTGGCCAAGAGCACTCGCCTATTTCCGCCAAAGCCCGATCGTGGGCATGGGATTCGGCTCATTTGATGACCAGATACGCAACGTCGTGTCGTATTTCGGCGTACTCGGTGTGCCTTCCGACATCATCGTCGAACACAGTGATTCGCACGCCCACAACTCCTATCTGAACTTCCTTGCCGAAACCGGCGTGGTAGGCCTCGCGCTGATGCTGGGTTTTTACTGGAAGCTCGTCAAATGGAGCCAGGATGGCGCCGCGCGCAGCGCACTGGTCGAGGGCGGAAGGAACTTCGCGGCATTCCGCTTCGTCGAGATTTCGTCCGTATGTCTCCTCGTCATGGCCGCGACGGAACATCGGCTGGTCTCGCCGTCAAACGTTCTGATTCTTTCTCTCGTGATTTCGCTGCTGCTCGCCTCGCGCTCCGTGCGCGTGACGAATCCCGAATACGCACGGGTCCGCGTTCCTGACGCACGGCCCCCGTATCGATACCGCGGGCAAGCATATCCCACTGCAACCGGACGCAGCGTCCCGGACGCTTGAACCAGACTAAACAGAACGAATAACCCGATATGTGGACAGTCCTTTCCAACGTCGGCGATGCCGCTGTCACGCTGCCCGTGGCCATCGTGTGCGCAATCTGGATTGCAATGAGCGATGTGAGGCTCGCGTTGCGCTGGGCGCTCGCGCTGAGCTGCGGCATGCTGCTGGTCGGCGCGAGCAAGATCCTGTACTACACATGGGGCGTTGCACTGCCCTTGGCGCACGTTCGCGTCATCAGCGGCCATACGATGCTATCGACGGCTGTGTGGGCCGTCGCGCTCGCGCTGCAATTGAGGTGGTGGCGGGTGCCTGCCTATCCGGGCATCATCGCAGGCGTCGCTGCTGGCCTGCTTTTGGGCGCACTGACAGGGGCGTCCCGTGTGCATGGACATTCGCACTCGATCGCCGAAGTCTGCGTGGGTTGGGTGGTCGGAGCAGGCGTCGCTGCGGCATTCCTGCGGACGGCGCTTCACGTCGAATTTCGACGGTTTCATGCCGTAGGGTCGACGCTTTGCCTGCTAGCCGTGTCGACGTTGACCTACGGGCATACGGCGCCGTTTCAGGATCTCATCAAGGAGAACTCGGCGGCGCTTAGAGAAAATACGCCTTCCGTCGTATGCGCGCTTTCACGCGCGCGAGTGCGTGAACACGGATAGGCATCCGTGCACGCGTTCAGACGAGCAGATGTCGCTCGCGCACTTCGTCCGTCAATGGCTCTACGTCTTCGACGGCGTAGGGAAACGAAGGATCGTTGAGGTTATCGGGCAGCCGGTCTTCAATGAATGACGTCAATGCTGTCTTGAACCGCTCCGATGAAAAGCGTTCCGCATTCTTGCGGCACTGACGCGCGTCGAACAGACCGGAGTATTTTTCGAACCGGTCCACCGCTTCCAGCAACGATTCCGCGGTTTGCTCCTTGAAGAACACACCCGTAGGCCGCTCGCGCGGCAAGCCGAGCACCGACTCCAACGCGCCACCCCGCCCAAACGCGACGACAGGTGTCCCGCACGCCTGCGCTTCGACGACCGATATGCCGAAGTCTTCTTCCGCCGCAAACACGAAGGCACGCGCGCGCTGCAGATGATCGACCAGCACGTCGAACGGCTGATGGCCGAGGATCGTTACGTTATCGCCCGCGACAGCCTTGATCTTCTTCATATCCGGCCCATCGCCGATCACGACCAGCCTGCGCTCCGGCGTTTGCGAGAACGCCTTGACGATCAGGTCGATGCGCTTGTACGGCACCATGCGCGAGGCCGTGACGTAGAAGTTCTCCTTGCCCTCGCGAATCGGCATGTGGCTCAGATCAACGGGCGGGTAAATGACGGTCGCATCGCGCTGATAGGCCTTCCTGATCCGGCGCGCAATGAACTTCGAATTGGCGAGAAGATGATCGACGCCATTCGCGGACCGCGAATCCCAGCCGCGAATATAGTGCAGCAGCACGCGCGCCATCGCCGATTTGAGGCCCGCCGTCAGACGCGACTCTCTCAGGTACTGATGCTGAAGATCCCACGCGTAGCGTATCGGCGAATGCACATAGCTTATGTGCAGCTGGTTCGGCCCCGTCAGCACGCCCTTCGCTACCGCATGCGAACTGGAAATGACGAGGTCGTAAGCTGACAGGTCGAGCTGTTCGATCGCTATCGGCATCAAGGGCAGATATGCCCGGTAGCGTTTGCGTGCGAACGGCAAGCGCTGAATGAACGATGTTCGGACCGGTTTGCCTTTTATGCATGCGCGGTCCTCCATGAAATCGACCAACGAAAACAGGTCCGCGTCGGGAAAGCATTCGATTATGTTCTGCAATACTTTCTCAGCACCACCCGATACCACCAACCAGTCATGAACAATGGCAACTTTCAACGCGACCTCCCTGTGCTCTTAGAGTCCGTCCGTAATTTCCCGGTCCTTTCAAATCTGATCCCTCAATCCGCTTCGTGCAGAAACAAGGCCTCACTCAATCCTCCTTGCTCGCGCCAGCCTGACCGCGGGTTCCCCAAGCGAATCGCGCCATCGCGATAGCACGCCCGGCGCCCGGTACGAGCGTGATCAATTCCAGTCGGACCATGATGATCAGCAGCATCGCCGACAACGAAAGTTCGCCGATCACGCGAGCGAATGCCATGCCCTCTGCGCCGTATCGCGGGGCGAGATAGAGTGCCGCGAGCAGATTCGCGACGCCGGACGCGGTACCCGCAATAGCGAGCAAGCGATCTTTTTTGCGCGGCACGAACACGTAGAACGCAGCGAATTCATTGAAGGCCGCAAACGGAAACATCCATGCGAAGCACTGCAACACGTGCCCACTCGGCGTAAAGGCTTCCCCGAGAATCAATGGAAGAACGATGGGCGACAACGCCAACGCGCCGCAAAACAC
The DNA here is from genome assembly GCF_013426895.1 of Paraburkholderia largidicola. Taxonomy (NCBI): domain Bacteria; kingdom Pseudomonadati; phylum Pseudomonadota; class Betaproteobacteria; order Burkholderiales; family Burkholderiaceae; genus Paraburkholderia; species Paraburkholderia largidicola. The sequence continues at coordinate 2,323,838 of NZ_AP023175.1, read as the reverse complement.
CAGCAGGCCGTAGCCCAGCATCAGCGTCGCGCCGCGCCGCGTAGTCGCGTGGGCGCCCGCCTTGTCTCCCTGCGCAAGCTGACGCGAGATGGTCGGAATGAACACTTGCGATGCGGGTCCCATCAGGCTCAGCCCGATGGTCGCAAAACGCTCCGCTGCGCCGAAGTAGCCGACCTGGGCTGGCGTGGAGAGCAGCGTCAGCAGATACGTCGACGCAGCCGTCAGCACGACAGAACCCGACGAATAGCAGAACAGCATCGTCGAGCCTTTTACAAGCGACGCGACGCCGGTAAACGAAAGATGTGGCCGCCCCAGCTGATAGGTCGCCAGTCCATAGGAAATGGCCAGAGACAGCACGCCCGCCGTCAACAGACTACCGACCACCCAAACCGAGTCCGCCGGCCCTTTGACGAGGCACAGCACGAGCGCCAGACTCACCGCAAAGCCGAATACCTCGATCATGATCGGCGTGCGGAAATGGTGACGCCCCTGATAGAGCCAGCCCAGATTCAATGCCGACACCACGCCCAGCGTGGTTGCCAGCAAGCCGATCAGCGGTCGCTCCGACAACGTCGGCGAACAGAAGGTCGCAACGACGCCAATGCAAGCGCCCAGCACACACAATGCAAGGCGCGCGCTCGTATGCAACGAGTAAATGGCGTTGCACTCGCTGTTGTTCTGGGCTTTCGATATTTCGCGCATGCCGACGAACGTAAAGCCGTAGCTCGCCAGCATCCAGATGACGTTCATCAGCGACATCGCCGCAAGAACACGTCCATATTCGGCGACGCCAAGCACGCGTCCGTAGAACGGCACGACGATGATGAGGTACACGTACCTCATCAGATAGCCGCCGTAGACGAATGCTATGACGTTAGCGTTCTTCTTACCATCCATTCCAACCTCTCCTGTATTCCCGACGCTGCATGGCTATTGCTCGACCGTGCCGCGGCGCGCAAGCGGGTTGGTGATGTACCGGACCACGAAGTCTGAAAGAGGCGAATACGGCAACAGGCAGAGACTCGATAGAAAGAGCGTGCCGGCCTTCTTTTTCAGACTCCAGAAAGGGTTGGCGACGATCGTGTGCATATAGGCACGCGAATCGTTCAGCATCCAGCGCCACCGCGCGCCGAGCGACGCATGGTAAAGACTCGATCCGAAGTAGGCTTTCTCATGCGCGAAATCATGGAACGCATGCGGCAGATCGAGATTCATTCGCTCTTTCGCGATTTCACGCAGTGTGACCCAACGTTCCTTGAACGCCTTCGGCGCCTTCTTGATCTGCTCCGAGTTCGCAAACGACACGCTTGGGGTAGCAGAATGATGGACCCGGTACGCACCGAGCGATTGCGGTATCGTCGCGACGGCACCCATCAGCGCGGCCCCGTAGATCGCATAGAAGTCCGCGCCATAGCGGTTGATGCCGCCTTCCGGCACCGGAAAGACCGCTTTCAGCGCGCTCACGCTATAAGCATTGCCCGACGCCGGTGGCGACGGATAGAGCCAGCCTTCCTTCAGCAAGCGGCCGCAGTCGGTGGGCGGCTCGGAGTGCGGAACATAAGCGCCCGTCTGCTTGCCCGCTTCGTCGATCACGTCGAGACGAAACTGCACTTTCGCAAGCTTCTCTTCTTCGAACTTGCGCATGACCTCCGACACCGCGTGGGGATACAGCACATCGTCGGAATCGAGGAAGATCACATAGTCGGTGCCGGCGAGTTCGACGCCCAGGTTGTATGCGGACACCTGTCCGCCGTTTTCCTTGAACACAGCGGAGATACGCGAGCCATATTGCTCGATCACCGCTCGCGAACCGTCCGTGGACCCGTCGTCGATGACGAGCACTCGCGTCCCGGGAAAGTCCTGTGCCAACGAAGATTCGATCGTCTCGGCGAGAAAGCGTTCATAGTTGTAGTTGCATATGACGATGGCGATCTGTTTCATAGAGCCTCGATACGATGAAGTGAATCAGCGGGCAATTGAATCCGCTATGCGAAATTGGGCGTATAGGCCTGTCGAATGCAAAGAGAGCTCGTCTCTCTCAAGCTGAATTCCCCTGGTTCGCCCGCACGACAAGATAGGCAAGATGTCTGGGCGGCTTTCTGTCGGCGCCATTGACGTTGTCCGGCACGCGAAACCGGATGTTCATCGAGTCGCCATTCCAGTTCAGTGCGGTGTCTTCCTTCGACGCGGCAGCACCTGTCAACGCGTCGATGAAGAGCACTCGCGCGCCGCCCGACGGCGGTGCGATGCCCGCTGCTTCCACGGCGTGCCAGCCGGATGGCGCACTCACCTGAATCACCACGTCCTTGTCCGACAGCAAACCCGAGCCCGTCACTTCCGGACCGAAGCGAAGCGGCTTTGAAAGCGACGCAAGCGCGCCGGGAATCGTCTGGTTGAGCACGATCAGGCTTTGCCCCGACACGTTGAAGGTGCGCTTGGGCGGGCCGCGATGCGTGAGCCGGAAAGGCTCGTAGCCGTCCCAGTGATAGACCATCGACAGATACTTGTCCGGGTCGTCCCAATTGCGCTGAAGTGCCCATACCGCGAACTCGAAGAAGTAGCGCGGCAAGTAGTGCTCGTCGAGCATGTACCTGTCGCCAATCTCCGTTTGCCACAATCCGCGCGCCGGCCCCTGCCTGACATACCGTTCATACAGACCGTCGAGATCTGCGACGGGCAGGTAATGCGTGTCGAGGTAATCGACCCAGTCGGCCATTCGCTCGTTCAAACGCGGGCTTCGGTAATCGAGCCATTTGTCGAGATTGTCGAGACCGCCCTGATCGGGCCATCCGCCATAGACGACATACGCGCCATAGCGTCGAATAATGCGGGCAGCAGGAATATGAATTCGTTCGACATAGTCCTGCATCGCACGGTCATAAGGTCCGGACTGGCGCTCGTTCTTGTCGAAATTCGGGCCGTGCCAGAACGTGGCTTGCGGCAATCCCCCCGACAGACGTCCCGCCGCTTCATTCCAGATCTGGAAATGGCGCACGCCATACGGCGGTTCTGAGTACTTGCGAACCACCGCGTCCACATAACGCTCCCATGCATCGACATCTTCGGGTGCTGATTTCGTGTCGCCGGGAAGGCTCGCATTCCACTTCGGCGTATAGCCGAGAAACAACAAGGACCGGATTCCATTCTGGTTATTGCGCAATACGACGGAAGGCAGATCGCTGTCATAGCGATTGCCCGTCTTGTCGACGCGCATCGGCTGGGTCGGCGCATCCGGCTGCCCGGGGCCCACTGCTCCACGCCCCCAGCTGATGCCCATCTTGCGCCACATGTCGATGTCGGCCGCCGAGCCTGGCCAGCCATTCGTGCCGATCATGTCGGCGATCCTGCGAGGCATGCGATTACCAGCAGGGCCGGACGCGACGGCTGCGATCGCATGCATCGGCCGCAAGCCCGCACACGCGAGCGCCGCGAACGCGGCGAGTACCCGTCGTCTGGATGGCCGGTAACTGATTCGATCCATAGGCTGCGCCATTCGTCGCTCAGCCGGCCGACACGCGGGCCGCGAGTTCCGCAAGAGGCTCACTCTCCTTGCCGTACAAGACATCGAGCAGCTTCTTCGCCGAACGGTCCCAGCGGTACTCCCGCGCATGAGCCCTTCCCTTTACCCGGTACCGTTGCCTTATCGCGCCGTCGCTCATCATCAGCGAGATCTTGTCGGCGACGTCTTGCGCGGACGTCGCATCGCAGTACATCGCAGCGTCCCCGCATGCTTCAGGAATGGACGTGCGCGACGAAGCGACGACGGGGCATCCGCAATACATGGCCTCGAGCGGCGGTAATCCAAAGCCTTCGTAAAGCGACGGGAAAATGAGGCAGCCCGCGCGTTCATAGAGCGCCTTCAACTCGCCATCCGACACGAAGCCCGCCCATATCACCTGCTGTGAGCGCGACATTTCTTCGACGCCTTCATTCGCAAAAATGCGCGAGTTCTTTCCGCCGACGATCACGAATCTCACATTGCGCAGATGGCTCAGGCCCGAGATCGCTTCCAGCACGCGCTGCAGATTCTTGCGCGGGTCGAGACTCCCAACGATCACGCAGTACGTGTCTTCCGTGAGCTGCAGGCGATCAATGACGCGGTAGTCCGGCACCACGCGATCGAGATGATCGGCACCGGGCTGGATCACAGCGATGCGCGACTCGTCGATCTTCAGGTGATGGCTGATGCGCCGCTTCGAAAACGCGGATACGGTCAGCACGAATGGTTCCATTCTTGGCAGGATCGAGAAGCACAGCCGATACCACAGCAAGAACTTCTTCGAAAAGCCATTCGGCGCGTCATAAACGGCCATGTCGTGCACCATTACCACCTGCCGACGCTTGAGGATCGGATTCGTGTTGCACAGATTGACGAGGGTCCGGCCTCTGGCCGCGAACGGCAGCGTGATCTGTTCCCATAGCGTGCCGCGCAGCCACGGAAAGCGCCGCTGCCGCTTGAGCGACGCACCGGGCTCCATCGCGTTGTGCGGCACGAAGATCTCCAGTTCGTTGCCCGGTTCTTCACGCATTTGCATGGCTCTCGTGAGTTCATATGCGACCCGTTGCACGCCCGTTACAGGCTGCGATGTGAACTTTCCATTAATCGCGAATGCCATCGATTCTCCGCCGCACGAAGTTGTGCCGTTTGCAGTGGTTGCGTAGTGACATGCCGTCATCAGGCCGCTGTCTCGACTTCGCCGAAGTCGCTCGCATAGTTGGTCGCGTAGCCGTAATTGCGCGTGCTACGACGCAGCGGAATGCCGTTGAAGACGGCGCCTGCCACCCGTCCGCCTGCGCGCTCGATCTTCTTGATCGTGTCGGCAATCTCCTCTTCGGTCTGCATGCCCGAGCGCAGCACGAGCAGCGATGCGCCCGTTTCGTTCGCAATGATCGAGGCGTCCGTCACGGCGAGGAACGGCGGCGTGTCGACGATCACCATGTCGAAGTGATTGCTCAGGCGTTGCAGTACTTCTCTGAAGCGAGGGCGCGTGAGCAATGCCGCCGGGTTCTCCGGACGCGCCCCGCATGACATGAAAGTCACGCCGTCAATCCCGACCTGCCGCAACGCGTCGCGCAAGGGGATCCGCTCTGCAAGCACTTCTGAAAGGCCACCGCGATTGCTCTGACTGAAGAATGCGGCGAGATGGCCGCGGCGCATGTCACCGTCGATCAATGCGACCCGCGCCCCCGCCTCCGCATGCAGCGTCGCGAGGTTCGCCGCGACGAAGCTCTTGCCCGCCGACGTGGTCGGCCCTGTCACCATGACGATGTTGTTGCGCGTATGCGCAAGGTCACGCGCCATTGCAGTACGCACTTCGCGCAATGCTTCGACGGATGCGTCGTGCGGGAACCGTTCGGCAAGAATCTTGTTGCCCGAAGTGCCGAACGACGGATCGATCTTTTCGCCTGTCGCTGCTTCGCCGCCTTCTGCGCCACGTTGCGCTGGCAGCGCACCGCGTCCGGCTGCGCCCGGCAGTGGTTTTCGCGCGGCGGCCGGCAGACCTCGATCGAGCAGCGATTGCTGATGACTGAACAGCACTTCGCCGACGACAGGCACGCTCAGACGACGCTCGACATAGCGCGGGTCCGTGACACCAACCAGCACGTGGCGACGCATGAAGACGATAAAGACGCCTGCCACGAGACCGAGCACGAAGCCACCCGGCAACACGATCAGCGGATCGGGCTTGACGGGGCGATGCGGCCGCACGGCCGTATCGAGAATGTGCGCGCCGCCCGTCGTGCTGGCACGCCGCACCGTCAATTGCTCGGCCTTCTGCACCATGCCCATGTAGACCGTCTCAGCGACCTTCTGCGCGCGAATGAGATCGACGCTTTCACGCTCGGACGCGGGCATGCCCTGGAAGCGTCCGTCGAATTCGGATTTCGTCTTCTTCAATTGCGCCAACTGCGTGTCGACGCTTTGAATCCAGCGGCTTCCAGGCGCGTACTTGTCCAGCAATTGCGTGCGCTGCAGTTCCAGACTGGCAATCTGCCGATCGAGATCGAGGCCGCCTTGCAGGTAGGATTGCGCCTCGGTCGTCGGCTGCATCGAATTGGACTTCGCACGGAAGCTCTTGAGTGCTTCTTCCGATTTGCGCAGATCGGCGAGCAGGCGCGGCAATTCGCCCTTGATGAAGTTCAGTGTCTGCGTGTCGTTCAGCTGACGACCGGCGATCGCTGCCGCGAGGTACTGCTGCCCCAGTGCGTTCGCGACTTCGGCGGCCTTCGAAGGACTCTTGTCCGCGTATTCGATCTGGATGAGGCCGGAGTCCTTCACCTTATCCGTGATCTTCACGACATCCATGAAGCGTTTGGTCGCATCCACCGAATTCCAGCGGATCACCTCGAAGTGCGTACCGGGCCGCGCGGCGAGCTGATTGACCAGCACCGAAATGCCGTTGCCTTCGGCTGGCTTGCCGACCGCGCCCTTGATCAGAAATTCGCCGGACGGTCCCAGCAGTTCATAGGCGCCGTCGCCGAGCGCAATGAGATCCAGCTTCTCTTCTTCGAGATTCTGCGGAACGTTCAGGTAACCGACCTTGACGACCTCGCCACCCCAGGCAAACGACTTCAGCCCTAGCCATGCGCCGTTTGGCTCGCCCGGCGTCGAGAACTTGTCCGCAACGTCGCCAATGATGGGGATACGCCGAGGCTTGATCGAGACGTCGAAGCGATATCGATCGATCACGGGGTCGAGCACCGTACGGCTGCGCATCACGCCCATTTCGGTGCTGGGCGACGGCGCAGGCGGCGGGAGCGCCTCCTGAGTCTGTAGCGCGAGTCCAAGCGCATTGGGCTCGGGGGGATCGACGCGCACGAGCACATCTGCCGAATACACGGGCGTTGCAATCAACTGATACGCGACGGCAAGCAGAAACACCGCGACGGTGGCCGCCACGATTTCCCAGATGTGGTCCCGCATCAGGTTGAGCATCTCTCGAGCGGTGAGCTGCCCGCGCTCAACCTCTGGGGCAACAGGAAGCGAGTTCGAGGGGTAATAATCCACGGGAATCATCCTTTGATATGCGGTTGGTCGAGCAGGCTGCGAAGCACGTGAGTACACGGCCACCTGGCGGCATGAAGCCGCCCGACGGGACGCGACGGAAGCTCGATCAGCCGTGCTCGGGCCGATGATGAGTTACAGGAACGACTGATCAGATAGCCATGACGGCAACTGACGGGGAGCGAGATAGCCGCAGATCCCCGAGGCCGTATCAGAACTTCAGGACGAGAAGAGCAAGATGCCTGCGTATTTCACTCATGCGTATCCCCTTTTTCCGGCACTGGAGGCACTGGCAATTGCGAAAAGCCCGTCGTGTCTGCGCCGATGCGAAGACTGTTGGCGTGCGCAATGACAAGCTTCGATCCTCACGACCGCGTGAGGCGAGTGACATGTCATGCACGCTCTCGACGGGAGCCATTCGTTTGAAAAGCACTTCAGGCTGATTTCATAGATCGACTTTCGATCCGCGAAATCGCCTTTCCATTCATGTTGCGTTGAAGCATAGACGCGCAGAATTCGAATGAGTAGAAACCCGGCTTAAATTCGGGTGCTAATGGCCGATATGGTGGAACACGTTACATCGAGCGCGCGCCAGCGAAAGAGTTGTTGCGATCTGAAATTCGTGTAACAGAGTGATACGTCACGCGGAAAATCGTGTAACACAACGGCAGTGACAGGATGCTGCGGCAGCGATTCGCTTACGGAATACTTTCCCGTGCAGTAGCCCTTATCTGGCAAGCCTTCCCGGGACATGAAGCGACTTTGACTCAACAAAATCGGACATTTTCTCTCAGAAAATCTTTCCGTGATTAGCAGAAACACCAGGAACGCTAAGCACGTGATTAAGTAAGAATTTCCCACATCCGAACGATTGCGCCACATCAATCGCGCCAATCGGACAAGCATCGCCTGGCTCATTTCCCTAATGTATTCTGATTCGGGTCGAATTGTTATGAATTAATTTGGAGAGCTAACGGTGAATGGGATTTATCAATCAAACCCGTTGTGTGCCGATGAACGGCTCGAGAAATCGAAGTTTGAAAAGCATATTGGTCTGCTGATCGCGCCGCATTGCTCGATGGCGGCGGCGGGCGCGGTGTGCGATGCCTTTTGCCTTGCCAACAAGCTCGAAGCGGAAGTCGGTGTCGAGCCGCCATACCGCTTCTCGGTGCTGTCGGAGACAGGCGGGTTCGTCACGGGCAGCGCCAGCTTTCCGATCTGGACGCAGAAGCTCGAACGGTTTCATCTAGCCGACTTTCACGCATTCTTCGTTGCTTGCAGCGCGGATCCGATGACCGAATCGAACGGGCAACTCGTCTCCTGGCTGTCGCGCCAGGGATCGGGCACGCCGTCCTGCATGCGGCCGAAGACTGATCTGTCGAGTGGCCCGGCGCAATCCGCCGTGCCCGTGTTCGTGCTGGACGACGGTCTTTCTGAGATGCGGGCCGCCGGTGCGACGCCGACTGAAATGGCCCTCGTGCAGATCGAGCGCGACCTCAATGCAGAAACAGCCCGCCGGATCGCGCATACGTTGCAGCCACAAGTCCGTCAGCGCATGCGACCCGACACCGATGATGCGGGTGTCGCGACCACGTCCGACAAGATCCGCGAGTCGGCGCGCTGGATCAGAGAAAACTACAGCAAGCCCATTTCCGTCAGCCAGGCTGCCGAGTCCGCGGCGATGAGCAAGCGTAACTATCAGCGTCGTTTCAAGGTTGAATTCGGCGTGACCCCACTTGAGTACCTGTTGCGCACGCGCTTCGAGGTCGTCTGCTCGATGCTGACGGATACCGAACTTCCCATCGACAAGATTGCAAGGCGTTGCGGGATGGGCGACGGAAATCGGCTGGGACGGATCTTCAAGGAGCGTTACGGCATGTCGCCGACGAGCTTTCGCGGGTTGCGACATCTCGGCAACGGCGGTCACGCTCAAACGCCGTCGCCTGCAGCGGCCGACCATGTCATCGAATCGGCCCCAGCGACGTATTCGGTAGTGAAGCCGGTTTTCTAGCTGAACGCAGGGAGCGCAAACAATGCCAATAACCGAATATGCGCAGGCCAGTGAAGAGATGAACGTGTCTTCGACGAAGGAGGAGACACCCGCATCGTCCGATCAAGTCGCAACGCACCCGCTGCTGCATGACCACGTTGTGGGAGATCCGATTCCAACGCAGTCGGCGATCCGCAGAATCAAGGAAAAGGCAAAGTCGATATTGCCCGATACGTTATTCCTGAGCCTGTTGCACCGGAAATGTATCGGGCGATATCCGCGGCTCGCCCGTCCCGCGACGTTCAACGAGAAGATCCTGCAACGCAATCTTCGGCCGGACCCGCGCTACGTACGCTTGACCGATAAGCTCGAAGTTCGGGAATATGTTGCCGCGAAGCTCGGCGAAGAGCATCTCGTGCCGCTTATTTCCGCGCCGGATGTATTTACGCGTGCGGTCTTCGATAGTCTGCCCGATGCGTTCGTGATGAAGGCGAATCACGGCAGTACGTTCGTCGAACTCGTGCGCGACAAGTCCGAGACCACGTTCGAAAGGCTGCAGGAACTGTCCGAACGGTGGCTATCGACGTCGTTCTATTGGATCGCACGCGAACGGCACTATAAGAGAATCAGGCCGCGTATCTTCTTCGAGCAGCTCCTTCTGGACCGCGAAGGGCGTGTTCCGGCTGATTTCAAGGTGCATTGCTTCGGCGGGCATGCCGGGCGTCCGCTCATGTACATTCTTCTGATCACGGACCGGTTCGGCAATCACACGCATGGAGACGTGTTCGACGCGCAATGGCGGCATATGGATGTGATGATCGGCCCCTATACGCGAAGTGCCGAACCGCCGCCTCGACCTGACAATCTCGAAGCGGTGCTGAAAGCCGCGACAATCCTGGCCGAAGATTTCGACTATGTCCGCGTCGATCTCTACGCCCCTGATAACCGCGTCTATTTCGGCGAATTGACGTTCACGCCGGGGGCCGGCGTATTGCCCTTCACGCCCGACCACATCGATTATGAATGGGGACAGTTGCTGGAAGTGGGCGCTGATCGGTGAGGCAGCGCTTCCCCGCTCACAGGCGGGGAAGCATTCGTGCCGCGCATCGCGCCCGCTGTGGATCAGGAATCCGCGTTGCCTGACACGAAACTCGTGAACGCGCTATACGGCGGATTGAGCGCAACACCGTTGGTCATCATGCCGTACGTGTTGTTGCCACTATCGAGCACGTAATACATGACTGACTGGATATTGTGCGTCTTGCGTGCCTGATAGAACTTGCCGAGCGTGCTCGTGATATAGCTGGCTCGATACGCCTGCGTCTTCTCGGGCCCCGTATTCCATTCGGTGATGATGAACGGCACGCCATAGCGGGCTTTGCAGTACGTAGGCAGATCGAACCCGGGTCCCGAGCCGTCGATACCGATGTTGAAGATGTCGCCGTACACCTCGTAGTTGTGCCACGTCGTGACGTCCCAGCGCACTTTCGGATGACCGCCCGAGCCGTCCGGTTGCATGCCGTCCCACAGGGCGTCCGCTGCGCCGATGTCCGCGACACAGAAGTTGATGCCGCACTTTGCCGACGGTTGCACCGACTTCACGCCGTCGATCATGCCGCGCATCGCGCCGCGCATGGCCGGCCAGTTCGTGTTGTTGAAGTCGACGGCTTTGGTGCCTGCGTTGGTAAAGTCCAGGATCGTGGCGTTCTGCCGCGTCAACTCGTTTCCGCACTCATAAAGGGTCACGCCGTATGCCTTGAGTGCATTCGCGACGGCCATCGCAGCCTGCAACCCGCGATTGTAGGCGGCTGACTCGCTGGTGAAGACGTTGCCGTTCGAGTCGTACACACCCTGGTTGATCAGCACGAGCAGCGAAATCCCCGCCGGCTGGAAAGCCTGCGCGAGCTTGGCGACTGCATTCAACTGATTCGGGTCGTCGGTGCAACCCACTCGGTAACTCGTGCAGCCCATGCCTTTCAGGATCAATACGAGCTGCGCCGGGGTGTAGCTGTAGTCGTAGTGGCCGTTGACGCCGTAGAACATGCCTGCCGTGGCCGCTGTAGCGATGCGCGGATCATTGCAAGGCAGCCAGCCGCCAACATCCGTGCAGACATAGAACTGGCCGCCCGTTCCCTTGTGCCAGATCTTTCCGCCGTACCACAGCAGCAGGGACACGTTATACGTGTTGCCGACCGTCTTGCCATTCTTGTAGATGACGCCGTTCACGACGGTCCACATCGCGCCCGTCTTGTCGATGATGTACGACGCGGGAGGAATCGCCGTGCCATCGGGCGACGTGCCGCCAAGACGCGGGTCGTTACAGGCAATCCACGTCGATCCATTCCACGAATAGAACTGGCCGCCCGACCCCTGGTGATAGATCACGCCGCCGTAGAACAGTACGAGCGCGACGTTATAGTTGTTGCCCGCTTTCACGCCGTTCCGGTAGACGGAACCACCCGATAGAGTCCATGTGGCGCCGGAGTTGTCGACGATCGATGTCGCCGACGGAATGGTCGTGCCGCTAGCCGATGCCGCTGCGCGGGCCGTCGCTTTCGCCACCGCGTCACCCGAAGCATCGGTAATGCTGCCGGCGCCTCCGCCGCATGCAGTGAGGACATAACTGCCGCCGAGCGCCGCGAGGCGGCCTAGAAATTGACGTCGTTTATTCATGGCAAGCGCATCCCTGTCGAGAAAGTTCTCGAAAAAAGTCCAAAGAGTTGACTGCTGGATTTCGGACCAGGATGGCGGCGCGAGCGACTCCGCATTGCTCAGTAATCCTTACTGGCAATGGCGCTTTGTCACCCGGTTTTCAGACAGGGAGAAGATGAATGAACCACCTGCCACGGCAGGCCGGCAGGCTCCGACGATTCCCTAACGTGTTGCCACTACTGCCAACTGTCCTTGTGCGCTGCGCAAACGTTTCACTTTTCAGGCGTGAAGGAGGTCCGGCAATTTGTTCGCACATATCCTTTCGATCGGCGTAAATAATACCCAAGACATGCGGCAAATTACACCCGAAAATAACTTCATCGGACAATTAGCAGGATTCTTCCGACTATAACTTTCTGGAAAGGAAATTCGCCCTTTCGATTTTCTGTGAGTGAATTTCGCGCCGGCTTTTCGGGCAATATGACCCTATGAGGTACTTTTGTGATCCTTATTGTTCTCTGCATTACGGGTATTGCCGTATTGGAAATCGACAAACGGGTGGGCGGTAACGTCGCTTTTACCGAAACGTCATAATTACCGGAACGAAAATGCGTCGCGAATGGCGCAATTTCCGTCACATTGAGAATTTTTTTTCTGTATCGACCCTGGATGTATTCGACGAAATGCGCTTCAGGGTGAAATGACGGCGATAAAAGCCGTCCGACGGAACGCGGAGAAAATGCGGCAGCGCAAAACCTGAAGTTACGCGCCGCCGTTTGAATCAACTGCCACTATCCACGCGCGCGCAGCGCGTCATTCGTCACACGTCGCGAGCGTCAGCTGTTGAGGGGCGCTGACCGTCGTCTCGCCAGTCGATTCGTTTGCATCGGCATTGCCACGCGTCCACGCACGGTACTCGATTGGAGACTTGCCCATACACCGGCGAAACAGCTTGCCTAGTCTGTCGCCGTTGGTCAGCCCGACGCGTCGCGCGACTTTGTCCGCGGGCAACGAAGTCTCCGCGAGCAACTGGCACGCACGCTCGAGCCTGACTCGCTGCAAATACTCGGATGGCGATGCGCCAATGTATGTCTGAAAGTTGCGCAGCAGTGTTCGCTGGCTCATCGCGCAGGCTTCGGCAGCATCGTTCACGCTGACGGCGCGATGACAGTTGTCCTGCAGCCAGCGCGCCGCTGCGCGGATTCGATCTCCCGCAGTATTGGCCGCGTCGACGGACGGCGACAGCCATTCGCTCGAATCGACGAACGATGTGCGGCGTAGCGCTTCGTGTGCGATCGATTCGTCGAAATCCGCGCGGATTACTTCGAATGCCGCTTTGACGGCACTCCCCAGTTGCGCCCTTCGGCGGCGCGCCTGTTCGTATCCGCTGATCGGGCCATTGTCGTGGGTCCCATTCGATGTTTCGAAGCCCGTCGTGAAGAGCTTGACGCGCGCACCGCTGGCCCGCATCCGTTGCAGCCAGCCGCTCAGAACGGGCGTGTCGCAGGCCGCTCTCGAGAGCGTCCCACCGGCGACGAATACATGAGCAAATCGTTCGTCGTTCGGCTTTGGTAATTCGTCTGTCGAAACGAATAGCGAGCGATCGCTTTTGACATGTCCACCGCCTTCGGACACAAATCGCATTTCATACTTTTTCGCTGTCTCGCCCGTCGCAAGCGAACACGCGCATTCGAGCGCCTCGGCGATGGCGCCTATTCCGAGCAGGTCGCACGATTCAGTGAGTACGAAAGCGATACGTTGCGTGCTTGAAACTGCGCTCGTCTGCTGGTGTGGTATCCATTGCAAGTTGTTCCCGATCAACATGGTCGCTCCCGCGTGCTTTATGATTGGCATGCCTGCGCATGCGATGATTTCTAAGACGATCGTTAAGGCGTTCGCTTGAACGCGAACGAAAAATCGACGTGCAACTGCCTTCTACCTGTGCCCGAGCCGCGGCCGCACCCGCGAGCGCATCCAGCGCCTGAGCGGCCACACTGTCCGATTGAGTTCGTGCATGACAACAAGACTCCGCCACACATGCGCTGCGCTGAAGACGGGGCGACGGGCCTGACGCTCCAGTAATCGCTTGCATCCGGGCAGATGCAGCAACGAACATCCTTTGAACCAGCGAAGGTCACGGTGCGTGTTGCCTGACCAGTGACGTCCGACCACGCGGTTCGCGCCGAGATCGATGATCTGATGACCCTCGTCGGAAAGCAGATTGAGCGCCGCGGAAATGAATGCCTCGTCCCCGTTGTGATTCAACTCGTTGATAGCGCGCCGGTATCGCTCGAAGCATGCGTGCGCGCGCGGCACCAGTTCCTTGACGAATCCAGCGGACGCGAGCAGTACCTCGCCGCCAAACCATCGCGGATTCTGAAGGCGCGCGCCCGCCACCGTTTCAAGATCGTCGATGACACGACCATCGCCGTAAGCCGAGAACTCCTGGTCGGAAATGTCAAAGGCGCCCACACCTGTCGACTGACAGCGCTGCAGCAGTTCTTCATTCACGGTTCGAAGTGCGAGCATGTCGGTGTCGAGCACCATCAGCAGTTCGTCTTCGTGCAGCATCGCACCCAACTGCTCCATCATGTCGAGCTTGAAATGCGCAGCATAGAAGCGGGTATTGCGCGGAAGCGTCAATTTCGATGGGGCCAGTTGCAACACGTACGGACGTGCATCGGCATCGACCTTCTCGAGATAGCGCGTCACGTCGTCAGCGACGTTGGTGGCCACAGTCAATCTCGGCAAGCCAACCGCTTTCATGCTGCGGTTGAGCGTGATGGCCTGCTCGACGTAGCAGAACGGATCGGCGCTTTTGCAATTGGGGCTTCCTGTGCTGTCGGCCTCCACATAAACGAGCGCGCAGGGCACGACACCGATGCTCGCGCGCGCACAGCCCAATGCCGAAGGGTTCATCTGTCTGAAGGTTAGTGCGAGGTCATTGCGCAGTAGTGCTGCGTCGAACATCGTCGCCTCCCGGCTAATGTTTATAGTGCGGCGTGTCGTCCTTGACCCATCGATTGAAGCGTTGCTTATGACAACCCTTCGCAACGTGCATCGATGCATGACGCATTGAAATAGCAGCATCCATGCCACTCGTATAAATGGCATGGAATCGGAGGTTGTGAAGTGACGCGAGCAGCGTTTTGAAAATTTGTCTTGTAGAGCGTGCAAATTCGCGAAACCGAAATTGTCACGTCGGCAAGTTTTTCATTGAATGAGAAGGCGTTGCAATTGTCCGCAACTCTTTCTTAATTGTCCGGATGACTCGCGACAAAGCTAACGAAGGCGTTATAGGGAAGATTCAGCGTGATGCCGTCGATCATCACGCCGTACGTGGCATCACCGCTATCGAGCACGTAGTACATGGCGGACTGAATGTTCTTTGTCTTTCTCGCCTGGTAATAGCTTGCATACCGCGCGCTGATGTAATTCGCGCGATACGCCTGGCTCTTCTCCGGCCCGGTGTTCCACTCGGTGAGCAGAAACGGCACGCCATAGCGCGCGTTGCAGTAGGTCGGCAGATCGAACCCGGGACCGGCACCATCAGTGCCGATGTCGAAGATGTCGCCGTACACCTCGTAGTTGTGCCACGTCGTCAGGTCCCATCGCACGGTGGGATAGCCGCTCGTGCCGTCGGGTTGCTTGCCGTCCCACAAGGCATCGGCGGCACCGATATCGGCCACACAGAAGTTGATCCCGCATTTCGCGGCCGGCTGAGCCGACTTCACGCCGTCGATCATCCCGCGCATCGCGCCACGCATGATGGGCCAATTCGCGTTGCTGAAGTCGGCCGCCTTGGTGCCGGCGTTGGTCGAGTCGAGAATGATTGCGTTATCGCGTGTCAGTTCGTTTCCGCACTCATACATCACGACGCCGTACGGCGCGAGTGCCGCCGCCACCGTCGCGCCACACGAGCGCCCGCGATTGTAGGCAACGGTTTCGCTTGCAAACAGCACGCCGTTGAGATCGCGCACGCCGATATTGACGAGCACGAACAGCGTCAGTCCCGCTGCCTGAAACGCCTGCGCGAGCAGAGTGACGGCGGAGAGTTGCGCGGGATCATCCGTGCAGCCGACGCGATATGTCGAGCAGCCCATGTTCATCATGATCTGCACGACCTGGGCAGCCGTATAGCGATAATCGTAATGGCCGTTGATGCCATGGAAAGAGCCGCGCGGCGCGGCGACGACGATGCGCGGATCGTTGCACGGCAGCCATTGATCGAGGTCCGTACACACGTAGAACTGGCCGCCCGTCGACCGGTACCAGATCTTTCCGCCGTACCACAGCAGCAGCGCTACGTTGGAGGTCAGACCAACGTATGCGTTGTTGCGCAGGACCCTGCCACTGGAAACCGTCCACAAGGCGCCGACCTTGTCGATGATGTATGACGCTTGCGGGATGGTCGTGCCGTCGGCAGATGTGCCGCCAAGGCGCGGATCGTTGCAGGCAAGCCAGGTCGTGCCGTTCCATCCATAGAACTGTCCGCCCGTGCCCTGGTGATACACGCCGTTGCCGTACCACAGCAGCAGCGTCACGTTATAGGTATTGCCGGCCATCACACCGTTGCGATAGACCGAGCCGTTGACGAGTGTCCAGAGTGCAGCCTGGTTATCGGTGATAGATGCAGCGGGGGGAATGGACGTGCCGCTCGCCGACGCCAGCGTGCCGCTGTTCGATGAGCTTGTATCCGGCTGCGTCTGATTCGACGAGCCCGATGTGGAGCCGTTCGAAGTCGTTGAGCTTGCGCCGTTCACGGCTGTTGTCGTGGTCGCGCCGGATGTCGCGCTATTGGTCGTTGCGCCGGCACTGGATGCATGTCCCTGATCGCCGCCCGCGCCGCCACCACCTCCACCGCACGCGGTCAGCACGTAGCTTCCGCTGACAGCGGTTACCAAACCGAGAAATTGACGACGTTTCACCATGACCATTCAATCCACTGCCGGGCCGCGCCCGACGAAAACACTTCGATAGGGAACGGCGGCGAGTGGGTTGGCAAAAGGTGTTGATCCTTTCGCATTCGATTCGCTATCCTTATCAATCGACGCTGAACGATATCGGGTAGCGGTAAATATTCCCGCCTTGAATTCGCAACGCGCAGCTAGTGAATGGTTGTCGGCAGCAAAGCGTTATGGGCGCAGGTTATTGGAGAAATAACAGGTTTATTTCAAAAGCAGGTAGCGCAGGGAAAAGATCTACCCGCCTGAATTTCACGACATTCTTACCGAATTACAGAACAGCACACTTTAAAACTCGCGTAGTTATACGAATGCACGCAGCCTCGATCCATCGCGGCGAAAGAATAAATCCCTTGTTATTTCCCTATATTCTCTTTACTGGATTTGATTGGTGCCACATTCCTTGCCCGAGATTTCAGTTAAACGGCAATTTTTCCCGTCACTCAAAAAGCGTTAATCCGGTTGCGCATCGACCGCACGGCTTACCCCTGCCCGCCATGGTGCCTTCGTTGCCGACCCATGCGCGCCTCTGTATCGTGAAACCGTGCATCGGCACACACGATCACACACGATCACACACGATCACACACGACATACGCGACACCCATCGACCCGCGAGGACCACCCATGACCACGCCAGCAGACACGCCGTCCGCTTCACCCATCAGCACCGACGTGCTGATCATCGGCGCGGGACCCGTGGGGTTGTTCGCCGCGTTCGAGGCCGGCGTGATCGGTCTGTCGAGTCAGATCGTCGACAACATCGAGCGTGTGGGCGGGCAATGCATCGAGCTATATCCGGACAAACCGATCTACGACATTCCTGCCGTACCCGTTTGCACCGCGCGCGAACTGGTCGATCGGCTCGTCGAGCAATGCCGGCCCTTCGCTCCGCCGCTGCATCTCGGCCATCGTGTCGAAACCGTCGAGCGGCTCGACAATGGGCACTGGCTCGCGCGCACCGATAAAGGACTGACATTCGAAGCCGCGGCCATCCTGGTCGCGGGCGGCAACGGATCGTTTGTCCCGCAGCGTTTGCTGCTCGACGAGGCCGTGCCGCTCGAAGGCCGTCACGTTCACTACAGCGTCCCCAAACTCGACGACTTCGCCGGCAAGAACGTGATCGTCGCGGGCGGCGGCGACTCCGCGCTCGATTGGGCGTTGGCGCTGCGCACGGTTGCACAGCACGTCACGCTCGTGCATCGTCGCAATGGTTTCAGCGCGACAGACTCCAGCGTCGCCAGCATGCGGCGCGCAGTGGAAGCGCGCGAGATGGATTTTGCGGTCGGCACGATCGCGAGCCTGAGCGCGCCCCATGGCCAACTCCAATCAGTGGAAATTCGACAGGCTGAAGGCTCCGTGCATATCGAGGCCGATCACGTGCTGGTGTTGTTCGGTCTCGTGGCCGATCTCGGTCCGATCGCGAAGTGGGGAGTCGAAGTGCAAGGCGGACGCATCACGGTCGACACGTCGAACTACGAGAGCACACGTCCCGGCATCTTTGCAGCAGGCGATATCGCGGGCTATCCGAACAAACAGAAGCTGATTCTTTCGGGATTTCACGAGGCTTCCCTCGCGCTTCGAAAGGCGTACAACTACGCGTTTCCCGACAAGAAGCGCGTGCACGTCCATTCGAGCTATGACGCGAAGCTGGCAGAGCGCGTCGCCGCGTCGCACGCGTAGCAAGCAGGTCGCCTTTGCCGCGACCAGGTGCCCGTCGCGCTTCGTGTATAAAGGAGAAAACCAGAACCAACGGAGCGCTCCGTGTCCGACACGCCGCCGTCAAGCACGAACCCCAACACCGAAGACCCGCGTTCCCTCATGTGGCGTCGTGCCACGCCGTGGGCCATCGGTGCCGCGGTCGTCCTGTTGCTCATCATCCTGTTCGTCATGTTCAATACGTCGCGCAGAAGCCCCGACGAACGGGCGCTGGGCGAGTTGGGATTCATCAAGGCCACCTGCAGCAATAGCGACGGTTCCGCCGCCCCGCCTGACTCCTCCTGCCTGGCCTTGCGTGCCAAGCCAACCCTGACGGCATCCGAAGTCGCAGCCGCTATCCCGCACCTGAAGGATTCGGACCGCAAGATCGAACTGAATCTGGCCAACACGCAGATCGACAATCTCGATCCGCTGAAGGAACTGGACACACTGGATTCGCTCGACCTGACGGGCACGCCCGTCTGGAATATCGACGCGCTCAAGGACATGCATTCGCTGAAGCGGCTCGTGCTTCATCGCACGGACGTGGAGAACATCGCCGCGCTCAAAGGACTGACCGGTCTACAATCGCTCACCCTCTGGGATACGCGGGTCTCGAATCTCGATGCGCTAAAGAATCTGACCGACCTGCGCCAACTCGACCTGCGCGACACTCAGGTTCGGGATCTCGATCCGCTCGAAGACCTGCCTCATCTGGAAACGCTGAAGCTCGGCGGCGCGCGGAATGTGCGCGACATCGATGCGCTTGGCGGACTCACTGCCCTCAAAACACTCGACCTCAACGAGACGCAGATCGACAGCATCGCTGCGTTGAAAAAACTGCGCGACATGCAAGCGCTTTACCTTGCGAATACACCGCTGCGCGACATCGACGCGATAAAAGGCATGCCGTCGCTGAAAACGCTCGTGCTGGATGGCTCCAAGGTCGACGATATCGACGCGATGCGCGGCTTGCACCAACTCGATACGCTCGTGCTCGCCCGCACGCAAGTCACCGGCATCGACGCGTTGAAGGAACTGACCGCGCTGCAAAGACTGAATCTCGCCGACACCCGCGTCGAGAACATCGACGCGCTAAAAGACCTGAAGAGCCTGCGCATGCTCAACCTTTTCCGCACGAGAGTTCGCAATATCGATGCGCTGAAAAGTTTGACGAATTTACAGGAGCTGTATCTCGCGAACACTCCAGTCGAAGACATCGACGTACTGAAGGGCCTCACCGGATTGCGCGAACTCGTTCTCTACGGCACCAAGGCCAGGAACGTCGACGAACTCAAGGCAGCGCTGCCGAAAACGCGCATCGTGTGGTGAGCATTCGACATTTTCGCAACAGGTGCGCAAGGTCACACAGCAGCAGCCTGGTTTTTGATAGTCTTTATCCGACAGCACGCGTGACGTTTAAATGCGCGCTGCCAGAGAAATTCGACCAGGTGTTTGAGTACCGGAGGGTACGCTCATGCTTAACTGGCTTGCAAACCTGATTTCCCATCACGCCCCCACTCCCGAAAAGCAGGCCGAGCGGGCCTTAAGCGAGCTTCGAATGGGCCTCTTCCAGGCGGAGCAACGGGTTCTCGACGCGCAGTTGCAAGCCGACTACTACCGGTCCCGCATCGCGTTCTGCGAACAGGTCGCAAAAGCGGGCATCGAGCTGGTATCCGACCGCCGCAAAATCCCGCAGGAAGTCGCCGTCGACAGTTCGCGGCCAAGCCTGAAGCTCACAGCCGCGCAATAACGGCAGCGGGTATATGCGGTTGCGTCGCTGCGCGCGACGCCGGCATTCGCATGATGCGCGTCAGGTATATGGCGTGCCGTCCTTGTGCAGGAAACGGCCGTCGCTGCTGGGGCTCATCATGTCGATGTCGGAGCAGGTGATGACATCCGCAGCCGAACGCGAACCGACTTCGAGGTAAAGCGCCGTCACATCGGATCGGTTGATCATGTGATGGCCATTTCCGGAGTCCTTCGGGAACGCCGCGCAGTCGCCCGCGCGCAATAGCGTTTCGCCGCCGTCTTCGATCAGCGTCAGCTCGCCTTCGAGCACGAAGA
This sequence comes from Paraburkholderia largidicola, assembly GCF_013426895.1. Lineage (NCBI taxonomy): Bacteria > Pseudomonadati > Pseudomonadota > Betaproteobacteria > Burkholderiales > Burkholderiaceae > Paraburkholderia > Paraburkholderia largidicola. The sequence goes on along the minus strand of NZ_AP023175.1, from coordinate 2,303,461 downwards.
CGAACTCGTCTTCGGCCGAGTGCCAATGACGCTGGCTCGACCAGTTGCCCGGCGGCAGGCGCATCAGGTTCACTCCGAAATCGACCAGTCCACCTGCGTCGCCCAGCCGCTGACGGAGGCGTTCGGCGCTGCGCGCGGCATACGGCTGCGGATAACCCGTACCTTGACGTTCCGGTACAGCGGCAATGTCGATTTTGGGCATGCGAGACTCCGTCGATCCACGCGAATCGCCCATTCATACACGATTCCCGATCGTTGCGGCATGGTTCGCTCCCGGTCCACAGTGCGAATGCCCTCTTTGGCAGAATGGGCGCGGTCATCGTACGATCGCGTACCGTTGCGTACGCACTCCCACTTGCTCATGAAAGACTCGCCATCCCGCTCAGGTTCACTCGGACCGCTGCCTTACGTCGTCGCCGCGACCTTCTTCATGGAGTATCTCGACACGACGATCATCGCCACGGCGCTGCCGGAGATGGCACGATCGTTCGGCACGAGCCCCAACGCGCTCAGCCTCGGCATGAGCGCCTATATGATCGCGCTGGCGATCTTCATTCCGGCGAGCGGCTGGGTCGCGGACCGCTTCGGCTCGCGCAGCGTGTTCTTCTCGGCCATCGTCACGTTCACGCTCGCTTCGTTGCTATGCGGCCTGTCGCAGAACGTGGTCGAATTTACCGCTGCACGTGTGCTGCAGGGTATCGGCGGTGCGCTGATGGTGCCCGTGGGACGGCTGACCGTGGTGCGCAGCATCGACCGGAAGCAACTGATGCAGGCAATTTCGACGATCACGTGGCCGGGCATCGTCGCGCCCGTGATCGGTCCGCCCGTCGGCGGCTTCATCACGACCTACGCGTCGTGGCGCTGGATCTTTCTGCTCAACCTGCCCGTCTGTCTCGTCGTGCTCGTCGCCGTGCTCAAGTGGGTGCCGAATCTGCGCAGCGCAGAACGCCGCCCTTTCGACGCGCTCGGCCTGCTGTTGAGCGGTACGGCGTTGACGGCCATTCTGTACGGCGCCGATGTGGCGAGCCAGCCGGACATGAATCCCTTCGTCGGCCTTGGCATCATCGCTCTCGGGCTCGCGATCGGCACCGTCGCGTTCTATCAGGCGCGCCGCCAGCGGCATCCACTGATCGACGTCACCACGCTGCGCATCCCGACGTTCTCCGTCACGGTCGTCACGGGAACGCTGACGCGCATCGGCATTGGCGCGGTGCCATATCTGATGCCTTTGCTGTTCCAGATCGGCTTCGGATTGTCGGCGTTTAAATCGGGGTTGCTGCTGCTCGTCAGCGCAACCGGCAATCTCGGCATGAAAGCGCTCACGACACGGATCCTGCGGCGCTACGGCTTCCGGCGCGTGGCGATAGCGGGCAGCGCGGTATGCGGCGTGTTCACGATCGTGTGCGGCGTGCTGACGCCTGCGTCGCCGCTCGCGTGGGTGCTGGTGGTCGTGTTCATCTACGGGCTCGCGCGTTCGCTGCAGTTCTCGACGCTGGCCACGCTGGCCTACGCGGACGTGCCCTCCGAACAGACGAGCGCGGCCAATACGTTGTGGAATGCGGCGGCGCAGATGAGCATCGGTCTCGGGATCGCCTTCGGCGCGCTGGCGCTGCGCGCGGCTGCGGCCATCAACGGCTCGGGCGGCGGTCAGGGACAAGCGTTCACGCTCGACGACTTCCGCTTCGCGTTCCTGTGCGCGGGTGCGCTGACGATCGTGTCGGTGTACGGCTATGTCAGGCTCGCCCACGATGCGGGGCACAGGCTCAGCGCGACGTCGCGTTAGAGGCCCTCCTCGGTTTCATCCGCCATCGCGCATAAAGCAGGTTTTTATGCTCAAGGTTGAATGGCCACCGCCGATATCCGGTGCATGAAAGCAAATGAACTTGACAAGCTCGTCCCTGACGACCCCATGTGGCGTGTTGCACAGGCTGTCGAAGGGGGCGTCCGCACGATCCGTAAGGCACGCGGAAAATTGAACCCGGAAGACTGCACGCCCGGAACGCCCGAATACGAAGTGGTCACGATGGAGTTTCTCGACGACTGCATCCGGTCGTTGGGCGGCGACCCCGACGCGATCGACGAAGACGACGACACCTTCGACGCGGGGGCGGCGGCGGCCTGAGCATCGGCCCTCATCTGCCGAACAGTTGCGGCTTCCTCCTTATCCCGCGCGTCGATTTTTGTGTGATCCAGAAGGATGAATTTCGCGCCATGCATTAATGGTGCCAGTATACTTCGCTGAGGTCGCGCGTTGCGCAGCCGCGCCCCAGCGAACGCTGGGATTCCGTTCCCGGTGCAGCGACGTTCGACGCGTTGCCGGCTGGCAGACCAAGGAGATGGCGTGAAGAAAAGGTTGGGCTCGCTGACGGCCGAGATCATCTGGCTCTTGTGTTTCCTGCTGCTGGTGGCATTCGCGCCGACGCTCTTCGCGAAGATCGTGTTGCTTGCCATCTGTGCGCTATTGGTCTGGCTATACAGGCCCGATAAAAAGGGCAGCTAGACAGAGAAGTCTCCCCTCCCATCGCAGGCCACCTTCCCCGCGGAAGTCCCGACCGACTTCCAACGGCGTATCGCCTGTCGCGATCGCCGACCTTCCCGCCTGGCGTCGCCGCTTACGGCGCTCGCTGGATACACCGCGTCAAACTCCCAAGCCTAATCCCTCGGCCATCCCACACGTTCTACCGCGTTGTATTGCACGGTGCACGCATCGGGTTCGGTGCTTGCTCATGACTCATTGCAGGCGGTGCACCGACGCTGCACTGTCCCGTCGTCGACATGGCGGTTTATCTGATCGTGCTCAACTGGAGTGACAAATGGAAACGACCAAGGCGGAAGGTACGCTTCGCGAAGCTGCGGGCAATGTGAAGGAAACGATCGGCTCGCTCGCAGGCGATGTCGGCATGCAGCTCGAAGGCAAAGCGAATGAATTGCAAGGCAAGGCGCAACAGCTCTGCGCGGACGCAACCGAACTCGCGCGCGATGCGATGTCGTCCCGCCCGCTTGCCGTGCTGGCGGGCGCGACTGCAATCGGCTTCGTGATAGGCGCGCTGTGGTCAGCAAGGCGTGACACCGGCGACTAATCCAGCACAGGACGACCGACCGCGCAGTCCACTGTCCTTTGAGGAAGCCGTGACATGTCGATTCAATCCAAAGTGAACCAGTGGAGCACCGTGAGCCGGTTCTGCATGGACCGGATGGCAGACTACGGCGAACTCATTTCCATCGAACTGACGCAGGCGCGCGCTCAACTCGCGCGCGAAGTGATTGCGCTCGTGGCGCTGGCGGTCGCGGGATTGTTTGCGCTGTCGTTCCTGTGCATCGCGATCATCGCAACGGCGTTGTCCACGCCGTACTTCGTTCAGGTCGCATGGGCGATCGCGGCGGCGTGGCTGCTGTTGTGCCTGATTTCCTTCATCGTGGTTCGCGCACAAAAGCCGGCGCGGCCGTTCCGCGTGCTTCAGGACGAAATTCACCATGACCTGCAAGCGGTCAAGGAGGCGTTGAAATGACTTCGCGACTGGCGGTGCTTGCCGCGGCAGAATCCGATGTGCGGGCGCGAATGGCCGTATCGCGTGCGAACCTGGTTGCCGCACGGGAAGCCGCGCGCGGGCTTCAAGGTGCGAGCAGGCCCTCACTCACGTTGCGCGCGCGAGAACTGGTATCGACCGCGCCGAATGTCATGCTGCTCGCAGCAGTGCTGGTCGGATCGCTGGTGATCGGGCCGCGCAGGATCGTGGGCGTCGTCGTGCGCAACGGGCTCGTTGCGTGGATCGCGAAAACGGTGCGGCGCGTCGCGGGGAACTGAGCGGCGCGATACTGGCGCGTTTCAATTCGCGCTCTTGATCGCTCGTCCGCCGATTTGCACCGTCCCAGTCGCGTATCGGGCCATGAGCGTACACGGCTGGCCGAGCGCGTCGCCTTGCAGCAGCGTAATGCTTCGCTCGAGCGACAAGGCCAGTGCACCAGCCGCCACTCCCGTCGCAGCATCTTCGAAGCGCGGCTCCAGATGATTGAAGTTCCGCCCCGCGTAGACGCCGTCCTGAAGACGGCAGTACACGTACATGCCCGAAACGCCGTGCTTGCGGCTCCATTCAGCAATGCCCGTGAGATCGGGGCGTAAGGCGGCCAGCACGGACTGCTCCGCGACTTCTACCAGCAGCTTCGCGCTCCCCACCGATGCAACTCCAGGCATACCCATCACGTCAGCCGGTTCGACGCGGAGCAAGCGGGCCGTCTCCGCGACGTCAATGGTCAACGCCGGGCAAGGCTGCGCCTTCACGCCGACGAAGATTGCCTCGTCGACGCGCTCGACCTCGAGTGCCTGCCGATGCATGCTCGTGACGAACCGAACCTGTCCGATGTCCGGATAACGCTCGAAGAAAACCGCGCTCGCCGCAAGCGTCGCATGCAGACAGAGCGGGCTTCGGGCATGCGGATAGTAGTAATCAAGCTGTATGTCACCAGCCGCATCCGCCTCCACAAACACCGTCGCACTTGCGTCTTGCCGCTGGGCGAACTTCAACCGTTCCGGTTCAGCCAGATCAGAGCCCTCAACGACGATCGCGGCATTGCCACTCTCGTCATTGCGGCCAAAGCAAAGCATGCGATGGAGATGCATGGTCGGTCGCGTCAGTGTCGAATTGGGTGAGGGTGGAAATTATCACGCATTCCGTCGACGCGTTCATTCCGCCGCTTACATGAACTGATCGCACTGGCAATTCATCACTGAGCATCGGACGACGTGCACGTTTGTGCACGTTTACATTCTTGTTTATGCACGATATGATGCGGGCATGAATGACGACATCCCCCTCGCACGACGCGACGAGATCGCGAACCGGCTCGCACAAGGCCAGTCGGTCGTCGCGACCGCGCTCGCTGCTGAATTCAACGTTTCCGAAGACGCGATCCGTCGCGACCTGCGCGCGCTGGCAACGGAAGGCCGTTGCCGCAGGGTCTATGGCGGCGCGTTGCCGATCACGCCCGCGTCCGCGCCGATGGCAGCGCGCATGGACCTGGCGCGCGAGCGCAAGTCGGCGTTGGCTCGTTCAGCCGTGCCGCTGATCCAACCGGGCGAACTCCTGTTCCTCGATAGCGGCAGCACCAATCTCGCGCTCGTCGACGTGTTGCCGGAAGAAAGCGAACTCACCGTGGCGACCAACTCCATCGACATCGCCGCTGCCGTGCTTCGCCGGTCCGATCTGCAACTCATCATGATCGGTGGGTCGGTCGATCCGGCCGTGGGCGGATGCGTCGATGCGAGCGCGGTGGAGGCCATCGCCCAGTTGAATATCGATCGATGCTTCATCGGCTCGTGCGCGATAGCGCCGAAAAGCGGGATCAGTGCATTCGGTCTCGCCGACGCGGCGTTCAAACGCGCCGTCCTTGCGGCCAGCGAGCACAGCGTGGTACTCGCACTCACCGACAAGTTCAACGCCCGCGCGCCTCATCGGGTCGCCACGCTCAAGGCGATCGAATGCGTGATCGTCGAACACGACCTGCCGCGCGCGGAGCGTGCGGCCTTGTCTAAATCCGGCCCGACGGTTGTGAAGGCCGACCCGGCCGCCAGCCTGTGAGCGCGGCCAACTCATTCAGGACCCCCGTGACCATGACGTTCGACCGACCTGCAGCCCGACTTGCGACCCGCCTTGCCTTCCTTGTGGCCGGATTCGGTGTCGCGTGCTGGGCGCCGCTCGTGCCCTTTGCGAAGCAGCGGCTCGGCGTCGATGACGGCGTGCTCGGCCTGTTGCTGCTTTGCCTCGGCCTCGGATCGGTGATCGCGATGGTGATCACGGGCGCGCTCAGCGCGCGATACGGCAGCAGGCCGATCATCGTCGTGGCAGGATTCGGCCTGGCCGTGACACTCCCGTTTCTGACCATCGTCAGCACACCGTTGACACTGGGGATGACCTTGCTCGCGTTCGGCGCGTCGCTCGGTTCGCTCGATGTCGCGATGAATATCCACGCGGTCGATGTCGAGCGAATGGAAGGCCGGCCTTTGATGTCGGGGTTCCATGCGCTGTTCAGCATCGGCGGCTTTGCCGGGTCGATGTTGATGACCTTCCTTCTGTCGATGCATATCGGCCCGCTCGAGAGCACGTTGCTATGCGCGTTGTTGATGCTCGGCGCGATCGCCGTCGCACGGTCGCGGCTGATCGAAACGGCTCATGCGAAAGAAGGTCCGCTGTTCGTTGCGCCACGCGGCATCGTGCTGTTGCTCGCCGCGCTCACCGCGATCACGTTTCTTGTCGAAGGCGCGCTGCTCGACTGGAGCGCGCTGCTGATCACGGGCGCTGGACTGGTGGCGGCTGCGCAAGGCGGCGTGGGCTACATGATTTTCTCGGTTGCAATGACGGCTGGCCGCCTGGGCGGCGACGCGGTGACCGCACGCGTCGGGGACCGCGCAATGGTGTTCTGGGGTGGATGGATCGCGTTGGGCGGTTTCGTTGTCCTGCTGACGGCGCCGAGCGCTGTGATTGCGATGGCCGGCTTCCTGTTGATCGGTCTTGGCGCATCGAACGTGGTGCCGGTGCTGTTTCGCCAGGCAGGCGCGCAACGCGCGATGCCAACAGCGCTCGCCGTCGTCGCGATCACGACGACGGGTTATGCGGGGAATCTCGTCGGGCCGGCGGGCGTGGGGTTTGTTGCGAACGGAGTGGGACTGCCAGGGGCGTTCTGGATGTTGGCCGCCCTGCTGTGTCTTGTGCCGTGTTGTGCACGGTTGGTTACGGCGAAGCCGCAAGTGGAGTTGTCGTGAGCGTCTGGGCGAGTGGCCGCTTCTTTCGGGCGACAGGCGCCCGAATGCCCACATCGGTCGCTTGCGAAGGTCGCCCGTGAATTATCGGCTCAGGGCGGTCTGGGCCCGTTGCAGCCACTCGCTGTTATGGTCGCGGGCGTGGCGTGGCCAATGCCTGGCATCGTGCACGATCTCAGCGTAAAGTTCCCGCGCGCGCTGGCGGTCGGCCTCGTCGGGCTGCGCCGCTAGCCAATCGGCGTACAGGCAACGCGGTGCGGCGTCGCTTGCGCTCGCGAGCGCGATATCGAACGCGGCGCGTATGCCTGGCGCGCCGAGCGCGGCCAGAGCCCGCGCGTACAGCAACGCGGGTTCTGGCTGCCGGCGGGTGAGAGGATCGGCGGCGAACAGTTTTTCCAGTGCATCCTGCGCGGCCGCAGCATTGCCATTGGCAAACTGCGCACGCGCCAGCCCCTGGAGTAAAGCCGGATCGGATGAGAATGGCCCGCTGGCCGCTGCCTGGTAATGCTCCAGGGCTTCGGCGGCGTTTCCTGCATCGAGCAGCGCTGCAGCCAAGCGCATGCGATGCGCGACGGTCGGCGCGCGATCGAAATACGTGCGCGCCTCGCGCACGGCCCGGTTGGGATCGACAAGTTGCGAGATGGCCTTCGTTGCCGCCCTTGCCCCACGCGACTGGCGCAGAGAGGGCAAATAAATGACAAAGAAGTAGACCGCACTGCCGAGGCCCGGGAAAAGAAACAGGATCAGCAGCCAGTACATGTTCTGCTGCGTGCGCACGGCATGCACCGCAAAGAACAGGGCGATGATGACGTAAAGGCTGATTCCGAAGATGCGCATTGACGGGAAGCTCAGTTGTGAGGCGCTGCCGACGGCACGTCAGCGCAATGGGCGAGCGTTATTGTGACAGAAGCACGCGGCCATGCCTGATAGCCGGCGGGCCCTTCCCGCGCCACACGTGGTAAGCCAGCGACAGGCCCGACCTGCGCCCCGGAAAGCGACACTGTGGCGTAGAACGTCGCCAGGATCCTTTGCTCTGGCGGCTGCGTTTTGCGCGAGGTTCATGGACCAGCGCTCGGGCTGACCCGCTTGAACAACGAGCGCGGCCACGCCCGCATGGTATGGCTTCGCACAAGCCACCCGCTCGCACCGCTATAATGACGGGTTGGAGCCGCGCTGGCGGAAGGCAGCTGGAACGGCAGGTCGCCGGTCGAATTTCCACGGAAATCGCCGGGCGCCCGGGCAGGTCAGGGTTACCGCGACGCGTCGGCGTCTATGAGGCACGCGGTTTCGGCGTCCAGGCTTACATCAGCTTCATCACCCTCCGGGTTGGCGATGGGACGCCGCAAGATGGCGGCCTGGGCGGGACCGTTCGACGGACAGGCGTGCCCCTTTCATGTGCTCCCGGTCATCGTACGATCCGGTCGCGTGTCTGCCTGATGATGGCTTCGGGGCGGAACATGGTTCCCCGCCCACGCACGGTACGGTTTCTCATCGTGAAGTTGCTTGAGTTGTCCGGCCTGGTCAGTCTGCAGCCCCGCGTACGGCATCCGGGATGCCCACGTAGCGAACAACGTCGCCACCGGCATGCGGGTCTCCACCTGTTTCAACACCGCCACGATTCCGTGGTGATCACATTTCAGTACTCATGCTACGTCTAAGCGAAGTCAAACTCCCGCTCGACCATCCCGAGAGCGATCTCGAAGCCGCGATTCGCGCGCGCCTCGCGGATCTCGGCGTGCCGGCAGACGGGCTCATCCGTTACACCGTGTTCCGCCGTGCGCACGACGCACGCAAGCGCTCAGACATCAAGCTGACCTATATCGTCGATGTCGAAGTCAAGGACGAGGCGGCCGCGCTCAAGCGGATGGCCGGCAAGCCGCATTGTGGACCGACGCCGGACATGGCTTACCACTTCGTCGCGAAGGCTCCCGAGCACACTGATTCGTTGCGCCCGGTCGTCATCGGCATGGGGCCGTGCGGCCTGTTCGCAGGACTTATTCTCGCGCAGATGGGGTTCCGTCCGATCATCCTCGAACGCGGCAAAGCCGTACGCGAGCGCACCAAGGACACCTTTGGCCTGTGGCGCAAGTCCGTGCTGAATCCGGAATCCAATGTGCAGTTCGGCGAGGGCGGCGCTGGAACGTTTTCCGACGGCAAGCTATATAGCCAGATCAAGGATCCGAACCACTATGGTCGCAAGGTGCTGGAGGAATTCGTCAAGGCGGGCGCGCCGGATGACATCCTGTATCTGAGCCGGCCGCACATCGGCACGTTCCGCCTCGTCAGCATGGTGGAAAAAATGCGCGCCAACATCGAGGAACTGGGGGGCGAAGTGCGCTTCGAAACCAGGGTCGAGGACATCGAAATCGATCAGGGCAAGGTGCGCGCGCTCAAGCTGTCGAATGGCGAAACGTTGCGGTGCGATCACGTGGTGCTGGCCGTGGGCCACAGCGCACGCGACACCTTCCAGATGCTGCACGATCGCGGCGTGTATATGGAAGCCAAGCCTTTTTCACTGGGCTTTCGCATCGAGCATCCGCAGGGGGTGATCGATCGCAGCCGCTTCGGCAAGTTTGCGGGTCACAAGCAACTCGGCGCGGCCGACTACAAGGTGGTCCATCACTGCAGTAATGGACGGGCCGTCTACAGCTTTTGCATGTGCCCTGGCGGCACGGTGGTCGCGGCCACCTCCGAGCCGGGCCGCGTGGTCACCAACGGCATGAGCCAGTATTCCCGGGCCGAGCGCAACGCGAATGCGGGCATCGTCGTCGGCATCACGCCGGAAGACTATCCGGGCGGTCCGCTGGCCGGCATCGCGTTCCAGCGCAAATGGGAAGAGCGCGCGTTCGAACTCGGCGGCGGCGATTACCACGCGCCGGGTCAACTGGTCGGAGATTTCATCGCTGGCCGGCCGTCGACGTCGCTTGGCGCCGTGGTGCCGTCGTACAAGCCGGGCGTGCGCCCCACGGATCTCAGCACTGCGCTGCCCGACTACGTGATCGAAGCCATCCGTGAAGCACTCCCGCAGATGGACAGGAAGATCGCAGGTTTCGCGATGCACGATGCCGTGCTCACCGGCGTGGAGACGCGCACGTCGTCACCGCTGCGGATTCGACGCAAAGACGATTTCCAGAGCATGAACGTCGAAGGTTTGTATCCGGCCGGCGAAGGCGCGGGGTATGCGGGCGGTATCTATTCGGCGGCCATCGACGGCATCGAAGTGGCGCAAGCATTGGCACTCAATCTGACGTCGGCGCACACGCCCTGATGTGTTGGACAGGAATGGCGCGAAGGTCCGTTAGCTGAGTGAAGCCGACGTTCGAATGTCAGCATGAAAACCCGGGGCAAGGCCGTAGATGGCCGCCCCAAGAAGTTCACTCGCGCGGGGAACGTTCCGGGCAAGCGCCAGTGCCGACCTGATGCACCCGCTCGCTGTACCGTCGTCCAAAACCATCAATCCGGGGAGTCCGTTCGTGTGGCGATCTCTACCTGTCGCGACCGGTCTCAACGCCACACGGCCCATCACGCGCCCGACTCGATCTCATTCAGTCTTGCGTCGCGCAACCCATGAGCGCTGTATCGATCGCCCGAAGCGCATAACGAAACGCCAGCCTCAATCCTTCCTCCTTGAGCCGCTGAAGTTCTCCGAGCAATGCAAATCCCCGATCGCCCCTTCCATAAGCGATCAGCGCGCGCCCCCGCGCCACGACGAACGCAGAAAACGGCGACGGCTCGCGGCATGTATAGTCCTCGAGCGCCGCAGCATGTACGGCAGCCGCATCCCACATTCCCCAATCGATACACGCATCCAACGCGTCACGTCGAAAGAGATAATGATTGTGGCTTACCGCCCCGGCGGCGAGCAAAGCCGCCCCTTCCTTAAGCGCCTGCTCGCAGCCGCCGATATCGTCCGACACCCGCGCCAGAATCCCCAGATACGATGCGCCGAGATAAGCCATCCCCGTCTCCCGACTGATCGCCAGTGCCTCCTCGATATCATCGAGCGCTTCGCGCCGCCGCCCGGCGACCCGATGCAACTCCGCGCGCAATGCCAGCGCCTCGGCTTCGAACCGCCTCGATTTCAGCTCACGCGCACACTGCAGCGCCGGGCCGACATGCTCCCAGGCACGATCCCATTCCGCGAGCTGGTACAAGCAGTGCCACGCCGCATGATGAGCGACGGCGAGCGCCCGGAGATGACCGACCTTCTCCGCCGCGGCAACGCTTGCATTCGCCGCATCGAGTCCCTCCATTACCTTGCCTGCAAACCACGCGGTAATCGCGCGCATCGGCAGGTTGGCGACTTCTATGCGCCCGAACCCGTGACGTTGGCACAACTCGATGCATCGACTAAATGCATCGTGCGCGCTGATCATCCGGCCGCGCATGTATTCTCCGTCTCCGAGCCCGCCGAGCGCGGCCGCCTCCTGTTCGTAGTCGCGTGCCTCGCGCGCGAGAACCAGGCTGCGCTCGTGTTCACGCACGCAGCCTTCGATCTCACCGCGCGGAAAACAGAGATTGCCGCGCAGAAAATGAATGCGTGCCGCTTCGCGCAACAGACCGTCGGCTGACGCCACTGCGGCAGCGCAGTCCAGATCGCTCCACGCCCCATCGAGATCGTCGATAACCCGCTTCACGGTGGCGCGCCCAATCCACGCCTGACAACGCTCTGCGTCCGTCGCGGCCGCAGCGAGAGCCGTTTCGAACGCGCCGAGCGCCGATGTCATGTCGCCGGTGTCGTGCAAAATGTTGCCACGCAGGCATTCGAGCGCAACGCGGTCCGTACGGGCAGTCGTCAATTCGAGCCCACGTTCGACGAGCCGCAGCGCGAATTCATAGTGATACCCGGCCGCCTGCGAGCGTGCCGCTTCGCAATAGGCGGCTGGCGCCTCATCGTCCGCGGCTCGATCGAGATGCTCGGCCCGCAGCACGGCATCACGCTGCGCATACCACTGCGCGGCGCGGCGATGCAATTCGCGGCGCTGGCTTTTCAGCAGCCCGTCATAGACGGCGTCGCGAATGAGTGCGTGATGGAAGATGAAACCGCTGCCCTGTCGGCGAAGCAGGCGGCTCATCATCAACGGTTCCAGTACGACATCGGCGCCGTCGAGCATGTGGCTGATCGCCTCCTTCTCGAAGAACTGGCCGAAAACCGACGCGACCCGCAAGACGGTTTTGTCCATCGGATCGAGTCCATCCAGCCGCGCCTGCACGAGACTTTGCACCGAGCCCGGCACACCCGATCCCACCGTCTTCCCTGCATTGCTCAACAGTTGTTCGAGAAAGAGCGGATTGCCCGCGGCCCGTTCGATGCAGCGCGCCGCCAGGTCGTCGGTACAGGCAAACGATTCGGCCATCAGACGCGCGTCGCCGTCATTCAAGGGGCCCAGATCGAACAGCGAGTACGACGCGTTGCCCGGTGCGTCCCATCGTTCGTCTAGTGAATCGCCTTGGGGCCGCCCGGTCAGCATCAGCACGGCCGGACACCCCGCAGCCGCGGTGGCGAGTTCGGCGAGGTCCCGCAGCGTCGATCGGTCAGCCCAGTGAATGTCTTCTACGACGATCAACCGCGGTTGCGCGCGGCTAGCGTGTTGCACGAGCCGGACCATGACGTTGCGCCGGCCTCGAACGCGCATCGCATTGTCCATGGCCTCGTAGAGCGCCCGGCCTCCGGGCGGCTGAGGCACATCGATCAGATCATGGAGGAACGGCGCATCGCCGGCGTCAGCCAGACCGTCGGCGATGGCGCGCGCCACGGCAGTCGTGCCGTCATTCCCGTCGCTGGCGTCATCGATCGCAAGGAGACCGCGTACGAGAGACCGGATCGCGTCCCGACCGGCTCTCGATCCGAAGTCGAGCACAAGGGCGCTGTGACAGGCGAATCCGAGTTCGTTCGCCTCGCGTTGGCATTCTTCGACAAGCCGTGTCTTGCCGATACCCGGCTCCCCTCTGACATGGACAATGTGGCCGCGCCCGGTTCGACTGCACGATTCGAGTATTCCCTGAAACTGGCGCAGTTCGTCGCGACGCCCGACCAGCGGCCGACTCACCGACGAACGCCGCAGACCCGCAAGACGCCATACCGAAACCGCCTCTGCGAAGCCTTTCACGGCAAGCGCCCCACGCGCCACACAATCGAGGCGGTCAGCAAGGGGCCGCCATACGGCTTCCGAGATCAATATCTCGCCCGGCCCCGCCGCGTCGGTGAGGCGCGATGCGAGGTTGACCGTCTCGCCCGTGACGGTGTACTCCCTGTGCGCGGCGCTGCCGGTGCCGCTCGCTACGACCTGGCCAACCGCAATGCCGATGTGAATGGAAAGCGAGCGTCCCAGCGCCCGGGACAACCCCGGCATCGCGTCGGTGATCGCGAGCGCGGCCCGCACCGCGCGCTCCAGATCGTTTCCATGCGAACGCGGCGCGCCGAACACGGCCATGACGCAGTCACCGAGATGCTTGTCGATATGCCCGCCGTGTCGCTCGACGATGTCATCGACCTGCTCGAAGTAGCCGTCGAGCACCGCAAGCAATTCCTCTGGGTCGAGTTCACGGCTCAAGTCCGTGAAGCCACACATATCGGCGAACAGCACGGCGACCTGCCTGCGCTCGTCCAACGGCCCGCCGTTAGTGGACGCGACAGGCTTGTCGAAGCAAGCCTGGACCACAGGCGGCGCTTGTGCGTCCCCAGCCGGTATCTGCGCTATCGCCGCCAGCAGCCGCTTGCGATGCCCAAGCGAGCGCACGCCGAGTTCCTTCAGATCGGCATCCGTCAGCTCAGGCAGCATCGCGGCGTCGATGTCGTTGTCGGCGAACGCCCGTGCGTACTGCTGGAGCCCGAGTCCGCCCAGCCACAGTTCGATATCCATCGTCATCGCCGGAATCTGTTTCTCGTTGCGTGCTTAAAAAACCGCACCCGCCTTGTCTAGTGTAGGTGTTGAGTACCTCGAAAGAGAGGGTCGGCCGCCCGCGTGCCGGCGGTTTGACAGGCGCGAGACGGGCAGCGGATACTGGGCGCGCGGTCGCCGGCTCGTGCCCGGCGCCGCGCGTTCCGGGGGAGCGCCGTGAAGCCAGCTGCCACAGGTTCCGAATCCGAGTCTGCATCTGCAAGCGCTGCCGCAGCGCGCATGACGGGTGTTGGGCTGCTCGGCGACCTGACGGCGGGCGCCGTCTCGATGCTCGTCATGCTCTGCTACGCGATGAGCCTGGGCACGCTGATCTTCAGCGCGGACCTCGCGCGCTATGCCGAACTCGGCGTGCCGACCGCGCTGGTCAGCTGCATCGTGACGGCACTGGTGATTGCGCTGACCAGTTCGATGCGCCTGAATATCGCCGGGCCGGACAGCAACGCGACGGCTTTTCTGGCAGGCGTGGCGGCGGGCGTCGCGAGCAGCGTGCGCGCCGACGGCGGCTCGCCGCAAACCATTCTTCTGACCGTACTGATCGCCATCGCACTGTGTTCGGTGGTGACGGGCATCGTGCTGTACGCGATCGGCTCGTCGAAGCGCAGCCGGTCACTGCAGTTCCTGCCGTATCCCGTGGTCGGCGGATTTCTGGCGGGCACCGGTTATCTGTTGCTGGCGGGCGCGTTCCGCGTGCTGACGGGCGAGTCGCCGCAGTGGCATACCTTGCCCGTGCTCACGCATCTGCACTGGCTCGCGTGGATGCCGGCGCTGTTCATCGGCGTGCTCACCACCATTCTCACGCGCGGCCGGCAGCACATTGCGGCGCTGCCGTTCGTGCTCGCGTGCGGGATCGTGCTGTTCTATCTGTCGCTGCACCTGGCCGGACTCTCGATCGACGATGCGCGCAACATGGGCCTGCTGCTGCCTCATGTGAAGTTGCACTTCTTCCCGGATATGCACGTGCCCGCGCCACTCGCGAATGGCGCGATCGACTGGGCCGCGATCGCGGCGCATCTGCCGGAGACACTCGTCGTGACGTCCGCGTCGGCGATCACGATCCTGATGAACTCGACGGCCATCGGCGCGGCGACAGGCGATGATATCGATCTGAACCGCGAGATGCGCGCAGCGGGGCTGGCGAACATCGCGAGCGGGTTGCTGGGCGGGATGGTCGGCTATCAATCGTACAACCGGTCGATGCTCAATGCGCGCGCCGGCGCAACGAGCCGCATGGCGGGCGTGTTCGCCGCGCTCGCGTGCCTTGTCGCGCTCATTGCATCGCCCGATCTGGTGGCGCTCTTTCCCGTCCCCGTGCTGGTCGGGCTGCAGCTTTTCATGGGACTGCGGCTGCTGATGCAATGGCTGGTGGGCGCGTATGCAAGGCTCAACTGGTACGAGTACGCGCTCGTGCCAGGCATCCTTGCCGTCGTGGCGTTCTATGGCGTCGTGGCGGGCGTGATCGCGGGCGTCATTGCCGCGTGTGTGATGTTCACGCTGCTGTATGGGCGCGTTAGCTGCGTGCGCATGGCATTCGATGCCACCACGCGCACCTCGACAGTCGAGCGCAGTATCGAGGATGCCGCACGTTTGCGCGAACTCGGCACGCAGCTATGTGGAATGTGCCTGCAAGGCTTTCTGTTTTTCGGCACCGCGAATTCGATTCTGCAACGCGTGCGCGAACGGCTCGCTGCAAATGATGCCGCCCCCGTGCGCTACGTCGTGCTCGACTTCGCGTCGACCAACGGCATGGACGCGTCGGTATCGATCGCGTTCGTGAAGCTGCGGCAACTGTGCGCGTCATCGGGCGCCGATCTCGTGCTCACTGCGTTGCCCGCGCGCTCGCGCAGCCTGCTCGTGAAGACAGGTACGCTGAACTTGCGGATACACGAGTTCGCCACGCTCGATGCAGGTCTCGAATGGATCGAAGACACGCTGCTCGGATCGGGTTCCGCGATGCAGGCATCGGGAGAACAGAATCTCCGGTCCACACTCGCTCCGCATTTCACGCCATCTGCGCTGGACCGACTATGCGCGTGTCTCGAAGTACGCGATCTCGACGCGGGTCAGTTGCTGTTTTCGCGCGGCGAGCCGGGCGATGCGCTTTATATCGTCGAATCCGGACGCGTTGCCGTTTCGCTGCCGCTGCCCGATGGCCGCCTTGTGCGGCTGCGTTCGTTCGGCCCCGGGACGGTCGTCGGAGAAATGGCCGTGTACACGCAGACCACGCGAAGCGCCGATGTGATCGCCGAAGCGCCGACGCGCGTTCACCGTCTGTCGGTGCCGGCACTGCTCGCGCTCGAACGCGAAGACCCTGTCGCCGCACAGCAGTTTCATCGCTTTCTGATCAAGACGATCGCGTCGCGGCTCACTGTTGCCAATGAGGCGCTGCGCGCCGCGTATTGATCGCATCAGGTGTTCAGGGACTCGATGCGATTGGCAACGCACACCCTATGAAAAATCAGTTGATCTGCTGACCTCTTCCCACGCGCCGATAGCTGTTTGCATCGTGGAAAGCTTTCGTCGGACGACACTCAACGCATCGCTACCAAGCAGCAGATGGACGGGCGGATCGGGATGTTCGACGAGATCCAGCAGCACGTGCGCAGCCTTGTCAGGGTCGCCCGCCTGTCTGCCGTCCTTCGCCTGGCGAGCCTGGCGAACGGGATCGAACACCGGGTCGTAGTCCGTAATGCTGCGTTCCGTGCGCACCATCGAGCGTCCTGCCCAATCGGTACGAAACGAGCCCGGCGCGACGGCCGTGACACGGATGCTAAAGCCGCGCACTTCCTGAGCCAACGACTCGGAAATCCCTTCGAGAGCGAACTTGCTGCCGCTGTAGTACGAAATGCCGGGAAACGTCGTGAGGCCCGCCATCGACGTCATGTTGATGATGTGGCCGGTTCGACGCACGCGCATGGATGGCAAGACAGCCTTGATCATCGCAACGGCGCCAAATACGTTCACGTTGAACTGATGCAGCAGTTCTTCGAGCGAAGATTCTTCGAGCGTACCCTCGTGGCCATACCCCGCGTTATTGACGAGTACATCGACCGGTCCCGTTCGTTCAGTCACGCCTGCAACGGCCGTGTCGATTTTCGCAAAATCGGTGACGTCGAGCACCACACCGTGAGCGCGGTCCGCTTGCAGTTGCTCGAACGCATCTTTCGCCGCTTCGCTCCTGACCGTGCCGATGACGACGTGTCCCGCCGACAGCGCCGCTTCCGCAAAAGCGCGCCCGAATCCAGAACTCACACCCGTAATCAGGAACACCCGTTGCCGAGATTTGCTCATGGTAGCGACCTTGCTAATGCGTGTTTGTCGATGAGATCGGGTACGACTTCCCCGGTGACAACACTGTACTTTCGCCAGGTTCGCCGTTGCATCGATTGGCAGTCAATTCAGTTTTTCGCGTGAAGAACAATTCGCACGATGACGTCTGAAGATTCAACGCCCGGCTTCACGCAGGAACGCGAGAAGATCCGCATTGACGCGCTCACGATCGGTAATGCCAATAGCGTGACCGCTTCCTTCGTATTCGATGTAGCGAGCGTTCACAATCAGGCGCGCGGCGAGATGAACCGTGATCTCCGGCGGCACATTGATATCCGCACTGCCGTGCAGAATCAGCGTCGGGACGGTCATTCGTGCGAGATCGCCACGAAAGTCCGTATCCGCCCATGCGCGAGCGCACTCGACGGTCGCGCGCAGCGACGCTTGACTGGCGAGAAACGAATACCAGTCCAGCACGCCGCGTGAGACCGCAGACCCGGACGATGCGCCGTTGAAGAAGCCCTCGCGGAAGTCCGCGAGAAAGCCAGCGCGATCATCTTCAAGCGCCTTTAGCAAGGCGCCGAAAACTGACTCGTCAATTCCCTCAGGGTTCTCGGCACTCTTTTTCAGGGACGGCGTGACCGCGGACATCAACACCGCTTGCGCCACGCGTGCGGTACCGTGCCTCGACATATAGCGCGCGACTTCGCCTCCACCCATCGAAAATCCGATCAACGTGGCCTCGCGAAGGTCGAGATGTCGCATCAGCGTGTCGAGGTCATCTGCCAGCGTGTCATAGTCATAACCCGACCACGGTTGGTCGGATCGGCCAAATCCACGGCGGTCATACGAAATCACTCTAAAGCCGTTCGATGCGAGACAGGTGGATTGCGGTTCCCAGAAGTCCGCATTCAACGGCCAGCCGTGAATGAGAACCACAGGACGACCCGTCCCCCAATCGTTATAAAACAGCGATACTCCGTCCCGTGTTTTGCAATAAGGCATACGTCGTACCCTGCCTATTTGCGAGCGACCGCGAACGGGTCGTGCACGTGCGACACACCTTGCAGATCCCGATACAGCTCGAAGGCCGAACGCTCGACCCAGTTGCGCACGAGCCGTCCTTCCGAGACGTGCCATATCGCGTTTCCAGTGAACTCGACAGGACGTCTATCCGCGGGAAAGCCCATCAAGCCGTTATTCCATCCGCGAATACGGAACCGTGCGGAGACGAGCGTGCCATCAGCAGACTGGAAAGTATTGACGATCTCGAACTTCAAGTCTGCAATTTGCGCGGAAAAGTCGCGAATCCATTGCTTGAAAGCATCGCGTCCGACGATGTCCCTGCCACCTGTCGTCACGACAAAGTCCTCGGCAACGAAGCTGTCGACAGCCTCGACGTTGTCGGGCGTCTGCCAAACCTCTTTCCAAAATCCTTCGACAAGCGCGACTGATTCCTGATTCATCCTTCATGCACCTCTTTGCTCTGGTGGCGTGATGCCAATTCATCGAGGCAGCAAATTTCTCATCCCGCACAGAGGGTCATCAAGCGACGATTTTTTATACCCCTGCCTGTTTCGAAGATACCGGTGCACGCATGCGAGCGCGAGGCGCTCGCGGCAAGCGTCAAAGCCGCAGTCATACCATGGGATGATCCGGCCAAACTATCGTTCGATGGCGCGCACCTGGCAGTCGGACTTGAATACAAACGTTCCTTGAACGTGTCGACATAGCTGCCCTTACGACGGTGTCGTCTGCATCGCGCCGGGCAATATCTTTTGTCGGCCTTAACGAACGGAGATTGAAATGAAAATCCTGCTGGTTCTGACCTCGCACAATGTGCTTGGAAATACGGGCAAGCCGACCGGCTTCTGGCTGGAAGAGTTCACTGCGCCCTACTACGCATTCACGGACGCCGGCGCACAGGTCACCGTGACGTCCCCCAAAGGCGGCCATCCACCCATCGATCCCAGAAGCGACGATCCGGACAATCAGACCGACACGATGCAACGCTTCAAGAACGATCCTGCTACGCAAAAGGTACTTGCCAATAGCGTCAAGCTCGTCGACGTCAAGGCAGCCGACTACGACACGATCTTCTATGCGGGCGGTCATGGTCCGATGTGGGATCTGACCAATGACAAAAACTCGATCGCGCTGATCGAGGATTTCTACAACGCTGGCAAGCCGGTTGCCGCCGTCTGTCATGGCCCTTGTGTATTTCGACAGGCCACGTATGAAGGACAACCTCTCGTCAAAGGCAAGCGCGTCACCTGCTTCACCAATGATGAAGAGGAAGCCGTCGGCCTGACCAAGGTCATGCCCTTCCTTGTCGAGGATGAGTTGAAGCGTCTGGGCGGACACTTCGAAAAAGTGGCCAATTGGGCCGTGCTCACCGTTGTCGATGGGCGCCTGATCACGGGCCAGAATCCGGCTTCGTCTGGCCCCACTGCCAGGGAGCTTCTCAAGGTTCTGCAGGCCTAGTTTTCGTCCGACACGAGCCATCATGTCCATCGAATATGCCGGCGACAGGAGTCACCCATGAATGCGACGACGAACCCCGTTCCGATCAGAGTTACGCAGCGGTCCCCAGCCTATTGGCGCGTCACGATCGACAACCCGCCCATCAATGTCATGGGTCCGCCCATGGTTCAGCAGTTCAACGAAGTCATTGACGCACTCGAAACCGACGAGCATGTGAAGGTCGTGGTGTTCGACAGCGCGGTCGACGGCTATTTCCTGAATCACTCGGACTTCACGGCCAACCTCGACGAACTGACCGCCTTGCCACCCGGTCGCAGCGGGTTGCCTCAGTGGCCGGATTTTCTCGTGCGGCTGCCACGCGCGCCCGTCGTTTCCATCGCCCTCATCCGGGGGCGGGCGACGGGCAATGGCAGCGAAATGACGCTCGCCTGTGACATGAGTTTCGCCAGTCGGGAAAAGACGATCATCTCGCAGTGGGAAGTCGGCGTGGGTATGGTTGCAGGCGGCGGTCCGATGGCCCGGCTGCCTCGACTCATCGGCCGCAATCGCGCGCTGGAAGTGCTGCTGGGTTCGGAAGACATCGATGGTGCCAAGGCCGAGGCCTATGGCTACGTAAACCGGGCGCTGCCGGATGGCGATCTGGACGCATACGTGGATGCGCTCGCGACGCGTATCTCCGCGTTCGACAAGTGGGCGATCGCAACCACCAAGCGCCTCGTCAACACCAGCCTGCCACCGGACGTCGAACTCGGCGCGGGATGGGATGCGTGCATTGCGTCGCTCGGGCGGCCCGCAGCGCAGCAAGGTATCGAGGCGCTGCTCGCACGCGGTTTTCACAAGCCGGGCGATGTCGAAGAGCGACTGGGGTACTACCTTGGTCAGCTTGCGAAATGAACTGGGTCCCGCACGCGTTGGGCACCGGCCTGGAACGCGTGCATTTTCTTGCGGATGACGATGAAGGACTCGTACAAAGTCCATCCGTCTTGCAACGGACCCGGATCAACCGCGAGTGTCGATCCAGTGGCATGCCCAGCTTCGCGCGTAATCGACCGCGTCAGCTTCGTCGGCGAAATAGTCGAGCGAAAAGAATTCGTATTGATTCGGTGCGCGTCGCGCGCCATCGCGCTCGAGCAGCAGATTTGCGGAAAACAGACCGTCGGGCAGGCAATGTGCGGACGGACGTACGGTATAACCCCCGTACTGCTGGGTAGTTGAGTTTTGCATTTGTCTTTGATGTTTTGAATTGTATTCGTCACGCCTGGAAACATGTGCCGCTGAGAGAGCGACCGGCATGACAGAGGCGGCTTCGCGCCGTATAGGATGCGACCGGCAAACGCCAGTGCAAGAGATGTGGGGCGTGGACTTCGGGGGGAAAACGAATCGGGGCCGCGTTCCGGCCCCGCACTGCTACGCTACGCCTTAAACCGGCGTGATGTTTGCAGCTTGCACGCCTTTGGGGCCGCGCTTCGTTTCGAAGCTGACCTTCTGGCCTTCAGCGAGGCTCTTGAAGCCGTCGCCGCGAATTTCGGAGAAGTGCGCGAACAGGTCGTCACCGCCGTTATCCGGGGAGATGAAGCCGAAGCCCTTTGCATCGTTGAACCACTTGACGGTACCGGTATCCATAAGAATCCTTGAAGCAGTGAAATTGAAGAGATTATCGCCCCAGCAGAGTGCGGAGCCAAAGGATCAAGGAGGGAGAGGACAACGAATACCGCCGAGGGGCAACGGAACTATTGATGAACAGCAATCGAACTTCTTGAACTTCGGGGCACAGTAACACCTGCTCGCCGCAATTGCAAGGTTTCAATGAACTGGCCCGGGTAATTTTCGACCCGGCGCCAGTCAACGTCATCGAAACGAGCCGCTCCGCAGAGCCGCCACTCGCCGGATAAGCGCCTCAGAAGCCATACGGAGATTGACGACGGGGGTCAATACAGCTTCCTTGGCGGCAACGCGCGGCGAATCTGTTTGCGCAAACGGGCCACAGCGGCCGCTTTCTTTCGTTTGCGCTCCGTGGTGGGCTTTTCGTATGCCGTGCGCGCACGCAATTCTGCGATCAGTCCATTATTCTGGATTGCACGGCGAAAACGTCGAAGTGCAACTTCGACGGGCTCATTGGGTTTGGGGATGACGGTAGTCAGATCGTTCCTTGAAGTCTTGATTCGATTGATAAAAAGCCGCGCATAGCGAGCGCGTCGTCCGATGCAGACGGCAAAAGACACTTCACTGTACACGCGAAATCTCGAGACCGTCGGTAATTCGCGCAGTCTTCGCTAAAAGCGAGGCTGCCCTGGACCTCGTCGCATGCACCGGCCGCAACGGATTCCTGCGACGAAGATTGACGTCGCAGGCAGCCTCATCAATCAGAACGAATGCCGCACACCGACAATCGCGCCGAGCTGGCCGACGCCCGCTGCGGGCGTCGTGCCGCCGCCACCCGCGCTGACGGAATAGCGCGCGTGTGCGCTATTCCACAGGTACGCGACGTTGCCGTACACCGCCGTCCGCTTCGACAGGAAGTAAGTGGCGCGCAGACTCGCCAGCGTCGCGCGCGCGTCCTGCTGCTGCACGATGACGCGGTACGCTTCTCCATCGACGGCAAACACGGGCGTCACGTAGTATTGCGCGCCGAGGTAGAACAGATTCGAGCGCACGTCGCCGCCCGGTCCGTTCGATTCGACGCGGCGGCCGATCCATCCACCGCCCAGCTTTACCCCCGCAACGTTCACATAGCCGTTCGCCTGCAGACGCGCATCCTTGTCGCCGCTGCCGGCAATCGGAAACGGCGCGACGCCGTCGAAGAAGTTTGCTGCTGCATTCGTGCCGCCGCGTTGTTCGTCGTACGCTGTGGCCACGCCGAAGTAGGTGCCGTCGTACTTCAGCATTGCACTCCATTCGCGGCATTGATTCACGTCGCCGGGCACCTGTCCTGCGCAGGTTCCCTGCCCTGGCGAATTGCCCGTCCCCGCGCCGTCGCGTCCGAACGACCAGGACGCGCCGAATGTGAATCCATAGAACTTGCCTTTATAGACGGCCGTGTTGTCGCTTCTCGCGTTCGGCAAGAATGCATCCAGCGCGCCGATGCCGTAAATGTCCGGCCCGAGAATATCGGCATCCGACATCGCCCAGTACGACATCGTGTATTGACGGCCGAACGTGAGTGAACCCCACGGCCCTTCGAGTCCGACGAGTGCCTGTCGCCCGAACAGCCGGCCACCCTGCCCCGAATCGCCGCCGCGCAGATTGAATCCGCTTTCCAGAATGAATACGGCCTTGAGTCCGCCGCCAAGATCTTCGGCGCCGCGCATTCCCCAGCGTGAAGGCAATTCTCCCGTGATGCCCGGCATACGAATGACATGATCGCCTGCGGCGTTTGCGTGGGAAACATACTCGATGCCCGTGTCCAGCACGCCATAGAGCGTGACGCTGCTTTGCGCAAATGCGGACGCGCTGAAAAGCCCTGCTGCCAATACAACAACCCTGCCGTATTTCATGAGGTCTCCTTGACCGCAAATCATTATTCTGGATACCGAACTGAATCGCATCCGGATGAGTGCATGCCAGGCGAGCTTAGGGTTGGACAATAAAAACAACAACGGGGAAAACCTCGACATCTCGATGCAGATCGAAGCGACGAGGAAAAAGCGAAAGAATTTTGCTACTCGAATTCAAATCGAGTAGTTGGGAATTCTTCTATCAACAACGCGATACGCGGGATAAATCTACTGATGCGGAGATGATGCGCAGACGTGGCGCGATGAAAAATCCGAACGTGAAATGTATTCAATCCAATCTTGAACGAGCCGAATCGGTGAGCGTAACGCGTCAAAGCATTCGCACATCAAAGCCAGCGCCTGACTCGCGAACAGTAGTCGGCGTACCGTTGCGCGTGCAACCGGAACATGTGCTCTTCTTCGAACCTGACCTGAATCTGAACGAGCAACTCGGACAATGCCCAGATCAATAGCACAGGCCATGTTCCCACCACCAGCAATTGACCCAGTATCGTTGCGCGGATACCGAGGTAAATGGGATGGCGCGACAGTGCGAACGGACCTGTCGTGATCAGTTCGGTTCGCGTGCGACTATCGACGCCCATTCGCCACGCGGTTCCCATCGTGGCCTGAGCGCAAATCACCCATATCAGCGCAACCGCCATGCACACGACGCCAACCCATCGCGTCCACTCATTGTCGAACGCTTGCGCGACGAGTTGTCCGCGTTCGCCAGTGATGCCGTAGAACACCAGAAACAACCCGTCGACGACGGGAAGCCACACATAGAAGCAGCGCGCAACAAAGTCTCGTACCGATTTGCCACGCGAGAACGACACGGCTTCATGTCTGTTCGTCCGCGCAATCAACACGCGTCCGACTACTGCCGTTGCACCAAAGACACCGGCGTGAATGAGAGGAAGGAATCGCCAGAAATCGGAGCCTGTGAAATGCATAGCCTAAAGATGCAGTAACCATTGTGGACCGGCATGTTCTCACAACACGCCCTGGAACATCGGCAACCCGGGCTTGCACGCGATAGCGCGCAATCCGTCTCGCGCTGTTCAAGATGCACGACCGCACTATGCATAACGTGCATTGTGAAGTTGCAATAGTTTCGCTTCTTCGAGTGGTATGGCTATGGCATCTTGAAACGGCCATCAAGCACATCGGCAAGCGTGCATTGCCGCGCCGGAGAAGACGTGCAAGGCACTCACAATCCACGGAGGATACGGAATGTCTCAAACCCCCACTACAAGCACCAAAGACCAGCTCGTCGCACGCTGTCTGCCATTTCTCGAAGAAGTGAAAGACATGACCACAGGCGTCGAGGTCGAGCAATGGCTGAACACGAAGTACGGCGTCGATAGCGATCTGTACAAGGATCTCGCCCGCCTCATCACGCTCGGCGTGAAAGAAGGCTGGGCCGCCGATGTGGAGATTTCCGGTTCGAAGTACCGGCGTGCGCGGCTCGTCGCGCCTTGTGCGGAAACGTTCTATTTCAGCATCACGGCGGTGCTGATGGACAGTACGGACAACGGGCAGAACAATCCTGAAGACGCATTTCGCGGCGACTACCACTCGCACCCTTATGGCGAGTTCAATCTCGTCGTGCCGCTCAACGAAGGCGCCGCGCTCGCCGGTCCCAGCGGATGGTGCTACGGCGGCTGGACTGCGCCCGCGCCGGGAAGCCATCACTTTCCCGAGGCAAAAGGCGGGGCGGTGATCGCGCTGTTCTTCTTGCCATCGGGACGTATTGCCTACGACATCGACCCACCCGCACACTGAACGGTAAACGCACTGCGAGCCTCAACAGAGGCTCGCAATAATCACATACCGTTTCAACAGTTCGCCGCTAGTGCGCGAGCGATTCGCCATCCGCTACATCCGGCACGCCCGCGCTCGAACACGTCGCCTGCTTGATCAGCAGAGCCGCACACGCTACCGCGCCCGCAACCGCAACGACCGTGAAAATGCCCGGCAGACTGACCTGCTGCCGCGACAACTCGGCGACGAGAAACGAACCCGCTATTCCGCCGAAGCGCCCCACACCAAGCATCCACGCGACACCCGTGCCGCGTCCCGCCGTTGGATAGAACGCTGCCGCGAGAGCGGGCATCGACGCCTGCGCGGTATTCACCAGCACACCGGCGATAAACACCGCGCACATCAGCAAGCCGATATCGCCGACTGCCTGGCCGATCGCATACACGCTGATCGCACCGAATGCATAAGCGGCGGCCACGACGCGATTGGGATTGAAACGGTCCATCAGCATGCCGCACAGCACCGTACCCACGCCGCCCAGCGGAAACAGCGCCGACACGAGCGCCGCGCGTTGCGGGCTCAGTCCCGCATCCTTGAGAAGAACGGGCATCCAGTTGACCAGTCCGTAAAAGATGACGAGGCCCATGAAATAGCACAGCCAAAGCATCACGGAGCCGAGCAGGAACGAACGCGACAACACGATGCGAATGCCGCCGCTCCCCGGTGCATGCCTGACGGTTTCCTGCATGACGAAAGCCTGTGCAACACGCGCATCCGAACTGATGCGAACCATCACCTTGCGAATCTTCTCTACCGGTTGCTGCCGCGCCACCATGTAGCGGATCGACTCCGGCAACCGGAACGCGAGCACGATGGCAAGCAGCAACGGCACTGTGCCGCCAAGCAGCAGAACGCTGCGCCAGCCGAACTGCGGAATCATCCACGCCGCGAGAAATCCACCCAAAGCGGCGCCCAAAGGGAATCCGCAGAACATCAGATTGACGATGGTGGCGCGCCGGCCGTCGGGGCAGTACTCGCTCATCAGCGTGACGGCATTCGGCATCGCGGCGCCGAGTCCGACGCCGGTGACGAAACGCAGTGTCGTCAACGCGCTCAGATCCTGCGCGTAGGCGGAAGCGAAACACGCCACGCCGAACAGCAGCACGGAGAAGGTCAGCACGAGGCGTCGCCCGCATCGGTCGGACAGAGGCCCCGAAAGCAACGCGCCGCACGCGAGCCCAAAGAGCGCGGCACTCAGCACAGGGGCGAGCGCAGCCTTGCCGATATGCCACTCCGACAGCAGCGAAGGCGCGATAAAACCGATTGCGGCCGTATCGAAGCCGTCCATCAGCACGATGACGAAGCACATCGCAAAGACGAGCCATTGAAAGCGGGAGAAAGGGTGCTCGTTGATGAGCGCTTGTACATCGACAGTCCGGGTCTCTTCCATTGCATCCTCACTGATGGGATTGAACTGCCGGCGTCGCCACGTCAGCCATTGCTGCGTGCCTCGCCGATCGATCGGGGGCCAAGATTAAGAGCGCCAAATAGGGCCAACAACCCGGCGAAGCACGCACACGGCGCGCACCTGTCCGTCGCGCGACGTGGCAAAGATCGCGCGATACGTTCGGGTTGAATCAAGAAGACCTATGTTTTCAGGCCGTTTCGACGACGTTGACGAGGCGGCGCGCCATGGCGCGCGCGCAGTGAATTGTTTGCATACCGATCTTGCACGGTCCGGGTCAACAGGTGCGAACCTGCCGCGCGACATCGGCAAGCTGGTGCCGCAACCATTGCAGCGCGGGGTCCGTGTCGTTGCGTTCGTGCCAGACGGCGCGCACGGCAGCGTTGTGACACTCGTATGGCGTCGCGCACATTTTCAGTTCGCCGTAACGCTCCAGCTCACGGCCAAGCGATGACGGCACGAGCGCGAGCATGTCGCTATGACGAAGCAGCGCGGGAATCGCGAGCGAATGCGCGACCGACATGCGCATGCGCGGCACGTCGCCACCGTCGGCGAATGCGCGGTTGAGCGCGTCGCGGTTGAACATCTCCGATTGCCGCGCCAGCCCGCGCTCGACGATAAAGCCGCTCACCGCGCCCTCTTCCTCGCCGCCCTGCGAGATCGCGACGAGCGGATAAGCGAGCAGATCGTCGCGCGTAACGGCGCGCTCGGCGATGGGGTGGTCTCGATGGAGCAGCACCACATCCGTCTGCTCCCACAACTGCGCCGAGCGCAAGCGTGCCGGCACGTCCGCGAATATGCCGATCGCCACGTCGATCCGGCCGACGTCGATCTGCCCGGCGAGATCGAGCCGCGTCGATGGACGGATCACCAGGTCCACGAGCGGCGCTTCCGCGCGCAGCCGTTGACTGAGACGCCCGAGCACCAGCGACGTGATGTAGTCGTTCGCCGCGACGACGAACTTGCGTTGCGCGACGCGCGGATCGAATGCATCTACGCCCAGCGCCGCCCTGATCTGCGCCAGCGCCCCACGCACCTGCGCGGCCATGCCGACGGCGCGCACCGTCGGCTCCATGCCCTTGCCCGTGCGCACGAACAGGTCATCGCCGAGCACCTGCCGCATGCGTCCCAGCGCGTGGCTGATCGCGGATTGGCTCAGATTCAGGCGCTTGCCTGCCAAAGCGAGATTGCGGTCTTCGAAAATCGCGTCGAATACGCGCAGCAGGTTCAGGTCGATGCGATCCGCTGACATGCTCCTAACCCTCATGATGATCGGTTGCGGGCCGTGCCGCCTGACGATACCGGCGGCAACTTGCGCCGAATGCTTCGAAGATCGAACGTGACAGTGGATCGTGTTGTGTCATGACTTCGGGGTGCCACTGCACGCCGAGCGCGAAGTCGTGTCCGTTCAGCCGATACGCTTCGATCAGGCCGTCGGGCGCGCGAGCTTCGACGACAAGCCGCGGCGCAAGCATGTCGACGCCCTGCCGATGCAACGAATTCACACGCACGCACTGCGCATGGGCGAGCGTCGACAGCATGCCAGCAGGCGTGAGTTCGACGTCGTGGCGGTATCGATAGCGGGTGGGCAGATCTTCCGCGAGGTCTTCGAGATGATCTTGCGAAAGACCCGACGCTTGAATATCCGCGTGGAGCGTGCCGCCAAAGGCGACGTTCATTTCCTGGAAGCCGCGGCAGATCGCGAGCATGGGCATGCCGCGCGCCGCCGCAGCGCGCATCAGGTTCAGCGCGACGTGATCTCTATCGGGATCGGCGAGTATGTCGCGACCTGTTTCCCCTCCATATCTGTGCGCCTCCACGTTCGATGCGCCGCCCGGAAACAGCAAGCCGCTAACGCCATCCAGATAAGGTTCCGCCGCTTCGATCTCGCGCGATGCCGGAATCAACACAGGACTGACGTTCGCGTTAAACATCAGCGCGCGGACATAGCTGTGCTTCGCGCCATGCTGGTCGTGTTCACCGATGAAGTAGCGATCACATACCACGCCGACAAGCGGACGGCCGGGTTTTTCAGCGCTCATTGCGCGACTCCCCGAACGGCGTGCACGTCGCTGCTCGCGAGCGCTTTCAGATCGAATGCGGGATCGCGTACCGCCTCCGGCGACACTCGCGCGCCGTTCGCGAGCACCTTCCGCGCGAACATGTGGTCCTGCGGCCGGTTGACGCTGTCGACGGCGATCAGCTTGTCGTCGCGAAAGTAGAAGAGCGAGAAACGTTTGTCTTCGACAGAACCGCGCATCGCGTAGTCAGTGAAACCCGCGTTCACGCCGGCCATCTGCAGCTTCAGATCGTATTGGTCGGACCAGAACCAGGGCAGCGCGCGATACGCCTCCGGCCGCCCGACGATCGTTGCCGCTGCCGTCTTTGCCATATCGTTGGCGTTCTGCACGGATTCGACGCGGCATGCACTCGCGCCAGGCGGCGCCCAGTGCGGGACGAACGAAGCGCAATCGCCGGCGGCGACGATCGACGGGTCGCTGGTACGCGCGCAGGCGTCCACCATGACGCCGCCCGCCACGTTCAGCCCGCAATCCGCGGCGAGTTCGGTATTCGGAATCACGCCGATGCCGACTACGACGAGATCGCAAACGTGTCGCCGCCCATCATCGAGTTCAACCGATACGCTCCCATCCGCGTCGTGCAGCGCGACCACCTTGCGGCCGAATTCGAACACGACACCATGCTCCATGTGAGCACGCAGCATGAAGCCGGACAGCCACGGCGACGCGACGCGTGCCAGCAGACGCGGCTCCGTCTCTACCACCGTGACATCGAGTCCCTGCTGACGCAGCGATGCTGCCGCTTCGAGACCGATATAGCCGCCACCGATCACGACGGCGCGCCGTGTCGTACGCGCGGTTTGCGCGAGACGCCGTGCGTCGCGCAGATCGCGTAAGTAATGAACGGCGCCAAGTGTCGCGCCGGGACAATCGAGCTTGCGTACCCGGGCGCCCGTCGTCAGCGCAAGGTGGCGATACGCGATGCGC
Organism: Paraburkholderia largidicola; assembly: GCF_013426895.1. Lineage (NCBI taxonomy): Bacteria > Pseudomonadati > Pseudomonadota > Betaproteobacteria > Burkholderiales > Burkholderiaceae > Paraburkholderia > Paraburkholderia largidicola. Next base: position 2,274,320 of record NZ_AP023175.1, on the reverse strand, counting down.
GAGCCGTCATGCAGTTCGATCTCACGACGCTCGCGGTCGATGTGCGTGGCGCGCGTCGACGGCATCCACTCGATCTTCTCTTCGTCGAAAAATGCCTGCGAACGCAGCGGCAAACGCGTTTCTGCAAAACTGCCCGTCAAAAACCCCTTCGACAGCGGCGGACGCTGGTACGGCGCATCGGGTTCGTCGCCGAGCAGCACGATACGGCCGTCAAAGCCGAGTTCGCGGGCCGACGCCGCGAGCTGGACGCCCGCGTACGACGCGCCGACAACCACAAGCGTGTTATTCATGATGTCACCCTTGCCTGGGCGGAATCCGGACGACGAGTCCTTCCATCGCAGCCACCATGACGAGCTGGCAACTCAGCCGGCTTTCGGGACGCCGCTCGGCGGCGACGCCGTCGAGCAGTTCCAGTTCCGAGTCGTCGGGCAACGGCAGGTTCGCTGTCGACGATGCATCGATATAAACATGGCACGTCGCGCACGACAGGCAGCCGCCGCATTCGGCATCGATGCCGCGCACGTTGCCGTGAATCGCGGCCTCCATCACGCTGGTGCCAGCGGGTACGTCTATCTCGCGGCGATCGCCGTCGCGCAGAATGTAGGTGACGATAGGCATGACTTCTCTCCTCGATGGGAACGCCATCAGAACGTTTCGAAATACTCCCGGTGTTCCCACTCGGTGACTTCCAGATTGAAGCGGTTGATCTCCGCTTCCTTCAGCTTGCAGAAGTAGTCGATGAATGCGCTGCCGAATCCTTCTCGCAGCGATTCGTCGGCATGTAGCGCGGCGATCGCATCGCTCAAGGTGCGAGGCAATGCATCGGCCTGCGTTTCGTAGGGCGTATCCGCGGAGGCGGGCAGTTCGAGTTTGCGTCGGATTCCGTCCAGCCCCGAGAGCACCTGCGAGCCGAAGTACAGATACGGATTCGCAGCCGGTTCGCCAACGCGGTTTTCGATGCGCGTCGCGGGATCGTTTTGTCCGCCCAGCACGCGCAGCATCACGCCGCGATTGTCACGACCCCAGTTCGCGCGATCGGGTGCATTCGAATACGGCCGATAGCGGCGATATCCATTGATGGTCGGCGTCGACAGTGCGGCCGCGCCCTGCGCGTGCGCGAGCAAGCCCGCGAGATACCGCTGACCGACCATCGAGAGCGGCGCGTCCGTATTGGACGGCATGAACGCGTTGCTGCCGTCCGCGCTATGCACGAGCGACTGATGCAGATGCCATCCACTCGACACGACATTCGGAATGCGCGGGCGACACATGAACGTCGCGTGATAACCGTTGCGCTGACAGATCTGCTTGACCGCGCTGCGAAACAGAATCATGTCGTCGGCGCTCTTGATGCCTCGGGTCGGCGCGAACGTGAACTCGAACTGGCTCGGGCCGTATTCGACTTCGAGCGAGCGTACGGGCAACGCGAGCCCGTCGATACCGCGCCGGAGCATCTCCATCACGTTATCGACGGCGTCGTAGCGCAGTTCCGTCAGATACTGATAGCCATGCGACAGCAGCTCGACATCGGGCGGAATGCCCGGCTGTCCCGAATGCTCGGGCTTCATGTTCGGATCGGTGACCTTGAAGACATGGAACTCGACTTCGAGACCGGACACGAATTCGAAACCGTGATTGCCGAGCTGCTCCAGCGCATGGCGAAACAGATGACGCGTGCCGAACGGCACGGGTCGGCCGTTCGGAAAATAGACGTCGCACAGCACCCAGCCCGTGTGCGGCGCCCACGGCAGAATCCGGAAGGTCTCGGGGTCGGCGACCATCAACGTATCGCAGGCGCCCTGCATTTCAGGCATGTCGAAGCCGCCGCCTGCCGTGAATACCGGGAACACCGTGCGGTGTGAAGTATCTTTGGCGAGCAGCGTGCTCGTCAGCGTGACGCCGCTCTTGAATGCGCTGATCGCCTCGTCGACGACGAGCGTCTTGCCGCGCAGCAGTCCGTGCTGATCGGGAAACGAAAAGCGGACTACTTGCATGTCGCTCTTCTTCAGCCGTTCGAGCAGTTCCGCGTACGCGACATGCTGCGCGTCCGTCCACAAACCATGGTTTTCAACAAAAGACATCGTGCTTCACGCGGCAGTTGAACGGCCGCGCGCTCCATTGTGATTGCGGAAACCGTCCTCAAGCCTTCGGTGCGGGCCACGGCGCAGCATCGCGACGTTTGACGTCGGATGCCTTCCAGTAGTCGTCCCAGCCGTCGGCGGGCCCAATGCCGTCGATCGACGCGGGTCCCGTCAGATGCGCCGCCTGCTGTTCGTCGATCATCATCAGCGTCTTCTCGCCGGCGCGCGTCTTCTCGATCGCATCGACGAGCAGGCGCCGGTACGCGATGATGCCCTTGTCGGTCGTGCCCAGATGCTCGCGCGTGCGGTCCTGGATCGCGCCCTGGGATTCGACGGCCCACTGGTCGTGGACGTTGATGTCGAAGCCCATGCCCGTGTACGTCTGCGTCTGTTGCTCGTCGATATCGAAGCCGTAGTGATTGCGCTTGTTCTTGCGCGATGTGTAGTCGGGCAGTTCATACAGTTCGAGCCGTTGCGCGCGCATCTGCGCCTTGTCGGTCGGCGCGCCAAAGCTCGTGAAGATCGCGTACCAGTAGCAGTTCTCGTCGTCGACGGGCACGTGCCATTGCGTGATGGTCATCTCCGCGCTCATCGGAATCACGAACGCCTGCGGAAACACGACGTTGGTCACGCGCACGTGCGTCTGCGTATCGTCGAGCGGACGCTTCGCGATCAGCCGAAGCCCATAGTCGGCCGGACTGACGAGAATCTCGGGCGACTCGTATTCGCGCAGCACCTTCGTGATCGGCATATCCGAATCCGCCGACGCGCCGCGAAACTGTTTGCCGTAGCTGTCGCTCACGTCCTCGTCTTCGAAGAAGCGATGCAGGAACGAAGCGTGAGCGGGATCGATGCCGACTTCGAGAGCCTGCAGCCAGTTGCATTCGAACAGCCCCTTGAAGGCGAACGTGTATTCGCCCGGCGCGGCGAAGCAGTCGAAGTTCGGGAACGCAGGCGGCTCGCCGCCGCCGATGTAGGCGAACAGGATGCCGCTACGCTCGACCACGGGATACGCGCTTTGACGGACCTTCTTGCAGAGCGTGCTGCCAATGGGTTCGCCGGGCGTCGACAGGCAGCTTCCGTTGACATCGAAGAGCCAGCCGTGAAACGCGCAGCGCAGGCCGCCCGCTTCGAGCCGGCCCGCCGCCAGATCCGCGCCGCGATGCGGGCAGTCGCGATCGAGCATGCCGTAGCGACCCTGCTCGTCCTTGAATACGACGAAATCCTCGCCCATCAGCCGCACCGCGCGGACGGGGCGCTGCGCTGGCAATTCCTCCACGAGCGCCACGGGCTGCCAGTAGTTGCGCAGTAGCTGGCCGGCGGGCGTGCCTTTGCCAACACGCGTAATCGTGTCGTTTTGCTGGGAACTCATCATGGCTTGTCTCCGGTTGACCTGAATGCATGAGGCGAATTGCTGTATGCAATGAAGCCTCTGATGAGCACGAAGAATAGGTTGAAGAATTCACAAACGCAACAATTGCATACACCGTAAAGCGTCCCACAGATATGCATGAGCACATAATCTTGCGAGAAAATTCGCGTATCTTGTTGTTTTGCATCGCTTTATCTGCGGATCCCAGGATTTTCCCTGGCACAGATGCTTTCGAGCGCCAAATCGCATTTCATCGCTAGTTGCATACAATCAAGAACATACACACGTGCACATCCAAAGTTTTCGGTCCTGTTCCGCCTCGCATGCCCTACAATCAGACGCACGAAGTCCCCCGCGCCTGACCCGGCGAAGGGCACCGGAGAGTGAAATGGAATCCCAGCAAGAACGTGTATTGGTGTATCTGCGTGACCTGATCCTGAAGGGCGAATTCGCCCCCGGAGAGCGCCTCGGCGAAGTGGCGCTCGCCGAGCGGTTGCAGGCATCGCGCACGCCCGTCCGGCTCGCGCTCACCACGCTAGAACAGGAAGGCCTTGTCGAGCCGTCGCCGGCGGGCGGCTATGTGATGCGGCGCATCACCGCCGCGGAAATCGCCGACGCCATCGCAGTGCGAGGCCATCTCGAAGGCATGGCTGCTCGCCTCGTGGCCGAACACGGCGTGCCGCGCCAGTTATCGAATGCGCTGAACGAATGTCTGCGCGGGGGCGACCGGCTGCTCGCCAAGTCCGAACTGGACCTCGACGATTACGCCGCCTATACGGACATGAACAACCGGTTCCACAAGCTGATCGTCGAAGGCTCGGGAAACGCTGCGCTGATCCGCGCGATCGACATGAACAACCGTCTGCCGTTCGCCGCCGCAAGCGCGATGTTGCCGATGCAGTCCGCCATCGACGAAGGCCGTCAATGGCTGTTCATGGCGCATCAGCAGCATCACAGCCTCGTGCAGGCGATGGAACGAGGCGAAGGCATGCGCGCGCAGTCGCTGGCGACGGAGCACGTGCAGATCGCGCAAAGGAATCTGACCTATGCGCTCGAACGCCCGGAGGTTTATCTGAAGCTCGCGCCTGCGTTGCAACTTGTCGCGGAGGCGGTTTTATGAGCACCGTGCCGCTTTAGACGCTGGCTGCCAAATCCCATCTGCTGCAAGTCGGTCTTGCAGCTTTTTCACCGCAGTCCGTGCATTGCCTGTGTCATCATTGGCTTGACATGTTCAAGCCGTGGAGACCGGTCCTAAATGAATTCGGACGCCTATATTGTCGACGCCACTATCCGATCGCGGAAAGCTGTTCGGGTCTTTCGTCCAGACGCTGTTTCGAAAGAAGACGTCGTTGCCATTCTCGATGTCGCGCGCACTGCGCCCAGCAATTCGAACACGCAACCGTGGCGTGTTCATGTGCTGGGCGGCCAGGTCAAACGGCAATTCAGCGACGCGCTAGCGCGTGCCCATGCGGATGAAACGCATCCGCCGCTGCAACATATGCCGGAACCTTTACCCGCCGCATTCCGTTCGAGGCAAGAGGATTTCGGTGTGCGCTATTACGGCGCATTGGGTATCGACAAGTCGGACGTCGATGCGCGCTCCAGGGCAACAGGCAGAAACTTCGATTTCTTCGGCGCGCCCGTCGGCATGATTTTCACGATCGATGCCTGTATGAAGAAGTACAGCTGGCTCGACTATGGGCTGTTCCTTCAAACCGTCATGATTGCGGCGCGCGCTCGCGGACTCCATACATGCCCGCAGGTCTCGTTCGCGCGTTATCAGACTGTCATTGCAAACCATCTTGGGCTTGAACGTGGCCACGAGGTGGTCTGTGGAATGTCTCTAGGTTATGCGGATGACGATTCCATCGTGAACCAGCTCCAGATTCCGCGTGAATCCGTCGATCAGTTCGCCCTGTTCGCCGGGCTAGACGAATAGAACTGACGCGCGTCATCGTCATGGCCTGTCGGGCCATTGGCCGCGTCACGTCCCCCACATGCTTTCCCCTCGCTGTTCTCTACATCTTCTCCTCAGAATCATGACCATCAAAGTTCTTGCCCTATGCGGCAGCGGCCGCCGCGATTCATTGAATCGCAAACTTCTAAACATCGCGGCGCGCGGCGCGCATGAGGCCGGCGGCGAGATTACGTTTATCTCGTCGGCGGACTACCGGTTGCCGCTGTATGAAGGCGACTTCGAAGCCGGGCACGGTGTGCCTGACAGCGTGAGAGATCTGCAGCGACTGTTTGCGGAACACACCGCCCTGCTGGTTGCATCGCCCGAGCACAACGGCGGATACACCGCGTCGCTCAAGAACGCGATCGACTGGATCAGTCGACCTCTTGCGAGTGGTGAACCCGGAATCCCGCTAATCGCAAAGAAGGTGGCCGCCGTGGTATCCGCGTCGCCTGGACCGATGGGTGGCGTTCGTTCGATGCTCGGCATGCGAGGGGTGCTCGAGAAGCTGGGCGCCATCGTCATTCCGCAAGGATTTTCTCTTGGCGCCGCACATCTGGCATTTACCGAAACGGGTCATCTCTCCGACGAAAAAGCGGCCACCGAGGTCCGGTTGGTCGGAGCCCGTCTGGTTGAAGTGACGCAGCAACTTTCGCAACGTTAAGCAGAAATGGGGGCGTAGCGATGCGCCAGGTCCTCTGATCGAGCCTGACGCGCAACCGGCGCTCCCCTTTCCTCATTGCTTTTACGCGGAGTGGGTATCTAAAATATTTATCGGTAAGAAATTTTCCCCGGTCGGCCGACCGCTTTACCGACCGTGCTTCGCGCCCGTCTCCCAGCCTGAAGACCTCATAACTGGCCGTGTAACCACGGTTGACACGCCAGAGCCCGCTGTTATCTCATGCGTTTATTCAATGCGGGATTTGCTTCGTTGACAGACCGTCACGCGAAGCGACGCGTGTCACGGGACTTACGGCTATGGCAAAAATCATCGGCGGGCTTGCCGCATCACATACTCCGACTATCGGCTTCGCGTTCGACAAGAACAAGCGGGACGATCCCGTCTGGGCGCCAATCTTCGAGAATTTCGCGCCGCTGGCGGACTGGCTCGCTGAGAAGCGCCCCGACGTGCTGGTGACGATCTACAACGACCACGTCACGTCGTTCTTCTTCGATCACTATTCGGCGTTCGCGCTCGGCGTCGGCGAGCAGTGGCAGGTCGCAGACGAAGGCGGCGGCGCCCGCGATCTGCCCGCCATCAAGGGGCATCCGGAATTCGCGGCGCACATCGGCAAGTCGCTGATGACGGACGAGTTCGACATGTCGTTCTTTCAGAACAAGGCGCTCGATCACGGCTGCTTCTCGCCCCTGTCGATGCTGTGCCCGCACAAGCCCGAGTGGCCGGTCAAGCTGGTTCCGCTGCAGATGGGCGTTCTGCAACTGCCCGTGCCGAGCGCGCGGCGCTTCTACAAACTCGGTCAGGCGCTGCGCCGCGCCATCGAAAGCTATCCGGAAGACCTGAAGGTTGCGATTCTCGCGACGGGTGGCCTGTCCCACCAGGTGCACGGCGAACGCGCCGGCTTCAATAACACGGAATGGGACCAGCGTTTCCTCGACCTGTTCGAGCGCGACCCCGAGCAACTCGCGAACATGACGATCGCCGAGTATGCGGAACTCGGCGGCTACGAAGGCGCGGAAGTCGTCATGTGGCTCACGATGCGCGGCGCGCTGTCGTCGAACGTGGTCTGCAAGCATCGCAGCTATTACCTGCCGTCGATGGCAGGCATCGCGACGGCGATTTATGAAGGCGAAGATAGCGAGCCCAATCCCGCTATCGTCGAGCGGCATCGCCAGAAGATGGCGGTCGAACTGACCAATGTCGAGAAACTCGACGGCACGTATCCGTTCTCGATCGAGATGGCCGTGCGCGCGTACCGCATCAACGATTACCTGCATCGCATGGTCGAACCCGAGCATCGCGAAGCGTTCAAGCGCGACGAAGAAGCGAGCTTCGAGGCGGCGGGCCTGACCGAACAGGAACGCGATCTGCTTCGCCGGCGCGACTGGCGCGGACTGCTCCACTACGGCGTCATCTTCTTCATGCTGGAGAAGCTCGGCGCCGTCACGGGCGTGTCGAATCTGCATATCTACGCCGCCATGCGTGGCGAAACACTCGAAGCATTCCAGAAGACCCGCAACGCGCCCGGTGCGCTTTATTCGGTAGCCGGCAAGGGTAGTCAAAACCTCTCGTGGGACAAGTCCGGGTCGCCCAAGCAATAGACCACAGGGACTCCCAGCCACCGCACTGACAGAGACAGCAACGATGATCATCGACATTCACGGGCACTACACCACAGCACCGAAAGCGCTGGAAGCCTGGCGCAACCGCCAGATCGCCGGCATCAAGAATCCGGCCGACATGCCGCACGTTTCCGAACTCCGCATCAGCGATGATGAATTGCGGGAATCGATCGAAAGCAACCAGCTTCGACTGATGCGTGAGCGTGGCCTCGATCTGACCATTTTCAGTCCACGCGCGAGCTTCATGGCGCATCACATTGGGGACTTCGAGGTATCGAGCACGTGGGCAGCCATCTGCAACGAGCTGTGCTTTCGCGTGAGCGAACTGTTCCCGGACAACTTCATTCCGGCAGCGATGCTGCCGCAAAGTCCCGGCGTCGATATCAAGACGTGTGTCCCCGAACTGGTGAAGTGCGTCGAACAGTATGGCAATGTCGCGATCAACCTGAACCCGGACCCGTCGGGTGGTCACTGGACCAGCCCGCCGCTGTCGGACCGGTACTGGTATCCCATCTACGAGAAGATGGTCGAATACGACATCCCGGCGATGGTTCACGTCAGCACCAGTTGCAATGCGTGCTTTCACACTACCGGTGCGCACTATCTGAACGCGGATACGACCGCATTCATGCAGTGCCTCACTTCGGATCTGTTCAAGGATTTCCCGACGCTGCGCTTTGTCATCCCGCACGGCGGCGGTGCTGTGCCCTATCACTGGGGGCGCTTCCGTGGGCTTGCACAGGAATTGAAGAAGCCGCTGCTCAAGGACCATCTGCTGAACAACGTGTTCTTCGACACCTGCGTCTATCACCAGCCGGGCATCGATCTGCTGACGCGCGTGATACCCGTTGAGAACATTCTCTTCGCGAGCGAAATGATTGGTGCCGTGCGTGGCATCGACCCGGAGACGGGCTTCAACTACGACGACACGAAACGTTATGTCGAGGCAGCGGCCATCGACGCAGAGGACCGCTACAAGATCTACGAGGGCAACGCGCGGCGTGTCTATCCGCGTCTTGACGCTGCCCTCAAGGCAAAGGGAGTTTGACTATGTATGAAATGGGCGTTGTCTATCGCAACATCAAACGCGCGGACAAGGAAGTCACCAGCAAACTCGGCGCGTTGGGCTCGGCCACCGTTCACGAGGCAATGGGTCGTACGGGCCTGCTCAAGCCGTACATGCGCCCGATCTACCCTCACGCCCAGGCGTGCGGTACAGCCGTCACGGTCCTGCTACATCCGGGCGACAACTGGATGATGCACGTTGCCGCTGAACAGATTCAGCCCGGCGACCTGGTCGTTGCCGCCATCACGGCAGACTGCACCGACGGCTACTTCGGCGACCTGCTGGCGACGAGCTTCAAGGCGCGCGGCGCAACGGGCCTCATCATCGACGCCGGCGTGCGCGACGTAAAAGTGCTCGAAGAGATGGGCTTTCCCGTCTGGAGCAAGGCGATCTCTTCGAAGGGCACGATCAAGGCAACGGTCGGCTCGGTCAATATTCCTGTGATTTGCGCCGGCGCACTCGTTTCGCCTGGCGATGTGATCGTCGCGGACTTCGACGGTGTGGTCGCGGTCCCCGCTTCTGCCGCTGCAGCAGTACTCGATAAGGCGAGCGCGCGGGAAGCGCTGGAAGCAGAAAAGCGCGCCAAGCTCGCTTCCGGTGTTCTGGGACTCGACATGTACAACATGCGGGAACCGTTGAAGCAGGCCGGCCTCCGTTATATCGACTGATTGAGGCCAGTATGTCGACTGATACTTCGCGCGTTTCATTGACCGTCATATCGTCGATGGCCACGCGGCATGTGTTGACGCAGCTCGCGGATGCATACGAAGCGACGTCCGGGCAGCGTGTTTCGATTGTGTCGGTAGGCGGCGTTGAAGCGGCTCGACGCATTCAGGAAGGCGAGCGTTTCGACGTTGTCGTTCTTGCATCCGATGCACTCGACCGGCTGGAGCGGGATGGTCACATCGTCTCAAGAAGCCGCGTCGATGTTGCCCGCTCGGAGGTGGCTGTCGCCATTAAACACGGTGAGCCACGTCGAGATATCAGTTCCGGGTCTGCAGTACGCGACGCCGTGCTGCGCGCCCGGACTATCGGGTATTCAACGGGACCGAGCGGCACGCATATCATCAATCTGCTTCGTCAATGGGGTATTGCCGACGTCATCGCGGATCGTATCGTCGAAGCGCGGCCCGGCGTACCTGTGGGCAGCCTTATCGCTGAGGGAAAGGTCGAGCTCGGTTTTCAGCAGCTGAGTGAACTCGTCCACCAACCCGGAATCGACATCATAGGCATGCTCCCCGCCACGATCCAGGCTGTCACGGTCTTTTCCGCGGCAATCTGCGCAACGTCTGAACGACAGGAAGCAGCTCGCGCTTTCCTGAACCATCTCGCTTCGGCAGATGGAGATCGAGTGAAAATCGAGCACGGAATGGCGCCTGTCTGACTGCCATGTCGCTCGCTATGTGAAAGGCAAGATAGGACCTCGAGACTGCGGTGACGGCCAGGCCTTCACCGCAGACTGTCAAGCTTCGCGTCTGAATCGCTTCTAACGAAACCGCCGCATTCAGCCTTCGCTCGGATCATAAGGCGACACGCAGTTTTCCAGCTTCCATTTCTTCTCAGCGTCCGTATCAGGCCGCGGCGGTCGAATGCCGTCGATCAACCACAGTTCTCGCGGCGTTTCGCCGACGTGCAACTCGTAGTGGTAGCCCCGATCCTGGACGAATGGCGCGATCGCCGCATTCGCCTTGCGGAGCCAGGACGCCGTCCACTCGGGGTCCTTGGCGATGTGCCTCGCGAACTGGTCCAGTCTGATTCGTACAAAGTCGGATCGTGACTCGCCTCCCATGAAGAACGAGTCTTTCGGCTGTTCATGAAACAGGACACCTACGTAGAAGCGCGGAATGATGTAGATGTCCGCGATGCGGTTGGCCATCTCGTGCTTTTCCTCTGCCGTGTAAGCACCGACCGGGTGATAGATATTCCACAAAGGCATTGTTGTCTCCATACATCAATAGATGCCGCATTGCTCATGTCAGAACATCGAAACCTCTCGCGTTGACATGAGCGGAGGCGGCGGTATCGGTAGTCCAAAGACAGGCTACCGGTTAGAACTCAAGTTGCTTCGCAACACAATGTTCCTGCAGAACCAGGCCGCTCTACTGGCGACGGGGAAGCCCAAGTATGCCGCGAGCCTCGTCGGGCGTTGCGACGTCCGCGCCGATGCTTTTGATGATATTGACCGCGCGTTTGACCAGCGCCGCGTTTCCCGGCGCCAGTTCCCCTTTGGCGAGATAAAGATTGTCCTCGAGGCCAACTCGGACATTGCCGCCAAGAATCACGCTTTGCGCCACCACCGGAAATTGGGCCCGCGAGATGCCGAACGCCGACCAGCGCGCGTTCTCGGGCAGATACCGTTTCATCTGAAGAAGGCTCTCGGTGTCCGCTGACGCGCCCCATGGCACGCCAAGACATAACTGGAACAGCGGAGCCTGCAAAACCCCGTGCGTTTCGATCAGGTGGCGCGCGAGGCGCACATGCCCGAGATCGAATACCTCGATCTCCGGTTTCACGCCGGCTTCCTCGATCAAGGTTGCCATCTTGACCAGATGATCGGGCACGTTCACGAACGCGCGATTGCCGAAGTTCATCGTGGCGACGTCGAGCGTGCAGATTTCCGGACGCAATTCGATCACATGCCGCACGCGTGCCTCAGGCGTCATCATCGTACTCAATTCGCTGCCCCGGTTCGGGTCTTCGTCGCTGGGAATGAAGCGTGCGCCGGGGCCCGTCGTCAGATTTATCAATATCGGGCACCCGCTATCGCGGATACGCGAAACGACTTCCCTATAGAGCGACAGCTCGGTGCTCGGGACGCCTGTCTTGGGGTCACGTACGTGGATATGAGCGATGCTCGCACCGGCTTCACATGCGGCAATGGCCTCATCGGCGATTTGCCTGGGCGTAACGGGCACTGCAGGATTCAGCCGCGGCGTATCGTCGCTTCCAGTGATTGCGCAACTGATGATCGTCTTGCTTGTCATGGTGTTCGTTCAAAAGAAATATGAATGAAGCGCCCCAATCGTGCGCTTCGCGATGGGCGCCGTGTCAGGCACCCCGTTCAGGCGGCCCGCGCGGGGCCGAACGGCCCTACCCCGACAGGCGCTACCTTGATCAGCTTCTTGTTGACGAACTCGTCGAAGCCCAGCTGAGAAAGCTCCCGACCAAAACCTGAACGCTTGACGCCACCAAACGGCAATTCCGCCGACGTGCCGAACGGCTGATTGACGAACACCATGCCGCTGTCGATCTGCGCCGCGACCCGCTCGCCGCGTTCGGTATCCGCAGTGAACACCGACGCGCCGAGACCGTATGGCGTGCCGTTGGCCAGGGCAATCGCGGCGGCTTCGTCGTCGACGACGTGGAAAGCGGCGACCGGGCCGAACAGTTCTTCGGTAAAGACCGGATTTTGCGGCGTGATATCGGTCAGAATAGTCGGTTGCAAATAGAAGCCCGGGCGCTCGACGCGCTTGCCGCCGCACACGACGCGCGCACCATGCGATGTCGCGCGATCGATCTGTTCGAGCAGCAGATTGAGCGCACGCTCAGACGAGACGGGCGCGACGGCCGTCGCCGGATCGGTCGGATCACCGGCTTCGAGCGCTGCCATACGCGTTGCGAAACCATCAAGGAATGCGTCGCCGCGTGCCTTGCCGACCACGATGATGCGCTTGGAGCTGACGCATAGCTGACCCGCATTGAACATGCGGCCCGCCACCGCGCTCTGGATTGCCCAGTCGAGCGGCGCATCCTCCAGCACGATGAAGGGGTCGCTGCCGCCCAGTTCGAGCACGACTTTCTTCAGGTTGCGGCCGGCACGCTCGGCGACGGCGGCCCCGGCGCGCTCGCTGCCCGTCAGCGTCACGCCCTGGACACGCGGGTCTTCGATGACACGCCCGGCCTGCTCGATCGAGATGAACAGATTCGTATAGACGCCTTCGGGCGCACCTGCTTCCTCGAACAGTCGCGCGAAGGCCAACGCCGATTGCGGCACGTTTTCGGCGTGCTTGAGCAGCAGGACGTTGCCCACCATCAGTTGCGGCCCGGCCACTCGCGCAATCTGGTAGTACGGAAGATTCCACGGCTCGATGCCGAGCAACACGCCGATTGGCTCGATGTGCACCGCCGCGCCCGGCGCTTCTGCGAGCGGGCGCGGTTGGAGATAGGCTTGTGCGTGCTTCGCGTAGTAATCGAGGATGCTGGCCGTCGATTCGACTTCCCTGAGCGCTTCAGCGCTGCGTTTGCCCATTTCGAGCGTCAGATAGCCAGCATATTCGACCGCTTTTTCCCGCAGCAGCGCCGCCGCGCGCGACACGATGCGTGCCCGGTCGTTGACCGGACGGCGGCGCCAGTCGGTTTCAAAGGCGCGCTGCGCGGCAGCGAGCTTCGCTTCGAGCAACTCGTCGGATATATCGTCGTAGGTGGCGAGCAGTTCGCCCGTGGCAGGATTGATACTCGTGTACGGCATGAAGTTCTCCGTGAAATGGATGGCATCGAGTCATCGTGTGACTTTATGCTAACACCGTTAACACTATTTCCGCACACGCTTTTTGGGCCAGGAATAACCCTCATGGAACTTCATGTTAACGGTGTTACTATTGTTGAGTTATCTTCAACCGAGGAAGCGAAATGGCAAAGGGATATTGGGTAGCGGCGTATCGAGCGGTCCATGATGCAAGCAAGCTCGCGGCATATGGTGTCCTCGCGACAGAGGTCGTGAAAGCGGCGGGCGGAAAGTTTCTGGTACGAGGTGGAGAGGTCGTCGCGTTCCAAGCGGGCCTGAAGGAACGGACGGTCGTAGTGGAATTTCCGAGCTTTGAACAGGCTCTCGCCACGTTCCAGAGTGAGGCTTATCAGGAGGCGTTGGCCGTACTTGGGGATGGTGCCGAAAGGGACGCGCGCGTTGTCGCGGGCATCGACTATTGAACGCTCATTGAAGGCTATCGGGAGCGCCCGCACTTATGACAGCGCGGGCGCGGCTCATGCGCCGAGTCGATCAGAAGGATCTTTTATTTCATTCGTTATGCCATCAATTCGACACTCCGACCTGCGCTGCAACGCATTCGAATAGTCGAGTCCCTCCCCCGCCCGTCTTTCCAACCACAAAGAAACGACTCTCTCCACGCCTGACTCATTGAGTCACCGGATCTGGGCAGCGGCCAGGGGAAACGCGACTGGCAACACATCATCTCAATGTTATGCTTGTTAACATCAACTCGGAAAACACTTGAATCCGATAAATGGAGCAACAATGGACGAAGCAATTGTTCAGACAGAACTCAAAGGTCATGTGACGGTTCTTACGATGAACCGTCGCCCGCATAACCTGATGGGTCCGACGCTGTACCGCGCGCTACTCGATGAGTTCGACGCGGCGGTGAAACGCGGCTCGCGCGCGATCCTGCTGCGCAGCGGCCTGCGGCACTTCTCGGCCGGCGCTGAAGTGTCGCTCTTCCCGGATCGCATTGCGAGGCAAGGCCAGGCACTGATGGATCCGCTTGAGGTGCTTCGCGGCTTCGAGACACTACCGATTCCGATCGTTGTCGCAGTGAACGGCACATGCCTTGGCGGCGGCTTCGAAGTGGCGCTTGCCTGCGACTTCAGCGTGGTCGCCGAATCGGCCAGGATCGGATCCGTCGAAGTCGCGCTCGGCCTGCATCCGCTGCTCGGCGGCATCCAGCGTCAGGTGATGCGGGCCGGCCCTGCACGCGCAAAAGAACTCGCGATGCTCGGCCGCCGTTACGACGCGGCGACGCTCGAACGCTGGGGCTTGATCAATCTCGTCGTGCCCGACGACAAACTCGATGAAGTCGCACTGTCCGTTGCGCAGGAACTGGCCGCTGGTCCGACCATCGCGCATGCCGCGACCAAGCAACTGGTACGGGTAGCGGTCAACGAAGGTCTTGCTGCCGCCGACGAAGCGATGTTCGAACTGCAAAAGCCCGTGTGGGCGTCGCAAGATCTCAAGCGTGGACTGGAGGCCTTCGATGCCGCCGGCCCAGGCACCGCCATTTTCGAAGGGAATTGACATGGCCGGACCACTCGAAGGACTCAAGGTCGTCGACTTTTCGCGGGTGCTGGCCGGCCCGCTGTGCGCCCGGACGCTGGCCGATCTCGGTGCCGATGTGATCAAGATCGAACCGCCGCGGCCCGACGTGTCGCGCGCCGCGTTCCCGAATCGCGACGGCATGTCGGGCTATTACGCGCAGCAGAATAGCGGCAAGCGCAATGTCAGCATCGACCTGAACGCGCCGCACGCACGCGAGTTCGTGCTACGGCTGTGCGACGAGGCGGACATCATCGTCGAAAATTTTCGGGCCGGCACGCTCAAGGGCTTCGGACTAGACTACGACACGCTCGCGAAGCGCAATCCAAAAGTAGTCTATGTGTCGATCACCGGCTACGGCCAGCGCGGCCCCTGGGCGTCGCGCATGGCCTACGCGCCGACCGTGCAGGCCGAAGCGGGCTTCACGCACAACACACTGCGCCATTTCGACGGCGTGGACGACGGCCGCAAGTGGACCGACCCTCTGTCACACGCGGACGTCTACGCGGGCCTGCAGGCAACCATCGCCGTGCTCGCGGCGGTGCGCAAGCGTGAAGTAACGGGACGCGGCCAATACATCGACGTCGCGATGGCGGCCGTGATGCTGTCGATCAACGAACGCGCTCACCTCGATCTCGCAGGCGTCGATACGGGCGCCGAGCCGGGCATCCTCGGCGCCTCCGATGGCCCGCATTTCGTTGGCCCCGGTGGCGAGGAGTTCGTGGCGGCGCAAAGCATCATCGGCAGCAACACGTTTCCGAATTACTTGCGCGCGATGCGCCGCATGGACCTTGTACACGATCCGCGCTTCAGCACTGCTGAGCGCCGCCTGCAGAACTACAAGGCACTGCACGCAGTGATCCAGACGTGGATGCTGTCATTCCGCGATCTCAAGACGCTCGATGCGCAACTCGACGAAGCCAAGATCGCAATAGGCCAGATCCGTACGCTGAAAGAACTGGCCGAGACCGATTGGGCGAAGCAATGGGGAGCGGTGCACGCAGTGCCGGATCGCCGGGGCGGCTCGTATCTCATTCACGGCTATCCGTGGCGCTTTTCCGATGACGAACTCGGCATGCGCAGCGCGCCGGCATTTCGGGGCGAACACAACGAACAGGTGTTCCGCGAAATGGGCCTGGCGGATGTCGAAATCCGCAATGCCGTCGGCACCGGCATTCTGGTCGGCGGGCCGCCACCGTGCGCGAACGAAATAGACGCGGCTGTGCTTGCGGAAGCACGGTCCGACTAAACGCAACCGATGCGGACGCGCGTGGTTCGGGACGATCTGCTTCAGAGCGTGTGTCGCGGAAGTGACCGGCAACCTGATCACTGCAGTCCGCCTTGTAGTTCCGGTATCAACACGACAAGTCGGAGGAGCGAATGGAAGTGGTGAAGCAAGCCTGTGTGGACGAATCATCGTCAGATGACGACACCCTCCTGCGGAAGGCCTACGCTTCGGCGCAATGGAGGATACTGCCGATACTGTTTGGCCTATGGATGCTGGCGTGGGTCGGTCGTTCGAACGTTGCCTTCGCGAAGTTGCAGATGGTCGCGGATCTGCGATTCAGCGAAACGGTATATGGATTGGGCGCTGGTCTCTTCTTCGTCGGCTATGTGCTGTTCGGCGTGCCGACCACGATACTGCAAAAGAAGTTCGGTGCACGCGCCGTACTTGCAGGTATCGCCTGCGCGTGGGGCGTGACGAGTGTCGCGATGACGTTCGTCAATAGCGTGCCGACGTTCTATGTGTTGAGGTTCCTGCTCGGTGTATTCGAGGCCGGTTTCTACCCGGGTGTCGTGTTGTACTTCAATGCGTGGTTTCCGGGCAAAAGGCGCACTCGCAATTTCAGCATGTTCCATTCAGGTTCGCTATTCTCGACGGTCGCGATCGGATTGACAGGTGGATTCGTGCTCGAGCACATGAATGGACTGGCCGGCTTTCAGGGCTGGCGATGGATGTTCTTCGCTCAGGCAATTCCAACGGTCGTGCTGGCGTGCGTCGCGTTCTCGATACTTCCGGATCTGCCCGGCAGCGCAAAGTGGCTTTCGGCGCGACAACGTAAGCTCGTCGATGACGATCTCAGGAAAAATGCCGAAGCGACGGACGACGTCGGCACAGACGGGCGTTCCCCGTTACGCAACCCGGCTGTCTGGATCCTGAGCGCGGCCTACTTCAGCCTCCTTGCCGCGACAGCCGCACTGTTCTTCTTCTCCCCGACGATACTTCGCGAAGCGGGATTCGGCGGGTACAAAGAGATTGGCTGGGCGGTTGCCGGTGCCTGCATTCTGGGCGCATTCGGCAATGTGCTCATCTGCAGCATCGGGGGCGCTCCGAATCGCCGTCGGCTCTTCTGTGCGCTCGCATCGGTCTTCACTGCAGCAAGCCTCTCGATGCTCGTCTTCGTCTGGCACAGCAGTACCATCGCGACTTTCTTCCTGCTAGTTCTCGGCTACGCGGGAACGGGGGCCGGTATCACGCTCTTCTGGCAGATGTCTGTCGGCCTGCTCAGCGGCAAGTCGCTGGTGGTTGCCGTGCCGTTAATCAGTTCTATCGCTAACGTCGCCGGATTCGTTACGCCTTTTCTGATCGGATATGTCCGCGACGCAACGGGAACTTACGCGAGTGGGTTCATCATGATTGCCTGTGTCCAGGCTCTTGGCGTCGTCGTTCTTCTGTTCGGCGTGCAACGCATTGCCAGGAAGCGGTCGCGCGCGGCCGATATGCCGGTTCAAAGCACAACGTGATTCGCGATATTGCGTGCCTCTCCGCGCGGAATCTATAATCAATCCCTCGCCTTGCTCCTCCAACAAAGGTCACGTGAGTCCCAAGTCATCTATCGCGAAGAATGCGGATTACCACCACGGCAATCTGCGCAATGCGCTCATTGAAGCGGGACGCAACGCGCTCATGGAGGTATCGGCGCAAGACTTGAGCCTCCGTTATCTCGCGCGCATGGTGGGCGTATCAGAAGCCGCGCCCTCGCGGCATTTTGCGGGCATCGACGAACTGCTGGCCACGATCGCGGCCAGCGGTTATCGCGACCTCGCTGCGCTGCGCGTTGCTATCCGTGACAGCGAAGATACCCCGCTTGCCAAAGCGTACCGGATGATGCGGGTGTACATCGAGTTCGCACAGCGCCACAACGGGCTGTTCAGTCTGATGATCGGGCCTCGCATCGCGGCGCATCAAGCGTATCCAGAACTCACCGAGGAAAGTAACCGGTCTTTCGGGTTGTTTTCCGCGACGATCGAGGCGCTGGCGATCGAAAGTGGTTGGGCTCAGTCCGATCTCAAACTCGTGACCCATGCCGCGTGGAGTATGGAGCATGGTCTCGCCACGCTGATCCTGTCGAACCGCGCGCCGCGCGCGGACACCAAAGTGGCGATACCGAAGCTGATCGACTTCGTGGTGATGACGCTGCTGAGCGCCATCACGGTGGGCCCGGATCATCTGCAGAGCGTGATACAGCAATGCGAACTGGCTCAGAAGCCTGCGGCTACGCGCGCAGCCAGAAAGCGAGCCAAGGCGTAGGCACTGTCGTTGTCGAAGGCACCCGGCCGATCAGGTCCGGCTCATGTCGCATCGTCATGTGAAAGTCCGTCGCCATCACGTTAGACGCGCGGCGCCCATCGCTGGGCGCCGAACAGGTTTGACGTTACTCTTCAAAGTCCGTTGCTTCGGATGAACCTTTCCACGCATCAAGGTCGCGTTGGACCGCGGCGGCCTTTTGCGCTGCCAGTTCGTTGGCGATCTTGCCGGCGAACAGGTGCAGCGGTGGTTCGGCAACCTCCACCGCCTGCATGATCAGCATGGCCAGTTTTTCCGGATCACCGGCCTGATGACCGTGCAGCGTGCCCAGGTGCAGATCGAGCGACGCCTTGGCTTCCGTGTATTCATCGATCTGGCGTTTGGCCACTGCCAGCGCGCCGCTCGACAAAAACTCCGTGCGCACGGGCCCGGGGTACACCACCGTCGCCTTGATGCCGAACTCGGCCACCTCGGCCGCGAGCGATTCGGTCAGGCCGGCGAGCGCGAACTTGCTCGCCACATAGCTGCCCCAGCCGGCGTAACCGCCCTGATAACCCACGATCGACGCGATGTTGACGACATGCCCGCCACGCTGTCCGCGCAGATGCGGGAGCGCGTGTCGCAGTACAGTCAGCGGCGCGAACAGGTTGACTTCGAAGTTTTGCCGAAGCTCCTCGTCCGAAAGCGCTTCGACGGTTCCCTGTTGGGCGTATCCGGCGTTATTGACGATGACATCGATCTTGCCGAAGGTCTGGATGGTTTGCGCGATGGCCGAGCCCACGCTCTCGTCATGGGTCAGATCCACTTGCAGCGGAAGAAGCTGCGCGGAGGCAGGACCGATTGCTTCCGTCAGCGACGCCACGGTTCGCGAGGTCGCGGCGACGCGATCGCCACGTGCGATGAGTTGCCGCACGAGTCGTTGGCCGACGCCTTTCGATGCGCCCGTCACGAACCAGATTTTCGCGGAATTGCTCATGATAATTTCCTTGATAAATACGTAGTGCGAATTTAAATGAGGTCGACGATTAAAAAAAATTCGACCGATTCCTTACTTGAGCGCCACGCTCATACCACCATCCGCCATCACCACTGCGCCGACCATATAACTGGCTTTCTCAGAAGCCAGAAAGGCGATCACTTCGGCGATTTCGCGCGGTTCGGCCGCACGTTTGATGGGCGCATTCTTGCCGTGTTCGGCAAGGAAAGCCCGGCCATCCTCATGGATGTGGTTCGTGATGTTCGTTACGGCATCGCCCGATCCCACCGCATTGACACGAATGCCATGATCGATCGCCTCGAGCGACATGGCGCGCGTCAACTGGGCGAGCGCACCTTTGGACGCCGCATAGGCCGCGATAAGCGGAAACGCCTGATAGCACGCATACGACCCGACGTTGACGATGGCACCCGTCTTCGCCGGCATCATCGCGCGCATTGCCTCGCGCGAGAACAGGAACGCACCCGTGGAATTGACCGCCTGAATGCCATTCCAGTCGTCGAGCGTCATCTCGATGACCGGCTTGTTGATGATGATCGCGGCGTTGTTGACCAGGATGTCCAGCTTGCCGAAGCGTTCCATCGCAGTAGATACGGCGCGGGCCGCGCTTTCCTCATGCGCGACGTCCGCGATGAGCGGGACGATCCCCGGACGCGCCAACGCTTCGACGTTGGCCCCGCGTCCAACAGCAATCACACTGGCGCCTTGCGCGTGCAGCAACTCGGTGGTGGCAAGGCCGATGCCGCTTGCTGCGCCGGTGACGATAGCGACCTTGCCGGCGAACGGCTGGTCGGCGGATGCATGTGAAGTCATGATGATTCTCCTCGGAGATGATGACGGTTAGAAAGGGCTCGCCGTCGGACGCACGACGATTTCGCTGACGTCGACATCGGCCGGCTGCTCGATCGCATAGGCGATCGAGCGCGCGATGGCGTCCGACGTCAGCGCGATGCGGCGGAAGTCGCGCATGGCGGCCCGCGCGGTGTCGTCGGAGATCGAGTCGGCCAACTCCGACTCCACGACGCCTGGGCAGATCACGATCACGCGCACCTTGTCGGTCTCCTGCCGCAGGCCGTCCGAGATGGCGCGTACGGCGAACTTGGTCGCGCAGTACACGGCCGCCGTCGGTGTGACGGACAGGCCGCCGATCGACGAAATATTGATGATCTGGCCGAACCCCTGGCGCTCCATGGTCGGCAGCACGGCAGCGATCCCGTGCAGCACACCGCGGATGTTCACATCGATCATGCGATCCCATTCATCCACTTTTATCGCGCTCAAAGGCGACAACGGCATGACGCCGGCGTTGTTGACGATCACATCGATGCGGCCGAAGGTGTCCAGTGCGAACTGGGCGAAAGCGCTCACGCTGCTGGCGGAAGTGACGTCGAGCGCCTGATAGCGAACCGAGGCGCCGCTTGCCTCGAGTTCTTCGGTCAGCGCCGCGAGTCGTTCCGTGCGCCGCGCGCCGATCACGAGATGGTGCCCTTGAGCGGCAAGCAGCCGGACGGCCGCTTCGCCGATACCGCTGCTTGCCCCGGTGATCAGGATGACTCTGGATGGGTTGGATTGCGTCGTCATGTTGCGTTCTCCGTTCCGACAATCTGTGCAGGTTTGTCCGCGAGAGCGGCTGCGAAGTCTGCGCATGAAGCGTGCAGGGCAATCGCGGCGGGGTCTCCGGGTCGCTTCGGCTACACCGTCCAGCCGATGACCCATGTTATGAGCCGGGCACTTGCGCGCGAATACACGCGACGATCGCGGTATTGCCTATTCCTATTGAAGTGGATGCGCCCCGTTGATCGTATCCAGTAGAATTCCTTCACCAGATCCGGTGAAGGAGAAGTCCTCGTGACGGCTGCCCGTAACGCTGTTTCCGCAAAAATGGTGCGCCTGCTCGAGCGTCTGGCGCCGAACGAGGGGTACACCCAGTCCGCGCTGGAGGGGGTGCGGTTCATGCGCTCCAACCGGCCGCTGGGTCGTACGCCCGTGCTGTACGAACCCAGCATCGTGATCGTGTGTCAGGGGCGCAAATTGGGCTTCCTGGGCGAAGAGGTGTACGTGTACGACGCCCAGCACTATCTGATCCTGTCCGTGCCCCTGCCGTTCTCGACGGAAACGGAAGCGAGCGAGGCCGAGCCGATGCTGGCAGTGTCGTTGCGTCTCGACCTGATCGAACTGACCGACCTGATTCTGATGATCGATCGGTCCGGTCGCCATCAGCAAGGCGCACCGCTAGGCATCGTATCGACGCCGCTCGAAGGAGACCTGGCCGAAGCGACCTTGCGCCTGCTCCAGGCCGTCAGCTCGCCGCTGGACGCCGAGGTGCTGGGGCCGGCCATCGTGCGGGAAATCTGCTACCGGGTATTGATCGGCGAACGAGGCGCAGCGATGAGAGCCGCGCTCGCGCATCAGGGCCGTTTCGGCAGAGTGGCGAAAGCGCTGCGGCGAATTCACACCGACTATGCGCAGTCACTCGATGTGAGCAGTCTCGCGGAAGAAGCAGGCATGAGCGTTCCCGCGTTCCATGTCAACTTCAGAACCGTCACACTGACCTCTCCGATTCAATACATCAAGTCGACACGTCTGCATCAGGCGCGCCTGCTGATGATTCGCGACGGCTTGACGGCTGCTTCTGCGTCGGCGCGAGTCGGTTACGAAAGTCCTTCGCAGTTCAGTCGCGAATTCAAACGTTTTTTTGGCCGCTCGCCGGCCGATGAGGCGCGAGATATGCGGGCTTCGTTCGCGCTATCTCCCGCTGCAACGATCGACGATTTCGCCGCGTCGCATTGATGACGACTTCATGCGCTGCTGATGGACGACAACGACTGAGGCGCACTGGTAACCCCCACGAAAACCGATCAGGATTATAATAGCTCTCTTGATTCATGGAGCCGAAGACGTGGGACATTCGCAAGCTGAGAAGGTCGTTACCCATCAACGCATCGTCGATGCCGCTGCCAAACGCTTTCGCGAACAAGGCTTGGACGGCATCAGCATCGCTGATCTGATGAAAGATGCGGGCCTGACTGTAGGTGGCTTTTACCGCCACTTCGCTTCCCGTGACGAACTCATCGCGGAGGCTTTCGAGCACGCCCTACGCGACGTCGAACCCTGGGAAGCGGCGATGGCCACTTCACCCCGGCAAGCGATGCGCATGTACCTCTCTGATTCGCATCGTGACGAGGTGTCGAACAGTTGTCCCGTTTCCACGCTCGTGAACGATATGAGCCGCAGCACGGACGACGCACGCGCGGCCTATACGGTTCGTGTCAAGCGTATGGCCGAATTGATCGCGAAAGCCATCCCGACTGAAGACGGCGCGGACAAGCGCGCCGAAGCCCAGCTCATCCTGAGCGCCTGTGTCGGCGCGGTTGCGCTTTCACGTGCCGTGACGGACCCCAAACTTTCCAAGCAGATTCTCGATGGCACGCTGAGCCAGATACTCGAGCTGCTGTCACCGAAACGCGCCGCAAAGTAAGAAAACGGAAAGCGGCGAGCGTCACCAAAGGTACGCTCGCCGCTTTCTTCATGCAAACCGCCCGCGCTTCAGCGTCGCAGATTCAGCAAAAGACAGGCCTTCAGGGACATTACTGCACCCGTCCCGTATCAGCCGAACCGACGGTAACGTCATCCCCCCATCCGCCACCAAGCGCGCGAACGAGATTGACCGTCGCAGCCGCCTGAAGACCGGTGAGTTGCACCGCCGTCGTTTGCGACTGAAGCACCGTACGTTCGGCGTCGATCACATCGAGATAGTTGACGGACCCTTCCCGGTATTGCGTGCGCGAGATCGTCGCAGCCCGCGTCGACGCCTGCACCGCCTCATCCTGCGTGCCGATCTGCTGTTCGAGTATCCGCAAGTCCGACAGATTGTCTTCGACTTCCTGGAAGGCCTGTAGCACCTGCTGACGATAGTTCGCCACGTCCTCGTCGAACACGGCCCGTGCGTTCGCGAGATTCCCCGCGCGACGGCCTCCATCGAAGATCGGCACGGTCAGCGCGGTGCCGGCCAACGGTCCGAGAATGAACGCCCGGCTCGACCATTTGAAGAGGTCTGCCAGCGTCGCGGACTCGAATCCCGCGGCGCCCGTTATCGACAGCGCCGGAAAGTACGCCGCCTTCGCCACGCCGACTCGCGCATTTGCCGCCGCCATGGCCCGCTCGGCGGCTGCAATATCCGGGCGGCGTTCGAGCAGTGCGGACGGCAAGCCGGGCGGAATGCGAATCTGCACGGGTCGCAACGGGTTCGATGCCATCGAGAACTCGGACGGCGCCTTGCCCAGCAGAACCGCGAGACTGTGTTCAGCCGTCGCCCGTTGTCGCTGTGCCGTCATCGCATCGGAACGTGCCGTTGCCAGTTCGGCTTTGGCGCGGGCGACATCGAGTTCAGCGATGTCACCCGCACCGAACTTCGACTGCACGAGTTTCAGCGCCTGCTCGCGAAGCGACACGTTCTGCGCGTAGACCTGCAGTTCCGCGTCCAGCTCGCGAACCTTGAAGTAGTTCGCAGCGACATCCGCCTGCAACGAAAGCTGGACCGAACGCAGCAGCGCTTCGGACTGTTCGCTCTCTGCGCGACTCGCCCGCACCGCGTCGGACACCCGCCCAAACAGGTCCACCTCGTAACTCGCAGTCGCCTGAGCGCGCCACAAGGTCTGTGCCGGAATATTGCCACCGTCCGGCTGCAACTGCGAAGCGGGCGAGACCTTTTCTCTGGTCGGTCCAAAGCCTGCGTCGATCGTCGGAAACAGTCCGGCGCGGGTGGCCTGCTGGAGCGCACGCGCTTCCTTGAGCCGCGCCGCCGCCGCAGCCAGGTTCTGGTTCGCGGCGAGCGCCTGTTCTTCCAGATCGTTGAGCGCGGAATCATCGAAAATCACCCACCACTTCCCTCGCGGAATCCGGTCGGACGGCTGCGCGATTTTCCACGCGCCCGCTTGCCCCTCCGTTGCGGCCGCGGCCGTCGTGACGGGTGTCTCCTTGAACGCCGCAGAAGCCGCCGAAGCAGGCACCTTGTACTCGGGTGCCAGCGAGCAACCCGCCATCAGAAGGGCCGCGCTCAACACCGTCAACGAGCCCCAGAGCGCACCCTTCACGCTATTGTTCGACATGATGATCCTCACGCTTCGACGGAAGCATCGACACCGCGAACGTGCGGGTGATGTCCGTGTTTGTCCACGATGTGTTCTTTCCTGTCGAGCTTGCGCAGAACGACATAGAAGACAGGTGTCAGCAGCAAGCCGAACAGCGTGACGCCCAGCATCCCGAAGAACACGGCGATACCGATCGCGTGACGCATCTCCGAACCCGCGCCGCTCGAAAGAACCAACGGGACCACACCCATGATGAACGCGAAGGACGTCATCAGGATCGGACGCAAACGCAGCCGGCTCGCTTCGATCGCGGCCTGGACGATCGAGCGCCCTTCCATTTCCAGTTCCCGCGCGAACTCGACGATCAGAATCGCGTTCTTCGCCGACAACCCGACCAGCACCATGAGGCCGATCTGCGTGAAGATGTTGTTGTCGCCGTGAGTCAACCAGACGCCGAGCAGCGCGGAAAGCACGCTCATCGGGACGATCATCAGAATGGCGAGTGGCAACGTGAGGCTTTCATACATTGCCGCCAGCACCATGTAGACGAGCAGAACGCTGATCGGGAAAACCCAGAGCGCCGCATTACCGGCAAGAATCTGCTGATACGTCAGATCGGTCCACTCGAACTTCATGCCCCGCGGCAAGGTTTTGGCGGCAACCTTTTCGATGGCAGCCTGAGCCTGGCCCGACGAATAACCCGGTGCAGGGCCGCCATTGATATCCGCCGCGGTGTAGCCGTTGTATCGCACCACCGAGTCAGGACCATAGGTCGGCGTGACCTTCACGAGCGTGGACAGCGGCACCATCTCGCCCTTGTCGTTGCGCGTCTTCAGCAATCCGATATCGTCCATGTGCGCGCGGAACGGCGCATCCGCTTGCACTCGCACCTGGTACACACGGCCGAAGCGGTTGAAGTCATTCACATAGAAAGAACCGAGGTAGACCTGCATCGTGGTGAAAATGTCGTTCACCGAGATGCCCAATTGCTTGGCCTTCACGCGGTCCACGGCGACATTCACCTGCGGGACATTGATCTGGTACGTCGAGAATGCCGGGCCGAGCTCAGGCGTCTTCGCTGCCTCCTTGAGGAACGACTGGGTCGCGTTGTTGAGCGCGGTATAGCCCTGGGCCTGCTGGTCTTCGATCTGAAGCTTGAAGCCGCCCAACGTGCCCAGACCGAGAACGGGCGGCGGCGGAAATACCGCGACAAACGCTCCCTTGATGCCGGACAGCCGCTTGTTCAGTTCGGCAGCAATGCTCAGTCCGTTCATCGACTTGCCCTTGCGCTCTTCAAAGGGCGTTTCGCCAAAGAAGATGACAGCCGAACTCGACGAGTTGGTGAAGCCGTTGATCGACAGACCGGGGAATTGCACGGCTGATTCGACGCCAGGCGTCTTCAGCGCTATCTCCCCGACTTCGCGCACGACATCTTCCGTGCGGTCGAGCGACGCGCCATTGGGCAACTGCACGATGGCGACCAGGTACTGCTTGTCCTGAACGGGAACGAATCCGCCCGGCACGACCTTGCTCATCAGCACGGTCAGCCCCAGCAACACGGCATAGATCGCGAGAATCACGACCTTGCGGTTGACGACCTTCGATACGCCGCGGCTATACGACTCGGAGCCGCGATGAAATACCTTGTTGAATGCGTTGAAGAACGGACCGAACACCCGATCCATCGCACGCGTGAGCCAATCCTTCGGGTCGTGATGCCCTTTGAGCAACAGCGCGGAAAGTGCGGGCGAAAGCGTCAACGAGTTGAACGCGGAAATGACCGTCGAAATCGCAATGGTCATCGCGAACTGCTTGTAGAACTGTCCCGTCAAACCGCTCATGAAGGCGAGCGGCACGAACACGGCAATCAGCGTCAGGGCAATGGCGATGATCGGCCCGCTCACCTCCTGCATCGCCTGGTGGGTCGCCTCCTTCGGCGTCAGGCCCGTAGCGATATTGCGTTCGACGTTTTCGACCACCACGATCGCATCGTCGACCACGATGCCGATTGCCAGCACCATGCCGAACAGCGACAGCGCATTGATCGAGAAGCCAAATGCCAGCAACAGGGAAAACGTGCCGACAATCGAAACGGGAACGGCGAGCAGCGGGATGATCGACGCACGCCACGTTTGCAGGAACACGATGACCACCAGCACGACCAGTGCGATGGCTTCCAGCAAGGTGTGAATCACTGCGTGAATACTCGAACGCACGAACTGCGTCGGGTCATAAACGATGTCGTACTTCACGCCTTCCGGCATGTCGGCCTGGAGTGCCTTCATCGCCTCGCGAACGTGTTCCGAAATGTCCAGCGAATTTGCGCCCGGCAACTCGAAGATCGCCATCGCCACCGCCGACTTGTTGTTCAGCAGCGAACGGCGCGCGTATTCGGACGCTCCCATTTCGACGCGCGCCACGTCCTTGAGTCGCGTCACCGCGCCATCGGGCGATGTCTTCAGGACGATGTCGCGGAACTCGTCTTCCGTCTCGAGTCTGCCTTGCGCATTGACGTTGAGTTGCAGCGGCGCATCGGACGTCGACGGAGACGCACCCACCTGGCCGGCCGCCACCTGAAGGTTCTGGTCGCGGATCGCCGTCACCACGTCGTTGGCGGTCATGTTGTGCTCGGCCACCTTCTGCGGGTCGAGCCACACGCGCATCGAATAGTCGCCGGAACCCCACAGCGTGACCTGACCAACGCCAGGAATACGCTCGAGCCGGTCGCGAACATTGATCAGCGCATAGTTGCGCAGATAAGTACTGTTGTACTTCTCGCTCGGCGAGACGAGGTGAACGACCATCGTGAGCGTCGGCGACGACTTGATCGTCGTGACGCCGAGGCGCTGCACGTCCTCGGGCAAGCGCGGCAGCGCCTGGTTCACACGCGTCTCCACCTGCTGCTGCGCGAGGTCGGGATTCGTGCCGAGCTTGAACGTGATCGTCAGGGTGAGCGTGCCGTCGCTATTTGCCTGCGACTGCATGTACAGCATGTTCTCGACACCGTTGATCTGTTCTTCGAGCGGCGAAGCCACTGTTTCGGCAATCACCTTCGGGTTGGCGCCGGGGTATTGCGCCGTCACCACGACGGACGGAGGGACCACACCCGGATATTCGGAGATCGGCAGATTGACCATGGAGATCAGACCCGCCAGCAGGATCACCGCTGACAGGACAGCCGCAAATATCGGGCGTTCGATAAAAAACTTGGAGAGGTTCATGACGTTCTCTGGCTAGGCATGGAGGGCAATGCGCAGTGCGCGCACTCAGGAAGCCCTCGTCGTGGAGGCGGCGGAGCCCGACATCTGCACCGGGTTCGGCTTGACGGGATCGCCCGGACGCACGCGCTGTATGCCGTTCACGACGATGCGGTCGCCCGGTTGCAGGCCACCCGTGATGACGCGCAAACCCTGATGCTGGTCGCCCAGCTTCACTTCGCGGTATCGGACCTTGTTCTCCGCGTCCACCAGCAGCACGAACTTCTTGTCCTGATCGGTCTGAATGGCTGCATCGCTCACCAGCACGGCCTGATGCGGCACGCCGCCGCCGACACGAGCCCGGACGTAAAGGCCCGGGACCAGCACGCCGTCCGCATTGTCGAAACGCGCGCGCACGCGAATCGTCCCGGAACTGGTGTCGAGCCGGTTGTCCACGGAATCGATCACGCCCTGCCGCGAATAGCCCGTCTCGTTAGCGAGCCCGACGGAGACGGGTACGGTCACTTTCGAGTCGCGGCTGAGAAAGCGCAGATACGTCTGCTCGTCGACGTCGAACGATGCATAGATCGGCGACGTCGACACCAGCGTTGTCAGCACAGGCGCATTGGCGCCCGGCGAAACGATGTTGCCAACGGTCAGTTCCGCGCGGGATACGCGTCCCGACACGGGCGCCGTGATGGCCGTGTAGCCCAGATTGATCTGCGCTGCTTCGAGCGCGGCTTTTGCCGCCTTCACGGCTGCCAGCGATTCGCGATTGGCGTTCTGCGCCTGGTCATAGTCGCGTTTGGCAATGGCGTTGTCCGTCAGCAGCCTTTGCGCGCGCGCCCAGTCCGCCGTCGCATAACCGTTGCGGGATTCCGCCGAAGCGAGTTGCGCGGCTGCCCGGTCAACCTCTGCCTGATACGGACGCGGGTCGATCGTGACCAGCAGGTCGCCCTTTCTGACCATCGCTCCGTCGTGGAAGTGGACGGCGACGATCGTTCCGGAGACGAGCGGCCGGATCTCCACGTTATTGATCGCCTCGATCCGGCCCGAGTAGCTCTGATAGTCGGTGATGGACTGCGACACCACCGGCGCGACATCCACGTCCGCAGCCGGCGGCGCTGCAGCAGCATCGGCCTCGCTCAGGGGCGCGCCCCCGCGCATGTGCCATGTCGCGGCAGTGCCCGCGGCAATGACCAGAAAAATCGCGCTGGCGGCAACCAGCCTACGCTTTGACGGCATTTTCAAACTCCCATTTACTGGTTACATGAATCAGGAACGCTTCGGCGCGGAGCCAAGTTCTTTGCTGAAGAAGGCGGCGACGTCAGCGATGACTTCCTGTCGTGACGCCAGCTCGTAGTGCGCGACGCCGCGGTAGCGTGTGACCGTCGTGGGCACGCCCGCCGCGATCAGCCCGGCGGCGTACCGCTCCGCCTCCACGTGCATCAGGTCGTTTTGCGCGCTTGCAATGAATGCGGCAGGCAGCCCCGCCAGACGCACGGACTCGATCGGCGCGGCGTACGGATGAAGCCTCAGGGACGCCAACGGCAGATAGGCGCGATATCCCAATGCGCACTCCTCGGCGCACATATCTAGATTTATATCGTCATCCAGATCAGGGAAACGCGTCATGCTTGGATCGAGCAGCGGCGCAAGCAGCGCCTGGGCGGCAAAGCGAAAAGAGGCGCGGTCTCGGACCATCGCCGCCAGGCCTGTCGCCAGATTGCCGCCCGCGTCATGCCCGGCAACAGCCATTCGCTTCGAGTCGGCGTGAAGCGCGCGCGCGTGGGTGACGACCCACTGTGCAGCGAGGAATCCGTCGTGAAGCGCGGTGGGAAATGGAAATGCCGGCGCCAGCGAATAACCGACCGAAACGACCAGTGCATGCACCCGTCGTGCGATTTGCGTGCACATCGGATCGGACTGCTCGGGCGTTCCTTTAGTGAATCCGCCGCCGTGAAAAAAGAATATGACAGGCAACACGTCGCGCTTGCCCGGAGGACGATAGGTACGCAAGCGGATGGCCTGTAAGTGGCCGTCCAGATCCACGTTCTGGATCTCGATCGCCTGTTCGACATTGATTGACATAGCCTGCAGGCCTGCGCCTTCCCGGATGTTTCGATGGGAGCAATTCTGTCCGAAGACGAAAAACAGATAAATGGTTATAATCCAGAACACTATTCACGGCAGCCGAAGAATCACAGGTATCTCCCGCCCTGCCGCGTCCGAAAGCGAATTGCAGCTATTTGTGTGAGGTAAGGGAATATGGACAAGCTCCTGGCGATGAAGGTCTTCACCAAGGTCGTCGAGATGAACAGTTTCGCGCGCGCGGCGGACGCACTGGACATTCCGCGCGCGTCCGCCACCACCATCATCAAGAACCTGGAAGCGAATCTGCACACGCGCCTGATGCAGCGGACCACGCGCCGCCTGAACCTGACACCCGAAGGCGCGGGCTATTACGAACGCTGCGTACGGGTGCTTGCCGACATCGACGAAATCGAGGACAGCCTCGCCAATGTCGTCAAAGGTCCTCGGGGGAAACTCAGAGTGGACATGCCGGGTTCGCTGGGGCGCCTGATCGTGATGCCACGCCTCGAGGAATTCCGCGCGCGGCACCCGCACGTCGAACTCATGCTGGGCTTCGGCGACAGGCACGTGGACCTGATTCAGGAAGGGGTCGACTGTGCGCTGCGTGTCGGCAATCTGGACGATTCCACACTGGTCGCACGCCGGCTCGGCGCCTTGTCGACGATCACGGCCGCTAGTCCCGCCTACCTCGCTCGCTATGGCGAACCTCGCTCACTCGAAGATCTCGAGCAACACGTCGCGGTGCACTATTTTTCGAGCCGTACCGGGCGAACCATGGGTTTGAACTTCGATGTGAATGGCGAAAGCAGGGACATGAAAATGGATGGCGGCCTCGCCGTCAACGATGCGGACGCCTACGTCATGTGCGGCGTCAACGGTGCCGGCATCATTCAGGCGCCGTTATTCATGCTGGCGTCGCATATCGAATCGGGCGAACTCAAGGAAATACTCGCGCCGTGGAAAGTGCGCCCCATGCCGCTGTCTGCCGTCTATCCGCACAACCGGCATCTCGCCCCGAAGGTTCGGGTGTTTGTCGAATGGGTGGCGGAGATTTGCGAACAGTCGCCGCTTGCCTTCGCCCGAACCCGGCCGCCGATCGGGAAGACGCGTGACGACCATGTGATCGCAACGCAATCCGCACGTCCTGGCGACCTGGCCTATTCGGAAGAGACCGAGCTGGTGGCCAGCGCCTGATCGCCGCAACCGAAGCAGTCAATCGCGACGATTTTTCACTTCATCCGAACACTGATGTCGGCGCGTGCATCTTTATCGCTCGGGTGTCGCTTCCTACACTTGCGCTCATGCAATGGGCAATCGTGTCCCTCTCTCCAACGCCACAACTCCATCATGAAATCGACAGTTCAAGCACTCGCAATCGCGGCAATCATCGCCACCCCGCTGTCTGCGTACGCGCAGGCCAGTCAACCACTCCCTCGAGATCCGGTTAGTGCGGCGCCCGTTGTCGACAGCCAGCGCAGCCAGAATCAGTCGGCCGCCACGGACGATGCGGGCTTTGGTGGCGACCCGAAAGGCACGTCGCAATCGGGCGTGAGTGGCGATACGACAGTTAGCTCTTATTCACCGCCGATTCGCGTCGCACGTTAGACCACTCCGATCTTCACGCGCGTTGCGCAAGCCGGCGAACCAGGCGGTCGCCCGCGAACTGCACGGCCGTGACGATCGCAATCAGCAACACGATGACCGTCACCATCACGGTCGTATCGAAGCGCTGGTAGCCATAGCGGATCGCCAGATCGCCGAGTCCGCCCGCGCCAACGGCGCCCGCCATCGCCGACGAGCCGATCATCGCGACTATCGTGATCGTGAATCCGCCCAGAATGCCGGGCAGTGCTTCGGGCAGCAGCACGTGCCAGATAATGTGTCGGCGCTGCGCGCCCATCGCCTGAGCTGCTTCGATGAGACCGCGATCCACCTCGCGCAGGCTCACTTCTGCGACGCGCGCAAAGAACGGAATCGCCGCGATGGAAAGCGGCACGATCGCGGCCCATACGCCGATCGTCGTGCCGACCAGAACGCGCGTGAGCGGCAACAGCGCGACGAGCAGAATGATGAAGGGCGTCGAGCGAAATGCGTTCACCAGCGCGCCGAGTGTCGAATTCACCGCGCGCCGTTCGTAGATGCCGCCGCGCGTGGTCGTGACCAGCACCAGCGCGAGCGGAATGCCGACCAACAACGCGACGAACGCTGAAATGCCGACCATCAGCAACGTGTCGCGGATCGCGCCCGTCAGTTCCGAGAGCCAGAGTTCAGACATAACCGAGTACCTCCACGTGATCCGCGTGTCGCCGCGCACGCTCGATCAGCGCGGCGATACGGCTCGCGAGCGCGCCTGCCTCGCGCTCGGGCTCGGCTCCAGATAATTGCGCCGCCACCACGAGACGACCCTGCGCATGACCCTGGATTCGATCGATGCCGCCGTGCACGAAGCTCACGCGGCCGCCATCCACGGCCAATGCCGCGCTCAGTGCCGCAATATCCGGGTCGTGCCCATTGGCGCCCGTGTAGCGCACGTCGAGCAGAACATCGGTGGCATCGCGTGGTAAGGCATCAGCGCTCGCGGGCTTGAGGCGGGCGGCGAGATCGTCGGGGAGATCGTGCACCAGCGTGCGCAACAGTGCGCGTGTCGCATCGTGCTGTGGCGCGCCGAACACGCGCCACACAGCGCCCGTTTCGACTACCCCACCCTGTTCGATCACGGCGACGGTATCGCACACTTCGCGTATTACCGCCATTTCGTGCGTGATGAGAACGATCGTGAGGCCGAGACGCCGGTTGATATCGCGTAGCAGCGCGAGAATCGACTGCGTCGTTTCCGGATCGAGCGCGGAGGTCGCTTCATCGCACAGCAGAATGTCGGGATCGTGCACCAGCGCGCGTGCAATGCCGACGCGCTGCTTTTGCCCGCCCGAAAGGCTCGCCGGATACGCATTGCGCTTGGCCGACAAGCCGACGAGTTCGAGCAGGGCCGAGACCTTCTTCTCGATGGCGGCTTTGGGCACGCCCGCGATCCTGAGCGGCAACGCGATGTTGTCGTGCACCGTTTTCGCCGACAGCAGATTGAAGTGCTGGAACACCATGCCGATGCGCCGCCGCAATGTGACGAGCCCGCGCTCGTCGAGTTCGCCGACACTCACGCCGTTCACCCGCACCGCGCCCGACGTCGGCTTTTCGAGTCCATTGACGAGGCGCAGCAACGTCGATTTACCCGCGCCGCTGCGGCCGATGATGCCGAATATCTCGCCACGGCGAACATCCAGTCGCACGTTCGCTAACGCGACGGCATGTTCGCCGTTTGCCGTGGAAAATACCTTGCTGGCATCGTCGAATACGACGGCGGGCGCAGTGTCGTCCCTGGGCGCCGGCTTGATGGCGAGCGCCGGGCCCTCTTCGAGGAAATGCGCTACGTCGAGCAGATGGGTCATGTCGTCGATTCCTTTTCAGGCGGCTCGTTTGCGCGAGTGCATCGGGCAGGCCTGCGCGGCCCGCACCGAACGTCGCATCACCAGGCTACGGCGTACAGATCGCCGAACGCCTTGTCGAGCGCTGCGCGCACGGCGGGCGAATGCTGATAGATCGAAATGAACTTGCGGATGCGAGGGTCGTTGACGCTTTCCGGACGCACCACCCATTGAATGGCGAAGTTCTTGTTTTCGAGGCCATCGAACAGCAATGCGCTGTTTGGGTCCGTCGTGCCCGCGAGCTTGATGAAGCTCGGATAGCCCTGCGCGAGGTCGACGTCGTCGAGCGAGCGCGCCAACTGCGACGCTTCGAGCGCGACGATCTTCAGATGCTTCGGGTTATCGACGATATCCAGGGTGGTCGCGCGATAGTCGACACCCGGCTTCAGCTTGATGAGCCCGGCGCGTTGCAGCAGCAACAGTCCGCGACCACCGTTGACAGGGTCGTTCGCAATCGCAACCGTCGCGCCATCTTTGAGATCTTCAAAGCGCTTGACCTTCTTCGAATACAAACCAATCTTCATGATCGTGCCGGGCGCGATCGCCACGAAGTCGTAGCCGCCCTGCTTCTTTGCGTTTTCGAGGAAGGGAATGTGCTGGAAATAGTTGACGTCGATGTCCTTGTTGGCGAGTGCGGCGTTTGGCGTATTCCAGTCCGTGAATTCGATGATCTTGACGTCGAGCCCTTGCTGTTTCGCTTCCTGAGCCGCAACTTTCAACGCTTCGATTTGCGGGCTGGTTGCCGTGCCGATCTTGAGTGTCGGTGTGTCGGCGGCAAAGGCGGAAGCGACATTGAACGCGAACGCAAAGAGGATGGCGTGGATTGCGCGTTTGTTCCTCGCAAAGAATACACGCCGTAATGCGGACAAGAATTGACTCATGCTCTACTCTCAACAATGGGATGGTTCGGTTTCGGGCGCGTGCGAATACCGGCGTGTTAGGTCACGCCTGGATGGGATCGCGATGTTCGAGTTGACTGTGTGCCCGCCGGCAATGGGCGCCGCGTGCGGACGGGCGCCGCGCTGGATCAGCGCCGACAGGAGGAAACAGGATGGGTCATGGGATGGTTCATCGCCTCTCTCCAGATGAGGTCAAACGATCATAGAGGCACGCAGAAAAGCGGTCTACGAAGCGATTAGCGAATGGAAATCGCGAAACGCGATATGTGAGGAATCGGTCGTCCACCGCTGGACTACATCAAATTGAATGAGTAGTCTGTAGGCGCAGGATGACGTTTGTTGGCCACGCTGACTTTGACCTTCGTCCCGGGGAGGACTCATGGAAGTGAGCACCGAAACGCTTGTCGACATGCTTAGAGAAGTTGAAGCAGAAGATCCCATCGACTATGCGGACCTGCCGTTTGGAGAGCAAGAACTCCGGCGCCTCATTGTCAGTTCGCTCGTTGA
This sequence comes from Paraburkholderia largidicola, assembly GCF_013426895.1. Lineage (NCBI taxonomy): Bacteria > Pseudomonadati > Pseudomonadota > Betaproteobacteria > Burkholderiales > Burkholderiaceae > Paraburkholderia > Paraburkholderia largidicola. The sequence continues at coordinate 2,239,705 of NZ_AP023175.1, read as the reverse complement.
GCGTCACCATAACGTGGAGACGGGCATGTCGGTCTCCGATATTCATGCGTTGTATTTGCTGAGCACCGCGAAGCTCGTCCTTGAAAATACGGTGCTCCATGCGCGATTGCTGCTTCTTCAAGGGCATCAACTGGATATCGAGTCGCTGTTGGCGCCCTTCACCCTCAAAGGAAAGCGTAGCTAACTGACGGCACCCTGCCACGGGCGACTTACCGCGACCCGCGGTAAGTCGCGCAGCCGTTTCCGTTTCACTTTCCCGCCGGCGCTTATAGCGCTGCATTAGCGGCCCATTGAGCCGTCCGTGTTTCCGTCCGATTGATCCCCACCATCCTGCCGGGCATGCGCGTTGCGTGATAGCAAGTCTACCCATCAGGAGCGCACAATCATGACCCCACTCGACCCCAACACGCAGTCGCAGTCCCAGTCCCAGTCACAATCGGCAGACCAGGGTGCGGGTATTGTCGGCATTGGCGTCGGCGACGGCCCCGGGCCTGACGTGATGGCGGCATCCACCCTGGATGGAACCAGAGTCGTCACGGCCGACGGCGAGCATGTCGGAAAAATTTCCGACATCATGCTCGACGTTCGCGGCGGGCGGATTGCCTATGCCGTGCTGTCGGAAGGCGGCTTTCTCGGCATGGGAACGACGCTTCACGCCATCCCATGGAGTGCGCTGACGATGAATGTCGATGAAAAAGTCTTCCTCGTGAACCTGATGGCAGATGAAATCAAAAACTCGCCTGGGTTCGACAAGGACCACTGGCCCTCGATGGCAGACCCGCAATGGGGTTCGTCCGTGCACGAATACTACCGTCAGCAGCCTTACTGGAACGCCACGCGGGATGCGGTAGAAGAACGGCCCAGCAATCTGTAGTCGCGGGCGCAAGGTCAACCGATGAGCCTGCGGTACGCGCTGAGATGCCGCAGCAACCCCTGCTTATCGCCGCGGATCTCGCTTAAGCGGGCAAGGTTGAAATGCGCGTCGGCATGGGTGGGGTCGAGCTGGAGACATCGCTCGTACGCCGCCATCGCCGGTCCGTAGCGTTTTAGCTCTTCCAGAGCGACAGCGCGGTTGAAATGCAGCAGCGCGTCATCTGGAAAATCCTCCAGCGCCCGCTCGAATACGGACAGCGCTTCTTCACAGCGCGTTTCGGTCTCGCAGAGCAGCACACCGAGATTGGTGTAGGCGTGGTAGTGCGGTGCGTCGGCCAGCTCGAGTACCTTGCGGTACGCCTGCTCCGCGCCGACGACATCTGAACTGGCGAGCTGCTCTGCCAGGGCGAACCACTCCTCGGCTTGTTGCTGTTTGCTTCGCTGCGTGCGGGGCGTAGTGTCCAGAAACGCGACGTCGCCGCCGAGCGGGGCGACCTCGAAATCGAGCAGATGTTGCCCTGACGTCGCGTCCCATTGGGATTGCCCCGTCTTGACGGCAATGGTGTCGCCGATGGCCGTGATACGAATGCCAGACAGGGGGAGTTCTTCCGGAAGATCGGCCTTCAGTCTGGCAAGCGCGCGCAAAATCTTGCGGGTCGTGATGTTCGCCGCTTGCAACTGAAATGCCGTGCGCAACACCACGACGTCCTGAAACGTAAATCGCAATTCGTTGCGTCGACCGCGAGAGGGCTCCACGAATCCGGCTGCTATCAGTCCGGAAAGCACTCGCCGCGAAACGCCGAGTAACGATTGAAGGCTCCGCAGCGAGTAATCGTGTGATTGATTGCGTCGACTCACTTTCGAGCTCGAACCTTTGCCGGCGGCGCTTCTTTGACTTCGGGCGTGGTTGCGGCCCGCCTGGCGGGCCGGCGGGGTTTGCTCGCAAGCACCGCGACATCATCAGGCGTCGCTTTCTTTGACGCAGGCGTCTTCGCTGCCCCGGCTCTCCTGGTCTTGTTGGTGCTGAGGCTTGCCCGAAGCGCTTCCATGAGGTCGATTACCTGACCACCCGAATCCTCTTCAGGGACCCCTGGCGACACGATCTGCTTACCGGCAATCTTGCGGTCTATCGCTTCCAGAATCCGCTTCTTTTCTTCATCTTCGTATGCCGACGGGTCGTACGCGTCCTCTGAAACCTGGTCGATGATCTGCAGCGCGAGCTGCAATTCTGCTTCAGTCACGGCTACCTGCTCGATGTGCAAATCGGCCAGTCCGCGCACTTCGTCCGCGAACAACAACTGCTGAAAAACCATGCCCTCATCGGCCGGCCGTATTTGAACGATACGGGTCTTCCCCTTGTTCGACCATTTGGCCAATGCACAGCGTTCGCATTCTCGCATCGCCTGCTGCAGAAGGCTGTATGGCTTGCCGCCGCGCTTGTCGGGCGCGATGAAGTAGGCCTTGTCGAAGTAGAGCGGATCGACTGACTTTTCCGGGACGAAAGAGACAATCTCTACGACGTGCGACGCACCTTCTTCCAGCGCTTTCAGTTCTTCTGGAGCAAAGACGACGAACTGGCCCTTCTCGAACTCGTACCCCTTCTTCATATCCACCCGCGCGACGACCTCGCCCGTGGCCTCGGAAATATACTGTTGCTTCACCCGACCGCCCTCTGGCGTGAGCAGATTGAAGCCGACTCCCGATGCACTCTCGGTCGCCGAATACAGTTTCACCGGAATCGAGACCAGCCCGAAGGAAAGCGTGAGAGATGCGATTGAACGCGCTGCCATGACATCCTCCTGATGGCCGCCGGATGCAGTCGCACGGCTGGTACGACGATCCGGCTTGTCGACTCTGGCGTCTGGGCGCGAATTTGACTGGATACCCTGCCGCGCCGATTCGTCGAGCAGTTGAGCACTTGACGTGCCTATTCTACGACCAACCTGAAGATCGCTACTTCAATTGCGCGGACACAGATGAGGCTATGTCCGCCACAGTAGAGGTATCGCGCACTCCGGCATACTGCCGAACAGCCTCGACCGTCTTTGCGTATCGAGCCCGACTTCCACCCGACACGACTTTCCGATGCGATACGCCTCCTACTCGCGACGCGCGACAGCACTGACTATCGATTCGATCTGGTGGACTGCCGTCGTGCTGCTCGTACCGCTCGGGCCTTCGACGGAGGAGATCCTGGTGGCACCCGAATCCTACGCTGCGACCATCCTTTTATGGCTAGCGATCGGGCAATGCATTCCCATCCTGATGACGGGCGTAATGTGGGCTGTATGGGGCACGTCACCCGGCAAACGCGCGTTGCATCTGCGGATAGTGGATGCCGATACGGGACGCCCGATGACCGTGCGACAAGCCGGTCTGCGCACACTCGGCTATCTGCTGACCTTCGCGACTTGCGGTGCCGGATTTCTGTGGGTTCTGTTCAACGACCGGAAGCAGACCTTGCACGACCGGATAGCCAATACGACTGTAGTCGAGGATGAAACGCATCGCCACGTCGAGACTTGAGCCGCCCGTGCCGGGATAGGTTGTCGTTTTGCATCCGCCGCACCTTGCACCCCGTATACGAAGTCAGAACGATACCCGCGACAGACCAACGGCGTACCCATCGCGCAGCCAGGCGGCGTTCAGTCGCCTCCGGGGTACAGCCAGGATCGAAAGCGACAGGTATCGAGCGCTTGCACTTCGCCGCCATGCAAGCATCCTGTTCAGCGGCACATTGAATCCAGCGACACGGAATCGTGCGCTGGCACGCCCAGGAGTCATGCCATGAAGAACGCAACGCGGAAGGTTTGGTTGGTGCACGCTTTTGTCGCAGCACTTTGCGGATGCGCTGCAACGTTCGCGCAGGCTGGAGGGAACGGCAATGGCGGCAACGGTAGCGGCGGTGCTCACGGTGCGGCGACGGCAGGGATGACGTATCACAGCGAGCCCGTGTCCAGCCCCTGGAACCGGGACCCCGGCGATATCTCGCGCAAGGCGAACATGAGCACAACGGATATGCCAGGCATGACACCCGTTGATGGTGTCGACGGTGTCAAAACCAGTCAGTAGCGGCAGTAGCGTCTCAGGCTGGAAGCGGGCGCCTCGGGCTTGGGATGCCGCAATTGGCTAGTCGCACAGCGCGTCTGTATGGACGAAGCGGTATGCGGTATGGCGAACGTCGATGCATGGTGCGAACACACCCGAGCTGCGCGCGCGTCGCAGTCGTGGCATCCCGCCGATCGCATATTGCGAGGACGTGGCGCTGGCCGATATGTGTGCTGCAACGGGAACGCGAGCCGGGCGAATTGCGCGCTCGCAACTTTGCAGCGCTCCGCCTCAACCGCGCTTGCCCAGGGTCAAGCGATAAGTCTTAGCGCGGACGGCGATGCGATTCAGCGAGGATTTCGCACACTTCCAGATGGGTACGCCACGCGTCAGCGAAAAATTCACGCACACGGGCGAAGAAGCCGCCTTTGGTAGCCGTCGAGGTAGCGGTAGCGTAGTTCATTGCAAGCTCCATTAAGGGTTACTGCCTAGGTACTAACCCTATAGTACACCCGTCGATGGTGCATTGCAAAATAAACTACGTGTACTGGCACCGTTTTTAGTGTCGTTGCTGCGGCCGAAGCCCGGGAAGCCGCGCAGCGCAAGGCGTGCGCGACAGCGCGCAAATGTGAACTCGTGTCGGGTTAACAGCCGCCGCTGACATCGACGCCGACCACCAGTTCACTGAACCTTATCGCTCAGTTGCCGCCGGACCCCGGCGCGGGAGCCGATGCCGCCATCCCGGCGTTCGATTTTTTGTGCATCTTCTTGTGCGACGTGGTGCCGGCGGGTGCCATGGTATTCGCCCCTGAAGCACCCGACACAGTGTCGGTCGAGCCCCCTGCGTTCGGCTTGCTCATACCCGTGCCGCCCTGCCCGCCCGCGGCACCTCCGCCACCCGCGCCTTGCGCATAGACACTTCCTGAAATACCGATAAGCAGCGCTGAAACCAAAATTCCTTTCGTCGAGCCTCGCATGTTCGTCTCCTTAGCACGGAGCGGTCGTTAGCACCGGAAGGTGCGACCCCGCGTCCAGCTAACCGCAAGCCCCATACCTCAAAACCCAATAAGCCATCGCGCTTGCGACCATTCCAATCAGGCAGAGACTTCCCGGTCCGCACGCGTCACCAACTTGACCGAAGCAAAGAAGCGAAGCATTTCCCGAGATGCATCCGGGCCATTAGAGTCGGTGTAGCTTCCCGTGCTATCGCCGCCGGACCACGCATGGTCGAGACCATGAATAATCCATTGCTCTCCGATGACCTCGCCCGCGTCATCGCATGAAAGATGGCGCGTGTGCCCATAGATTCCACTCGCCTCTGGCGCAACCGTCTCCGACTGACGAGGCGCAGTTTCCGATGAGAGCGCGAAAATGCAGTTCATCCGAATCAACTCGTCACAATTGCGGGGATGCACGACACTATCCCGATCGCCGTGAAAAGCGATCAGAGGTGTATAGCCGCGTTGCCCCGGTTCTCTCGGAACCAGTTCAAATTGAGAATCGCTCGCCCCGTGATTCATCACAGACATCGCGGAGAATGCGTCATCGGCAATCCCATACGGTAGCCCGGAGTGAATCCCGGCGGCTGCGAAAAGATCGGCGTAAGTGACGGCAAGATTGACTGCCATCGCGCCCCCGGCCGACATGCCTGCGACGTAAATGCGGGTGGAGTCCGCGTTATACGTGGACATCACCTCGCGAGTGAGATCGGCAATGAGCGCCGCTTCCCCGGACTCGCGAATCTGATCGCCCGGCCTGAACCAGTTCCAGCATCGGGCGGCATTGGCGCTTTGCGGTTGCTCCGGATACACGACGATGTATTGCGCCTCCTCGGCCAGCACATTCATTCTCGTACCGGCGGCGAAATCGTCAGGATCCTGGTTGGCGCCATGAAGCATGACGATCATCGGGAGTGGTTCACGTCCGCACGAGGCCGGAATATAGACCTTGTAGTTTCGCGTTCCCTCCTTTCCCCGAAACGTCTTCTGCTGCCAGATGGACTCACCCGGCGTACTCGTCAGAGATGGCATTGCGGAAGAATCTGCGCATTGCTCATCGCAGTGAGACGGCTCGGGCCCAGCCGCAACGTAGTCGGGCATCATTCCGCAAAAAAAGCCTGTAGTCGCCTCTACGGGTCCGCGCACAAGAAGCGCAAGCGTAAGATCTTGCGCGAATAGAAACGGGTTGAAATTATTCATGATGCTCTTATCGGTCGGCGGTCGCGCATTGCATACGGGCAAAATAAACCCGCCTTCAGCGGGTCTCGTTCACTTGCAATCAGATCCTGCACCGGAAAGATCTGTCGTTTAGCGCTTGCCGGATTGAGTAAGTTGCGACAACATCGCCTCGCCAAGAAGTTGTATTTCCGTGCCGCCGTCGCACATCCAGGCACCTGATGAGGCGACGTTCGGGATGCAACGTGGTAACGGGCACGTTTGCGCAGAGAGATGGGGTGGTCGAAATGAGCCTATCGGCGAAATACGCGATTGCCGGCGAGGTCTACAAGTCGTGGCTGCGCATGGTGTCTTCAGTCAGCAACGACGCTACGCGGGCCAGCAGGATTTCGCGACGCTCACTTGCGCGTTATATCGCTGTTGCTTGCGACGCATCGAGGAATTCGCGCGAGCAACTACGACCACTGCTCATGGTGTCCGGCCGTGCGTCGGCATACTTCCGGACAGCCGATGCGCCCTCGTTATTTCCACGCGCGTGTAGCTTTCCCGCTAGCGCCAGAAGAAAGCCTTTCAGGTCCCCGCTGCCGTGCTGGCGAACAAAGCCAAGTGCCAGTTCATCAATACAGGAGTTGCGGGATGTCGCATGCAACATACTGGCGATATACGACGCGCCCACGGCAAGTTCGAGTTCGAATGCCACGTCGATACGCATTTTCGTGACGCTCTCCCGCTTCATTGTGCTTTTCATTTTTTTCCCCGTGGACGTGCTTCCACACTCAGTCTCTGTCTACGTTTGCTTTGTCGATGTAGCAGAGCTTCATCTGTCCTGGAATCGGCGTCGCCATGGTGACGACCCGCCGAACCAGTCCGCCAGTCTCTAACCTGTCAACACAACGTCGTTTCCAGTGGCAGCGTGCTTTGTGAGGTTCTCGACAAAGACTTTCGCGTCGCGCTGATGTTGCTGAACTTGAGACTGTAGCGTTGTCGAAAATCCTCCCTGAACCTCCGACAGGATTTCGCGCACATGCCGACTGTACGCCGCGAACTTTTCCGCTGTCGGCTTCACGAGACTCGCGGACAGTGCGACCAGTTCGCCCGGCCTCGCCGTCACAGCCTTCATGGCCAATGCCTGATTCTCGGCGAGCGTCGCCTTGAATACCTGCAAATTCAACACGGTCAGGTTTTCGAGTCCTTCGAAAGCCTTGCTCGAAAATGAAAATAGCTGACGGGTACTGGCGGCCTGTGCGTCGATCAACTGCTGGGGAATACGTGTGCTCATACCTGCTCCAGAAAGGGAGACGGCGAGTGCGGAAGATTTTGCGGACGACTGCAAAGGCACGCGCCGAGGGCCAAAGGCTCAATGTTGCGATGCAGCAAAATCCATTGTAGGCGCATCGATAAGGAAGTCAATCGTGCCCTTGATGTTATTTGGAAGATCAGGAACGTGTAGCGCGGCCGATTGAAGAGAACACCGTTTCGACCGAGTCGGATCGCGCGTCGCGCAGCTTTTCATCTGGCACAAGCGACCGGGGCCACCCTCACGGGCGGCCCCTATTCTCTTTACCGAACCGATGCCAGCTAAATTAAAGCGCACATGGGAGATATGTGGCCTTCAATTGCGTGCAATGAACCGCCGAAATACAGCAGCCATCCGCATCAGTCGTCCTCGCCCAACCCCGGCAACGCCCGCGTACCTTCTGCACGAACGGAGAGCAGCGAATCCGGGTCCAGGCCGAGTGCCCGCAAGATAGTGGGCGCAACCTGCGTGGTGCTTACGCGGCGATCGACATGCCTCTCACGATGATGTCCATCGGGATACGAGACGATCAGACCCAGATGGCTGTCGTCCGGCGCATTTCCGCCATGCTCCTCGTCTTTTGTTTTGCTCGATGTGTAGATAACACCAGGATTGGGTTGCACGATGATATCGGGCGTGCGTCCGCCTGCCGGGTCACCGAATAGCGCCGCGAGCCGGGGGCCCGAAAGAATGTACGCCTGCGGCCCGTCTGCGCAGATTCCTGGCGCGTTGCAACCGAGATTGGCTTTCAGCGTCGCCACAACGTCCTTAACCTGGCTCTGATCCCGCAGCCAGATGAGACCGACATCGTCGGTTTGCGCAAAGCCGGTGCCAGCCAGACCCGTACCATCATTCAGGCTGCCCGTCGTCGTGCTATTTTGCCCAAAGTGGCCGTTCGGATCGAGGTAGCTATGCGCCTCGAGCAGGTTCACCAGCGTGTCACCATTCTTGACCAGTTTGTTGTGGTCGCTTGGGGACTGGCCGTGCTTGGCCGTTACGACCACCATTGTCGACTTCGCGAGATCTTTCGACTTCAGTTCGGCAACCATCTTTCCGAGTGCATCGTCAACATAGCTGATCGCGTCCGCGACCTGCTTGCCCGGCGTAAAGCTCGCGTCGAGATAGCCGCCGCCAGACGCGACGGGCGCTTTCTGCGCCACACTCAATGTCTGAAAGTTCGTGCCGAACAAAGTCGGCACAGCGGCGCTTTGCTTGCCCGTCGAGTCCTTGCCGTCGATCTCATTGATGATGGTCTGAACGTGCAGGTTATCGAACTGCTCAGTATGCGTGTAGACGTCGGTGTAGTCCTTGCCCGTCGCCGGATCGATCGAGTTGATCTCGGTACGCGACAGATCATCGACGCCCTTGCCTGACGGACCATTTAGCCAGTCATAGCCCCACGCATGCTTGTCGGCCCATGCCGTACGGGCACCATGGAATTGCTGCTTGACGGCCTCGAAGATCGTGTTGGTCTTCACATAGTTGTGCGGATAGACAGGCACGCACACACCGTTTGTCTTTGCGTGTGGAATCGCTTGCGGATTGAAATCGCCGCCTCCATTGAGGTGCGTCAGCGCCCCGCCGTTCTCTGCGTCTATTCCCGTCGTTTCGTCGAATACGACATTCCAACCCTGCTTGCCCTGGCAAGTCGGGTCTGATGGTGCATAAAGCGTGCGATCGTACGAAACGTCATAGAACAGCCCCGCCGATTTCGGCGAGCCGCCCGTCACCAGTGCCGCCAGACCGGGAAACGAATCAGAGAGACCGGGGGTATAAGCGTTGGAATACGTTACGCCGGATTTCGCCAGCAAAGCCATATTCGGACAGGTGTTAGCGGCGATGCAGCGCGCCACGTCCTGCTCATGAAGACCGTCCACACTGATCAGCAAAACACGTCGCACCTCGGTGTCGCGTCGCTCGTGATCGTGACCATGGTCCTTGTCATCGCCGGCATGGACGGCCATCGGAACCGCAATTGCTCCCGCCAGGATACCTGCGCCCACCTGCCTAATAAGACGACTCATCTCCACCTCGCTAAATGGTTTGATTACGAGTTATTTCAGCGAGGTAATGTGCTCGTTTAATACGTCGTCGAGATGACTTTTCGCTTTCGTTTTGCCGAACTTATGAGAATGAAAATCACGATCCACATCGAAGCAACGTGTATCGGCAATAGACCATTGCTGATCGGATTTCAGGTTTTTCCGGTTCCTTATTTTCAACACCTGGCTTGACCAACGCTGTACTTCTTTTCTCCCCCAACCCGTCAATATAATGATGACGAATTCGTAATTGAATAGTCAGTACTGCGATAACTCGGCTCACTAGAATGATCTTCGTGGAAACAACCACTTTCCTCAATTACCAGGAGGGTCATCATGAAGCTGCCAACCTTGTTCGCGGTCACCGTACTCGGTCTTGCATTCGGTGCAAATGCCTTTGCACAAACACCGTCGCATAGCGTCACACGCGCAGAAGTGCATGCACAACTTGTCGAAGCGCAAGCCGATGGGTTACTGCCTGTTCCGAAAAACGACTATCCGCCTTCCGCCGATACCATCGCACGAAACAAGGAACTGTACGCAATTCAGCATCATCATTCCGCTAGCGACACCGCATCCTCAACCGGAAACGTGACAGCCCGGAGCGCTGCCTCTGACTGACCACGTGTGAGCGAAGAGATCGTCCTTACCGCGACGGGAATTACGCCCGTCGCGCTTCGCACAATAAAGAAAGCGGAATACTCAGAACAGGTGCCGAATACCTACTCGCGCGGCAAACTGGTTGGCCGTCGAAGACGGAGCATCCGTACCCGTGATGAATGCCGTATTGAGAGGTGCTGCTGCACCGGTTCCACCGCTCGCGTGTTGATACATCCCTTGAACATACACATCTGTGCGCGGTGACAGGTTGTAGTCTGCCATCAAGCCGACCTGGTGCCATTTGGGTTTCGAATTGCCGGCCGTACTGTCGAAATGACCCAGCGTGTAGCTGTACATAGCGCCCACAAAGGCATTCTTCACGAGTTGATACTTCGCGTTGACCTCGAAGTTATCGAACTTCAGACTGGTCGCCGTGTTCGCGAAATTCCCTGTGTAGACCGATCCCGTCGCATCGTTCAGGCTCGTATGGCTGTAAACGAAGCCCAGTATCGCGGATCCAAGCGTGTAGTTGATGCCAGCGCCCCACACCTGTTGCCGACCGGCGAAGAAGTCCGTATCGTCCGTCGCAAGCGAGCCGCCGGCGTTTCCGCCCGGGTTGTTTATTTGCATATAGGCCGCGGCGATTGCCACCGGGCCTCCCACGTACTGCGCACCGAGGCTATAGGATCGATTGTTCGCAAAGCCGCCCGGCTGGTTGCTGAACCCGTAAAGACCGCCGAATGTAAAGCCGCCGAGAACAGGACTCGTGTACTTCACAGTGTTGTTCAGCCGGAATGAGTTATCGGTGTTGTCGTTGTCATACGGGTGCGAAAGCAGATAGCCAGCCCAGTTACCGTTCGCAGTCAATGGCGCAAGGTAGTCAACGACGGAGTCGTACTGACGCCCCAGAGTGACCGCCCCAAACCGCTCTGAATTCACACCCACGTATGCCTGGCGGCCGAACATGCGCCCCGACTGCCCGAGTTTGCCGGAGTTCACGTCAAAGCCGTTTTCCAGCGCGAAAACCGCCTTCATTCCGCCGCCAAGATCCTCGGAGCCGCGCAGTCCCCACCGGCTTCCCTGCGCAAAGCCGCTCTGCATCTGAACTGCCGAATGTCCGCCTGTGTTATTCGTATAGTTCAAACCTTCGTCGATCAGGCCATACAACGTTACGCTGGTTTGCGCCATCGCCGCCATTGGGACGGCAACACAGCCGAGCGCCGCACCGGCGATCACGAGTTTCTTCATTTCATCGATTCCTTGAGATGTTGACCAGTCTTCTGCCCTTCGCCGGCGTCTCTCGACGTCCCGCACAGCGAACCCCCGACAGAAGAAGGCCACACTCTAGGATCGTTAAAATACCACTCCCCTAGCAATTCAATATTGCTGAAATTCTGTTGCACCCATTCCACTGTGACGCACGACACCAATTTCAAAGCGAACGTGCGTAATTAACCTGGCTTCCTAAACCCCACTCCACACCAGATCCAATCCACCGGAAGGATGCATCTGCATAGGGTTGCCCGTCGGCCTTTGATCGGTACCGACGGATTTCTTCTCGTAGAACTCCGCTACAAAGTCGATAAAGGCACGGAGGACGATTGGCATGTGCCGATGGCTGGAATATAGAAGCCAAACCGTCCATTGACTCTCGCAAAGCTCGGCATCGTTAAGGACCATCCGCAATCTTCCGTCCGACAACTCGTCCATCACGACAGACCTCGGAAGCCGCGCGATACCAAGTCCGGCACACGCGGCATTCTTTACCATCAGTGGACTCTGCAAATTCATGATTGGCCGGACGACGACCCGCTGTGTTCCATTTCGATCGCGAAACTCCCAGTATCGGCTCGGCGCATCGGACGCAAGCAGCACGTCGTGCGACGCCAGATCGGCAAGCGTTCGCGGCGCGGCATTCCGTTCGAGATACGTTGGACTCGCGACAATCACGTCACGCGTTTGCGCGATTGGCTTGCATATGAGCGAGGAGTCCTTGAGTCGCCGTGCCGCGTTGAAGCAGATGTCGAAGCCGGTTGGATCGATATCCGACATGGTCTCGAAAACGGATAGTTCGAAATTCATTCTCGGCTGAAGGCTTCTGTAGCCGGTGAGCAGATGCGGGAGATCGGTCGAAGCAAACGATGCCGATGCAGAAATGCGCAGACAGCCGGCCGGTTGCTGCGTCGCATCCGCAACGCACTCGTCCATCGATTCAAGAAGCTTCATCAGATCGATGGCGTATTCCAGATATTGCTTTCCCACCGGTGTCAGCGAAACGTGTCTCGTCGTCCGATTCACGAGACGAACGTCCAGATCCTTCTCAAGCATCGCGACTCCGCGCGTAACGACTGAACTTGACACCCTTAACTGCTTTGCGGCATCAGCAAAACTCAGACATTGGGCAACCGTCACAAATATACGGATGGAAGCGAGCTTGTTCATGGGAATGAGTGGAAATCAAAGGATCTGATGGCGTCTCACCCTTTGTCACGAGACGCCTGGACGCGCGGCAAGTTGCAACAGGTTTCGACCGGTAGGTATCGAAAGGGTACAGAGCCACGCTTGCGCATCTCCGTCGATACGATTACGAACCTGTTATCTTTTTTCCGCTTTCCACGTTCCTCTTCTTAAGCCTCTGATAAGCAATAGGCCGCGACAATCCAGTCATTCGGGAGAAATCGCATCATGCGCCTGTTGCTGGTAGAAGTTGACACGATCGAAGTGCATGTCCATGGTTTGCGGCACAAAATCGGCGCTGACCCGATCGTGATGGTGCGTGGCGTCGGTTACCGACTCAAGCGATGCGAATGACGTCGATCCGGCGTTGGCTGCTGGGATGGCTGATTGCAGGCCTCGCAGTCTCCGCGTTGACAGCCGGCTATGGCATCTTCCACACCGCGCGCGAAGAAGCCAGCGAGCTATTTGATTTCGAGCTCCGCACGGTCGCCGAATCGCTTCCCGCGAACATCAGCACCACCGAAACAGTCCTGCAAAACAAGCCTGATTTTGAAGGCTTGTCGGAAGATCGTCTTTTCATCGAGGTCTGGGATCAGGCGGGCGGAAGCGTCTACAGATCGCTGGGTGGAATCGATCTTGCACGCTTCCCGGCCGGCCTGCGCACAATCGAACGTGACGAATACCACTGGCGGGTATATGGCGTTCAACAGGGCTCTCGCTTCGTACAGATCGCGCAACCCATTTCCGTGCGCGAGGATCTCGCACTTCGCCTCGCCTTACGCATACTGGCGCCGCTTGCACTGTTCTTTCCGGTCATCATCGCGATCGTTCTTTTCGTCGTCGGGCGTGGACTTGCGCCGCTAGCGGAAATCTCCCACGCGTTGACTACGCGTTCTTTCGATTCGCTTGAACCGCTGCACCTCGGCGCAGGTACGCCCGTCGAAATCAAACCGCTCGTCAATGCATTGAACGATCTGCTGCATCGACTGGACGTAGCGTCGCAAACGCAACGGACGTTTGTCGCGGACGCCGCGCATGAATTGCGATCGCCTCTGGCCGCACTCAAGCTTCAATTGCAGTCCGCCGAACGCGACGGGTCGCTGATTGGAAACAAGCAGACTTTTGAGCGCATCGAAGGTCGCCTCAACCGGCTCATCCATCTTGTTCAACAGTTGCTCACGCTCGCCCGCGAAGAAGCGCAGATAGGCGCACGTTTTCAGTCGGTGAGCCTGCGCCGGATGTGCGAGCGTGTCGTCGCCGATTTCTCGCTGCTCGCGGAGGAAAAGCAGATTGATCTCGGCCTCGAATGCGCTTCAGGCGGGCAGGCGGATGAAACCTACAAGGCCAGTGTGGAGCCCGCTGGAATCGAAGTGTTGCTGAGCAACCTGATCGACAATGCGATCCGCTATACGCCGCACGGGGGTAAGGTCGATGTCATTCTCGCGCGCGAAGCCGGGACGATCAGCCTTTGCGTATCGGACAGCGGCCCGGGCATACCGGACGGGGAACGGGAACGCGTATTCGATCGTTTTTATCGCAGTGCAGGGACCAAGGAGCAAGGCAGCGGTCTCGGGCTGGCGATCGCGCAAAAAATCGCGCAGCGCCATCACGCCACGCTTCAGATGCAAAACAATCCCGAACACCATGGTCTGCGGGTCACGTTATCTGGACTGCGCCTGGAGACGCCATCGTTACCGCATGCCTAGCCATTCTGCCGTCGAGGTTCACATGGAATCAGGAATGCGCGGCGAGCGTTGGACCCGCTCACCACGCGCAAGGCTTCATTGCCGATGCGAACGCACCGTCGTCTCGCCCGCGATTTCATCGAGCGTTCTGCCGCGCGTTTCCATGGCGAACGCGCCGATCACAATCGCGCCGGCCAGCGACACAAAAGCGAAATAGCCAAACACCGCTTCGACATTCAGATAAGTCAACAACGCGCCGATGATCATCGGCCCGATCACCGACGACACACGCGTCACGGCTGACGCCGCACCCGCGCCTCGCGCGCGAATCCGCGTCGGATACACCTCCGGTGCGTAGACATAGATCCCGCACTGGACGATCGCGATCAGCGCGACACTGAGCGACGCCAGCATCGAAACCTGCGCAGCGGGCACATGCGTACCACTGAACGCGAGATAGAGCATCGGCAGCGCCGCTCCGAGAAACGCCAGCGCGAAGGTCTTCTTGCGGCCGAGCCAGTCGATCACGAAGACGCCCACCAGTGTGCCGATCAGCGTCGCGATCATGCTCACCATGCCGTAACGCAGCGCGACGTTCAACGGCAGATGATAGACAGTGCGGTAAAGCGAAGGCAACCACACGAGAATGCCATACGTTGTCAGGCTGCCGCAGCAGGCCATCAACCACACTACCAGCGTGCGCGTGACATAGCCTGGCTGGAACAGCGAGCGAAACGGCGCCTTCCTTTGATCGACCGGCGTGCCGACGACCTGCGCTGCGGGCAGCGATGCGTACTGCTCGCGCGGCACGGACTGCTCGATCGTTGCGACGATGCGCTCCGCTTCGTCAGCGCGGCCGTTGATCGCCAGCCAGCGCGGCGACTCGGGCGCCATACGCGGCAGGATTGCAGCGAGCACGATGGGCAGCGCGCCGACGAGGAACATCACCTGCCAGCCATACGCAGGAATCAGCCACAGTGCGGCGATAGCGGCAATCAGATTGCCCGCCGCGAAGGTGGATTGAAGAACGAAGATGACGCGCCCGCGAGTTTTGGCCGGGCACAGTTCGTTCATGTAGGTAGCCGACACGGGCGACTCGCCACCCAGCCCAATGCCCTGAAAGAGCCGCAACGCGATGAACACGGCATAGCCCGGCGCATACGCGGATGCGAGACTGCCGAGCGCCAGGATCACGAGTAGCCAGCGCAGCACGCGCAGTCTGCCGAATCGCTCGGCGGCGGCGCTGAACAGTAGCGCACCCACTGTCTGTCCGACATAGCCGCCTGCCACCAGCAACGCGGCATCGCCTGGCGACAGATGCCACAAGCCGATCAGCACGGGCAGCACGTACGCGATCGTCAGCGCATCGAACGCATCGGTCATATGAACGAAACCGACCACGCCCAGCACGCGCGCATGCCAGCGCGTGAACGGCAGCCGTTCGATGCGCGCCGAAATCAGCGCGGCGTCATGCAGATCGCCAGTGCGCGAAACGGCATTCGCATCGACCTGTTTCACAGTGCTCGAGAGATCCATCGTGTCCTCAAAAGGAAATTGCGGGGTCCATCAGGAAATGAACCGCTTCGATGACGAGCGGCTTCTGTTTTCAAGTCCACCATTCGCGCTTCTGCAACGCGCAGAAGCCGCACGGTCGGGTCACGCGAGATCGAGCACAAGCGTCGAGCTTTTCGCGCCGGACACACAGACCATCATCACGGTGTTCGCGTCCCTGTCGGACTGTGTGAGCACGGAATCGCGATGCGCCGGACAGCCCCCCAGCACGCGCGTTTCACACGCGCCGCACAGACCCTCGCGACAGCTGTGGTCGACATCGACGCCCGCTTCGAGCAGCACGTCGAGCAATGCCGCGCCGGCTGGCACGACCAGACGCCGGCCGCTTTTCGCGAGTTCGACGGTGTAATCGCCTTGCCGTGTGTCGACGACGGGAGCCGTCGCGGCGAAGCGCTCGATGTGCACATTGACGAGGCCCGCATCGGCACACTCGGATTCAAACGCGTTCAACATCGCGTTCGGTCCGCAGCAGTAGGCGTGAACATCGGCAGGCTGCTGCGCGAGAAAGGCGGCGAGATCGAACGGGCGGCCAGCGTGTTCGGCGTCGAAGTGCAGATGTACGCTGCCGTCGGACGTATCGAGTTCACTCAGATAGGCGGCCTGCGACCGCTCGCGCGCGCAGTACACGAGACGCACCGTGCGACCGGCTTCACGCAGGCGCCGGTACATGCACAGCATCGGCGTGATGCCGATGCCGCCCGCGATCAGCACGGTCGACGCGGCGTTTTCGTTCAGCGCGAAGTTGTTGCGCGGCGCGCCGATCGTAATGACCGCGCCGCAGCGCAGCTGCTCGTGCACGTACCGCGAGCCGCCGCGGCTATTCGCGTCCGCGAGCACGCCGATCACGTATCGGTCCACGTCGTCCGGCGAATTCACGAGCGAGTAGCTGCGCGTGATGCCATCCGGAAGATGCAGATCGATATGTGCGCCTGGCGTGAAGCGCGGAAAGCTTCCATTACCCGCCGGCACGAGTTCGATGCCCAGCACACGCTCCGCTTCGTGGCGCAGCGTGCGCACCCGCGCTTCGATACGTGTCTGCGCGCGATTGGCGGCTGCACCGCCTGTTGGCTGTTGCATGGTTGCAGACTCTCGGTGAAATGACGGCACGTGTGGTTACGATGCTTCGTCCACAGGAACGGCGTCGCACGCGCTTTCGGTCGAAGCCTGCCGAGCGCCGTGCACCGAGAAGAACTGCGCGCGATTCACCTTCTGCCCGATAGCCGCTTCGTACGCCTCGCGCACGCTCTCCGGCTGTCCGTACTGACCGATGAAATCGCGCAGATACGCGCCGAGTAACGGATGCGCGGACAGCTCGGCGCGCGTCATGCCGTTGATCATTTCGTCGCGGCATGCCGAGGGCAAAAACACGTTGTGATTGCGCGCGCTGTCGGTGATGAGGCCTTTTGGCGCCGCGCCCGCAGCGACCGCTTCGAGTTCCTCGAAGAATCGCCGGCGCAACATCACGATGCCGCGGTCGCTTGCGCCAAGCGTTTCACGCGTGCGGTCGGTGATCGCGCCCTGGCCGACCCATGCCGCAAAGTCCTGATTTGCGACGTGACTGGTGATCCACTCGCCGTTCTCGTCGCGCAGCGGTCCATACCATGCCGGTATGTGCTGCTGGACGTACGGCTCCTGCTCTTGCGGCACCTTGTTGTAAACCCACAGCACGCTCAGCGTGTTTTCATCGTCGATCGGCACACGCCATTCGAAATGATGTCCGAGATAAAAGGCGTTCGGCCACAGCGTGACGCGCCCCGTGGTCCACATCGGGTTCTGCTCGGTTTCGTGCGCGCGCAACCGCTTGTAGACGAAGCCAAACTCGAACTCTTCGTACTTCGTCTCGAGGTGTGTCGGCACGTGCTCGGAGTGGCTGTTCTGCTGCCGCTCAGTCCAGTTGTTGTGCGTCCACTCGAAATGGATCGGGTCGATCGAATTTTCCTGGCATTGAAACCAGTTGCATGGAATCTCGGCCATCACCACCTGCGCAAAACCGTTCGTGTAGCTGAACGGTTCCCAGTCCGGCAACTCGGGCGCGGGTGACGGTCCCATATACGCCCACACCATGCCCGCCTTTGCGCGCACCTCGTAGGCCGTGACACGGGTCTTCTGACGCAGGCGCGCCTGCGTGTCCACGATCTCTTCGTACGGCTGATGCGTGCATTGGCCTTTCGCATCGAATTCCCAGCCGTGGTAGGCACAGCGCAAACCGCATTGCTCGACAAAGCCAAACGCGAGATCGGCGTTGCGATGTGGACAGCGACGCTGCACCAGACCGAAATTGCCGCTCAGGTCCTTGAACAGCACGAGGTCTTCGCCGAACAGGCGGATCGGACGCACGGACTTGTCGTCGAACTCGGCAACGCCCGCGATGGGATGCCAATACCGGCGCAGGTAGTCGCCCATCGGCGTGCCCGGCCCCACTTCGGTGAGTAGCCTGTTCTTTTCCTGACTCAGCATGTTGTGTGTCCTCGAATGTCGGAAACGCCGCCCGCCCTGTCCGGCGAGGCTCCAGCGATGAGCGAATTCTTGGCGACGCGTGGAAGCCAGACAACCTCTACAAAATCCAAAAAGGTTGCCGTTCGTCCACGCTTCCGGTGCGTTTTTCAGGGACGGATTGCCGGGTTTCGCAGGATGCGTTTTTCCCTTGCGATCAAAAATAAATGACCGCACAATCTCCGTTCAGTTTTGTTCTATATGTTCATAAATGAACAGATCACCAGCACATCTGGTTTGAGGAAAAGCATGAAGATCGGGATCATCGGCGGCGGGATTGGCGGGTTGGCGGCAGCAATAGCACTCCACAAAGCGGGGCATCACGTGAGCGTGTTCGAGCAGGCGGAGCGTTTCGGCCGGGTCGGTGCGGACATCAACCTGACGCCGAACGCGGTGCGGGCGCTCGACGGGCTCGGCGTCGGCGCGCAGTTGCGGGAAACGGCGGCGCGCCCGAATGCGCGAATCAGCCGGATGTGGGATACCGGCGAAGAAACCTCGCGGCTCGCGATGTCGGACGAAGCAGAACGCAAATACGGCGCACCGCAGCTGACGATGCACCGTGCGGACGTCATGGCCGCGCTGGAGCAGGCGCTGGCGCCGGGCCAACTGCAACTGGGCAAACGCAGCGTCGCTTTCGCCGATGCGGACGGCCAGGCCAGCGTGACGTTCTCCGACGGGTCGACGCACGCATTCGACCTGCTGGTCGGCGCTGACGGCATCCACTCCGGCGTTCGCAAGTTCCTCTTCGGCGAGGAACATCCGCAGTTCACGGGCATCGTGTCGTATCGCGCGGTGGTGCCCGCCGAACGCCTGAGCGGCAGCGATCTCGGCGCGTTCGTCAAATGGTGGGGACCGACGGATGATCTGCAGATCGTCACGTTTCCGCTCAATCGCGGCCGGGACGTGTTCATCTTCGCGACCACGTCGCAGGCAGACTGGACACATGAATCATGGACCACGCCCGGCGATGCCGACGCGCTGCGCCGCGCCTACGCGAATTTCCATCCGCAAGCGCGTGCCCTGCTGGATGCCTGCGACACCGTGCTGGCGTCGGCGCTCTATGTCCGCGATCCGTTGCCCTGCTGGACGGGTGCGCGCATGGCGCTGCTCGGCGACGCCTGTCATCCGATGATGCCGTTCATGGCGCAAGGCGCGGGAATGGCGATCGAAGACGCCGTCGTATTGTCGCGCGCGCTGGCGGGCGTCGAGGCCGGCGGGCTCGGTGCCGCGCTCAGGCGCTATGAAAGCGCGCGCCAGGAACGCACCGCCAGGATCCAGATCGGTTCGCGCGGCAATAACTGGCTGAAGGCGGGCGGCAATGCCGACTGGGTTTACGGGTACGATGCCTGGTCCGTGGCGCTGCCATGAGCCTCTGACGTCACTTGAACTGTCCAGACCACCCAGAAGATGACCAAACCATCGGACACAGCCGCCACCGACGCGTCGGCGTCGCCCGTCGAACGTGCGTTCCGCCTGTTGCGCTATATCGCCGACGGCGGCTCGACCGCGAACCTGAGCGACGTCGCGCGCCAGATCAATGTGAATCGCGTCACGGTGATGCGGCTACTCGAATCGTTGAAAGCGGCCGGGTTGATCGAAGCCGTTCCGCCCGGCGGCGCGCACCGGCTCGGCATGCCGTTCCTGACGCTGGCGGCGCGCGCGCTCGGCTCGGCGGATCTGACGTCGCGCGCGCGCCAGGTCTTGCCCGGACTGGTCGCGAAAACCGGCTTGTCGGCCTATCTGGCCGTGCTCGAAGGCACTGAGCTGATCTATCTGCTGTGCGAGACGCCAGACACGCCGCTCGTCAGCCGCATTCGCGTGGGCAGCCGGATTCCGGCCCATCGCGCAACGCCCGGACTCGCGATGCTGGCCGCGCTCGATGCGTCGGCGCTAGCCGAACTGTACGCGCGTCATCCTGCCGCGGACGTCGCCGATCAGCCGGACTGGCAAGCGCTGAACGCTGCGCTCGCCATCGCGCGCGAGACGGGATGCGCGTGGAGCTTTTCGGGGCTCGAAGCGGGCATCGATTCGTGCGCGGCAGCCGTCACGGATGGCCGCAGCAATGTGCTAGCCGCATTGAGCGTGGCCGGCCCGAACACCGCGTTCTCGAACGATGAATCCCTGCGCGCCACCGTCGAAGCGAGCGTCAAGGCAGCCGCCAGCGAACTGTCCCGATCGAGCCTGTAACGGCCCCCTTTACCGGTCGCTTTTCTCCCCCGTTTCGTCCCTGAAACGCCGCGTTTCGCCGGTGGTTGTCATCATTTGACAATGAGACGATCGGCTACTTTTCAGAGAGCCACGGTCCTTGGCGGCGTTTTTTGCGTCACCAAGAATTTCCCCATTCGCCCCACGCATACGACTCGCATGCAGCGCTATTGCGACGGGCGATGCGCAACGTACGCGACGGCACCGGCAACCATACCGGAGCCGTTCGACGCACGCCGCTTTTGGGGAGGCCGTTCGTTGCGACAGTCTCCAAACCCACAACGATAAGCAGAGCTGCAAACAAAGGCTTGGTGAACATGAAAGTCACACGAACGAGAACGACTGTCTCCACCGCACTGCTCGCCATCATCGGCGCGACGGCAGCGCTCGGCGCCGCGAGTGCCCACGCGCAAAGCAGCGTGACGCTATACGGCATCGTCGATACCGGCGTGCAGTACTACAACAATGCTGCGGGCGGCGGCTCGGTGGTCGGCATGCCGACGCTCACGGGCGAGGTGCCGTCGCGGTTCGGCTTGCGCGGCGTCGAAGATCTCGGCGGCGGGTACAAGACGTTCTTCGTTCTCGAGAACGGCTTCGCCGTCAATAGCGGCGCGCTGAATTACGGCGGGCGGCTATTCGGCCGACAGGCGAACGTCGGCGTGAGTTCGCCTTATGGCGCGCTGACGCTCGGACGTCAGATGAACATGTCGATGTATGTGCTGCAGAACGCCGACGTGATCGGCCCGTCGATTCATTCGATGGCGAGTTTCGACAGCTACCTGCCGAATGCCCGCAGCGACAACGCAGCCGGCTATCTCGGCAAGTTCGGCGGCCTCACCGTCGGCGGCACCTACAGCACAGGACGCGACGCAGCGGGGCCCGCCGGACCGTCGGCCACCAATTGCGCGGGCAATGTCGCAGGCGACCCCGTCGCGTGCCGCCAGTACACGATGATGCTTGCATACGACGCCGCGCAATTCGGCGTGGCAGCGTCGTACGACGTGATGCGCGGCGGCACGGGCGCATCGGCGCCGCTGTCGAACCCCGCCTATACCGACACACGCACGATCGTCGACGCGTATGCGAATATCGGCCCGGCGAAGATCGGCGGCGGCTGGATTCGCCGCAATACGTCGGCGGCCGCGCATAGCCAGTCGGACATCTATTTCGTCGGGGCGACGTATCACGCGAGCGCAGCGTTATCATTCGATGCACAGGTGCTGCGCTATCTGTTGCGCGAAACGTCGGACTCGACGCTGTTCGTCGGCCGCGTGAACTACCTGCTGTCGAAACGCACGACGGTGTATACGTCGGTGGGCTACATGGAAAACAGTTCGCGCGGCGCGGCGGCTGTGGCGGCAGGCGGATCGGTCGGCACCGGGCAGAACCAGCTGGGCGTGATGGCGGGCATCCAGCAGCGCTTCTGATGCATCGGCGCGCCCGAACCGGGACGATATGCGCATACGGGTCCACCCCACACAACCCCGGTGCGAACAACGGAGACACACCCATGGCAACCGACCTGCTGAGCGACATCCTCGCCGACTTGCGCGCGGACGCCGTCGTCACTGGCCGTTTCACGTTGAGCGCGCCGTGGGCGATCCGCAAGCCGGCCGTGTCGGGTGCGCCGTTCCGCATGTGCTCGGGCACACCGTTCCATCTGAGCGTTGCCGGCGAGCCGCCCGTCTATGTCCGACCGGGCGACTTCGTGCTGTTGCCTCATGGGCACGAGCACATCATGGCGTCGTCGCTGGAAGAGCAGCCTGTGCCGTTCGATTCGCTGATGGCCGACAAAGGTATCCAGCCGCGTTTCGACACGCCGCTCGAATTCACAGCGGGCGGCGGCGGCGAAACCAGCGATCTCTATACGGGCATCGTCGTGTATCGCGACATCATGCGCAGCCCCCTCTTCTCCGTGTTACCGCCGCTGATTCATGTCCGCGCGAACGATCCCGCCGTCGCGCCGTGGCTCGCGAGCACGCTGCAAACGTTCATTCAGGAATCGATGACCTGTCAGCCCGGCTGGGCGATTGCAGCGGCGCGGCTCGCGGATGTGCTGTTCGTGCAGTTGCTGCGCGCGCACCTGCAATCGACGGCCAATCACACCGGCTGGCTGCGCGGCCTCGCCGATCCGCAGATCGGCCGCGCGATGGCACTGATTCATCGCGATCCGCGCCGCGAATGGAGCGTCGCGAGTCTCGCGACGGCCGCGGGCATGTCGCGTTCGCGCTTCAGCGCGCGTTTCGCCGAGCTGGTGGGCGACACGCCGATCGGTCATCTGACGGCGTATCGCATGTACCTTGCAAGCGGCGAACTGACGAATGGCAAACGCAAGCTGATCGAAATTGCCGAGCGTGTCGGCTATTCGTCGGAGAAGGCTTTTTCCCGCGCGTTTCATCGCTGGTCGGGTATGGCGCCGAGGCGCTATGCGCGCAGTCCGCACGATCTTCACGATCTGTCGAAGTCGACCGTGAATGCGGATTTGTCGAACACGTGAGGACGAGTAGGTTCTACGAGGTGCCTGAGCGACTTCCTACCCGAACCCTGCAGATGTATCCAGAACAGCCATTCGACGCTTGAGGTCCAGGTTTGATCGGATATCCTTGTGTGGTCGACCAGAATGTCTTGTCCGCGGACCAGAGAGGCGGCGCAACGGGATTGCATGCTTTGCGTGCGCCGGCTAAACGCGCTAGCCGGAACTTTTCCCGCTGTCACGCGCTCTCGTAGAAGCACACGCCACGGATCGCGCGCAACGATCGACCGACACGATGCCGCTCATGAAAAGAGGCTGCGCGTGTGAAATCTCGCTCAACACTTATTTTGGGAGCGGCACATGCAACTTGGAATGATTGGACTTGGACGTATGGGCGCCGACATGGTGCGGCGGCTTTCGCAGGGCGGTCAGCGGTGCGTCGTGTTCGACGTCCAGCCGGCAGCGGTGCAGCGCCTCCAGCAGGAGGGGATCGACGGCGCGACGACGCTCGAAGATCTGGTAGCGAGGCTCGAGAAGCCACGCGCCGTGTGGCTCATGGTGCCCGCGGCCGTGGTGGACGCGACGCTCGACAAACTGGTGCCGCTGCTGGAACCGGGCGATATCGTGATCGACGGCGGCAACTCGCACTATCACGACGACATTCGCCGCGGCAACACACTCGCCGGGAAAAAACTGCATTACGTCGATGTCGGCACGAGCGGCGGCGTCGCGGGCCGCGAACGCGGCTATTGCCTGATGATCGGCGGCGAGACGGACATCGTGAAGCATCTCGACCCGGTATTCGCCGCGCTCGCGCCGGGCGTCGCGGCCGCGCCGCGCACCGCGGACCGTCAACAGGACGACAGCACGGCCGAACGGGGTTATCTGCATTGTGGGCCGCAAGGTGCGGGCCACTTCGTCAAGATGGTCCACAACGGGATCGAGTACGGGATGATGGCCGCGTATGCGGAAGGATTGAACATCCTGCGACACGCGAACGCGGGCAAGCAGTCGCGCGAAATCGATGCGGAAACCTCGCCGTTGCGCGACCCGCAGTTCTATCAATACGACCTCAATCTGGGCGATATCACCGAAGTGTGGCGGCGCGGGAGCGTGATCAGCTCGTGGCTGCTCGACCTGATTGCGGGCACGCTGTCGCGCGACGGCGAGTTGACGGACTTTGCGGGTCGTGTATCGGATTCGGGCGAAGGCCGCTGGACGATCGATGCCGCGATCGACGAAGGCGTGCCCGTGCCCGTGCTGAGCGCCGCGCTTTTCGCACGC
The DNA here is from genome assembly GCF_013426895.1 of Paraburkholderia largidicola. NCBI lineage: Bacteria > Pseudomonadati > Pseudomonadota > Betaproteobacteria > Burkholderiales > Burkholderiaceae > Paraburkholderia > Paraburkholderia largidicola. The sequence goes on along the minus strand of NZ_AP023175.1, from coordinate 2,215,502 downwards.
TTCTCGTCGCGCGGCGAAGCGGACTTCGCGAATCGCGTGCTCTCGGCAATGCGTAGGGACTTCGGCGGTCATGCGGAAAAGCCGGGGTCGGCGAAGACTTGAGGGGAAGGCGGGCGACCGAAGTCCGTATAGCATGCGACGGTCGCCCGCCGCGCCCTCGCTAACGCTCTTCGGTCGCGGACGTTGCATCCTCTCTACCTGGTCGCCGGAAAGCGCCCCCGGTTCTCCGAGCCCGCAACCAACTTACTCGACAAACAGACTTCGCGCCGGCGCATGCGTGCGTTGCCGTGTCTCCCATCCCTCGGCGAGGCCCACGTCTGCATCGGACGGCGGCAACATCGGGACCCCGCGAAGCAGATCGGACGCACGCTCGGCAAGCATGATCGTCGGTGCGTTCAGATTGCCATTGGGCTCGGTCGGGAAGACGGATGAATCGATGACGCGTAAGCCTTCCATGCCACGAACCCGCAGTTCGGAATCGACCACCGCCATGTCATCCTCTCCCATGCGGCACGAACCACACGGATGCATCGTGCTTTCCAGGTTCGCCCTGACAAAGGCGTCGATTTGCTCATCCGTTTGCACGTGCGGGCCGGGAGCGAGTTCGGCATCGCGAAACCGGTCCATCGCCGGCTGTCCGATGATTTCTCTCGTCAACCGGACGCAGCGTCGAAAGCCCTCGCGATCCTCTTCGCGATCCAGATAGTTGAAGCGGATTTGCGGATGCGTATAGGGATCGGCCGACATCGTCCTCACGTAGCCCCGGCTCTTAGGCTTGTTCGGTCCGGTCAATATCATGAACCCGTGTCCCTTGAACGGCTTGTCACCGTCGTAGCGCATCGCGGCGGGCAAGAAATGGAACTGGATGTCAGGCCACCGCAATCCTGCTTCCGAACGGATGAATCCACCCGCCTCGAAATGGTTGCTTGCCCCAAGTCCATCCTTGAACAGGAGCCACCGCAGCCCGATCATGAACTTGCTGAACGGATCCATTTTCGAGTTGAGGGTGACGGGTTCCTTGCAGGCGTACTGAATATAGATTTCCGCGTGATCCTGCAGATTTTCGCCGACGCCGGGCAAGTCATGCTTCACCTGTATCCCAGCCTTGCGCAACACCTCGGCCGGCCCGATTCCTGAGCGTTGCAGCAGATGAGGCGAACCGATCGGACCCGAGGCGATCAATACTTCAGCACGGCATCGCGCGACGTGCGTCTTTCCGCCCTGATCGTACTCGACACCAACCGCGCGCTTGCCTTCGAGAATCACGCGGCGGGTCATCGCATTCGTCACCACTGACAAATTGGGCCGCTTCATTGCCGGACGCAGATAAGCATTGGCAGTCGACCAGCGCACACCGTCCTTGACAGTCATATGCATGGCGCCGAAGCCCTCCTGCATATGACCGTTGCAGTCTTCCGTCTTGATGTATCCCGCCTCTGCGCCTGCCTCGATCCAGGCGCCGTACAGCGGATTCGCCATGTTGTTGCCATTGTTCGTGGACAGGGGTCCGGCCGCGCCCCGGTACTCGTCGCCTCCGAACTTGTAGCTCTCAGCGCGCCTGAAGTACGGCAAACAGTTGCGATAGCCCCAGCCTCGCGCACCCAGTTCCTCCCACTCGTCGAAGTCGTAAGCGTGGCCGCGAATATAGACGAGGCCGTTGATCGACGACGATCCGCCCAGCACCTTGCCGCGCGGACAATGCAACTGGCGGCCATTCAGATGAGTTTCGGGGGCGGTCTGATAGCGCCAGTTGTACTTCGACGTGTTCATCGGCATGGAAAACGCGCTCGGCATCTGAATGATGACGCTGCGATCGCTTCCGCCGAATTCCAGCACCAGAACACGGACGGCCGGGTCCTCGGTGAGCCGGTTGGCCAATACACACCCGGCCGATCCAGCGCCAACAATGATGTAATCGAATTGCTCGGTAGCCATGATATTTGCCTGCTTCCTGAATCTTGATGGGGTCGTCTAGGTTTCAGTAGCGACCTTTGTCGCCGGTGGTGTATTGCGGTGATGTCTTCTCGATGGACGCGATCACCGCCTCTTCGCGCTTCAGATCGAGCGAGCGTGATAGTGCGTAGTACGCGAGCCCGGACACCAGCAGACCGACCAGCCACGCCAGATCGACGCTGCCCATCGCGCGGGCAAGCGGCCCGACATACACCTCGTTAGCGCCGTCGAGCACGCAGAAGAACGGAATCATCGAAGCGAATCCGATTGCGTAAGCAGTCAGACCGCGCGAGCCCCATGTCCCGTACAGGTTGTTATGAGGCAGGAAGAAGTGTGGAATGGCGTAGCGACCCTTGCGGACGAAAAAGTAGTCCGTCAGATTGACAGCCGTCCAGGGCACCAGAAAATACAGCATGACGACCAGGTAGATATTCAGGACGGAAAGACCTTTACCCGACGTATAGATGCTAAGCGCCACACCAAGCTGAAGGATCACCACGAAGATAATCGCGAGAATGCGAATCCTGGGCGTAGGCTGGAGTTTCCGGAATGAATCGACTCCCGTGATGGCGGTCAGTTTTGCGCTATAGATGTTCATCGCGATGACAGGGAAAAATGCCAGGATCGTGACGCCAACCACAACGCTGCCCATCCCCGGCGCGAGGTCGTTACCCACCTGATTCAATGCAACCAGCACGTCGGTTGCATGCAGATGGTCGGCCAGCCAGCCGCCAATCGCGATCATCCACGCACCCGACAGCGAGGCGCCAAGAAACACGGCCGCAATCAGTTTGCCGCTCGGCGTGTTCTTCGGCAGGTAGCGCGAGTAGTCGGATACGTACGGTGCGTAGGCGATGTTGTAACTGGCGGCCGCTGCGAACTGCGCGATGAAAGCGATCCAGCCGAAGCCCAGCGGCGGCGGTGGCGTGGCCCCCGGCGCGACAGCGGGAAGCGGCACGTCATGCACCCAATGCATCAGCACGGCGACCGTGACGAGTCCATAGAGGGGCAGCGACAGATACAACGCCCATTTGAAACTCCGGTGCATCCAGTCGTGACCGAGAATCGCCAGAATCGAAGCCGGCACGGTCACAGCCAGCGCGATCTTGACAGGGTCCCAGTTGAACAGTGCTTTGAGGCCTTGCATCATCAGCACGAGGTTGACGATGTTGAATCCGGCAAACACAAATAACGTAGCCAACAACACGACGATGACCCCGCGATAGCCGAACTGCGCTCTCGACTGAATCATCTGTGGCAAACCAAGGTGCGGACCTTGCGATCCATGAAAAGCCATGAACAAGGTGCCGAACATGATGCCCAGCGTGCCGGCTATGGTGGTCCACAGCGCGCTCAGTCCAATGCTGGGACCTACGAAGCCGATGGTCATGGTAAAGAACGTGAAATTGCCCAGAAACCAGAATGGCCCCTGTCTGGATAGTCTGTCTGTTCGTTCGTTATCCGGAATAAAGTCGATAGAATGGCCTTCAATGGCGCCGTGCTCGACTCCCGCTACGGTGCCTTTCACTGTTTCGTCTGCTGCCTGCATCATGCACCCCTGACTCGAGTGAGAGGTTGATGGAATGAGATAGACCGGTCATCCATGCGACGCCCCAACGCCCGCTTGCTGGGCTATATCCGGTTGGGACGCCGTCAGCGGATTGACGCGTCAGTGCAACGTGATCCAGACCGCCTTGCTCTCCATCAGATGATCGAGTTGTTCGGAGCCGAGGTCTTTGCCAAAGCCGGATTCCTTGAAACCACCGAATGGCATCGACGGGTCGATGGTGCTGTGCGCGTTGACATAGACCGTGCCGGCGCGCAACTCCGGAATCAGCTTATGTACCCGATTCAGGTCGTTGGAATAGATGGCGGCGGCAAGACCGTATGGCGAGTCATTCGCGAGCGTCAACGCGTCGCTGACATCGTCGAAGGGTGCAGTCACCAGCACGGGACCGAAGATTTCCTCGCGGACAATCTTCATGTCATTGCGGCAATGCGCAAAGATCGTCGGTTCGACGAAATAGCCCGGCCGATCCATTGAACGGCCACCGTACGCCACTTCCGCGCCTTCGCGCCGCCCTGCTTCAATATACGACTCGACACGATCCTTCTGGAGCGCGGAAACGAGCGGGCTGATGAAGCAATCCCGATCGAGGCCGGGCGCGATCTTCATCTGACGCGTGCGTTCGATCAACGCATCCATAAACCTGTCGTGAATGCCGCGCTGGATGTACACCCGTGTTCCCGCATCGCACACCTGTCCGGAATTGAAGAAGATGCCGTTTGCGACAGCCTGCGCAGCCGCCTCGATGTCGGCATCCCCCAGCACCAGCACCGGCGATTTGCCGCCCAGTTCGAGCGTGATGCGTTTGATGCCACTCACGGCGGCGTGCCCGACCGTGCGGCCCACTTCGGTCGAACCCGTGAACGTGATCTTGTCGATACCCGGATGGGCGGCCATCGCCGCCCCGATGTCGCGGCCTCGCCCCGTGATGACATTGACGACGCCGTCCGGAATCCCGGCCTCGCGCACTAACTCCGCGAAGCGAAGCGTCGACAGCGACGTCAGCTCGGCTGGTTTGATGACGGTCGTGCAACCTGCGGCGAGCGCGGCCGCTACCTTCCACGCCATCGTTTGCAGCGGGAAGTTCCAGGGGACGATGACGCCGATGACACCAATCGGCTCCTTGCGCGTGTAGGCCACATAATCGCCAGGCAGGGAGGGTTCTACCGTACGGCCATGAAGCTTCGACGCCCAACCTGCAAAATAGCGGAACGTGTCGATCGTGCCCTGCACGTCGACGTCACGCGCATTGGCGACTGACTTGCCGACATCGATCGATTCGATCTCGGCCAGCTCGGTTGCATTCGCTTCGATCAGATCGGCGAGACGATGAAGCATCCGTTCGCGCTCGAGGGGCTTGAGCTTTCGCCACGGTCCCCCGTCGAATTGTTTGCGAGCCGCTTCGACCGCGTGATCCAGATCGGCAGTCGTCGCCAGCGGAATCTGCGTGATCACGCCCCCGGTGGACGGTTCGAGCACCGCGCACGATTCCCGGTCGCCTTGTGAAACCCAGGCGCCGCCAATCAACATCTTCTGCGGCCTGGAGAGAAACCGTTGAGTGGCTTCGCAGATCCCGAACGTCTCCAGATAATTTTGTACGACTTTATCCATCATTGTCTCCTGTGATACGGATTAACTGCTGCACGGCCTCTGGTGGGCCATCGGCAAACATCGATATAAACGTGGCTTGTGGCAGCGCGGCCTTTTGAGAGACTATGAGCGACACGGCCGCGGGAAAAAATCACGTGGATCAGATATTCATATCGGAAATTCCGAAGCAAGCGGGATAAACGGAGCGACGACAGTGATCCAGTTGCAGGACGTGGACCTCAAGCTTTTAAGGGTCTTCATGACGGTGGTGCGATGCGGCGGCTTTTCCGCCGCCCAGGCGACCCTGAACGTCAGCCAGTCGACCATCAGCGAACAGATGACGACGCTCGAAACGCGCCTGGGGCTCAAGCTGTGTGAGAGGGGGCGCAGCGGCTTTCGCCTTACCGAACACGGCCAGGCGACTTACGAGGCCGCGCAGCGGTTGCAACTGGCGGTCGAAAATTTCTGTGTGGACACGGATGCACTGAAGAAGAACGTCTCAGGCAGGCTGTACCTCGGCATCATCGACAACACGGTGACCGACTCGGCTTCACCTCTGCCGCAGGCACTGCAGGCGTTCGTATCGAGGGGGCACGACGTGCATCTGGATGTCTACGTCGGTATGCCTGCCGAACTGGAGGAGCGGGTGCTCGATGGCCGGTTGCACATCGCAGTCGGGCATTTTCCGCTGCACGTACCGGGGCTCACCTACACCGACCTCTATGGCGAACCGGACGGACTGTATTGCGGGAAGCATCATGTGCTCGCTGGCCTTCCGCCCGACGATGCCTCACTCAAACAGGCCATCGCGTCCAGTCGCGTAGTCGCGCGCGGCTATCTGCAGCAGCACGACCTGCGCATGCTCAGCGCCAGTAAAGCCGCCGCGACCGTGGACAACATCGAGGCGCAAGCCATCCTGATTCTATCGGGCGCGTACATCGGCTTTCTGCCGATCCATTACGCTGCCCGCTGGGTCGCGCGCGACGAGATGCATCGCATATGCCCCGACCAGTTCGGCACCCGATGGCCGTTCTGCGCAATCACGAAGCGGGCCGCCGTGCCCCCTACCATCCTGCAGGTATTCATGACGGACTTGATGGAAAGCTACCGTCTGACCCAGCAGCCAGCGAACGTGACGTAGGGATGGCGAATCGTCCGCTTCGATCTAGGGCTGGGAAGAGGCCAGCGGCGTTGGCTCACCGTTTCGATAGGTATAAATGGTGATCGGCGAATCCTTCAGGTCGCGATTCTGGTCGAAACGATAGTGCCCTGAAACCCCCTGAAAATCGATCCCAGCAAGTGCGGCGCGGTACTGTGCCGGCTCGATCGCATTGGCCTTTTGCATGGCCCGCGCGACGATGTTCATGCCGTCGTATAACGCAGCGCTGTAGGTCAATGGATCGGTATGGAAGCGCTGCTTGTAATCCGCCTTGAACTGCCGCCCTTCCTGCGTTTGATCGAGAACGGGGCCACCCTGCGGACAGTACACGCCTGCATCGACCGTGTCCCCGCCGACTTTCGCCAGTTCGGCATTGCACATGGCGTCGCCGCCAAGCAGGTAGCCGTTCATCGCGAGGCGTTTCATCTGCTTGCGCAGCGCCCCGGCTTGCGCGTAATAGCCGCCGTAGAAAATCCCTTCCGCGTTCGCGCCTTTGATGTGCGTGAGGATCGAGACGAAATCGGTCGCTTTGTCGGTCGTGTATTCCCGATCCACGATCTCGATGCCGTTGGCTTTGGCTGCGTCGATATATTCGTCGGCGAGGCCCTGACCGTACGCTGTCCGGTCGTCGATCACGGCGATCCGTTTGATCTTCAACTTTTTGGCCGCAAATTCGCCCATGCGGCTGCCAAGCTGCGTGTCGCTCGCGGAGATACGAAACACGTACGGATAGCCGTGTTGCGTGATCGACGGGTTCGATGCGACGGTCGCCATCACGATCCCCGCGACATTCACCAAACTTGAAATCGGAATTGCGACGCCCGAATTGAACGGCCCAAAGATGACCTTCACGTTGTCGTCGACGAGGCGCTGCGCAACCGTCATACCGGTACGCGGATCGGCGGCATCATCTTGCGAGACCAGTTCGAAGCGGGTCTTCCGACCACCGATCACGAGCCCCTGGGCATTCAGCCGCTCGATCGCCATCCTGACGCCGTTTTCATCGTCCTTGCCGATGGCGGCCTGCGGGCCGGTCAAGGGTCCCGTCAAGCCGATCTTCACCACCTGCTCCTCCGTCGCCGCGTGCGCCGACACCATCGTCAGAACGACTGCCGCCAACCATGCGCTTGCGCTCAATTTTTTCATCGTGCTCTCCTCACATCGTGAAGTATCAACTCGCCCTGCCTCCGGAGGCAGTTGAGAGCAATTCTGCGTAGCCAAATTCCCCAATAAAATGCACCATTGATGAAACACATTTCGGCAATTTCCGAAGTAACCGAGGGACCGTACGATGCAAGTTCAGGACACAGATCTCAAGCTGTTGCGGATCTTCGAAACCATCGTCCGTTGCGGCGGCTTCGCCGCAGCACAACCGATGCTCAACATCGGCGCATCGAGCATCAGCGAATACATGTCGCAACTGGAGACACGCCTCGGACTACGGCTGTGTGAGCGCGGACGCGCGGGTTTCCGGCTGACGGACGAAGGGGCGGAGCTGCACGCCGCCGCACAGCGTCTGCTCGGCGCGGTCGATACGTTTCAGATGGAAGCCGGTACGTTGCGCAATCAGCTTTCGGGTGTCTTGCGCTTCGGCATGATCGAAGCAACCTTGACCGACAAATACTCGCCGCTGCCGACAGCGATCCGTGAGTTCGGCCAGATGGCGCCCGACGTCCGTCTGCATGTGCAGATCGACACGCCTGGCAGCATGGAGCAGCACGTTCTGGACGGGCGACTGCATCTGGCCGTGGGGCCATTTCCCGCGCAGATTCCCGGTCTCGACTACTTGCCGCTCTACAGGGAGGAACAGGGGCTCTACTGCGCATCGACGCACCCGTTATACGAGCGGGCGAGCGGCCGTGTCCCGTTGTCGGTGCTAAGCAAACAACGCCTCGCTGCGCGTGCTTACCTTGGCAGCCAGGAACTCAAGCTGCTGCACATGACAGAGGCCGCGGCCTCGGTCGACAACGTCGAAGGCCGCGCGATGCTGATTCTATCGGGCAACTACGTGGGCTTTCTGCCGCCTCACTATGCGCAGCCCTGGGTCGACAGTGGACTATTGGCACGCATCGATCCCGAGCACTATGTGACGCATCTGGATTTTCAGATCATCACGCGCAAAGGCGCCGAATCGGCGCGAGTCGTGCAGGCGTTTAGCAACCAGCTGCGAGCGGCGGCCAGGAAAGTCAGCCGGACCGCACGCAGCAGCAAATAGCTAAACAGAACTTAGCGGGAAAGGTTTCGTTTGACTTTGCGTTGATGCATTACGCGGCCAATCGTATTCAGCAGCAGTTGCGCCGCCAGGATCGACGTCGAGCCCGAATGGTCGTAGTCCGGTGCGACTTCCACGAGGTCGATACCGATCACGTCACCCTGCTCGGCAAGACCAGCGAAGAGTTCGAGTCCTTCGTAGTACAGCAGGCCGCCGTGGCTCGGCGTGCCCGTGCCGGGCGCGATCGACGGATCGAAGCCGTCGATATCGATGGTCAGGTAATAACGGACGCCCTTCGGGATACGGTCCAGGACGCCCTGGATGCCGAGGCGTCTAAGGTCGCGCACCGAGATAATGTCCGAGCCCATCTCGCGTGCCTGGGCGTAGCCTTCGCGCGCAGTCGACGAGACATTGCGGATGCCGATTTGCGTCATGCCGGACACCACGCTTTTTTCCGCCGCGCGCCGCAGCGGATTACCGTGGCCATGGCGCACACCATGGCGCTCGTCGACGAAATCGAGGTGGGCGTCGATATGGACGATGTGAAACGGCTCCTGACCTTCGAACGCATTGATGCACGGAATGTTGATCGAATGATCGCCTCCCATCACCACCGGCAACGCCCCCGCCGCCAGGATCTTGCGCACGCCGTATTCGATGTTGGCGTGACTCTTCTCCGTATTGGTGTGCACCATGTCCGCATCACCGATATCGACAATGCGAACTTCGTTGGTGGGCAAGTACACGACGTCGTCTTCGAAGTCGTACGCGCCGCCGTGTCCGAATGAGAACAGCGTCGACGCGTCCCGGATCGAGCGCGGACCAAACCTTGCGCCCGCCCGCCACTGCGTGCCGCAGTCAAAAGGAGCGCCCATCACTGCGACATCCGCATCGATTTTGTCCCAGTCGAGACACAGCGGAGACTTCGCGAACGTGCAGATTCCAACAAAGGGCAAATTGAGCCGACCGGTTTCGTAGCTATTTTCAGACATGATATTGCACTCGTCCTGTTGATCGTTCAGATAGGTGCGGCGCACCAGGCGCCTTCTTCACGGCCGGAGCATCGTCCGTTGTGACGAGCCGGCTGTGCATCTGGAACTGAGTCTAGGCAAACAGATTCGACGGAAAAATGCCCAATATCAGAAACACACTTCGGGAGAATCCGAAGCATCCCGGACACCGCCTGATCGCGACGGGGCCGCCACGCACCGATCATGATGTTGAGTACCGTCTATTTGAAAAGACTTGCCGTCGTTTCTTTGAGGTAGTAGCCTTGCGCTGTTCTACAACGAAGCACGGGAGAGATCGTCCACCGCGACGACGCCGACGGAGCAACCGCCCCGGAAACTCTCAGGCAAAAGGACCGTGCAGCGAGAACATCTGGAGAGCGGCGCTTGCGCGCCCACCGAAGGGGAGCGATTACCGTAGCCGGTAATGGCGAAACTCTCAGGTACATGGACAGATGGGGCATTGACGCCGGTAAACATCGGCCGGCGATGCTCAACCAACACTGGACCATGTCATGTCCCATATTGCCATCATTGGCGCCGGAATTACGGGCGTCACCACTGCTTATGCCCTCGCCCGGCGCGGTTATCGCGTCACCGTTCTCGAACGTCATCGCTATGCGGCAATGGAAACGTCATTTGCCAACGGCGGTCAACTATCGGCCAGCAACGCCGAGGTCTGGAACAGCCGCTCCACAGTGCTGAAAGGCCTGCGGTGGATGTTCAACCGCGACGCGCCTCTCCTGATGAATCCGAAGCCGAGCTGGCACAAGTACAGCTGGATCGGCGAGTTCCTGCGCCAGATTCCGAACTATCGCAGCAACACGATCGAAACGGTGCGGCTAGCCATCGCTGCACGCGAGCACATGTTCTCTATCGCGGAGCGAGAGCACATCGATTTCGACCTCGAACGACGTGGCATCTTGCATTTCTATGCCACCCGCAAGGAGTTCGACGCCGCGACAAAGGTCAATGCATTGCTACGTGAAGGCGGTCTTGACCGGCGCCCGGTGACACCCGACGAAATCCGCGCCATCGAGCCGACGCTTCATGGGCAGTTTCACGGCGGCTTCTTCACCGAGTCGGATTCGACGGGCGACATTCACAAGTTCACGCGTGGACTTGCTGAAGCCTGCGTGCGTCTGGGTGTCGAGTTCCGCTACGACACGACCGTGCAGTCCATTTCCGAAGCCGCAGCGGGTGAATTGACGATTGCTTCCGTGCACGAAGGTCAGATTGATACGCAGAGCTTCGACCGCGTAGTGATCTGTGCGGGTGTCGGAAGTCGTGCGCTAGCCGCGTATGTGGGAGACCACGTGAACGTTTATCCGGTGAAGGGTTATTCGATCACCGTGTGCCTCGACGACACAGCAAGCCAGCACGCCGCGCCTTGGGTCAGCCTGCTCGACGACAACGCCAAGATCGTCACCAGCCGTCTCGGCGTCGATCGCTTCCGTGTTGCTGGAACGGCTGAGTTGAATGGCCTGAACCGTGACATCCGCTCGGATCGAATCCAGCCTCTCGTCAATTGGACACGCACGCATTTTCCGGACATGTCGACGGCGCGCGTCATTCCGTGGGCTGGGCTGCGCCCCATGCTGCCAGGCATGTTGCCCAAAGTGGGCCCCGGTCGTCGACGCAACGTTTTCTACAACACTGGACACGGGCATTTGGGTTGGACCCTCTCGGCAGCGACTGCGGAGGCCGTGGCGGAACTCGTGGCCGGTAGTCTGCCCAACTTGACGAGCGTGAAGCCCGCGAGAAAGCGGACGGGCCTGCCCGTCAACGTCTGATAAGCGTCTCCTGCCGACAGCATAGGCCCCGCGTCGCGCGGGGCCTCGATTGTTTTCAGAAGTACGATGATCATTCGAGACGCTGACGTCTGACCTCCTTCTCTTTGTATAGCGCGCCACTTCTGGTGACTGAACTGAGGCACAATAAACGCGGAAGTCACGCGCGACCGGCGATATCGCACCGCTTGCGTTGCGCCAATCGGATGCATGGAGACGCGCTATGGAGAATCTCCCGAGAAACTGGTCGACGCATGCTGCGTTGGCGCTCCTGCTGACTGGATGTGCCGCTGCCGGCGCGCCGCAAAGTGGGCCACATCTGAGCCCAACAGAGTGCCGTGACCTTGCCGCGCTTAAAAGCAACGCGCCTCCGACGAGAGCGCAACAACAAAGCGAGCTCTCGGCGCTGAGGAAAGCGGGCTACAACCCGTCACCATGGAACGACGACCCGAAATTCCCAGAGGATCTACACGCCGCGCAACGCCTCGTCGACCATTGGTTTCAAACGGAGTGCCAGCAGTCTCAACCCGGGTGAAGCTCCGGAGCCGCCAAGAATCTCCTCAGCCCCCGCGAGCAGCAACCGCGCGTCGTATTGCAGCGCAGCGATGTGCCGCCAACGACGCGGGGTCACCCACAAGGCACATTTACATCGGCGGTGCGACGCCGTCCTTTTCAACCACGACGAATTGCGCGCCGTAGCTCCCGCCGCTGGCCGGAGCCGCCACCACGAACACTTTCTTTCCCGCGATCAGATCAGCACGCGTGGCGGGCGCGAGCGTCACGACGGGCACGTTGGCCGGCACCGTGATCGAGTTGCTGCCGCCCTTGTACGAGAGTTTCAGGTCGCGTCCGCTGGTGCTCTCGACAACCGTGTCCACGTTCGCATTCGTCATCGAGCTGTTGGCGCCGAGGTCCCACGCATAGTGACCTTCGCCTGTGCCGCGCGCAGCATCGGGGAACACCAGCACTTCCTTCGCGGTCAACTTGCCGTCGGGACCGGGCGTGGCCGCTGCGCCGACATAGGAGCCCGGATTGATATCGGCGAGCTGGATCGCCTTCACGGCGCTGATCTTCGACGCGTCGCTCATGGCGATCGTCACGGTTTCGCCACTGCGGCGATGCACTGTCAGCGTATTGCCGGAGAACGACACGATGTCCCCACGGATACGCTCGGGCTTCGCCGAAGGAGATTGAGCGAACGATGCACTGGCAAGCGTGAGCGCGACGACGGAAGCAGCGAGCTTGAAACGAATGGACATAAGGACTCCGTTGGTGTGATGTGATTAAAGATATCTGCGGCGTGCGGCTCAGGATCCGCCGAACCAGTTGTAGCCCTGGTTTTCCCAGTAGCCGCCGGGAAATTCGTTCGTCACCGTGATGGCGACAATATGTTTCGGGTTCTTGTAGCCGAGCTTCGTCGGGATGCGCAGCTTCATCGGAAAGCCATATTTCGCGGGCAGAACATTGCCGTCATACGTCAGCGTGAGCAGCGTCTGCGGATGCAGCGCCGTTGGCATGTCGATGCTCGTCCAGTAGTTGTCGGCGCAATGCAGCGCGACGTATTTCGCCGTGGTATCCGCGCCGGCCAGCAAGAGAAAATCCGAGAAACGCACGCCGCCCCATTTGCCGATCGCGCTCCAGCCTTCGATGCAGATATGCCGCGTCACCTGGCTGCGTTGTGGCAGTGCGCTCAGTTCGCCGAGCGTCCACACGCGCCGGCCTTTGACGAGACCCGCGAGCTCGAGCCGATAAGTCCTGGCCTCGACCTCCGGCACCTGATCGATGTCATAGAAAGCGTTGAACGGAAATGGCCGCGTGATCATCGAGTCCGGATACGTCGGCGCGAGCTTGCTTCGATCGAAGAGTCGCGCCTGCGCGTCGTCGTTGAACGAGGACATCGTGCGTAGCAGGTTGTTCACCGACTTGTCGTTCGTCAGATCGCAACCCGACAACAGCGCCAGGCCGCCCAGCGTCAGGATTCGCTTGCCAAAGAGGCGCCTCGAAGAGGAGCCCAGTTCCTTCTGCGCGTCCTTGACGATGGATGCGGCGTCGAGTGTCCGCACGTCTTTATCTGACTTCATGGTTAGCGGCCCCGGATCATGGTAAGCAGCGATCGCGGCACGAGCGCAACCATCACGACATGGATCGCGAAGAATCCAGCGAGCACGCTCATCGCAACGAAATGGACGATGCGTGCATTATCGAAGCCACCCATCAGCGTCCGGAGAACCGGAAACTGCACCGGCTTCCAGATCGTCACGCCGGACACGATCACGAGCGCAATGTCGACGATGACGACGAGGTACGCCAGCTTCTGCACCGCGTTGTACGCGCTGAGATCGCTGTGGCTGAGCTTGCCGCGCAGGGCAGCGACGAGGTCGGTCGCAATCGCGCGCAGGGTGAGGGGGAAAATGGTTCGGCGCAGTCGCCCGGTGAATACGCCTAACGCCAGGTACGCAACGAAGTTGGCGACCAATACCCACATGATCGCGAAGTGCCAGAGCAATGCGCCGCCTAGCCAGCCGCCGAGCGTGATAGCCGCCGGAAAGCGTATCGCCGCGAAGATGGGAGACGCTTCATACACCTGCCAGCCGCTCATGCACATGAGGATCACCGCTGCTGCGTTGATCCAGTGAAAAGCGCGGACCCATACGGGATGAATCGTGGCGTGACTCAAGAAATCCTCGTTGTCTACGGTATGGGAAGCACGTTGCGCGATGCTTCAACGCTCAGCGCTGGCACTACATTTCCGCAGCGGCTTCCGGTTGACTTGAGGATCAGGATCGCAGGTGAATGGCAGCGAGGGTATCGGTCAAATGACCGATGAGCGTAAAGGCGATGTCCGTCGCCCGAACTTCCTTTAAGCGAGCACGATGTCGCGCTCTCCTCCGGACTGGATGTTGATGTACACCACATCATCGAACGTCTCGTTCCTGACGTGGTGAATCACTCCGGGTTCGACCGTGTAATGGTCATCGACGTGTCTTTTGTCGATCAACGCGCCTGTTTTCGTTTCGACAGTGAGCACGCCTTTAACGACGACAAAGCGGTCTCTCACGTTCGTATGGTGATGCCATTCCGTTTCGCCGCCGGGAAGGACCGTGGTCTGGGCGACGGAGTAGTCTTTCTCAATCAGCAGCGTCTTATACCGTACCTTGCTGTTCGCGAGGGGAATGTCCTTGTCATCCAATTTAGCCTCCTGTGAGATGAGGTCTCACTGTAACGTCGAGCTTGCAATCCAGGGTAGCGACGAATTTGTGTACGATGATGTGAGTTAATTCGACGTCTCGACCTCATGCGCCGACTTCCCCCGCTCAATGCGCTTCGCGCCTTTGATGCAACCGCTCGCCAACTAAGCATCTCGGCCGCCGCGCAGGAGCTGCATGTGACCCACAGTGCGGTGAGCCATCAGGTGCGTCAGTTGGAGCAATGGCTAGGAAAATCGCTATTCGTTCGGCATGCAGGGGGCGTGCGCTTGACCGCTGAAGGACAAAGTCTGAAGCAGGCTGTCGATCAATCGTTCTCGATGCTGGTGGCCCGATGCGAGGAGATCGCGGAGCAAGCGCCGATCGCCGAAATCGTGCTCGGCGCACCCGGCAGTTTTTTGGCGAACTGGCTTATCCCGCGGCTCGACCGGTTCGAGGCGAACTACCCAGGTATTCGCGTTCGCTTGCAGACGAGTACGGCGATGGACGATCTGCGACGACAGGTGGTGGACTGTCTGATCGTCAGCGATCGAAACTGGCCAGCGGATGTCGAGGTGGTGAGCCTCTTCGACGAAACCGCCGGCCCTGTCTGCGCGCCGTCGTGGCCTCATCGCATTGCAAAGCCGACGGATCTGCCCAGTCAGCCGTTGCTGCACACCAGTTCACGCCCGCACGCGTGGATGGAATGGGCGTCACGGAACGGCGTTGAACCAGCAATGTTCGCTGAGGGCCGTCGATTCGACCACTTGTCGTTGCTTCTCGAAGCGGCTGCGGCCGGACTGGGTGTTGCTATCGCCCCTGCGTTGCTCGTCGAGCGCGAACTGTCGCAGGGGAAACTGATCGCGCCGCTAGGCTTCGAATCGAACGACGCCGTCTTCGCCTTGTGCGCGATGCGCGGTCGATCGGACAAAGCGTTCTGCGATCTACGTGAATGGCTTGTGAAGGAGAGCGCTGCGTGATCCGGCAGCGGCAGGTAACGCTGCTCACCGAGCAATCGCGCTCGGTGAGCTTCCAGTGATGTCAAGTATGGAAGGGCACCCAAAACATCTTGACTTCGACATTGAGCAAGCCTGACTCCACTGTTGGGTCGTCTGTCGCGATCTTTTGAGCTTCTGCCAGATCCGCTGCCTTGAAAATTGTCATCCCGCCGTCAGCGTCCTCTTCTGCGTAAAGCTGCACTATCATGGTGGACACAAGGAGGGCACACAGGTGTGCCTGCGAAGCCAACCCGAGCGAAGCGCGTTGTGCACGAATCAGGATGTCATAACCGACATGCGAGAACGCAAATACATCAAGAGCCGGTTGCTGATCGTCGCGGCGTTCGCATTGCCTGCGTTCGCTTTCATCGACGGTTGCAAGTCGACCGCGACGCCGGCCGCGAGCGTACCAGGGCAGATCGCCACTGACGACGCGGCACTCGCCGCCCGGGTGAAGCAGGCGCTCACCGCGGACTCAGGTCTGAGATCCTTGCCGATGAGCGTCGCGACGTATCGAGGCGTCGTGCAGTTGTCCGGATACGTCGATTCAGACGTACAGATGCAGAAAGCGCTTGCCGTGACCCGCAGCGTGCCGGGGGTGCAATCCATCAGCAACGATCTCCACCTCAGGCCGCAATAAGACGCCCTCGCTGGAAGCATGATCGTTTCCTCCGGTTCATAAGTGTTTGTCCGTAACGGAAAGTCGGATTCGACGGTAGAGCGCCTAGAGTGGATGTACGCGTTCGATCCGCGACGAATCCCTTCCGATGACCCGGAGGTTTTGCATGAGCCATGCACCGGCAGACAGCCTGCCAGGCCCGGCAGCAGCCGGAGAAGACTACGCTACGCTCGCGAGCGAGATCGTTGACATCTTCTACAAAATCTACGGAAACCATCCGGGTTTCCGCGTCAATCACGCGAAAGGAATCGTCGCGGAAGGCAGCTTCGTCGCGACGCCCGAAGCGGCGGCATTGAGCCGCGCCGCGCTCTTCGACGGCAGCAGCATTCCCTTCACCGTGCGCTTTTCGAACGACGGCGGCTTTCCGGCCGTCCCGGACGGCGCACCGGGCAACATCAAAGGCATGGCCGTCAAGTTCCATCCGCCTGGCGGAGGCGAAGTCAATATCGTGATGCTGGCGGTAAAGACCTTTCCGATGGCGACCGGCGAGGGGTTTCGCGATCTGCTGGCGGCTATCAGCGAGAGTCCTGAAGATGCACCGACACCGACGAAGCTGGATGAATTCGCCGCCATCCACCCGACCGTTCCCGCGTCGTTCAATTCTGCCGGGACGCCCGACAGTTTTGCGCACGAGGCGTACCGCGGCCTCAACGCTTTTATTTTCGTCGACAAGGCCGGGCGCAGGCAGCCGGTGCGTTACATCATGAAGCCGGAAGAACTCGTGTATCTGACTGCCGACGAGGCCGCCGGACAGCCACTGGATTTTCTTATCGACGACCTGCGGACGCGCATTGCGAACAAGCCAGTCGTATTCCACTTCACAGCGCAGCTTGCTGAACCCGGTGACCAGACCAAAGATCCAAGCCAGCCCTGGCCCAATGATCGTAAGGTGGTGGACCTCGGTGTATTGACACTTCACAAGGTACGTGACGATAGCCGGCAGGTGCAGAAGGATTTGCTGTTCCTGCCGACCAACCTCATCGACGGAATCGAGCTCTCTGACGACAGGATGCCCGTGATCAGGTCCGCGGTTTATGGAGTGGCGTTCGGGCGACGTAACGGGTGAGGCGGATCACTGTTGTAATGGTCGCCGGGTGGTATCAGCGCCTTCACGCTAGCCGCCTGGCAGCTCCGCAACCCATCTTCCCATGTCGCATTGACATTTTCAGACACTTAAATTTCTCGCGCTCGCCGGAACTGCTGTCGGCGTGACTCTATGTGAACGGCAACTTCGTCTGTCACGGCACACGGTACCGACTTTTCCCATCCTGGCGACACTTTGCTGTCTCAACGGCAAAGCACGTGTAAGATTGTTTGAACACCGCCCATGTGGCTGATTGAGCCGTCATTCGAACGCCGCGCGCTTCATGCGTATGAATGGCATGTGTTGCCGGGAGACGATGCGATGCGCGTACTGCTCGTCGATGATCACGAACTCTTCAGAGCCGGTCTTGCGCTGCTCATTAAAGAGCTTTTCCCGGATGCCGAGCTGCTGCATGCGAATACGCTGTTGCACGGAATCGATTCAGCGATGACGGGGAATCCGGATATTGTCTTTCTGGACCTGGAACTCCCTGACGGGCACGGTTGCGACGCGCTGGCCCGCTTGAAAGACGCACGGCCGTCCTTGCCCGTGGTCGTCATATCGGCAGACGAACGTATGGAGACGGTCGGTCGATGCCTCGAACTCCGCGCGATGGGCTACGTGCCGAAATCGTCGTCGCCTGAGGCACTCCATGCCGCAATCGTTGCCGTGCTCTCGGGTGGCGTATTCCTGCCCGCGGCGAGCATCGCCGGGCTGAGGCACGCGATCGACATGGCCGAGTCACCGGCACGCCAATCACAAAACGCACAGCCTGCGCACCGCAGCGCCGAACCTTGGGACGCTCCCCGCCTCGGACTGACGCCGCGCGAGTACGAAACGCTCGCCTGGCTCGTACGCGGGCTCCCTTCCAAAGCCATCGCATCGAAGATGGGCCTCGAAGACATCACAGTGCGCAAGTACATCAGTCATCTGCTCGCGCACTTCAACTTGCGGCGCCGCACGGAACTTATCGTCATGCTGGCGGACAGGGGCGTTACGCTCGGAACGCTGCCGGTCACAGATCCTTCGCCAGATCAAGATTCATCGGCCGATGAGCGGCAACGAACCGGCTGATCTCAGCGAGCAGATCTTCCGGCGCGGAGGACTTGCGCAATAGCACGAACGGTTCGGGGAAATCGCGAAGGACGCGGTCGGACAGCAATTCGCCCGTGATAAATGCGACCGGAATGACGCCCGCCCACGCGAAGTGACGCCTGATCCGATCGGCAACCTCCTTACCGGTAGCGCCATCGCACAGGCGGATATCCGTGACGATGAGATCGGGAACGCGGCTGTCATCGGCGAAAATGGCCTCGAATCCGGCCATCGAACCGGCCGCCAGCACGAGCGAACCCGCGCTCGAGAAAAGCCGTCGCAGGCCTTCGAGAACGGTTGGCTCGTCGTCACACAGCAGCATGAACGTGCCGTTGAGATCGGAACTGTCGAAGTCGCCGTACTGGTTCCTCCCGACGGCGGGTGTCGATGCCGAGACGGACGCGTAGAGCGAAAAGCGCGATCCTCGCCCTTCGACCGATGCGAAGCTCATGGCGTGTCCCGGCAGCATACGAACCACACGTTGCACGATCGACAACCCCAGTCCCAGCCCTTTCGAACGGTCGCGCCCCGGATTGTTGATCTGATAGTACTCGGCAAAAATCGCCTCCCGATGAGCGGGCGCAATGCCGATTCCAGTGTCCCAGACATCGACGCGCAGCCGGTCATTCAACTGCACCCAGCCAAGCACGACGCCGCCCGACGACGTGTTCTTGATCGCGTTGGAAACGAGATTGGACACGGCTCGCTTGAAGAGCGAGCGGTCGGTCTCGATCGTCGGCGCATTCGCTCGCCGCGCCGCGATTCTGAAATCGATTCCCCGCAACCTTGCCGTCTCCCGATACTGCTCGAAGATCTCAGTCAACAGGTCACGCGTACTGACGGGCGTAACGCGAGGAAAATACGAACCCAACTCGCTATAGGTCTGAATGTCCTTGAACATGCCGACCATGTCGGATGCCGTTTCCTCGATGACATCGAGGTCGCGATCCACCGCGTGTCCTTCTCCGATCTTCGTCCGGGCGCTGCGGATGAAGAGGTTGATCGCGGCGAGCGGCTGCTGGATGTCGTGATACGCGGACGAGAAGAACCGCTCCTTCTCCTTGACTAGCTCCTGCATGCGTCTGTTCTGTTCGTTGACCGCACGCGACGAAGCTTCGACGCGTGCCTTGGCCTCGCGCAAGTCGCGCTGATACATGAATTCGCGCCTTGCCGAACGTTCCAACGGAATACTGACAACGAGCCCGATGGCATACGTCAGCGGCAGGCTCGTGGCGTGCGCAAGCATCGACGACAGGTGCATGCCGAACTTCTCGCCCGGAGGCTGGAAGAACAGCATCAGCAGATAACTCACGACACAAAGCCCGACCAGCCACGCTGCCGTGATCGCCCGAAGCCGGAAGGCCATGAAAATCGTGAACAGGGTAAGTGTCAGGATCGAATAGTGTTCATGCCACGGCAGGTCTACGATCTGCAGCATTCTCAGCGTGGTGAACCAGGCGCTGAGCGTCCACATGCTGAGCAGCCCGACGGCCCAGCGCTCGTCGAGTGCGTACGGAGTCCACAACAGAACGGGCACACCCATGCCGATCGCCCCGGCGATTCTCACCAGAATGAGTTCGTTGTGGTGCAGATAGGTCGGATCGAGTATGTCAAGCCGCGCGAAATCACGGATAGAAAAAACGATCCATAACGCGGTGAAGATTGCGATTGCGAGTCTTCGCTGTCCGGAGAAGCGCTGCGCGTAGTCCATCCGGAACGCGCGTTCCTGAACCACCGAACTGAACCTGCGCACTCCGAAACCTGCCGATCTCATGACGATGCTCGATCAGGAATGTCGCCGTCCGCGGATACGGCAGCGTGCCATCCAGACAGAATAGCAGCACGTCCTTCGAATCCGTATATACAAATGTAGCGGTATCAATGTGCCTGCCGTGCCTGCGAACACCTACATCTTTCGCAGCCCGATTTGCGTGCCTGCCTACTTGCGTGGCTTTCGACGGCATCGGCACTGGCCGACAATCGATGTAAGAGCACCGGGAAACGAGAGTTGAGCCGTCTTCGTAGCGGTCGATCGTCTCAAGAGACCCTCCTCTTCCGAAAATCTACGACAGGCCGAGAGCGGCGAAAGCTCACGGATTGTCCACCAGAGTTCAACTGCCAACTACCGGACCTTGCGCCCGAAACCTGCGCCCGGTCGCTCATGAGGAGGTTGTCATGAAATCCATTGCTATCGCGGTCGCCGCGGCATCCGCGCTTTCGATCCCTCTTGCCGCGTTCTCTCAGAACGATCGGACACCGACGCGTGCCGAGGTACGTGCCGAACTACAGCGGCTCGAGCAGGCTGGATATGATCCAGCCAAAAGCGACGATGCGAATTATCCGAGCGACATCCAGGCGGCGGAGGCACGGATATCGATCGAGGACCCAACCGCGTATGGCGGGGTGGCGTCCGGTTCATCGACGTCCGGCTCTCACGCCGTCGTTCGCCCGGCCTCTGACGAAGAAATGAAGCAGCTTTATTCTGGAGGCCAGTAGCAGCTTCCGATCTGGAACAACCCGGCGCGGTGCCGCCAGATAGCGCAGGTCAGACGTTGTAGCCCCCGTCCGCGTCGAGAATCGTGCCGGTGATGTACGACGCGGCAGGGCTCGCCAGGAAGAGGATCGGAGCGACCACTTCCTCGAGACGGCCAAACCGCTTCACGCACAGCAAGGGACGCCTCGATGTCATTCGGTGCAGGTCCGCTGTTCGATGCGGCGTCGCCGCTCGGGTCGCGCGAAATGATCGAACCTGGCCGCCCACTGCCCTCGCATGAGGGACCGCTTTCCGTGGCACGAGCACGGCCTGTCGGCGTCCCGGCCTCCGTCGCCCTTATGGCGGAGCAAGCCTCAACCGCGGAGCGCCACAGTCGCCACGATGAGCGCCGAGAAGATCAGCGCCGGGGCGAGATGGCGGAACGGCTCCCGATTTCGTAGCAACGTGAAGAGCGCGCCAAACATGATCGCACCCGCCAGCGTCAGGCCTAAAGCTCTTGTGTGTTGTCCAGGAAGAAGTGCTGCACTCAGCAGTTCGAGAGCGCCACAGAGCAACCGAAACCACGCCGGGTAACCCCAGCGCGCGAAGTCGCGCTTCACCGCGCCAGGTCCTGCGAGATTGACAACCCCAGCAACCGCAAACAGAACCCCCGCGATCGTCGCAAGAATCGATTCGAAAGATGCAGTGTCTATGGCCATCGTCATGCTCCGTTACTTTGCTGAAAGTGCTTCTGTATAGCGAGGTCCGCAATCAGACCGGGGCCCTGGGGTTCCCACGCGAGAACTCGCCGGGCGTGTTGACCGCTTACCGTCTGGTCGAGCGCCAGCGCGTCAGCGAATGGCCCAAGCGATTTGCGAGCATCGTCGAGCGGCCAGCATTCGACGCGATCGGCGCCTACCGAGGCCCGAATCGCTTCACCCATTTCGGCAACGGCAACGGCATCTTCCGCGACCACGTTGAAGATCTGTCCCGCGACTCGACCATCCCCACTTGCCGCCCGCTCCACCGCGCTCAGGTAGGCCATGGCGAGATCATCGACGTGGACGGCAGGCCAGTGGTTGCGACCATCGCCGACGACTCTCACACTGCCCGTCTGACGGACCATGCCGGCAAGCATGCCAAAGATGCCGCCGCCGTAGCCGTGCACCATCGCCGGCCTGAGGACTACGGCAGCAATCGAGCGGCGTGCGGCTAGCGCCAGCACCTGTTGCTCCACTGCGGGCCGCCAGGCGACGAGTGGTGTCGGGTTCAGCGCCGATGCTTCCGTCGCGGGCTCCCCCTCCGTATTGCCATAGACCCAGGTGCCCGACGTATAGACAAACGCCGCGCCCGGATGCAAATGCGAGAGCATCGCGACAGCCGCAGCCTCATCAGCAGCGGCGGCGGAAGCATCGTTGGTCGACGCCATGTGCATCACGCCATCAGCGGCGCCGGCTGTCGCAGCGAAAGACTGTGGCTCGCGCAGGTTGCCGGAATGCAATGTCACGCCGAGACGTGCCAGCGCGCTGGCGGCCGCCGAACTGTCGTCGCGCACCAGCGCCGTCACCTGATGGCCGAGGCTGATAGCCTTGCGCGCGACCGCTTGCCCGATGAAGCCAGTACCACCTGTAATGAACAGATTCACAGCGCTCTCCATGAATGGTTGCGAAGTTGACGAGCCACACAAACGAGACTTATCGGTCTCGTTTTGACCAATCTAAACGAGACTGACCAGTCTTGTCAACCACTCGACGATCTGTTATTTATCTGACATGGACACGCCCTCTCTCCCCGACCTGAGCCCGCTGCAACGCCGTAAGCGGACCGCCATCCTCGACGGCGCGAAAACTGTTTTCTTGAGCCAGGGTTTCGGCCTGGCAACCATGGACGATGTCGCCGCGGCCGCAGGCGTCGGCAAACAGACGGTCTACCGCCACTTCAAGTCGAAGGAGGCGCTCTTCGTTGGTCTGGTGAGCGCGATGTGCGCTCAGGTGGGTGGATTTCTCGCCAGCGCTCAGAACGAGCAATCCGATGGCTCACCGGAAGTCGCGTTGCGTGAGTTGGGATGGGTGTTGGCACAAGCCCTTATCGCGCCGGATAATCTGAGGCTTTACCGGGCCATTGTTGCTGAGGCTGAGCGTCTTCCGGAACTCGGTCAGGTGTTTTACGAGAACGGTGCAAAGGTCGTGCGTGCCTTCGCCGCAAAAATTCTGCGAAAGCGATTCGACGAATCGACTGCCGCATTGCGGGCAGCGACATTCGTTCAGCTGGTGTTAGGCGACGCGTATCTTGAACTGTCAATCGGTTACACGGTCCCCGATGTGGAGACGCGCTTTGCGCTGCAGATTGACGAGGCGGTGGCGGCTGCACTTCGCTAAGGAGCGCAGCATAAGTTGTCGAATCACCGCATGCGAAGCGCAACGTCGTGCAGTGCGTGAGGCAAGACACCGCGCTTCAGATTCCGAACGTATTCGCCCGCTATCCGCCACACCATCACGCCAGACATCTCCCCCGGAATCGCAACAGCACGCAAAACACAGCCGCATTTTGCGCTGGTATCCTTCCCGCATCCCATCGAGGTTGTGTCCGTCCCTCGCGACTCCGCGCTGCGCAAGGCGCTTCGATCGCAACCCGGTCACGGCATGACCCGCTTCTGAATCGCATGAATTGCATGGAGTATGGCCATGCTACGAACGTTCACACAGCTTTGTCAGCCTGCCAACAAGGCTCTGCTCGTCGCTGCCGATGAAGGGCACGCAACGCTCACCGGCAGCGGCACCTACGCGATGCCGTGGCACTGGCACGACTGCCTGATGTTCATCCTGCCTGGCCAGGGCGCCGTCGAACTTCGCCACGAAGACCGGCGTGCGGGCACCTGGCTGTCTCAGGATCGCTTCGCGGTCGTACCGTCAGGGCGCGCCCATCAGACCCGCGCCGGATGCGCAACTCACACTCACGTGGCCGTCTATGTGACGGGCGACGCGTTGCACAAACTCGATACCGGTGTCGGCTCGCTCAGCGAATTCAGCCGGCGCACCCGCACGCCGATTCTCGTCCGAAGGACGGCCGCAATCCGCGCGCTGCAGGAACTCTCGCAGCGCGACGACATGAGTAGCTATGGCAGCGCGGCAACCCGCCAGGCCTTGTCGTCGGCCCTGCTGATGCAGTGTATCGGCGAGGTCATCGCCGGGAAGACGGAACTGGGGACATCGCCGCGCGAACACGGCATGGCGCTGGTCGCCGACATCGAAGCCTTCGTCGCCCAGCGCGCCGACCAGGAAATTCCTCTCGACATGCTGGAAGAGCGTTTTGGCGTGTCCCGGCGTCACATCACGCGCCTGTTCCGCGAGCGCACGGGCGTCTCGATCGGCGAGTTCCACCAGCGCACGCGTTACGACAATGCCTGCCGCCTGCTCGCTGAAACCGATCTGCCGATCGGCGAGGTGGCGTTCCGCGTCGGCTTCGAAAGCGGCGCCGCCCTCGCGCGTGCGATGCGCCGCGTCGGCGGCCATTCGCCTTCCGGTCTGCGAGCAAAGATGGCCCGTTCGGTCAAAACGTAGGGCCCGTTGGAACGCGCGGCGCGGCGCCGCTCCCCGTAATCTGACCGGACAGCAACACATCCCCCGGTCAGCGGGGCTCACGCCGCCATGTCTTTGCGCCCTCAAGTCGAACTCGTCAGCGTGTTTGCCGCCGGTCCCGGCGGCGGCAACCCGGCGCCCATCGTGATCGACGCCACCGGCATGTCCGACGCGGACATGCAGGCCGTCGCGCGGCACTACGGCCACGAAAGCGGCTTCGTCCTGCCCGCCGCGCCCGGCTCCCGCTGCGATTACGAATTCCGCTTCTGGGTCCCGAATCACGAGATGTCGATGTGCGGCCACGCCACGGTCGGCGCAGTCTGGCTGCTCCATCAGGCCGGACGCCTGCAGCGCGACCGCCTGACCATTCAGACGCGCAGCGGCGAGGTCGCCGTCCGCATCACCGGAGACACGGATCAAGGCGCTGCCGTCGAAATCTCTCAGCCCATGGGCCGCGTCGAGCCGCTGCCGCAGCACCGCCAGGACGAGATCCTCGACGCGCTCGGCATCACCGACGCGCAACTCGCGCCCTTGCCGATTCAGAACGCCTGCACCAGCCGGGTCAAGACGCTGATTCCGCTCAGCAGTCCCGCCGTTCTCGACGCCCTTCAGCCGCGCTTCGACAGAATAGAAGGCGTGTGCGAGCGGATCGGCTCCACGGGCCTCTACCCGTACGCGATCTCCGATGCCGGCCGGCAGATCTTCGATGCCCGTCAGTTCCCGCGCGCTTCAGGCTATCCGGAAGACGCAGCCACCGGGATCGCAGCCTCCGCGCTGTCGTTTGGCCTGCTCGCCAGTGGCATGGTGGAAGCGTCCACGCGGACCATCACGATCCGTCAGGGCCGCGCGATGAAACGACCGTCGCAAATCTCGGTGCGATTCAGCGTCGAGTCCAGTCACGTGGACGGTTGCTGGCTCGGCGGACCGGTCTGCTTCGAAACGCGCATCGGGGCTCCGTCATGACGATCGATATCGCGGACCGGCTTGCGCGACTGGGCATGACACTGCCGCCTGCACCGTCGCCGCGAGGCGCCTACACGGGCGTAGTGATCCATCACGACATCGCTTACGTCAGCGGCCAGGTCAGCCGCGTCGGCGAACAGGTGATCGCCGGGCCCGTCGATCGCGCGACGCCGCCCGAAGTAATCCGGCACGCCGCACAGACCTGCGTGCTGCGCGCGTTGAGCGCGCTCGCGGCAGCGCTGCCACCCGCGACGACAGTCGAACGCATTCTCTTTCTGCGCGGCTTCGTCAATGCCGTACCTGACTTCGTGAACCACAGCCAGGTGATGGATGAAGCCTCGTCGCTACTGCACGAAATCGTCGGCGACACAGGCCAACACGCGAGATCCGCAATCGGCGTTGCCAGCCTGCCTGGCGGTGGGCTGCTCGAAATCGAACTCACTGTTTCGCTGACGCATGAACCTGAGCGGCATCAGCGTAGTGCAACGCCACCACAACACGCCAGATAGCCCGGCACGATCACTCAACGAGGAGGAAACCATGAATCGCCGTCAATTGCTGCAACTGGGTCTCGCAGCCGGGCCCGCCATCGTGTTGTCCCGTGCTGTCCGCGCGGCCGATGCCGAACTGGTGGTCGGCTCCAACGTGGGCGCCCCGCCGTTCGCGTTCAAACAGGGCGATAGCTATTCCGGTTTCGACGTCGAGGTCTGGAGCGAAGTCGCGAAAGGATTGAACCGGAAATGGCGCCTGCAACCGATGGAATTCGGCGCGCTGATCCCGGCGCTACAGACCCACAATCTCGACGTGATCGTCTCGCAGCTGTTCATCAAGCCGGAGCGGCAGCAGGTGATCGATTTTTCGACGCCGTACTACAAAAGCGGGCTGATCGCGTTGACCCGCATGGACAACACCAGCATCCGCACACCAGCCGATCTCGCCGGCAAACGCATCGGCACCGAGACGGGCACGGTCGCGGTCAACTACATCAAGGATCACATCAAGGACGCCACGCTCGAGCAACTGCCTAGCATCAATAACGCGCTGCTCGCGCTGGAAGCGGGCCGCACCGATGTCGTCGTCTATGACAAGCCGCAACTGCTCTACTACGCCAACACCGCCGGGAAAAACAAGGTCCGGGTAATCCTGCCCGCCCTGGAAGGCCTCGACGTCGGCATGGGCTTCCAGAAAGGCAGCCCGCTCGTTGCAGCGGCCAACGTGCAGCTCGCTGCGATGAAAGCCGATGGACGGCTCGCCGCGCTCAACCGTAAATGGTTCGGCGAGGCGTCGTCATGAACTTCGACTGGGCGGCCCTCATTGCTGCATTGCCGGACCTGCTGCAAGGACTTCGGCTGACCCTGCTGATCGCGCTGACGGGACTGGCGGGCGGCGTCGCACTCGGTGTCATCGCGGGTGTGACGCTGACCTATGGAAGTCAGGCCGCGGCGTTTCCGGCGCAGATGTATGTCGCGTTGATTCGCGGCACGCCTATCGTGGTCCAGGTCATGTTCGTGTACTTCGCGCTGCCGATCATGATGGACATCCGCATCAGCGCGACCAGCGCCGCCATCATCACGTTGATCGTCAATTCCGGCGCCTACAACGCGGAGATTATCCGCGGCGCGCTCCAGGGCGTGCCGGGCGGATTGCGTGAGGCAGGCATGGCGATGGGGCTGCCATTCCATACCACGCTGGCTCACGTCATTGCACCCATCGCATTCAGACGCGCGCTGCCGGCAATGGGCAACCAGTTCGTCAATCTGGTCAAGGACACCTCGATCTTTCTCGTCATCGGCGTGGGCGAACTGACGCGCAGAGGACAGGAAATCATGGCCGAGAATTTTCGTGCAGTGGAGATCTGGACTGCGGTGGCGGTCATCTATCTGCTCGTCATCAGTCTGCTTGCACTCGGCCTGCGAGTGCTCGAACGGAGAGTACGCCTGCCATGAGCATGATCGAATTCCAGCAAGCCTCGAAGCGTTTCGGCCAGCACGTCGTCCTGCATCCGCTGGACCTCAGGATCGAACGAGGTGAAGTCGCCGTCATAGTCGGCCCGTCCGGCTCCGGCAAATCGACGCTGCTTCGCTGTATCAACGGGCTCGAGACGATCAGTTCCGGCGATCTGCGCGTCGACGATATCAGCGTGTTGGGTTCGGCCCGCGACGTCCGTCGCATCAGGCTCGAAGCGGGTATGGTGTTCCAGCAGTTCAATCTGTTTCCGAACCTGACGGCAATGCAGAACGTCATGTTCGGGCCGATCCGCGCGCGCCACCAGACTAAAGCCGAGGCACGCGATATCGCGACCGCGCTGCTGGAGAAAGTCGGCCTCTCGCAGCGGATGCATCACTATCCGTCGCAGCTTTCCGGCGGGCAGCAGCAACGTGTGGCCATCGCGCGAGCGCTTGCTGTGCAGCCCAAGCTGATGCTCTTCGACGAGCCCACTTCGGCACTCGACCCCGAGTTGCGCCAGGAGGTGCTCAAGGTCATGCAGACGCTCGCTTGCGAAGGCATGACGATGGTCGTCGTGACACATGAAATGGGTTTTGCACAGCGCGTGGGTTCGCGTCTGCTTTTTATGGAAGGGGGCCGTGTCGTGCACGACGGCAAGCCCGTCGAGATGTTGTCCACGCCGCCCGGCGAGCGCTTTCGCGAGTTCCTTCAACATGTTCATTGACGTCCGTGCAATTCACGCCCGTACGCGATAGGAGTCTGCAGTCAAGATGAATCCGTCACGTTTTGAAAGCGACTACGGCTTTCGCCGCGACAGTGTCCGGCACGACAACTGGCGTGAAGCGCCGTGGAATGTCTGGTCCTTTCGCCATGTCCACGAAATCATCCCGACAGCGCGTATTGCTGCCACACAGGGTCTTGCTGAAGAACCCATAGTCAGTGCCGATGCGTTGACGGAGCATCTGCTGGTGGTCGATGGTGAACGCCGCACGGTTGCGCAGATCCTGCAACAGACTTCGACCGACGCCATCACCGTGATGCGAGCCGGTCGTTTCGTCGCGGATTTTCATGCGCCGCACTTCACGCTGCAGAGCCGCCATATCCTGTTCTCGGCCAGCAAGTCAGTCGCCGGCCTGCTTGCGGGTATGCTGTTCGGCGACGGTCTTCTGGATCCTGACGCTCCCGTCGCGCAATACGTGCCCGAACTCACGCGTTCGGCCTTCGGCGATGCGCGCGTCAGGCATGTGCTGGATATGCGGACCAGCGTCGCATTCAACGAGGACTATCTCGATCCGAATGGTATCTATGCACGCTACCGGCGTGCAGGTCTGCTGGACCCGCGCCGCGAAGGCGAACCGGCAGAGACGGTGATCGATCTGCTCGCCTCCCTGCCCAAAGGTGCGGGCGAGCATGGCGGCCCGTTCCATTACTGCTCGCCCAACTCGGACGTGCTCGGCCTCGTAGTGGAGCGCGCCTCGGGCCAGCGTTACGCCGAGTTTGCGGCCATCCGTCTGTGGCAACCGCTCGGCTTACGACACGACGGTTGCATCACGGTGGACATCGCCGGCACTGCGCGCTCCGGTGGCGGCTTATGCATGACCGTGCGCGATCTGGCGAGAATCGGCGAGCTGGTCCGTCTGGGCGGCGAGATCAATGGGCGCCGGCTGATACCCGCGGACTGGATGAGCGATACCCTCACGGGCGGCAGCGCAGAGGCATGGCGACAAGGCAATTTCTCCAGCTGGCTGCCGAACGGCAAGTACCGAAACAAGTGGTATCAGGTGGGCAATGTCAGCGGCGCGTGCTTTGCGATTGGTATTCACGGCCAGTGGCTCTATGTCGATCCACGACGCGAGACGGTGATCGCCAAATTCTCATCACAACCCCAACCGACCAACGACGCAACCAAGCACCTGAATCTCGCATTGTTCGAAGCGATTGCGGCAATGGGATGAGGCATGTGTGGTCGTTGAGCTGTATGGATGTGTTACCTTTCGACCGTCAGCCCATTACCGATCCCCTGCGGAATATTTTTACGAAACGGCCAACCAGTTAAGGTCGCGTTAATGTTCGACGTGTACAGTTAACAGACCAGATCTTCCACGAATGGTCCGCGTGACCAGCCCCTCTTTGCAAAGGCCGCATGTTCCTTACGGGGAATTCCAATTCAGTAGACGGACTGGCTGCCTGAGCGCAAGCTAGCCGAAGGTAGGACCAGGGGGCTCCTTCCACTCATCATGCACGAGACAATCCGGTCGCTCGCTCACGTCGAGTCGATGTCGGATTGTCGTCCACGTATCGACGTTGCATAAAACTGCCACGGCGGCAGCAATAACTGTCGCACCAGATATCCGCCTGTTGCGTGCCAGAGATGGCACGCCAGGATCCGAGCCCCTTACACGCGTTTCACGTCCACCGCCAATCTTCGTCGCTTCCGTCAGACCTCGCGTGGGTAGCACCGGAACGACGGGCGGGAGTCTAGCTTTCGCCCCTTTCGATGCTGTTCTTCAGTGTGGTACGCCACGATAGCGACATCGCCTTGGCAGTTTTACCTGATCAAGGTTTGTGGTCAGCGAACAGAAGCGTTTCAGTCGGCAAAGCCGACCACCACACAGGAGCTGGTCTTGCAACAACTTGGTCATTTGCTCGTCGTCACTTTACTGCGCGTCCTCTCAATTCTTCCATATCAATGGGTCGCGAGGCTTGGCAGCGGGCTCGGCGCGGCTCTGTATGCGCTTCCTAGCCGTCGCAAACATATCGTCCTTGTCAATCTGCGTCTCTGCTTTCCGGAAAAGTCGATACTGGAGTTCGACGAGCTTGCCAGGGAACACTTCCGGCACGTCGTCCGCAGCTATCTCGAACGAGGCATTCAATGGTTTGGTAGCGCGCAAAGAATAAGAAATATCGTTCAGGTCGAAAGCGCGATTGATCTCGAAGACAGGAATGCGCCGCCCACCATCTTCATGGGGTTTCATTTCGTGGGCATCGAGGTCGGGTGCATGCTTTACTCACTGAAGATGCCCGCCGCTTCCTTGTACACACACATGTCCAACACGCGACTTTGCGATCTGGCCAAACGGCAGCGCGGCCGATTCGGCGCAGAGATGATCGAACGCTCGACAAGCGCCAGGAAGATCGTGAGACTTCTTCACGAGGGTAAGCCTGTGATGCTCGCTGCGGACATGGACCACGGCATCGAAAATTCTGTTTTTGTGCCTTTTTTTGGCGTCCCTGCGTGCACGCTGACTTCTGTTTCGCGCCTTGCGAAAATGGGCCGCGCACGCGTTGTGCCGTTCGTCACGGAAGTACTTCCGGATTTCAAAGGGTATCGGTTGCACGTTTTCGCGCCACTCAGCGATTTCCCATCGGGAAGCGAGACAAATGATGCGCGTTCCATGAATGCGTTTCTTGAGACCCAGATACAGAAATTTCCTGCCCAGTACTACTGGGTGCATCGACGCTTCAAACATCGTCCGTTGGGCATGCCCGCAGTATATTGATTGGTCGCCCTGCTGTTCGCCGATGTGCCGGACGTGCCCATCGTCAATCTCCGATTCGCAGCACGAGAAAGTCGCCAGCATGAGTAGTGAAGCGCTCGCATACGCAATCGACGAGTTTCCCGCGACGCGAACTGATATTGACGCGCGGTCCGGTCCGGCGGTCGACTGCAACCGTCCGCTAAAGACGAATACGGCAAATGTTAAGTTACGCTTATTTGCGACTCGATTGCAGAAAAATATAGTTCTAAAGACGGATCCTCGGAGGCCGATAGACCATCTGCCAATACGGCGTAATTTTTGGAGAGGAATATGTCAATCCAGTCTATCGGGCAAAGTATGGCCCAATCATCGAGCACCACGCAAAGCGCACAATCTGTAGCAGATACGAAACCGGCCGACACAAAGTCTTCATCAACGCCTTCGTCGCCATCACCGTCATACACGGTGAGCATCAGCAATGCTGGCCGAGCCGCAATGCTCGAGGCAAGCGAGACGTCGGTCCAGACTGCACAAGAAGCAGGTCGCGGTGACCTTCAGGCGCAACGGCTTTTGTCGCGGGAGCAGGCAGCAAAGGCACAGTAATCCCGTTTTTGTTTTCGCGCTCATCATCTCGTTTTGATAAAACGGGGATCTTCCATGCAGCGCCTGGCAGATCCCCGAAGTCAGATGATGATGGTCGACAACAAACTGTTCATTCCCCAGTGTGCGATCTCTGCACGCCGAGCCTCTCTCGCGCTCTAGCGTGATCCTCTTAAGGTTGCCTTAAGGTCTTGCATTTGAGCGCCGAAAGAAGCAGGAGCGAAGTGATTGCGTCAGCCTAGAGTCAAAGGGTTGCATCGCAAAGGCGAGACAGGCGTGTCTCGCCTCAGCGCGCAACGACGAACGATGTATGCATGCCCATTTCATAGTGCCCCGGTCTGTTGCAAATCAGCACGTAGTGTCCTGGCGCAAGCTTCAGTGACAGGCGTCTGGTCGAACCCCGCGCCAGATCCTCCACTTCGCCCATTTTCTTGAACCGGCTTTCCGTGACCTGGCCTTTGTGGACAGGCAGACGTGCGTCGTCCATATCTGTCTTCAGCACCACGAATTCATGTTCCGTCTCGCCGCTCGCTGCGTTGTTCACTTCGAACGTGACAAGTCCCGCATTCGCCGTGCCGGGATCGAGCTGAATCATCTTGTCCGTGAGCTTGACATGAATCGTCTCGTCCGCATAACCGCTCAGCGGCGCAACGCCGAGCACAAGCACCGCCAGCACGTACACAGTATGGTTTCTGTCGATCATGATGTATCTCCTCGAAAGGGCCACATTGCCGCAAGACCGGTCGAAGCACAGTGCGAGAATCCCCGGCCACGAAAACGCGTAAATCAACTGTTCACTTGATGAGCGTCGCGCGTCATCCGGCACGTTCACCAATATGAATGGGTAAGTTCCCCCGCCATCGATCGTGGCCGCTGCAGAGTTTTTATCGGGGCGCTCATAGCTCCACCTTCACGCAACGGCACAAGCAGACTTGCACGCGTTGCGCGCGTGTATTCATCGTGGATGAAGTATTCGGGTTCGTCAGTGCAGACCAACCTCGCTGGAAGAACGTGAGCTGGCATCGAAATATTCCGTTCGATGTCGCGCGGGAGGTCGCTTTCTGGCCCGCTGTACTGGCGAACAAAAGCGATTCGAGTGGCTTGGAAGGCGCCGTGCTTCCATAGCCCCTCGTGATCGTGTTGCGCCCGTTACTGCGGATCTCTGTCGCGCCTTACGACCGGATGACAAGTGGAAGTTTTTGAAGAACAGGGGAATATTTGCAGGACAGCGGTCGTATAGCCTCTTGGGGCGTCAACGCGGAACAGTCTCTCACCAGTCAGATTAAGGAGGGTGATCATGTCGCAGGTCTCGCGGGCATAGACCTCTCCCACTTCGGTCGCCGTACCCTCCGGAGCCTGCGCCCTCCTTCGGGAAACCGGCGACCTTGCACGACACGTCTTCGACATGCACCGATGATGATGCTGTCCTGACGATGTCGCTCGCTTTTCATCACACGCCTGTCGCAGCGTTTGCGTTGCAGGTTGCATCAATCGTCTTGTTTGTGTCGATGTGTTCATCGACGGTGTGCATGACGTGCGGTGTCATTCGTATGCGCGTGCATAGTTCAGAGTTTTGGCAGATCGAGCGTCGGTGGCTTCGCGGGATCACATTCATTTGAAGATTGCCGACGACCAGAAGGAGCTGATCATGAAATCTTTCGTTTTCACAACCGTCGCCGCCTCAACGTTGGCAATGTCGGTCGCCGCCTTCTCGCAGACCGATTCCACTGCAACGCGAGCGCAGGTGCGGGCAGAGCTGATGCAATTGGAACAGGCAGGCTATGATCCCGCGAAAGGCGAGAACCCCAATTACCCTGCAGATATTCAGGCCGCTGAAGCGCGTGTGTCCGCAGCCAACAGAGCGACCGAATACGGAGGGACAGCTTCTGGATCGTCCTCGTCCGGATCTCGCGCAACGACCCGTCCGGCGTCCGGAGACGAAATGCGCCAGCTCTACTTTGGCGGAGAGTAAGCCAGGCCAACCACGCCGGCTAGCCGCGAGCGTCTTCGGCTGTAACAAGATGATCGCTCGCGGCGCAACGTAGCTGTTTCCCCCGTCGCAATGAACTTCCCGAGGTCGAAACAAACCACGAGCTGACGATTTTCCTGTGTCATCCAATCGACAGCTTGAAATGGCCATCGCAGCGCTACCGAAGCGGATGAAGCTGAAGAAACACAGCAGTGGCGTTGCGGGCACGCGCCGCGATTTCACGTGAGTTCGGCCGCTCGACGACGCCAAGCAGCAGGCTGACCATCAAATTACCCCACAGCAACCCGCCGTACTGTTCGGCAAGTTCGGCAGGACGGCCATTGAGAAGTCCGGACGTCTGAGCCCGGGCCATGACCTGACGCAAAGCAGCACGACTTGTCTCTCGCCCGGTCGAATCGAGCGCTTGCGCCACCTCGGGCGCGTGGACTGCCTCGGCGATCGCCAGTCGAAAGACCGCAATGACCGTTGGATCGGTGATCTCGCGGACGAGCTGCGTCCCGAGAGTAGTCAATACGCGCGCGAGTGTCTCGCGGTCGTGCGGCACGGGCAAGTCAGCGGGTACCTGCAATCTCGTGGCGCGCTCGCTGATGCAGGCGACCAGCATCTCTTTCTTGTTGCCCACCAGTGCATACAGTTCCCGTTTCGAAACTCGTGCGCGCGTGGCGATCTCGAGCGTGCTGGTCGCCGCGTAGCCACTCGTCATGAACGATTCGAAGGCGGCATCGAGAATGCGCGCACGCACCTCGGTTTCGTCGCGGCCTTCCTGACGCTCCTTTGACAGCGATCCCGTGGTCATCGTCATCTCTCTTGACATTCGGTACCGCATAGTACCATACTGGATCAACCGTCTGGTACCTATGAGTACCATGACTGCTCGGAGGCGATCATGCTCAAGCCAAGGATCCTCGTAACCGGTGCGACCGGGAAGACAGGCAGCGTCGTCGTTGCCGAACTGCTGAAGGCCGGCTATCCCGTACGCGCCATGGTGCACCGGGAAGATGGCCGCAGCGTACGGCTGAAGGTGCAAGGGGCCGAGATAGCGGTCGCCGACATGAGTGATGTCGAGCGCGTCGCCGACGCACTGAGAGACGTTCAGCGCGCCTACTATTGCCCGCCCTTCGATCCCCACATGATTCAGGGCGCGGTCGCGTTCGCCGTCGGTGCCAGGGAATCCAGGCTCGAACACATCGTTGGCCTGACCCAGTGGCTGTCGAGTCCCTCGCATCCCGCTCTCATGACCCGGCAGCTCTGGCTCGTGGATCGGCTGTTCTCGATGACTCCCGGAGTCGCGCATACGATCGTGAGGCCGGGCTTCTTCGCTGACGCTTATCTCGCCTTGACTGGATTTGCTGCACACCTCGGCGTATTTCCCTGGATCTATGGGGATAGCCGTAACGCGCCACCGTCCAACGAGGATATCGCGCGAGTCGCCGTCGCGGCCCTGATGGATCCTGCGCGGCACGCCGGGAAGCACTATCGCCCCACTGGGCCTAAGCTCCTGGGCTCGGAGGACATGGCTAAGGCGATCGGGCGGGCTGTCGGGCGATCGGTCAAGGTCGCTCCGATCCCGATCTGGCTATTCATGAAGGCCGCGCGGATGGGCGGCTTGCCGATCGACCTGATCAGCGGCGTTCGCTACTACATCGACGATCACAAACGCGGTGCCTTCGAACTGGGCGCACCGACTACAGACGTGCTCGATGTGACCGGTCAACCCGCCGAGGACTTCGAGACGATCGCGCGTCGCTACGCGGCGCTTCCAGGCAACCAGCGGACGCCTGGTAATTGGCTTCGCCAGTTCGCGCAGTTCATGATCGCTCCGCTCAGCCCCGGCTTCGATCTCGAGCGCTACGACCGTGAACTACGTCGCCCCTTCCCGGCGGAACCGCAGTTTGCGTCTGAGTCCAAGGTCTGGCTGCGCGAGCATGTCACGGGTCACGCACAGCGAGACGCTGTGATTGCAGAACTCAGCACACTACGCGCTTAAGTTTTCACGGTCGATCGCGGAAATTTGAATCAAAGGAGAGACTCATGCTGCCCCAGCTCTGGTTTTTCGTTAGCATCGCATTCAGCCTCACCACATGGGGAGTCGTCACCAGGCGATACGTCTGGCCAAAACTCCGCCTGCTGCGACCGGTTGAAGCGCTGCGGCCTCTTCTCATCCTGCACAGCTTCCGCTTCATCGGGTTGGCATTCCTTGTCCCAGGTGTCGTGTCGCCCGAGCTACCCACCGCGTTCGCAAATGCCGCCGGCTATGGGGACCTCGTTGCGGCGATACTCGCGTCGCTATCACTGGTGTTGCTGCCACGCGGGGCTGGCATTGTGGTCGCCTGGATCTTCAACGGGTGGGGCCTGGCAGATCTCCTGAATGCTTTCTATCAGGCCAATCATGCTGGGCTCGTGGCGGGGCAGTTGGGCGCGACCTACTTCATTCCGACTCTCGTTGTGCCGCTACTGCTGATCACGCACGGACTCATCTTCCGCATTCTTCTGCAACATCATAATCAGCCCGCCACACGGGGAATGATCACCCCAGACGGCATCGAGGGCCCAGCCCCGTCGATCAGATGAAGCGAACGTGATGGCGGTTTTCCTGTGTGATCGAAAGCGCTTCTCGCGCTGCATTCATCTCACGCCTGCCGCCCGACTGGGCATGCCCCCTGACTTCTGGCATCAGAACCCATCCGAAAACGCGAGCGATTGCACCGAGAACCAGGATGCAGGCGGGCGTCGCAATACCGAGAATAAGGCTCCATTCAACAACAGTACCCGGGTCCATTCCCAAGGCGTAGCAAATACCCGCCAACAACAAAGACGCGCCAAGCAGAATCGGTACGCAAGCGAGTTCCCAGCGCGCGCTTGCGACGAGCGCGGTGCGTGCCAGATAAACCGAGCCATCGGTGTGGTTGCGGATGCCGTAGATCTCCAGACGATCCGCAAACTCAAGACACGCGACCTCCAGCTCATCACCTTTTTCGATATGCATCACGCTGTGAGATATCCCGACTCGGTCAACAGCGGCGCGGATCAACTGGCTCCGAAGCGCGGCAGATTTAATGTGGTCAATACGTATTGTCTGGGACGCGAAAGGCGACGAACTCCGGATTAGCACGTCCATCCGGACATTCATCACAATGCACGTATTGTCCAGGTGAGCGTCGTCTCTGTCCTAAGCGCTCAATGCGCGCGTTTGAATTGGTTTCTCTACAGGTTCACGCGATCGACCAATCTGCGCGGCGGAGAAAAGTCTGCCTACCGATACCATTCATGTGAAGAAGCCGGGGTGGTTAAGTAGCGTGTCAAGCTGGCAACCCGTCCGGATCGGCCAGGAAGATGGCGAGTCTTCTTCGCGCAAAAGCTTACGATAGAAAACCTGGTACACCGCTTCCATTGCCATGGGGGCGCCAGGGGGTCGACACGCAGAACGGTCCCGCGGCTCATTTCGATGAGCACTCCGCGAGGGGACGGCACATGAACGTAGTAAATGGAAGGATCAGACGAAACGATCCGAAGCGGATCGTAATGTTCAGACATGTCGAGCTTGCGCATTCGGGTGCAGGTAGCCCGGATGCTGGGTTCGAGGCTGCACGGCCAGCGCGAGGCAGACGCCTTGCGCTTTGGGTTGCGTCAGCAAGTGCATTGGCTGCCGGGATCATGGGTATCGTCGCGTATGGCGATCGGTTCGCCCATGATCAGGCGCCCGGGATCATCGAACCCACGTCGCCGGCGCAGCACGGGTCCTGGTCCGGTCAGGTCGCGAAACCATCGTCGCTTCCCGCCCGCGGAACCGCGCTTGCCAGTACGGAGCTCGCCCCGCCTGTGTCTTCCACTCCGTCCGACCACCCCGTTGGACGTACTCCGGATTATGCTGCGCCGCAGTCGGTTAAACGACTGCCAGGTCAAGCAAGCCATGCGGCGGCACAGAATCGCCGCTATTCGGCGCCGCACGCGAAAGCGATCGCACGGCATGCGCCCGAGATCACCCGACCTACGTCGTCAGCGCAACAAGCGCCTTCGTCTGGTCAGGTCACGAGTTCATCGTCACCTCCTGCTCGGGGAACTGCAATTGGCAGTGCCGGGCTCGCCCCACCGACCGCTTCCGCTTCGTTCGATCACCGCAGCGCACTTTCTCCGAATGCTGCTTCACTGAGGCTGGCTGAAGGACAGCCTGCGGGCGGTCACGTCGGAGGTGGTTCGGGCACAGGCAGTTCAGGTGCAGGTGGCGCAGGCGTAGGCGGTGCAGGTGCAGGCAGTTCAGGTGCAGGTGGCGCGGGCGCAGGCGGTTCAGGTGCAGGTGGCGCAGGCGCAGGCAGTTCAGGTGCAGGTGGCGCAGGCGGTGCAGGCGCAGGCAGTTCAGGTGCAGGTGGCGCAGGCGGTGCAGGCACAGGCAGTTCAGGTGCAAGCGGCCACGGCGGTAGCGGCTCGGGTGCAGGTGCAGGTGCAGGTGCAGGTGCAGGTGCAGGTGCAGGTGCAGGCGGTGCGGGTGCAGGCGCAGGCGGTGCAGGTGCAGGTGCAGGTGCAGGTGCAGGTGCAGGCGGTGCAGGTGCAGGCGGTGCGGGCGCAGGCGGCGCGGGCGGTCACGGCGGGGGTAACTCGGGCGCTGGCGGTGCAGGCGCCGGTGGTGCAGGCGCTGGTGGCGCCGGCGCAGGTGGCGCAGGCGCTGGTGGCGCAGGTGCTGGTGGCGCAGGTGCTGGCGGCGCGGGCGGTCACGGCGCTGGTAGCTCGGGCGCTGGCGGCGCAGGCGCAGGTGGTGCTGGCGCAGGCGGCGCTGGCGCTGGCGCTGGCGCAGGCGGTGCTGGCGCTGGCGGTGCTGGCGCTGGCGGCGCAGGCGCTGGCGGCGCAGGCGCTGGCGGTGCTGGCGCTGGCGGTGCTGGCGGTCACGGCGGAGGCGGTTCGGGCGCAGGCGGGAACGGCGGAGGCGGTCACGGCGGGGGCGGGTCAAGGTAATCGGCCGCCTTCCCACGGCGAGGCGGATTCGCCCGTCGTGGTGGACGCAAGCAGCGACGGCAAGCATCTGGCTCTCTCAGTCATCAACGATGAAGAGCCTATTGCGCCGATATCTGCAAGCAGATTGTCCAAGCGCACTCCGGAAAGCTCGAATCGGCATCTACAACCAACGCAGGCACCCGTTTTGCGACGCGTATCCCGTAGCCTGAACAACCGATAGCTGATTCTGGTTGCGCTCGCGAAGGTGGTCACGCGTCGCACGCGCCTCTGGTATCGCGTTCAATTCGGATGGCGTCTCACATTCGCCGTTGCCGACGTGACCGTGGCTCGCAAAGGAGCCAAATTGAAAACAGTCGCCATCAAAAACATCCGCCCAACTCAGCTAACGCACGGTCTTCGCGAGATCGCCCAAAAGACGCAGTTCTATGAGCTATGAGTCGCTGCCGGTCACGATCCGGAAATGGCGACCACTGAGAAGCCGGTGCCCGTCGTGCCTGGACCAAGCGGCGCATCCTTCGCGCTTGACCATCATCATGTGGCAACCGCTTTGTGGCGTGCTGGAATAGAAACGATGCCCGCAGTGCTCGTGGCGAATGTGTCGCGGTTGTCATATCAGGATTTCTGGTTGTCGATGGATGACCACCGCTGGACCTACCCACATGACAGCATGTAATACAGGTTCGACGATCAGACGGTTGGGAACAATGATCTCGTTCACGTAGGACGAGTGCGTATTGAGCATCAACTGCATTGGCGTCGACTGGGAACACGTATAAACCATTTCATATCCGACGCGCAGTTTCATACGAGGCATCCGCAAGTGCTGGTGCGAGATGTCATGTTGATTCGTAGCGCAACCGCCGGCCCCGCGAAGGCATCCGCAAAAAAATTGCGGTCTGACATGCCGCTATGCAATCGGTCGCGTCACACGAGTTGTTCAGTCAGCTTTCGGCACGGGACGCCCTCCGCTCCGCAGCGAATCAGCCCGCCTCCAGCGCGTAGCGTCGACAATGTTCGAGATAGCCGACCTCGTGACTCCCTACCAGTTCGACAACGCTTTTCCACAGCCACGTGGGTGCTTCGATCGATTTTGATTTTGTACGTCGCAACTCGGATGTCCAGCGCTTGCGATCCGAGTGATTCATTTGCCGTGCATGTGCCTGGCCCACGACTAGGGCAAGGTAACGCGCAACCTCCATGGCTTCTTTCGGCCCGACCTGGTCGATTTCCAGCTTAAGATCCTGCGGCAACAACTCGCGCAGCACGACCGGCCGCTCCTGAAGCGTCGCTGAACGCATGCGCTCGCCGAGATGCGGCGACAGGTGACGGGCACCCTCGACGACGCGCTCCGCGTTGTCTCGGGGCATTACGGCGTCCTTGTAACGCGGAGCCGCTGCCTGCACACCTTCCTTGATATCGATCAGGCACAGGTCGTCGCCCTCTACCGCGCCACCATCCACATCGAGAAGAACCGCATAGCGGAGTCGCCCGAGGGAACTGCAGCCCTTGACCCAGTACGCGGCGTCTAGCACCGTCACATCACCCGTGTCTGGACGCCCGCGCAAACCTGTCGCGAGTTCCGCCAGGGTATGGATCTGAAAAAGCGATTCGATCTCGGCTCGCTCTTTTTCGCTGACAGGCCAGAAACGCTTGCCAAACGGTATGGTGGGTTGCGCATCGTCCAGTCTCTCGCGCGCAAGATGCTTCCACGTGCGTCGCACGGCCTCGCGCATTACCACACGCACCACTTCCGGTCGGTCGCCAGGATCTCGCGACGCCGTCTCTTTCGCGAACGGTTGCAAGTATCCCTCGAAGAGCGCTTCGATCATGTTGATAGTGGTAATACCCGGAAGTGCAGATCCGCGCGCGGCGGTCGCCAGGGACAATCCGAGGCGAACGAGATCATGCACCGGGTTACCGATGACGGTTTGATCGAGGTCGCGAATCTGAACTTCGATCTTTCCCTGGGAATTCGCTATCGGGCCAAGATTGCCGGTGTGACAGTCGCCACAGATCCAGATGGCAGGGCCTTCAGGCAAACCCCGAATTTCCGCCTGCTTCAACCAGTCATAAAATTTGACCGTGTTGCCACGCACGTAGGCGTGCGTAGAACTAGCCATCTTTGCATTGCGTTTGGCCGTCAATACGTCCTGCCGCTTCGCGTGGCGTGGCGGTTTCGGTTTCAGAGGTTTGCGCATGGCCTCATCACGAGTCTGGAAAGTGGAACATGAGTCATTCGAACGATGCGGGCTTACGGAGGAACAGCGTCCAGCAACGTAGTGCGCGAACAGGTTTGGCAACAGCAATCGTCGTGCCGCGTCTGGCAGGCTGCTGAAATATCCCTTCGAATCAGCGGTAGCCACTTGTGAACCTGGAAACTGACGTGGATCCCGACGCGGCCACTATGGTGGCTGTGCGTCACGGGCGTCGCCGATAAGCAGTTGGCGTCGCGTCCCTGGCCTAGTTACCGTTTGTCACGAGATCAGGGTCAACGTCCGCGAGTCGACTAGCGTTGATACAGACAGCACTGCCCAGTGCAGTGCATTTCCAGGGAGGAAATATGA
The DNA here is from genome assembly GCF_013426895.1 of Paraburkholderia largidicola. NCBI lineage: Bacteria > Pseudomonadati > Pseudomonadota > Betaproteobacteria > Burkholderiales > Burkholderiaceae > Paraburkholderia > Paraburkholderia largidicola. Next base: position 2,174,642 of record NZ_AP023175.1, on the reverse strand, counting down.
AGAAGATTGTCGCAGCACTCGCATCCGTATTGCTCGCCACCACGGCACTCGCACAGACCGCCGCGCCCTCGGACGCTACCAAAGCCCAGATGAAGGCAAACAGCGAGAAGAGTGAAGCACAGGCTACCGCCAATAAAAAGAAGGCTGAAGCTCAGAGTGACGCCGACAAGGCTCAGGCTTCAGCGAATGAAGACAAGGCTTCTGCTCAAGCCAATGCTGACAAGAAAGCGGCGAAGATGGAAAAGGCAACAACGCCGAAAGAAGCGTCTGACGCACGCGGGGACGCAATGAAAGCACAGGCCCGAGCCGACAAGAAGAAGCACGACGCGCAGGTAAAGGCAGACAAGAAGAAGCATGAAGCCGCCCAGGATGCCAACGTGGCTCAAGCAAAGGCAGACAAGGAGAAGGTCGAAGCTCAGAACGACGCAAACAAAAAGTCGGCCGACGCCAAGGTTGACGCCACGAAAAAGCAGTAAATCCGGCGTTGCCAGTGGCCGGAACCGGTCAACACACAACACAAAGTGAACCGTGATCCGCTCCGAGGGCGAGACCCCGTGCTCGCCCTTTTCTTTTTCTGACGAAGCACATTTCTGCAAATCGTGGATCCGCACGGCTTCCTGATGCGATCACATCTACGCGTGAATGGCTACCGCCGGAGAGCAGTCCTTACCATACCGAACTTGATTGGCTTCCTGAACATTGCTCAAGTAACTTTCGCTTCAGTTAATTCAGACGTCAAAAAACCACTTCATTCATGACACTTCCAGAGTTGCAGATGATTGCCAGTTGACACCGCAAACGTTCCACGGGAGCCGCGTCACTGCCGCAACAAAATTATGTCCCAGCCGAGCGTCTCAGGATCGGCCAGAGCCGACGGTCAACGGTCAGCCGCTGTGCGGCGGCTGAAGGTCGCTTCACTGACATTCGCAAATCCATGCCGACGAATGCCTCTTCTCTCCATCGACGAATGAGTCTTCACGACCCTACGTGGACACGTAGGTCGAGTGGCACACCCGTTGAGCGCGCCACTCGAATTACCTGGTTCTGGTTCGGGCTGGCGTCCTGTCAAGATTTGATGAACTCGAGAAGGTCGGGGTTGAGGACTTCCGCGTGGGTGGTCAGCATGCCGTGCGGGAAACCAGAGTACGTCTTCAGCACACCGTTCGCGAGCAGGTCGACCGCGCGGGGCACCGAACTGGCGAACGGGACGATCTGGTCGTCTTCGCCATGCATGACCAGTACCGGCACAGTGATCTTCTTCAGATCTTCGGTGTAATCCTCCAGCCAGGAGAATACGGTCTCGTAGTGGGCCTGGGCGCTGCCGGCCATGCCCTGGCGCCACCAGTTCGCGATCACCGCCTCAGACGGCTTGGCGCCCGGACGGTTGAATCCATAGAACGGACCCTCCGGGACTGCCCGGTAAAACTCCGACCGGTTGCCAAGCACGCCTGACTTAACCGCGTCGAACCACTCCCGCGGCTGACCTCCAGGGTTCGCGTCGGTTTTCACCATGTTCGGCGTCAACGAGGCCACCAGCACTGCCTTGGCGACCCGCTCCTGGTGGCGAGCGACGTAGCGTGCCACCTCGCCGCCGCCGGTGGAGTGCCCGATGTGGATCGCGTCGCGGACGCCGAGGTGTTCGGTCAGTGCAGCGAGGTCGGCGACCCAGTGGTCCATGTCGTTGCCGGTGCCGACTTGCTCGGACCGACCGTGCCCACGCCGGTCATGGGCGATCACCCGGTAGCCGTGGTGAAGGAAAAACATCATCTGGGCGTCCCAGTCGTCGGCCGACAGGGGCCAGCCATGGCTGAAGACGATCGGCTGACCGGACCCCCAGTCCTTGTAGAAGATCTTTACGCCGTCCGGAGTGGTGATCGTAGGCATCGCTGGTACCTCCTATAAGAGATTGATTGAAGTGTTGGTGCTCCGCGAGGCATCGAGAATGCTGCCAGCGGCTTCCTTCGAAGTCTTATTTCACAGTGCGCATCTGAAAACGTGCGAGCGGAGCACACTCCGACAACGCTGCGATGGAATGCTGTGGCAGAACACGATGCTAAGCTTGGGATCTATAGACATTGCCCTCTCCTTCCAGGATTCGACTGGTTTGACCGCGGTGCTTCCGTCGATGCACACACGGAAGCTACTGCAAAGATAGGCGTCCCATTCCCTGAGGACAAAGGCTTTGTAAGTCTTCACCTATGCCTTGAAGGCATATCGGAGATCCAATGGAACTTCGACATTTGCGATATTTCGTTGCCGTTGCGGAGGAAGGCAGCCTATTGACGGCCGCTCAGCGGAGACTGCACACGTCGCAGCCGTCGTTGAGCCGGCAGATTCGCGACCTGGAATCCGAAGTCGGTGTGAAGTTGCTGGAGCGCCAGGCACGTGGCGTGGCGCTCACCGCCGCCGGGAGAATTTTCCTTGATCACGCGCGCCTGGCGCTGTTGCAAGTTGATGCGGCTACTGACGGCGCGCGGCGGGCGGAACAGCCGGAAAAGCCCGTCTTGTCCATGGGCTTCCTTGCCGGGCAGGAAGTCGTGTGGCTACCCCATGCTCTACGCATCCTCCGGGAAGAGGCGCCGGAGGCCGAAATAACGCTGTGCAGTCAGTCCTCCCCAGAACTTGCTCTCGGGCTGATGCGAGGGAACCTGGACGTTGCCTTTCTTCGCCCGGAGACGCAAACCTCTGGCCTGTCCTTCAGGTTGTTGGCAAAGGAGCCCCTGATCGCCGTGCTGCCGGCGGATCATCGCCTGACGTCACGCAAAAAGATTCGGCCGCAGGATCTCGCCCGCGAAATTTACGTCAGTTCAGCGAGGACGTCTCCGGTATTGAAATCCGTGATTGAGGATTACGCATCGAAAGTCGGGATCACGCTCAGGGCGGAGTATGAAGGCGAGAATCTGCCGTCGGCAATGTCACTCGTCACGTCCACGGGTGGCGTTACGCTTATCCCCCTGTATGCGCAAAATATGCTGACACCGAATGTTGTTGCCCGGGCGCTTGACGACGTGCCTCCGACAATTGATCTCGTCCTGGGATACAACAACGCAAATACGACTCCATTGCTCCTTCGGCTTTTATCTCGTGCCGACGAGTTGGTCGCAAACGTTCAAGATCAGAGCATCATCCGATATGCCGTCTAGAAGGGCCGTCCTGGAAGCATCCGTTCGTGGCCGGATGTCGATCTACGCCAATCGCGCAGGACCGGCAGGCGCCGACCGTGAGTAGGCCGTGGTCACGTCGAACGCGGCATCCCGCGCGGATTATTCTATTTCGACAGGACGACATGCATCGCGTGGGGCACGGCGACGTGCCCGGTGCCCGGCGCCGTCCGATCGACGCGTGACAGCAAGCCCTCGCCTTACCCTAACAATGCGGGAGACGGAGATCGAATGGCCGCTTTGCCGGACTGTGCCGCCGTCTGAATGCAGAGTGGCACAAAACGCGAGTGCCGCTTCATGGCCGGAAATACGCATTCTCACGACCCGCCTGAAAGCTGCCATCGAGAATTCCAACATCGTCACGCGGCATCTTCATCGAACTGATGCTATCGCCCAGAAGCCGTCACTCACTGTCTGTTCCCTGGCCCCGCAGCCGGAACGCCCGGTGCGCTAGTGTCCGCCTCCCTTTGCGGCCGATGGACGCCGTGAAGCACGAGCGGCTCGTCACTCGTGCGGCCAGAAAAAAACAGCCCCGCGCATCCGGTCGGCTATCATGCCTATCCTCTCCGAAGTAGCCCCATATGATTTCCGTCCGTAATCTCACATTGCGCCGCGGCGTTAACGTCGTACTCGACAACGCATCCATCACCTTCACCCCCGGCGAAAAGATTGGTCTGGTCGGCCGCAATGGCGCTGGCAAGTCGTCCTTCTTCGGCCTTCTGAACGGCACGCTGCACGAAGATAGCGGCGAGTTCTCGATTCCCGCTGCGTGGAAGATGGGCCAGGTCGCGCAGGAGATGCCGGAGACCGAGCAGAGCGCGACCGACTTCGTGGTCGAAGGTGACACCGTGCTGCTGGCTGCGCACGCCGAAGTAGCCGCCGCTGAAGCCAGTGACGACGGTATGCGCATGGCGCACGCCTACATGGACCTGCACGACGCCGGTGCGCACGATGCCCCCGCCCGTGCCCAGGCGCTGATCCTGGGCCTTGGCTTCACTGATGCGCAGCTTAGCCAGCCGGTCAACAGTTTCTCCGGCGGCTGGCGCATGCGACTGCAGCTGGCGCGCGCGCTCATGTGCCCGTCCGACCTGTTGCTGCTCGACGAGCCGACCAATCACCTCGACCTCGACGCGCTGGTGTGGCTGGAGGCGTGGCTCAAGCGCTATCAAGGAACCCTTGTCGTGATCAGCCACGATCGCGAATTCCTCGACGCGGTAACGCAGGTGACGGTGCACGTCGACAACGCCAGGCTCGTACGTTACGGCGGCAACTACAGCAAGTTCGAAGAGATGCGCGCTGAGCAGCTCGTGTTGCAGCAGGCCGCGATGGCCAGGCAGGCGGACAAGATCGCCCACCTGCAGAAATTCATCGACCGCTTCAAGGCCAAGGCCTCGAAGGCGAAGCAGGCGCAAAGCCGGGTCAAGGCGCTCGAACGCATGGAGAAGATCGCACCCGTGCTTGCCGACGCAGAGTTCAGCTTCGAGTTCAAGGAACCACTCAACGTCCCGAATCCGCTGCTGTCGATGCTGGACGCGAGCTTCGGCTACCCGGCGCCGACCGACGCACTGCCGGGCACGCCGCCCACGGTCATCGTGCGGGGCATCAACCGATCCGTGCTGGCCGGACAGCGCATCGGCATCCTCGGTGCCAACGGCCAGGGCAAGTCCACGCTGGTGAAGACGGTGGCGCACGCACTTGCACCGATCGCTGGTGAGATCAGCGAAGGCAAAGGCCTGAACATCGGCTATTTCGCACAGCAGGAACTGGACGTGCTGCGTCCGCTCGACACGCCGATGGAACACATGATCCGCCTTGCCAGAGACACGCCGCCCCACATGCGCGCACCCGGCCAGAGTGGCACCGAACAATCGCTTCGCACCTTCCTTGGCACCTTCAACTTCAGTGGCGACATGGTCCATCAGGCGGTCAAAACGATGAGCGGCGGCGAAAAGGCGCGGCTCGTGTTGTGCATGATCGTGTGGCAGCGCCCCAATCTGCTGCTACTCGACGAGCCGACCAACCACCTCGACCTGGCCACACGCGAAGCGCTAGGCATGGCGCTCAACGAATTCGAAGGCACGGTGATGCTGGTCAGTCACGATCGCGCCCTGTTGCGCGCCGTATGTGATGAATTCTGGCTCGTCACCAAGGGTGGCGTCGAGCCCTTCGACGGCGATCTGGACGATTACCAGCAGTTCCTGCGCGACGAAGCCCGTCGCATGCGCGAGCAGGCTGCCGGGGAGCAGAAGGTCATCGCCTGAGTTCTCGGGTTGCTCGATACCGTCGCCCTTCCCTCGCACGCGATGATGCGCCAAGAGGACGCACATCATGTCTTTGTTCGAAGATTCGTCGGTGCCACCGACACGTTGGGCGGCAAAGCATGCATCGCGAAGCCGAGTCAGGCGGAACAAGCTCGGTCTGCGGCGCCCGACGTAGCCGACGTACTGTTTTCCAGCTATCGAAACGCATAGGCCAACGTGACCCACAACTGCCTTTCGCAATAAAACCTCGGCAAAGACAGCGCTCGGTTGAGTAGCGATCATTCGTCCACGAGTTGGCAGAAGCCGGCCATTGTTCAAGAATCTCCCCGACTTGCCGATATCTCATCCTGCCGCATCCGCGTCATGCATGCCGCTTGAATGAATCGGTGAGCCTGGGCGTCGGGTTGCCGGTTCAATGGCCATTTGAACATTCGAACAAGATGAAGCTAAAGACCAGGTTCTACGGGGTAGTGCTGTTTTTCACGGTAGCAAGCGCATATGCACTCGATATGCGAAGCACGCAGCCTGTTGCGCCCGAATCACCAGCGTCGACAACCGCGCCGGTCAATCCCGCGGCTGTGAGCAACGAGCGTATCCGCCAGTTCTTCAGCCAGTCGGGACTCGATCCTGCTTCGGACAACGGCCGCTTGCTGATGGATGTATTCACGCGGATCGCGGCGGACGCAGAGTACCGCGAGAAGTTCAGCAAATTTTCGCAAGCGCGAGGGATGTTCGGCGGTCAGCTCTCGCCGGACGACCGCTTGCGAGTGCTGCACTTGATGAAAGACCTGGCGCAAGGTCAGAAGGGCGATTGCGATGCCATCGCCGCCAACGGCCGCGACTTCGTCCTGCTGGCAAAAACGCTTTCGCCACATGGCTTCAAGGATTTGCTGGAAATCCTGGAGATTTCGGTCGGTCGCAGCATGCCCGACTCGTACGACGAGCGATACACCACTTCGGAACTGCTAGCCGCTGAATCGGACCTCGAATCGGGACTCGTAGCAAAACTGACGCCACAATTCAGCGAGAAGCGCACACCGAACTTCTGCGACGTAGTGGTCGCAGGTGTGGACACGATCGATGCAGTACCACCGGCGTCGCGCCAGCGCGCAACGTACGAGTTTTTCCAGACTCTCGACCACAAGCCGTCGGCGCGCACGAAGGTGCTGACCGACCCGTCCGCGTACCTCGACGACATGTTCGACGAACGGCGCTTGCCCGATTCGATCCGCCGGAAGTTGCCGGCGAACGGCAGCCGGCCGCTGCCGTACGCGCGTCTCGTGATCGACGCAGAATGGCACCATCGGACGAAACCGAACAACCCGTCGCCGTTCAAGGACACGTTCGTGAACCGCCGCAACAATGGCGTGATCGCCGAACTCGTCACGCCGGGCGCAGACTCCACCCCAAAGGACTGGTCCGACTTCTATCTGAGCTTCGGTGTCGCGGACCTGCTGCGGCAAAACGTCGGGTCTGGACTGACGCCGCTCGGCACGTTGAAGGACGACACGGCCGTCGAGGTCGCGAGTCTGCCGCTTCTCGAAGGGCACAGCATCGCATTCCCCGTTCCCCTCCCGTCGGAGTACGGCGAAACGGCCAGAACGTGCGAGGTCGGCAAGACGGTTCCCGCGTCGACGGTTTTCAGGTCGCTCGATGGAGACGCGGTCGAGCTGCATTGCAAATTCGTGAAGAAGAGCGGCAGCACGGAGCGCATCAACATCGCGTTGCTCGTGAACTATGGCATCCCATGGTGGACATCGTATGACGACGAGGACGACCACACCGACATCGTCGTCAAAAACGTGACCGTGCAGTAGCCATGAAGGTGCGACACATGACACGCGAAGGCGCGCGTCGCCATGTCGGCACGTTGCTGGGCGCTGCGTTCGCGGGGCTCCCCGTCGTGGCCATGGCGTTACCCGCGCCGCCGCATGCAACTCCCGTCGCGCGGCTTTCCAGCACCCAGCTTCCTGCCGGGGTGCCACTAGTGGCGATCGAAGACAGAACGACGCCCTGCGCCCTGGCGTTCGACTATCGCTTCTGGAGCGCGTCGCCGCTCGACAAGTCGCAAGACGAACTCACGCGTTGCAGGGACGAAGCCGCGCGCGGCAATCTGACCGCGCGAGCGCTGTACGGCCAGATGATGACGTACGGCTACGGCGGGCAGCGCGACACCCAGCGAGGTGTCGCAATCCTCGAGTCAGCGGCGCTCGAAGGCTCGCTGCTTGCGCACCGCATACTCGGAAACGTCTATCGCGACGGCACGGCGGTTCCTCAGGACTACACGGCGGCGCGCAAGTGGTTCGAATCGGCTGCTGCGCAAGGCGATGCAGTCTCGGCCGATGTGCTCGGCGCGATGAGCGCCAACGGCGAGGGACAACCGGTCGATAACACGGCCGCGTACCGGTACTTCGTCCAGGCCGCCGACGCAGGCTCCGCGAACGGCGCGGCCAACGCGGCGCAATTTGCTGCGTTCGGGCGCGGCGTGCCGCGCGACCCCGCCGTCGCCGCTGCGTGGATGATTCGAGGTGCGACCGGTGGCGATGCGGGCGCCCAGTTCCTGCTCGGCTTCGCGTTATTGCGCGGCGAAGGCGTACCGAGCGATCCCGCAAACGGCATTGGGTGGTTGCGCGCGGCCATGCGCCAGGGCAACCTCGCTGCCGGGGCAGTGCTGGGCGACGCGTATCTGGAGGGCGTGGGTGCGCCGCGTGACGCCCACCGTGGATTCGCTCTGATGTTGCGCGCAGCAACGCGAGGTTCGGTCTACGCGCAGCGCAGGGTTGGCGATTTCTATGCAACCGGCACCGGCGTCGCAAAGAACGATGTCGAGGCGCGCGACTGGTACCGAAAGGCGTCGCTCGAAGGCGATGCCGCCGCTCGCGCCGCGCTCTCCGGCCTCTATCGCACCGGCCGTGGCGGTCCCGTTGACCTGGAAGCCGCGCTCGGCTGGATGCGTGGCGCAGCGGACGCCGGTTCGGCGTCGGCACAAAACGATCTTGGCGTGATGTACCGCGAAGGCTGGGGCACGCACAAGAACCCCGCCGAAGCGCACAAGTGGTTTGCAAAAGCGCAGGCGCAGGGGCTTGCCGTCGCCTCGCTCAATCTCGCGGTGTATGCACTGCACGGAGAAGGTGAGCCGGTCGATCCCGTCAAGGCGTTCAGGCTCGCCAGACAGGGCGCCGAGCGCGGCAGCACCGCCGCGGCGGTCACTGCGGCCGCCTGGGCGTGGCAGGGGCAAGGCACGCCCGTCGACAAGGACCAGGCGATGCGCTGGTATCGCTTCGCTGCGGACCATGGCCACGTCGAGGCGGCGCGCTGGATCGGCAACCAGTATCTCGCCGGTACCGAAGTGCCGCGTGACGAATCTCTCGGGCTGCATTACCTGACGCTCGCGACGGACGCGGGCGATTCCGCGAGCAGCGTGTCGCTCGGGGCGTATCTGACGGAACATCATCAGTCTCTGGCGGGAAAGACGGGCGTCGAGTGGCTCGAAGCGGCTGCGACACGCCGTGTTCCCGCGGCTTATGGCGTACTCGGCTATACGTACGCGGGCGGCATCGCGGGCAAGCACGACGCTGGCGCAGCGCTGAACTGGTTTTCCCAGGGCGCGCAACTCGGCGATCCCGCGTCCCAAGCATGGCTTTGCAGCACGTACACGTTCGGGAGCCCGAGCGTGCAACGTCGTCCCGACTATGCGGCGCGCTGGTGTCAGGCCGCCGCACGCAGCGGCAACGCGATGGCGATGAAAGCGCTTGCCGACAAGGGCAACGGCATCGCCAGCGACACTGATCGTGTGTATTGGCAATGGACGGTCGCGAATCAAGGCGACGCGAAATACCAGTCGATGCTCGGCGACAGCTACGATCTCGGCGAAGGCGTCACGCCCGATCTGTCGGCGGCGACCTACTGGTTCCGGCGTGCTGCGGAACAGGGCAACGCATCGGCTCAAACTTCGCTCGCATGGCATCTCTTCACGGGCCTGGGCGGCCGGGTCGACGAGCATGAGGCGCTCACGTGGGCATCGAAGGCGGCGCCCGCCGACGCAGAGGCCAAACGGATGGTGGGTGTGGCGTACGCCTATGGGCGCGGCGTCGGGCGCGATCCCGACGCGGGCCGCGTCTGGTTAGGAAAAGCGCTGGCGGCCGGCGACGACTGGGCAGCCAGCGATCTCGCGACCCTGTACGAAATCGGGCCGCGCGCGATGCGCAACCCCGCGCAGGCGATGCAACTGCATCAACAAGGCGCGCGAGGCGGCGCGGAGCAGTCGCAGATTGCGCTCGCTTTGCATGCGTTGGCGACGGGCGCGGAATCGGAACTCACCAGCAATCAGCGGCGTTGGCTGGTTCCAGCCGACGCGGCGTCGAATCCGTGGCGCAACGATTCACTCACACCCGCGGACGAACTGCGTCAGCGCTGGGACGGTCTGTCATGTCTGAACGAGGCATTGCTGGGCAATCCCTTGATGCAATACGACATCGGCATGCGTTTTCTGGCCGGCAACGGCGTGCCGCGCGACCGTTCGCTCGGCGCGGCATGGATAGCCCGTGCGCGCGCCGGTTTCGAAGCGAATGGCGGGATACCGGCGTATGCCGCTGCGATCAGGATCATCGAGTCGAGACTGGCCGAACGCCTGAGCGACGACGAGAAACAACGCGCTCGCGAGATCGCCGCGAACCTGAGCGCGACGGTGACGGAATTGCGCTGAAGCGACAACACTGCCGTTTTGCTGAGTTCCGATGGCGCAGGCAAGCGCCGTGCGGCGGGCGCTTTCACATGCGGAACCGCCGCCGAAACGAACGCGGAGGAGGCGAGCAATGTCAGACATCGCACCCTTCATCGTGCGCCGTTCATGACTCCGTCGAAAATGGCCGCATGCCTCTGCGGAGGCGCGCGCCAGTACTGCCGGGGGGCTTCGACGGTAGCGCCGAGTGTCGCCGCTGCGTGCCACGTCCAACGTGGGTCGTAGAGCATGCCTCGAGCGATAGCCACAGCATCCGCCTGGCCACTGGATAGAATGTCCTCGGCCTGTTGCGCGTCTGTTATCAGACCCACGCAGATAGTCGTGACGCCTGTTGCTTTCCTGATCTGGTTGGCAAACGGAACCTGATAGCCCGGGCCCAACGTGATTTTCTGCAGCGGCGAAATGCCGCCTGAAGACACGTCGATCCAGTCAACGCCTCGTGTCTTCAGTGCCTTCGCAAACTCGATGGTCTGCTCTATGTCCCAGCCGGCGTCCATCCAGTCCGTAGCCGAAACCTTGACACCAAGCGGCTTGTGCTTCGGCCAGACAGCGCGCACCGCGTCAACTACCTCCAACGGATAACGCATTCTGTTCGCGACGGTCCCGCCGTACTCATCGGTCCGTGTGTTCGAAATCGGGGAAAGGAACTCGTGAAGCAGATAGCCATGGGCACAATGCAGTTCAATCGCGTCGATGCCAAGCCGGTCTGCGCGCCGCGCGGCCGAAACGAAAGCGTCCCGGATGCGGATCATCCCTGCGCGATCCAACTCACGCGGCAACTCCTCGCCTTCTTTCTGCGGCAACGCCGAGGGGGCGTCCGCGATCCAGCCTCCATCAGCCACAGCGATCTGTTGGCCGCCTTTCCACGGCACTTCGCTGGACGCCTTACGTCCTGCGTGCCCCAACTGGATGGCCAGACGAACGTTCGAGTGGCGCCGCACCGCGTCCACGACCGGCTTAAGCGACATTTCAGTTTCGTCGTCCCACAGGCCCAGGTCGCCAGGCGTGATACGGCCGCCTGGCTCCACTGCCGTTGCTTCGATGCAAAGCAAGCCCGCACCCGAGTTGGCCAGACCGCCCAGGTGAATCATGTGCCATGCGGTAGCTTTACCCTCTTCAGCAACGTATTGGCACATTGGCGAAACCATCACTCGATTCGCAAGCTTGAGTTCCCCCAATTCGAGCGGGGAAAACAGGATACTCATTTTCTTACCTCCAGAAAGGCGGCCGCAGATGCCCGATGTTTGTTATCGGGCGGCGGCAGGTGACGCGCAGGCTTTAAGCAGCAGTTCGTCCGCCGTTGACTCTAAGCACTTCTCCCGTCATATAACTCGCCTTATCCGACGCGACGAAAACGATTGCATCCGCAATTTCTTCCGGCGTTCCCGCGCGCTGAAGTGGCACGGTGGCGAGCATGGTCGCCTTGCTCTTTTCGGAGCCCGTTATCCGATCGAGCATTTCGGTTTGTATGGGCCCAGGTGCGACCGCATTGACACGAATATTGAATGCTGCGGCCTCGAGTGCAGCGGACTTTGTGAGACCCTCTACGGCGTGCTTGCTGGCGACATAAAGCGCATTCCTAGCAGCGCCGCGGATTCCCATCGTCGATGACACATTGACGATGCTCCCGCCGCGCTGGGCCGACATTGCCCGAAGTTCGTGCTTGATCGCGAGTAACGTGCCTAGCACATTCGCGTCAAAGACAGAGGCGTATCGATCGACAGTCTGTTCGACTATCGGTCCGGGCTCGCCCTCATAGCCTGCGCTATTCACCGCGATGTCCAAACGACCGAAGCGGGCAATAACGCTTTCCACCAGAGCTTGCACTTGCTCCTCGAATCGCACATCCGCTTGTACGAACTCTGCTTCGGCACCGAACGAGCGCAACTCCTCTGCTAGCCGCTTGCCCTCTTCCGGCCGGCGCCCCGAGACGACCAGCCGGGCTTTCTCCCTGGCGAAAGCAATGGCTGTCGCTCGACCGATACCGGCAAGCGCTCCAGTGACGAGTACTACAGGTGAACTATTCAATTTCGGATTCCTTCTTAAAACCTTCCCAATCACTCAAAGTTGTTCGAGTCGATCAGTGCAAAATGCATCGCGTCGCTCGCGCAACCTCACGCGCTATATCCGCCGTCGACTGGAATAATCGCTCCCGTGATGAAGCTCGCCGCAGGACTGGCGATAAAGGCGACTACGGAAGCAATCTCTTCCGGGCGGCCAAAGCGTCCGAGTGCAGTTGCAGCCGCTTGTGCTTCTGCAAAGGGGCTATTGTCCGGGTTCATCTCGGTGTTCGTCGATCCGGCACCGATGACATTCACAGTAATACCCTTCGCTCCGAGATCCCGGGCGACACCTTTGCTATAGCCCTCGATTGCGCGTTTTGTCGCGCTGTAGTCTGCAAGCCCGGGCCAGGTCGAGCGTAGCGCGAGGGCCGACGAGATAGAAATAATCCGGCCGCCGCTGACCATCACTCGCGAGGCTTCGCGGATCGCAGTCACGACCGCTTCGTAGTTGATCTTCAGTTGGCGTTCAAAGCCGGATGTCTCCGTGGTTTCCTCGACAGTGCCCGTTTCGAAAACGGCCGCGTTGTTGACCAGAATGTCGAGCTTGCCCAAACGCTTGACGACTTCCGCGACCAATGTTTTGACCGCGGTTGCGTCCGCCTGGTCAGCCTTCAGCGCAATCGCCTTACCACCCGACGCCTCGATTTGCGCGACGACATTCCTCGCTGCGGCTTCACTGCTGGAATAACTGAATGCTACGGTGGCGCCTTCCGAAGCCAGCTGGATAGCGGTTGCTGCACCGATACCGCGTGAGCCGCCCGTGACGAGGGCGACCTTTCCCTGAAGAGTATTTGCCATGATGTTGTCCAATATCGTGTGGACCCGTTGTGTCCGTTACGCGCGCGTAGTTCGCCCGCACGTTTTTCGTGACGCTCGAGATCCAGGTCAAAAGTTGCGCCAGGCCGGAAGCTCGCTCCCGGCTTCTGCCGCGATGACCCAAGCGTACTGGCAGCCCATCACGTCGTCTAATCAATGATTTAGTGGAGTATCATCATTTTTCGTGATGACAGAGGGCGGGCAAAACCGGCGGACACAGCATGAAAGACCTCGATCTCCATCTGGTTTCGATATTCGATGCGGTCATGACGGAAGGATCCGTTACCAAGGCGGCAGAGCGTCTGGCGCTAACCCAGTCCGCCGTCAGCAATGCAATCGCCCGGATGCGAGTGGTCTGGGATGATCCGCTGTTCACCCGACACGGCCGTGGCATCAAAGCCTCCGCCAGAGCGCAAGAGCTTTGGCGGGAAATCCAGGAACCGCTTGCGGCAATCCGCATGGCCGCGTCGCCTGTCCGATTCGATGCGGCCACATCGACCCGCGCATTCCGCGTCGCCGTGACCGATTACATGTCGGGTTCCCTGTGGCCGTCCCTGCGTCAGCATATCGAGCGGCACGCGCCTGGAATTCGAGTTCTCGCGGTGCCCTACACCAGTCAGGAAACGGGTGCCCGGCTACGAGACAACAATATCGACATATGCATCGGCGGGCTTCAGCATATGGGCGATGAAATCAAGCTTCAGCGGCTTTTCAGGGAAGACTGGGTCTGCGCGATGAGGCCGGATCATCCGCTCGCGCGGTCGCCACTGACTGAGGAGACGTTTCTCGAAGCCGAGCACCTTCTCGTCTCCCTTTCGGGCGATCCTGTTGGCATTGCGGATGCCGCGCTGGAGCGCGCCGGAAAGCGCCGTCGAGTCGCGATGACACTGAACAATTTTTCAGGCGCGCCATCGCTTCTTCTCTCGTCCAGCCTGATCGCTGTGCTGCCCGCAGGGGTGGTGCGAACCCATCCCCTCAAAGACCAGATTTACTCATGCGATGTACCGCTGACACTCGCACCGTTCGACTGTCAAATGGCCTGGCATACGCGATACGATCGGGATTCTGCTCACCGATGGATGCGGGCGCTCATCGTTCAAACCTGTAATCAGATTTGGACAGCGGGCTAATGGAATCAGGGGCTGGTTTTTTTCTGGTTGCTTGTGAAACGTACTTCTTCAAGCGAAGAAGCGGCAACCGCTGCCTGTTTGGGCGACTGCGCGGGCGACCGGATCGATACCGTTACTCTGCTTTTCCGACGCAGCCCCAATTTCACCCATGATGTCAGCCCACGCGGTGGACGCGTCCGTATTATCTTGTGCGAGCACGCCGCGCGACAATGCAGGTACGTTGTTTGCGTCGACCGCACTCACTGGTCCGGTTAATTAACCGCTCGTGAAGTGGCAGGCGAAAGAAAGCGCATCCGGAAAGATCACCGACAGCTAACTGACTCAAGATCAACTGAGCGGAGCCGCAGGGATCCCGGCGCATGAATCGTCATGCAAACAACCGACGGTTAGACCGCGCGCAACTTACTTCGCTCAAGGCGGCCGGACCAGCCTTCCGTCCCTCTCCAACACCAGCTGCTTTCGAAATCCACTATCTGCTATCTCGGGTGACCGCAGGTTTCGGGATCACCGCCAACCGGCAGTCGTCTAAATCTAATCGAGATACGCGAACGGCGCATGCGAATCCATCCAGTCATATCGACTGCTTGATGTCGTCCACGCCCACTTTCGCTCGAGATCGAGACTCATCTTGCCAAATTCGTCAATGCGCTGAATTTGCGTGCGGTTGCACTCGCCGTTACGTTGCCGAGCGGCGTGGTTTTCCTGTGTTTCGTGTTTCATGATTAACGTGTTTGAATGAAGTTGATGGTATGCACTCTTGTGTCTGCCTCTCGAGTCGAGAGGAGGCGAGCTATTCAAGGCCAACTGCGTCAGTCCCAGCTCCAGCAGTTGCGTCACAGCGCATGCCTAAGCGGCAAATGATTAGTTTGACTCGACGACATCGAGGTCCACCCCATGCAACCAGCACGCTGCAGGGCGGCACGCGTGGCCGGGAGAACATTTGAGTGAATCGTATCCTCGGAGGGCGCGGGCCGGGTGTCCAATCTGGACGATCTATTGACATCCTTGGCCACGTCGGGGCGGTTCAGGTACTTTGAACGGCGTTTTTAGAGCCCGTGCGCATCTAACCCGCCCCGTTCGCGCCGTTCAGGCAAACGCAGTCTCTAGGGCCGCTTTCGAATGCCCAACGGCCATCCAAGCACATCTAACCTCGGGGCATGCCAGGTTTAGGCAGTTTCGCCGATGCGTAAGCGAAGCGTTGCCCGAGATTCAGCGAGGCGATCCACGTCAAACGGGACTGGTCATTGAATAGAAGTCCCCACTGAGGCACTCCTGGCCAGGCGGGATAAGGGTTGTTGGGATGAACGACGAAACCTGGCGATGCAGGCACACCCGCTGGCAAGTGTGAATAGCTGCGCAACGCGAATTCATGCAGTTTTGGCAGCGGGCTGACAACAAAAATGTCGGCGCCCGTGTTCAGCTTCGAATTGGCCCAGAACCCAACCAGAGGTTCCGACTCAGTGCAAGGTCGCCTCGGCAATGCCGGCCAGCGCACATAGCGCGACGACGGCGAGCGGCGGAATCCTCCAGCGTGTCAGCAAAAAAAACCCAATGGCTGCGATGGCAAAGTCGAGCTTCGAGAGAACCGCGCTGGTCCAGACCGGCGAGTACAGCGCGGTGGCCAGCAGTCCAACGACCGCCGCATTCACCCCCGCAAGCAGCGCAGCCATCGATGGGTGAGCGCGCAGCGCTTGCCAGTAAGGGAGCGCCGCCAGCACGAGCAGAAGACCCGGCAAAAAAATGCCCACTGTGGCGAGCAACGCGCCGGTCCAGTGATTCGGCGCTTCGGTCATCATCCATCCAAGAAATGCAGCGAACGTGAATAAGGGGCCTGGGACGGCCTGTGCGGCACCGTAGCCTGCGAGAAAATCGTTCGGCGAGACCAGGCCGGCCTCAACGGTTTGCTGTTGAAGAAGCGGCAGCACAACGTGACCGCCGCCGAAGACCAGCGCGCCCGAGCGATAGAACGCATTGAAGACCTCGAGTGCCTGGCCCGCGTGGAATCGGACCAGCGCGGGAAGCCCGAACAGCAAGACACAGAACAGGATCAACGCGACGGCGCCCACCGTGCGGGATACACGGATTTCGTGCGTGTGTCGTGATACTCGACTGGTATCTGACAATGTCGTTGTCTGGCAGAACGCGAGTCCGAGCATAGCGCCGAGGGCGATAACGATGAGTTGCGCATAGACGGTCGTCAGAATGCTGAGCACCCCGATGGCGATGAGCGCGATGGCAGCACGGCGTTGATCCGGACAGAGGCGCCGTGCCATATCCCATACTGCTTGAGCGACGACAGCGACAGCGACGAGCTTCAGACCATGGATCAAACCGCCACCGACCGGGCCGCCAAGACTCGGGGCGATGGCAGCAAAGCTGAGCAACAACAGGACTGAAGGCAGCGTGAATCCGCACCAGGCCGCGAGTCCCCCAAGCCACCCAGCGCGCAGAAGACCGATGGCGTATCCCACCTGGCTGCTGGCAGGTCCAGGAAGGAACTGACAAAGCCCGACCAGATCCGTGAAGGTTTCGTCATCGAGCCAGCGGCGCCGCTCGACGAATTCCCGGCGAAAGTACCCGAGGTGGGCAATGGGACCGCCGAAGCAGGTCAATCCCAATTTCAGAAAAACCGCCAGAACCTCCGAAGCAGACCCCGGCCGAGTCGAGTGCGCAGCGGTGATACCGGTTTCCATAATTGGCGGTTTTCCAGATTAAGAAGATCAGCACGCCCGCTCGACGCGCTCGGTCATCGGTCGTCGTTCGGGGTGCGACAGCATCGGGATTTTAATCACGACTCGAACTGGTTTCACGGCGCAGCGGCGCGAACGGTTCATGTCGCCCCGTCCGCACCTCGATGAATTGGCCTTGTCCGGCGTTTTCATCCTATGGATGAGTGCCCACGCGAGTAACGTCAGAATCTTTGCACGCCGCAAGAGAATTGGCTTTCAAAAACACTACCCGATTCCTTCCCGCACGCTTGGCGTCGTATAGAGCGAGATTGGCGGCCTGAGTCAATTCACTCAGCAACGAGGGATGGGAGCGCGTCGCAGTGGCGCATCCGATACCCACGGTAAGCGAAGCACGGCCGATTGCCGTTGCGTCGCAGGCAAGACCTTCGACGTCAGTGTCGGGAAGAACGATTACGAACTCCTCTCCGCCATATCTGGAAGCGCAGTCACCCCAACGCTGAGCGTGCCGTCGAATGCAGTCTGCGAGGCGCCTTAAAGCATTGTCGCCTTCGGCATGCCCCTATACGTCGTTGTACTGCTTGAAATGGTCGGCAGCATCCACAAAACGCGCCGCAAAGCTCCACGAGCTTCTTGGCGGAAGGCAGCCGGAGTCGAACCGACCAGAGAGTGTCTGACACCCCCTACAGGGTTTGAAGCCCTGCCGCACCACCAGATACGAATGCCTTCCGTTGACACCTCGCTTCAACCACGCAGCCGATTATATCGACCGCGAAACAACACCGTTATTCGCAATCTCACACACCCGATTCGCAAGCAAGCGCCTCACGCAAATGCGAATCCGGCCTCAGCCAATGAACCTCACGCTGAAAGCGCGTATAGCCGATGCGATCGAAGAACTCCAGAATCTGGATTGCGCGCTTGCGGCCCAGGCCAGTCGCGTCGCGAAACCCCGACGCGCCCAGCGCGCCGCCATGCCCATTCGCAATCAACGCGACAAGCCGCGCAAGCTCATGTACAACCTCGCGGTGATAAAACAGATCGCGCACAACCTGATGCACGTCGCCTTGCCGCGCGAGTTTGCGCAACACCTGACGCACAACATCTTCGTGCTGCCCCGTCGTCTTCGCGAGATCACGCACCCACGGCGGGTCGAAGCGGCCCTCGAGAAGCAGCGGCAGCAGCCTGTCCGCGAGAACTTGCTCGTTCGAATCGAGCGCAATCGAATGCCCCGGTGAATGCAGCCACGGCCCGCTTCTCGCAACCACACCTTCCGTCACGAGCGAATCGATCAGCGCGCGCCACATCGCGTCGGGCACCAGCGGCGCCGCGATCCGCCGCAAGCGCGCGGCATCCGGTCCGAGTTCGTCGGGCGAGCGCGCGTGATATTGATCGAGCGCCGCAATCACATCCGATCGCAGACGCGCCAAGTGCGTGCGCAACACAACGACGGCGTCGCCCGCGTCCTTGCCATGCAGCGCGATCTCTTCGGCATCGGCTGGCAGCGGCAGCGCGTCGGCGGGCAGTCCCGTCAGTTGCGTCAGCATCGAACGCGTTACGCCGCGCGGTGCCTGTTCGAGCAGTGGCCCGATGCGGCCGTCGTCGAGCCACGCCTGCAAAGCGTCGAGCCACGCGCGCCGCTCCGCCGTCCTGCGTTTGCGCGGTGGCCCGAACGGATCGAGCACGCGCCCGCCGCCGACCGTGCGCGTCGCCTGGGCATTACGCACGATGAACCGATCGCCCGGCAACGCGCAGACAGGCGTATCGAACACCAGCTGCACGCGCGCACTGCAGCCAGCTGCGAGCGTATCGCCTTCGAGCAACGCAACATGCGCGACACGATGCAGCGTGCCGATATGCACATGCAGCGGCGCCCAGTGTTGCAGTGTGATATCCGCGTCCGCGAGCAGCGTCAGTTCGACGTCGAAGCGCTCGCCGGGATTTGCGAGCCGTGCATCGACGATCCAGTCGCCGCGCGCAATCGCGTCTTTATCGATACCGGCAAGATTGAGCGCGCAGCGCTGTCCCGCGCGCCCCACATCGGCTGCACGGTTTTGCGCGTGGATGCTGCGCACGCGCACGGCTCGATGCGCCGGTTCGAGCATCAGCGTGTCGCCCGTTGCGACACGCCCGGCGAACACCGTGCCCGTCACGATCGTGCCCTGCCCCGCCAGCGTGAACACACGGTCGACGGCGAGACGGAACAGCCCGTCGTCCCGTCGTGCGCGCCATGCAACGGCCATGTCGCGGAGATGACGCAACAGCGCTTGCACGCCGGCATCGTCGGGCGACGTCGCGTTCGTGTCGAACATGGGCGCATCGGCCAACGGCGTCGCGGCAAGCCACGCGCGAATCTCTTCGTGCACCTGCGCGACGCGCGCGGCATCCACGCGATCGGCTTTTGTTAAAGCAATCGCGCCGCGCGTGACGCCAAGCAGTTGCAGGATCGCGAGATGCTCGCGTGTCTGCGGCATGATGCCGTCGTCGGCGGCGATCACGAGCAGCGCATAGTCGATGCCGCACGCGCCCGCCGCCATCGTATGCACGAGCTTTTCGTGGCCCGGCACGTCGATCATGCCGAGTACGTCGCCGTTGTCGAGCGGCGTGTAGGCGTAGCCGAGTTCAATCGAAATGCCGCGCGCCTTCTCTTCCTTCAGGCGGTCGGTGTCGACACCCGTCAGCGCACGTACCAGAGTCGTCTTGCCGTGATCGATATGGCCCGCCGTGCCGACGATCATATGCGCAGCTCCGCGCATTGCGCGACGAATGTGGCTTCGTCAGCGGCTTCGAGGCAACGCAGATCGAGACGCAGCGCGTCGTCGGCGATACGTCCGAGCACCGGGCGCGGCAGTGCGCGCAGCGCTTCTTCGAGCTTCATCAGCGCGCGACCGCCGCGCTTGCCCGCGGCATTGCGCATTGCAAGACCGAAGCTCGGCAACTGATCGACAGGCAACGCGCCGCTGCCGATCTGGCTCATCATCGGCTCGGCGGTCACGCTGTACGCCTCGCCGAGCGTGCGTTGCAGCACTGCTTGCAAACGCGAAGCCTGTTCCTGCATGTCGACGGCGGGACGCGTCAACAGACGTAATGTCGTCAGCCGTTCGCGCAGCAACTCGGGCGCGCGATAAAGCTGCAACACGGGTTCGAGCGCCGCGAGCGTCAGCTTGCCGACGCGCAGCGCGCGTTTGAGCGGATGCTTCTTGATCTTGCGGATCAACTCGGCGCGCCCGACGATCAATCCCGCCTGCGGCCCGCCCAGTAGTTTGTCGCCGCTGAACGTAACGAGATCAGCGCCCGCTTCGACCGTCTCGCGCACGGTCGGCTCGGTCGGCAAACCGAACTGCGCGAGATCGACGAGCGTGCCGCTGCCGAGATCGACGGCCATCGGCAGGCCACGCGCATGCGCGAGCTGCGCGACTTCATCGACGGACACGCTTTTCGTGAAGCCTTCTATCGCGTAGTTGCTGCAATGAACCTTCATCAGCAGCGCGGTGCGCGCGTTGATCGCTTCGTCGTAATCCTTCAGATGCGTGCGGTTCGTCGTGCCGATCTCGCGCAGCTTCGCGCCCGCGCGGGACATGATGTCGGGAATGCGGAACGCGCCGCCAATCTCCACCAGTTCGCCGCGCGACACGACCACTTCTTTCTTCGACGCGAGCGCCGACAATGTCAGCAGCACGGCCGCCGCGTTGTTGTTGACCACCGTCGCCGCCTCGGCGCCCGTTAGTTCGCAGATGAGTTCGTCGATGAGATCGTCGCGATCGCCGCGGCTGCCCGTCGCGAGATCGAATTCCAGATTCATCGGCCGGGTGAGCGCTTCGATCACCGCGCGCACCGCTTCGTCGGGCAGCAGTGCGCGCCCGAGATTCGTGTGGAGCACGGTGCCCGTCAGATTGAACACCGCGCGCAAATGAGGCCGCGCGCGCGCAGCGAGCGTACGCGACGCATCGTCGATCAGCTTGGTTTCGAGGCTGAATGATTCATCGAACGTAGTGCCCGCGAGCAGATCACGCCTTAACGAATCGGCGGCCGCGCGTATCGCGTCGACGACCTGCGTGCGGCCGTATTCATCGATCAATGGTTGCGCTTGTGCCGACGACAGCACGCGTTCGACAGCCGGCACACGCGCGAGCAACGCGCGCGTGTCCCTGTTCAGCTGGTTTCCCGACACTTCGCTCACGCTTGCGTTCCCCCGCGCGGTTGCTATGACGACGGCTCACTCGTCCGAAGGCACTTCCGGCCACAGCATCGGATTCGGACTGCTGCGTTTATAGCCTGCTTCGTTCATCAGCAGATCGAGCGTGAGGCTCGCGAGATCGTCGGCGAGCGGCTCGAAGTCGTAGTCTTTCTCCTGATAACCGATCTTGCGATACGTGTGACATTCGTCGCACGATTCGGCCTTGAGCGCTTCGCTGCCGCCGTCGATGCCGTGATAGGCGATGCCCTTCGTCGAATCGCAATTCGTGCACTTGACGCGCACCACGTGCCACTCGGTCGAGCACAGGCCGCATTGCACGTAGCGATAACCCTCGAACTGCCCGCCGACGCGCACGATGCTCGCGACGGGCGGCACGCCGCACACGGGACACGCGCCGGACGCGTCGAGATACGGCACGGCACGTTGATCGATGCGGCTCGCGATGTCCGTCCACACCACCTGCAGCGCCGCCATCACGAATGGCGCGGACGCTGGCTCGACTTCGTTGAAGCGCAGTGCAAGCACCGCGTCGGCGAGCGCGTCGAGTTCTTCCGCACGCTTTACGCGCAAGTCGTCGATCACGCGGGCGAGCATCGGCGTCACCAGTCCCGCCGCTTCGACGCGATCGAGCAGACGCTGCAATACGTCGCGCCACAATGGGTCGCGCTCCGCCGTGGTCGCGGGCGCGATGGGCATCGAGTGCTGCTGCGCGAGGGCGATGGATTCGGTGGAGGGCATCGTCGCGCTGATCTGCGCAAGCGTTTGCTGCTGCGCATCGGCCAGCGTCGCCATCAGCCGGATATAGCCGCCTATCGGACTCGCGCCCGCCAGTTGGCGAAGACGCGCGGCACGCGTCGAGAACACAGTCGCGCGCTCCGGCATGCGCAGGCGCGGAATGGCGGAGTGATCGATCGATTCGATCTGGCCGGGATCCAGGATGCGTTGCACCAATTCAGGTTCCTGCTAGTCAGAAACATGGATGGCGTCACAGTAGCAGATATGCCGACGCAGCGCGCACTACCGGCCCGGCGCGCGCCGCGCAGCTTACTTGATACTCTCGCGAAACCATTTCGGATGATGCTTGCGCGCCCAGCCGAGCGTCACCGTGCCGCGCACCATCGCGCCGATCGAACCCTTCACCCAGATCGCCGCGTAGATATGCACGATGATGCTGCAGATCAGCACGAACGCCGTCACCGCATGAATCACGGCCGCGACGCGCACCACTTCGATCGGAAAATAGAACGCGAAATACGCGCGCCAGATGACGATGCCGCTCAGCAGCAACAGCAGCAGGCACAGCACCAGAACAAAGAACAGCAGCTTCTGCCCGGCGTTGTATTTGCCGACTTCGGGCAGCCGGTCTTCGCGGTTGGTGAGTACATCGTTGATCTGGCGCAGCCACTGCCGGTCGTCGGCATCGAGGTAGTTGTGATGCCAGAAGCGCAGCGCAAGAATCATGAACGACACGAACATCACGAGACCGACGAACGGATGCAGAATACGCGTCCACTGTCCGCCGCCGAACAGCGCGGACAGCCAGAACATCGACGGATGAAACAGCGCCAGGCCCGACAGCGCGAGCAGCACGAACGTGATTGCCGTGATCCAGTGATTCGTGCGCTCGTTCGGCGTATAGCGCACGATCAGGTCCGGGTTCTCATGCCGATGATGTTTCATTTGACGGGCTCCTCGGGCTTGTGCTCGCGACGCTCGCGGATATCGCGCGCGGCGTTGCGGGCGGCGTCTTCGTCTTCTTCGCTGACTTCGTTCGGTCCGATGCGCGTGTAGTGGAAGAAGCCTGCCAGCGCCGTCAGCGCCATTACCGCAACGGCCAGCGGCTTGGCGACGCCTTTCCACAGCTTCACGAACGGGCTGATGTGCGGATCGTCAGGCAGGCCGTGATACAGCGATGGCTGGTCCGCATGGTGCAGCACGTACATCACGTGCGTGCCGCCCACGCCGGCCGGGTTGTACAGTCCCGCGTGTTCGAAGCCGCGTTCCTTCAGGTCGACGATGCGTTCTTCCGCGTGCTGGATCATGTCGACCTTGGTGCCGAACACGATCGCGCCCGTCGGGCAGGTTTTGACGCACGCCGGTTCCTGGCCCACCCCTACGCGGTCCGAGCAGAGCGTGCACTTGTAGACGCGATGATCGGTCTTCGACAGCCGTGGGATGTTGAACGGGCAGCCCGCAATGCAATAGCCGCAGCCGATGCAGTTCTCCTCGTGAAAATCCACGATGCCGTTCGTGTACTGCACGATCGCGCCCGGCGACGGACACGCCTTCAGGCAACCGGGATCTTCGCAGTGCATGCAGCCGTCCTTGCGGATCAGCCATTCGAGATCGCCTTTCGGGTTTTCATACTCGGTGAAACGCATCACCGTCCACGAATGCTCGGTGAGGTCGCGCGGGTTGTCGTAGATGCCCGTCGTGATGCCGACCTCGTCGCGCAGGTCGTTCCATTCCATGCACGCCGTCTGGCACGCCTTGCAGCCGATGCACTTGGTCACGTCGATCAGCTTCGCGACTTCTCCCGTGACGGGCTCGCGCACCGACGTCGGCTGCACCGTGGTGGCGGAGAGGCGTCTGATATCCAGCGATTGAAATGCCATGGCGCCTCCCCTATGCCTTCTCGACCTTCACGAGGAACGACTTGAATTCCGGTGTCTGCGAATTCGCGTCGGCCACGACAGGCGTCAACGTGTTGGTGATATAGCCCGGTTTCGTGAGCCCCTTGAAACCCCAGTGCAACGGAATGCCGACCGTCTGCACCTTCTTGCCGTCGATCATCAGCGGCTTGATCCGCTTCGTCACGACGGCCACGGCGATGATGTACCCACGATTGCTCGACACCTTCACGCGATCGCCCGCCACCACGCCGACCTGCTTTGCGAGGTCCTCGCCGATCTCGACGAACTGCTGCGGCTGGATGATCGCGTTCAGACGCGCGTGCTTGGTCCAGAAGTGGAAGTGTTCCGTCAGACGATAGGTCGTCGCCGTATGCGGGAAATTGGCCGCCTTGCCGAACGCCTTGCGGTCGTCCGGGAACACGCGCGCAGCCGGGTTATTCGTCGCCAGCGGATTGTTCGGATGGAAGGTGTTGTAGCCGAGCGGTGTTTCGAACGGCTCGTAGTGCTCTGGGAACGGCCCTTCGTTCATGCCGTCGCGCGCGAAGAACCGCGCGACGCCTTCGGGGTTCATGATGAACGGTCCCATGCCGTTTTCGGGCGCCTCGTCGATCTTGAAGTCGGGAATGTCGGGGCCGCTCCAGCTCGTGCCGTTCCACGCGATCAGCTTGCGTTTCGGATCGAACGGCTTGCCGTTCACATCACACGATGCGCGGTTGTACAGCACGCGCCGGTTCGCAGGCCACGCCCACGCCCAGCCGAGCGTCTGGCCGATCCCCGTCGGGTCACTGTTGTCGCGACGGCCCATCTGGTTGCCCGCCTGGGTCCACGCGCCGCAGAAGATCCAGCAGCCGCTCGCCGTCGTGCCGTCGTCCTTCAGTTGCGCGAAGCCGGCCAGCTGGTCGCCTTTCTTGACGAGCACCTTGCTCGCATCTTTGGGATCGGGCAGATCCGCGAGCGCCTTGCCGCTGAACTCCATCGCGATCTCTTCGGGCGTCGGGCTGTCGGGACGCGCGTATGTCCAGTTCAGGTTGACGATGGGATCGGGATACTTGCCGCCCTGCTCCTTGTACGCCTTGCGCATCCGCAGGAAGAGGCCCGACATGATTTCCAGGTCGCTGCGCGCCTCGCCCGGCCCCTCCACGCCTTGCCAGTGCCATTGCAGCACGCGGCTCGAACTGACGAGCGAGCCGCGCTCTTCGGCGAAGCAGGTTGTCGGCAGCCGGAACACTTCCGTCTGGATCTTCGATGCGTCGACGTCGTTGTACTCGCCGTGGTTCTTCCAGAACTCCGAGGTTTCCGTCGCGAGCGGGTCCATGATGACGAGCCACTTCAGCTTCGCGAGGCTCACCGCCGTTTTCCCCTTGTTCGGCGCGGCCGCGAGCGGATTGAAGCCCTGGCAGATATAGCCGTTCATCTTGCCCTGGTACATCAGCTCGATGGTCTGCAAGAGGTCGTACGGCTTGTCGAGCTTCGGCAGGTAGTCGTAGCCCCAGTTGTTGTCGGCCGTCACGGCGTCGCCCCACCACGACTTCATCATGCTCACGTGGAAAGCGCGGTAATTCTTCCAGTAGCTCAACTGGTTGGGCCGCAGCGGCTGCGCCGCGCGCTTCTTGATGTAGGCGTCGAAGTCCTGTTCCGGCTCGTTCGGCAGCGTCATGTAGCCCGGCAGCAGATTCGACATCAGGCCGAGGTCCGTCAACCCCTGGATGTTCGAGTGGCCGCGCAATGCGTTCATCCCGCCGCCCGCGATGCCGATATTGCCCAGCAGCAGTTGCACCATCGCGCCCGTGCGGATCATCTGCGCGCCGATCGAATGATGCGTCCAGCCGAGCGCATAGAGAATCGTGCCCGCGCGTCCGGGCGCTGCAGTCGTCGCAAGTGTCTCGCAGACGTGCAGGAACTTGTCCTTCGGCGTGCCGCAGGTCTTTTCGACCATCTCCGGCGTGTAGCGCGAATAGTGCTGCTTGAGCAGGTTGTAGACGCAACGCGGATGCTGCAGCGTCGCGTCGACTTTCACGAAGCCGTCGTCGCCGCGCTCGTAGTCCCACGTCGATTTGTCTGCGTACTTGTGTGCGTTCGCGTCGTAGCCGGAATAGATGCCGTCGTTGAACGCAAAGTCTTCACGGACGATGAAAGGCATGTCCGTGTAGTTCTTCACGTACTCGTGCTGGATCTTGTCATTGGTCAGCAGATAGTTGATCACGCCGCCAAGAAACGCGATGTCGGTGCCCGTGCGGATCGGCGCATAGAAGTCCGCGATCGACGCCGTGCGCGTGAAGCGCGGATCGACCACCATCAGCTTCGCCTTGTTGTGCGCCTTCGCCTCGGTCACCCATTTGAAACCGCATGGGTGCGCCTCGGCTGCATTGCCGCCCATCACCAGAATCACGTCCGCGTTCTTGATGTCGACCCAATGGTTCGTCATCGCACCACGGCCAAACGTCGGGGCAAGACCTGCCACCGTCGGGCCGTGTCAGACACGCGCCTGGTTGTCGAACGCGAGCATCCCCATCGATCGCACAGTCTTGTGCGTCAGATAGCCGACCTCGTTGCTGCCCGCCGACGCCGCCAGCATGCCCGTGGTCAGCCAGCGGTTGACCTTCTTGCCGTCGGGCGTGCTTTCGACGAAGTTGGCGTCGCGGTCTTCCTTCATCAGCTTCGCGATGCGGTCGAGCGCCTCGTTCCACGAGATGCGTTGCCACTGATCCGAGCCCGGCGCGCGATACTCGGGATACTTCAGACGGCTCGGGCTATGGATGAAGTCGATCAGGCTCGCACCCTTCGGGCACAACGTGCCGCGATTGACCGGGTGGTCCGGGTCGCCTTCAATGTGGATGATGCTGGAAGTCGCGTTCTTCGCGCCGTCGCCCAGGCCGTACATCAGGATGCCGCAGCCGACGGAGCAATAAGGACACGTGTTGCGTGTTTCGGTAGTACGAGCCAGTTTGTACTGTCGGACCTCGGCGAGCGCGGGTTCCGGTGAGAAGCCCATCAGGGCCAAACTCGATCCGGCCAGCGTGCTCGCCGTCACCTTCAGGAACTGACGGCGGGACATTTGCAACATGATCGCCTCTCGTTCTATTTGTGGGGAGGTGAAAAAAGTATAAGTCGTTTCCTGACGATCGTAAGCACACAGAAGCACAAACCGCTGCACGATCTATGCTCAACGGCTTGGCGCGGTGGCTCAGTCTTGTTGTATTCGCATAGGTAGATGGGCATGACGCTTGCGTAATACGATTGTCAGATGCGTGGCCCGGCGTGCGGCAATGCGCGATGAATCCGCGGCGTCATGCGCTGTGCGTCCGACGTTTCAACCCTCGTCATGAAGGACCGTCATGGAACTCGATTCACTGTCCGCCGACAAGCTGCAAACGGTCGCGAAGAAGCAGGCGTCGTGGGCTGTCGGCGCGTTGCGGCAATTCTCCGAGAACCGCTGCGCGGCGATGGCGGCGAGCATCGCGTTCTATGCGGCGTTCTCGCTCGCGCCGACGCTGGTGATGGTGATCGCGATCTCCGGCTGGTTCTTCGGCGCGGAAGCCGCGCGCGGCGAATTGTTCAGACAGGTGCACAGCGTGCTCGGCAACGATGCCGCAGCCGCCGTCACGACGATCGTGCAGAACGCGCATCGCAGCGGCGGTGCGGGCGGCGTCGCCGCGATCATCTCGTTCGTCCTGCTGGCCGTGGGCGCGTCGGCCACGTTTTCGTCGCTGAACAGTGCGCTCAATATCGTGTGGCCGTCGGTGGCGCCGCGTGCGTCGAGCGTGTTCGCGCTGGTGCGCGTGCGGCTGATCTCGTTCGGACTCGTGCTCGGCGTGGCATTCCTGCTGATCGTGTCGCTGGTGCTCGACACGGCGATCACGTTTATCGGCAACTGGATCTGGGGCGACTCGCCTTATGTGGTGATCGGCAATCTGTTGCAACTGGCCGTCGGCTGGATGGTGCTCGCGTTCGCGTTCGCCGCGCTGCTCAAGTTTCTGCCCGATGCGCCCGTGCGCTGGCGCGACGCGCTGGTCGGCGGGACGGTGGCGGCTGCGCTCTTCTCGGCGGGCAAGAAACTCTTTGCGCTCTACCTCGCGCATGCCGGCATGGCGAATTCGTTCGGCGCGGCCGGCTCGCTCGCGGTGCTGCTGATGTGGCTGTACTTCTCGGCGGTCGTGTTGCTGCTCGGCGCGGAATTCTCCGCCGCGCGAGGCCGCATGCACGATCCGCGCGGCGCGTGGGGGGTTGCGCCCGCCACGCCGCCGGGTAGCCGCGCGATGCTGGCGTCCGTGCTGGCGGCATCGACGGTGGCGAGAGACGCGAGGCCGGGAGGACCGGTTAGCGGCCCGGCAAGTAGCCCCGTCAGCGGTCCGCAGCCGGCTCCAACCGACACACCGGCCACGCCGCCGGTCCCGCGTCGCTCCATCGCAACGCGATTGCTGGCGAAGCATGACGAGGGTATTGCTCAGGCCCTGTCGATCGGCAAGACGGTCATCAAGGCGGAATCGCATGCGACGCGCGCCGCCGCGGTGACGATCGTCGAAGCCGGACGCAGGGCCGGTGCGGCGGACCGTTACGTCAGGCGACATCCGTGGGAGTCGATGCTGATCGCGGCGAGTACCGCAATGGCCCTGGTCGCGTTCGCCCGGCGCCGCGGCGCTTCGAACGACGCCGAAACGCCGCTTTCGGATCACGCCAGCCGTTAAGCGTCCGCTTCAACGGTTTCGGACGGCCAAGATCATATCCGCCCGAAACTGTCCACCTGAAACATCAAGCTGAGCGCGAGAAGCCTTTACGACTTCTTTATGTGGAAGCGGAAATTTCCATAGTCGACTAGACAACTTTCTTACACGAAACATGCTCTCGACCACGTAAAACGTACCGATACCATCGATCACTGTCATAAAAAGAACAATAATCCACAGTCAAAGATTCAATATTGCTGAAACAGAAACAATCGTTGGCAAGCTTACGATACAAGGCTTCTACCGGGCTGTCGGTTTTTCGATACACCTTAATTTTTTTCAGTTCTTACACTTAGAGACACTGCGCTATTCTCCGTTTCGCAACAACGAAAACCAATCATCTGCGTGGAGAAATGGATGAAACGAATCGCACTGTCGACGCTCTCGCTGGCACTGCTCGGCGCTGCAGGCGCAGCACATGCACAGAGCAGCGTGACGCTTTATGGCTTGATCGATGACTCGATCCAGTACATTCACAACGCCAACACGGCCAATGACAACCTGTGGCAACTCGCCGCGGGCAACCTGCAAGGCAGCCGTTGGGGCATGAAGGGTACGGAAGACCTGGGCGGTGGCCTGAAGGCGATCTTCCAGTTGGAAAGCGGCTTCAACCCGAACAACGGCAAGATGGGTTCGTACGGCACGGGCACGAAGCTGTTCGGCCGCCAGGCATATGTCGGCGTGACGCACGATGCGTACGGTACGGTCACGTTGGGTCGCCAGTACGACCCGCTGGTCGACCTGGTTCAGCCGCTGACGGCTGACAACTACTTCGGCAGCACGTTCACGACGCCGGGCGACGTTGACAACAACGACAACAGCTCGCGTACGAACAACGCCATCAAGTACGTGTCGCCGGTGTGGAGCGGCTTCCAGTTCGAAGGCATGTACGCTCTCGGCGGCGTCGCTGGCGCAACGGGTGCAGGCCAATCGTGGGCAGGCGCAGCAACGTGGAGCGGCGGTCCGTTCAGCGTTGCAGCTGGCTACTTCCGCATGGAAAACGCGAACACGCTGGCAAGCCGCGGCGTCGTCCCGGGCGTGAACCAGGGTGGCACGTGGAATACGGGCGTGACGTCGGACGCTACGTTTGACGGCTCGAACATCAACGGCGCGTACCAGTCAGCCAAGCAGATCGACATCACGTCGGTGGCTGGCCAATATGTCACGGGTCCGTTCACGTTCAACCTGCGTTACAGCTTCGCGCAGTACAAGCCGGACGCATTCTCGGGCTTCGCGTCGCAGCAGAAGTACCAGGTTGCTGGCGCCTTCGCTGGCTACCAGATCACGCCGGCAATGCTGCTCGGTCTGGGCTACACCTACACGCACGGCTCTGGCGACGCGTCGGCAAGCTACAACCAGGTTTCGCTGGGCGGCGACTACAATCTGTCCAAGCGTACCGACCTGTACCTGATCGGTGCTTACCAGAAGGCAAGCGGCCATCAGCGCGATGCAAGCACTGGCGCCATCGTCGATGCAGGCGCATCGGTTGGCTCGTACGGTGCACAAGCAGGCTCGAGCTCGCAAGAGATCATCAGCCTGGGTATCCGTCACAAGTTCTAATAGAACAATATGACGCACGGCTCGAGACGTCGGGCCGTACTCTGAAGCCAGCAGCGGCGCAAGCCAACGCTGGCTTTTTTCATTGCACTAGTGGAAAAAATGGATACGCCCTGAAGCGGGCGCACTGTGTCGGCGTGATCAGCCGCGCGTTTTAGGCTTGTCGGCTTGAGCCAAAGTCTGCGCGGGCCGCGCGTCGGGGCCCGGCGTGCCGCGCTGTGCATCCGTATGCAACTCGCCCGGCGGCCGATACAGCACCATCTCCCCGACATGCCCGTTCTGCGGCACCTCGCCCGTGATTTGCCAGTCCGGATCGGGAATCTCGCCGAACACCTGCCGAAGCCGCTCGCCCCACGTGCGATGGATCATCTGGAAATAGGCATTGTCCTGATCGATCGACACGAAACGGGTCACCTTCAGCGAATCCTTCTCGTAGACGAGCAGATCGAGCGGCAGCCCGACCGAGAGGTTCGAGCGCAGCGTCGAGTCCATCGAGATCAGCGCGCACTTGGCGGCCTCGTCGAGCGGCGTGGAGGGGATCAGCACGCGGTCGATGATCGGCTTGCCGTACTTCGACTCGCCGATCTGAAAGTAAGGGTTCACGCGCGACGATTCGATGAAGTTGCCCGCCGCATAGATCATGAAGAGACGCGGCCGCGGTTGCCCGGCGCCATTGCCGCTCTCCGCGTTCTCACGGATCTGCCCGCCGAGAATGAAGCTGCAATTGAAGTCGACGCCGAATTCCTGCAGCGCATTCGCCTCGCGCACATGCACGTCGCGCACGGCCTGGCCCACCACGCGCGCGGCGTCGGCCATGGTCGGCACGGTCCAAAGCGTGGGCTTTGACGAAGCAGAAGGTCCGGTCGGCTCGGACAACTCTTGCAGCACGGCCTGCGTGAGCGACAGATTGCCCGCGCCGAGCAGCACCAGCATGCGTTCGCCGGGCTCTTCGAACACCGACATCTTGCGCGCGGTGCTGATGTGATCGACGCCGGCATTGGTCCGTGTATCCGACAGGAACACGAGCCCTTCATCGACGCACATCGCCACACAGTAAGTCATGACAGGAATCCAGACGGCTGCCCCGAATGAACGATTGGGCGAGCCGGAAAAAGGCACGGGCCGCGGGCGCGCCGCGGGACGCTGCCATTGTAATGCGCGCGCCTGGCGCGCTGCAGCCGATGTGTGCCCGCCCCGCAAAGACCCCAGGTTACGCGGCGCGCTTCTTATTGCGGAGACTGCTCCTGCGCCTTCACGGCAACGGACACATCGAGCGTCTCTTCCAGTCCGCCGATACGCCGTCCGCGCACCGGCGACGCCGCTTCGTAGTCACGCGCCGCTGCGAGCCGGCAATACATCTCGCTGGCAAACGCAGCATGTGTGACGTCGACGGAAACCCAGCCAATGCCCGTGAGCCACACATCGACCCACGCGTGACTCGCCGCATGCTCGACGTCGCCCGGTTCGATATAACCGCTCACATAGCGCGCTGGAATCCCGCGCGCACGGCAGCACGCGAGCATCAGATGCGCGTGGTCCTGGCAGACGCCCTTGCCGAGCGCGAGCGCCTGCGACGCCGTGCTCGTCACACCCGTCGCGCCTGTTTCGAACTGCACGCGGTCGATGATCTTCTCCGCCAGCGCGATCAGCGTAGCCGGCTTGTCGAGCGACGGCACGGACGCCGCCAGCTCGCGAATCGCGGGATCGCAGTCGGTCAGGCGCGTGGCGCAGGTGAAATGCTCGAGCGGAATCGCACCCGCATCGTCGCCAAGGCGCCCGTCGATCAGCGCAAACGTGTCGATTTCGCCCGACACGTGCACGCGTATCTCGTCGTGCTGCTTGTTGAGCACGAGCGTGTGCAGCACGTTGCCGTAGGCGTCGAAGGTCGAGTCGAGCTTGCCGGGCGCGTCGAGCGTCCAGCGCCGCACGATCTGTGAAGCACCGCTCGACGGCGTGAGACGCAGTTGCTGGATCGAGTAATGGACCGTCGATTCGTAGCGGTAAGAAGTGTCGTGGCGGATCGTCAGATACATTGAGGGCACTCCATCAGGCAACGGGCAGCATCAGGTACGTGCGCGCGACCATGTTGCCGAGTTCGAACACGCGGGCGAGAAACTGTGTGAGCCACGCATGCAGACCGGCTTCGAAAATCTGCCGGATATCCGAGTAAAGCAATTCGGCGCGCAGCTTGCCCG
The DNA here is from genome assembly GCF_013426895.1 of Paraburkholderia largidicola. Taxonomy (NCBI): domain Bacteria; kingdom Pseudomonadati; phylum Pseudomonadota; class Betaproteobacteria; order Burkholderiales; family Burkholderiaceae; genus Paraburkholderia; species Paraburkholderia largidicola. The sequence goes on along the minus strand of NZ_AP023175.1, from coordinate 2,142,476 downwards.
CAAAGCGCTCGCATTGATTCGAGCCCTGCGTGCGCAGCATCGCGAGGTTTTCGCAGACGCGATCGAGGGACGCCAGCAGCGAGCGCGGCATCTGCGAGTTCAGGATCATCAACTCCACCACGCGCGCCGGCGTCACGACATCGCGATACACCTTGCGGTAGATCTCCAGCGCCGACACGGAACTGAGAATCGACGTCCAGTAATAGAAGTCCTCGAGCTGGCGCGCCGCCTCGCGCGAGTTCGGCTCAGCATCGGCGAAGCGCACGTCGAGAATGCGCGCCGTGTTGTCCGCGCGTTCGAGAAAGGTGCCGAGTTGCGTAAAGAAGAACGCGTCGTCCTGTAACGCGGTGCCGATCGTCACGCCGCGCGACAGATGCGAGCGGAACTTCACCCATTCGAACAGCGCCGACAGATTGTTCGCCACCTCGCCGTGCGCCGTGCGCTCGTTGAATTCGAGCCACGTGTCGTTGATCGTTTCCCACCATTCCGTCGTCAGCGTGCCGCGCACCGCGCGTGCGTTTTCGCGTGCTGCCTGCAGACACGAATGAATGCTCGACGGGTTGGTCGGATCGGCGACCATGAAATCGAGCACGTTTTCGCGCGTCGGCTCGTCGTAGCGCTGTGCAAACGCGTGCTCCAGTTCGGAGATGCGCAGCACCGAACGCTGCGCGCGATCCTCCTGTTCGGGCGTCTGCGGCAGCAGTTGCGCCTTCAGGTTGATGTCGAGCATGCGCGCGGTATTCTCGGCGCGCTCCATGTAACGGGCCATCCAGAACAGATGATCGGCAGTGCGGCTCAGCATGTCGGCTTTCCGTATTGTTTGGACGCGCTCTCGTCGCCGTATGACGCGAAGCGCGCCGGGTTGCCCGTGGTTTGTCGGCTTTGCGCCTGCATCGCGCGATGCGGGCGCTTAGGAACATCGGTCGAATGTCGTCAGTCGACCATCCAGGTGTCTTTGGTGCCGCCTCCCTGCGACGAGTTGACGACCAGCGAGCCCTCCTGCAAGGCGACGCGCGTGAGGCCGCCAGCGCACATCGTCACCGTCTTGCCCGACAGGACGAACGGCCGCAGATCGATATGGCGCGGCGCAACGCCGGACTCGACGAAGGTCGGGCAGGCGGACAGCGCGAGCGTCGGCTGCGCGATGTAGCCAGCCGGCTTTTCGATCAGCCGCTGGCGGAACGCCTCGATTTCCGCCGACGTCGACGCCGGCCCGACGAGCATCCCGTAGCCGCCTGCGCCGTGCACTTCCTTCACGACGAGCTCGGACAGATGCGCGAGCGTGTACGCGAGGTCATCGGGCTTGCGGCACTGGTAGGTCGGCACGTTGTTCAGGATGGGCTTTTCGCCCAGATAGAACTCGATCATGTCGGGGACGTACGGATAGATCGACTTGTCGTCGGCGATGCCGGTGCCCATCGCGTTTGCCAGCGCGACGCGCCCTGCGCGATACGCCGTCAGCAGACCCGGCACGCCGAGCGCCGAATCCTGGCGGAACGCGAGCGGATCGAGAAAGTCGTCGTCGACCCGCCGATAGATCACATCCACGCGCCGCGGCCCTTGTGTGGTGCGCATGAACACGTAGTTGTCGTCGACGAAGAGGTCCTTGCCTTCCACCAGTTCGACGCCCATCTGCTGCGCGAGGAAGGTGTGCTCGAAGTAGGCGGAGTTGTACATGCCGGGCGTCAGCACGACCACGACGGGATCGTCGACGCCTTCGGGCGCCACCGAGCGCAGCGTGTCGAGCAGCAGGTCGGGATAGTGCGCGACGGGCGCGATGCGGTTCTGCACGAACAGTTCGGGGAAGAGCCGCATCATCATCTTGCGGTTCTCGAGCATGTACGACACGCCCGACGGCACGCGCAGATTATCTTCGAGCACGTAGAACTCGCCGTTCTCGCCGGCGCGCACGACGTCGACGCCTGCGATATGCGCATAGACGGCGAGCGGTACGTCGACGCCCTGCATTTCCGGCCGGTACTGCGCGTTGGTGTAGACCTGATCGGCGGGCACGATGCCGGCGCGGACGATGTTGCGGTCGTGATAGACGTCGTGGATGAAGAGGTTGAGCGCCTGGACGCGCTGCCTGAGGCCGGCTTCGAGCGTTTGCCATTCGCTGCGCGGGATGATGCGCGGGATCAGATCGAACGGAATGAGCCGTTCGGTGCCCGACAGGTCACCGTTGACGGCGAACGTGATGCCGACGCGGCGAAACAGCAGATCGGCTTCGGCCCGCTTTCTCTCGATTGCCTCGCTGCCCTGCTGCACGAGCCAGCGTTCGAACCGCTGATAATGCGGCCGCACGGCGTCATCGAACTGACGCATCTCGTCAAAGCATCGCATGTTACGCCCCACTCTTTTTGTCGGATAGAAGGCGAATGCGCTGCGCATTCGGTTTTCAATCTCGATCAAGCAAGCGTTATGCCATTCAGGATTTGTGCGCTGCGCGTGGTGGATGCACTGTGAACGCGCACTGCGATGGCGCTCGATTGTCGGTGTCATCGTAGCGCGGAGGGGGAGTATGCGCTACTCCGGTGCGTGTTGTTGCGCACACGGTGCGTTTGGGCGCTGGCGCGGGCCTGGTTTGGGGAAGGGGTTTGGGTTGGGTTTGGGTTTTATGCGTCGCGGCGCGGGTGGCGTGTTTTGGGTTTTTTCCCTTTGCGCGGATATCCGGGTTTGTCGTCTCCGACGGTGGTCCTGTTCTGGTCTTTGCGCTGGCATACGCGCTTTGCCTTCGTGCTGGCATCCGCGATTCGTTAGCGTGCTTCGAGCGTTGCCCCTGTGCGGGGCGGCACCTACTTTTCTTTGCCGCCGCAAAGAAAAGTAGGCAAAAGAAAGCGGCTCACACCGCCAGCACGTGTTCTTATCCACGGGCCCCCAACGTCCCCACCCTTCACACGGCAACGCCGCTGTTCGCGTGCGTTGCCAACGCTTTGAATAGATGCCTCACCCGCTTCACACAACCGAACAAGGGCGGTCGGCAGCGAATGGCTTGTGCCGCCCAGGTGGCAAACTGTGTGTAGGTCGTAGTACCGAAAAGATCAGCGTTCTTACCAGCGACACCAATCTTGCTACCCAGTCCGAAGTGATGCGTGCAAAGCGCGAAAGCCTGCACACAGTTTGCCACCTGGGCGGCCGTGGACTGTCTGGTACGGCGTGCTGTACTGCGGGAGCGTGAAGCGGGTGAGGCGCACTGCAAGAGCGCTGGCAACGAGCGTGGGTCACGTGGTTGCCGTGTGAAGTGTAAGACCCTTTGGGGGCCCTCAGGCAAACACTAGAACTGGCGGTGTGAGCCGCTTTCTTTTGCCTACTTTTCTTTGCGGCGGCAAAGAAAAGTAGGTGCCGCCCCGCACAGGGGCAACGCATCCACACCAAAGACATAACGCGGATGCCAGCGCAAACACAAGCCCAGAACCTAAAAGCTTGCGCAGCACCCCCACCGTCGAAGACAAAAAAAATCCCCACACACTTCCGCATGCGGGGACCGCGATAAAGCAAAGCAACCAAACGACAGCGGCTCGCGCCGCCATCGAGGCGCATCAACTTTTACGCTGCTGCGTCCTTCAGCTTCTTCAACGCGCGAGCCTTGACTCGCACGCTTGCCGGCTTGGCCGGGAACCAGCGCTCCTGACCCGTGAACGGGTCCTTGCCGAAGCGCTTCTTCTTCGCCGGAACGGTCTGAACGACGATCTTCAGAAGACCCGACAGCGTGAATTCGCCAGCGCCCTTCTTGTGAACCGAACCGAGGATCGTGTCTTCGAGTGCAGCCAGAACTGCCTTCGCCGACTTCGGCTCGACACCCGCACGCTCCGCAACGTGTGCAGCCAGCGAGGCCTTCGTGAAGGTGTCCTTGATCGGCGAGGGAACGCCGGACGCCTTCACGGCGACCTTCTTAGCCGTGACTTTCTTTGCGGGAGCAGCAGCTTTCTTTGCAGCAACCTTCTTGGTCGGAACCGTAGCAGCCTTCTTGGCTACCTTTTTTGCGGAAGTCGCCATATTTCTCCTACCTCTAAGGGTCAGTAATTGCGAGAAGCGCACGCGATATGCACACGCTTCAACGCCGGATTCTACAAGCGCTTTTGCTTTCTGCGCGAATCTTTTGTGTATAACGGTTACGGTTTGTTGCGTGGCGCTGACTACCTCGCGCATTTGGAGCCTGTTTTTAAGGGGTAAACGCGATCGCCGAGCGATTTCGCCGCACCTGTCCAGCTCCAATCGTCAACCGCATCGTCAGCGGGAAGACGCTCATCACATTGATGAAGTGACCCGCACTTCACGCGCGCGAGCGTCGGGGACGCCTGACAGAACGGCATGTATGCGCGTCCGAAGGCACGCTCAAGTCCTTGATTCGACACGCGGCAGCAGCTTCGCGAGCGTCGCGAGCGCGGCGTCGATCTGTTCGGCCTCGATGCCGCCATAGCCAAATACGAGCCCTGGTTGCGGCTTCGCGCGCACATAGAAAGGCGCGAGCCCGTGCAGCGCGATCGATTCGTCGCGCGCCGCTTCGATCACGGCCGCCTCCGTCAGCGGCGCCTTGAGCAATGCAGCCATATGGATGCCCGCCGTCGGCACGATAGGCTCGAACCAGCGTGCGAGGTCGCCGTGCAGATGCGCAAGCAGGCTTGCACGGCGCGCTGCGTAGAGCTTGTGCATCCGCTTCAGATGCTTGGCGAAGTCACCGTTCAGCATGAAACTGGCGAGCGCGGTCTGCGTCAGCGAGCAACCATGCCAGTCGCCGATCTGCCGCGCCTTGCGCAGCGTGTCGAATAGCGACGCGGGCGGCACCATGTAACCGACGCGCAGCTCGGGAAAGATCGTCTTTGAAAACGTTCCCACGTACGCGACGAGGCCGGTACGGTCGAGGCTCTTCAGCGGCTCCATCGGCCGTCCTTCGAAGCGGTATTCGCAGTCGTAGTCGTCTTCGATGATGACGGCGTCGCGCTGTTGCGCCCATTCGAGCAACTCGACGCGCCGCGCGAGACTCATCGGCATGCCGAGCGGAAACTGGTGCGACGGCGTCACGTAGACGAGCCGCGCGTTCTTCGGCAGCTTGCTGACGATCAGGCCTTCGGCATCGACGGGCACGGCGACGACTTTCGCGCCCACGGCCGTGAGGCACGCACGCGCGGGCGGATAGCCGGGGTCTTCGATGACGGCGACGTCGCCGGGACGCAGCGTCACGCGCGCGATGAGGTCGAGCGCATGCTGCGCGCCCTGCGTCACAATGACGTCCTCCCAGTTGCTCGCGACGGCGCGATTAAACGCGAGGTATCGCGAGATCGCGAGCCTCAATTCCTGTTCGCCGGCGGCATCGCGATAGGTGCCGCGTCCGCGCGACTGCACGCGCAGCGCGTGGTTCACGCAGCGGCGCCAGACATCGAAGGGGAAATGGGACTTGTCGGTAATGCCGCCGATGAAGTCGTACGGCGTGCCGGGTGTCGGCTGAGGACTGAGTACCTCGGGAACGGTGTGCCAGACCGGCTGCGCTCGGGCGCTGGAGGTGGGGGCCGTTTTCGCGTCATGTGCGGCGCGTGCATGTGCGGTTTTTTCGGCGGGCAGCCGCTGTAAACCTTCGGCGACAAAGGTACCCGAGCCGGCGCGCGCGTGCAGGAAGCCCTCGGCGAGCAGGCGCTCGAAGACGTCGAGGGTCGTTTTGCGGGAGACCCCGAGTTGCGTGGCGAGATCGCGGGTCGATGGCAGTTGTGTGCCGCCTGCCAGGCGGCCTTCGATTATTCCTGCGCGCAGTTGTCGGTAGATTTGCCCCGCCAGGTCGTGGCGGCCCTCTACGGATAGGTGGATTTCCATTTTGGGTTTTGGTTTGGTTGTTTGCCTGCGGCGCTTTGGGTTGTTGTTAGCTTAGCGTGTGCGTCGGTGTTCGGTGTTGTAAGGGGTTTGTTCTTTGCACTGGCGTCCGTGATTTGGCTTCGCGGCGTGGCTGGTGGGGTTTGCTTGTGTTTGCGCTGGCATCCGTGATTTGCCTTCGTGGCGTGGCCGGTGGGGTTTGCTTGTGTTTGCGCTGGCATCCGCGATTTGCCTTCGTGGCGTGGCTGGTGGGGTTTGCTTGTGTTTGCGCTGGCATCCGCATTTTGCCTTCGTGCTTCACGCGTCGCCCCTGTGCGGGGCGGCACCTACTTTTCTTTGCCGCCGCAAAGAAAAGTAGGCAAAAGAAAGCGGCTCACACCGCCAGCACGTGTGCCTGTCCACGGGCCCCCAACATCCCCACCCTTCACACGGCAGTGCCCTGGTTGGTGCTCGTTGCCAACGCTTTAACCAATTGCATCACCCACCCCAAACACCCATACAACAGCAAGCGGCAGCGAACGGTATGCGCCGCCCAGGTAGCAAACTGTGTGCAGGCCGTAGTACTCCACCCGTCTCACTTCGGACCGATAGCGCACGCGTCCCACGCTGTAAGAGCCCCAGGCTACCCGACGCGACAACCTACACACAGTTTGCCACCTGGGCGGCGGTGGACTATCTGGCGCGGCGTGCTGTACTGCGGGAGCGTGAAGCGGGTGAGGCGCACTGCAAGAGCGCTGGCAACGAACGTGGGTCACTTGGTTGCCGTGTGAAGCGTAAGAACCTGTGGGGGCCCTCAGGCAGGAACAAGGATTGGCGGTGTGAGCCGCTTTCTTTTGCCTACTTTTCTTTGCGGCGGCAAAGAAAAGTAGGTGCCGCCCCGCACAGGGGCGACGCCTGAAGCACGCTAACAAAACGCGGATGCCGGCGAAAACACGAGCAAACCAAAACACCAAAACCAAAACACCAACACCAAAACAAAAAGGCGCACCCAAAAACGGCACGCCTTGAAGAACCACTCCGCCCGAAGGGGCAAAAGAAAACCTTACTGCACTGAGGCCGCCACACCCTCACCGCTGCCCGCTTGCCCAGCACACTGCTGATGCGCCCGCGAAAGCCGCCCCATCAGCGGCAGCAGCAAGATAGCAACTACAGCCCCAACAGCAGCCAACCACCCAAGCTCAGCAAAGAGCTTCGTATACAGCGGTAAAGAGACCAAAGGATCAAGATCCCCCGCAGGCATCTTCGCCAGATTGGCAACAACACTACCCAGATACTGCGACACGCCCGTCGCCACAAAATAAGCGCCCATCATAAAACCGCTCATCCGCGACGGCACATAGCGCGCAATCATCGCAAGCCCGAGGCCGCTCACCAGCAGCTCGCCGAGCGAGTACAAACCATAACCCCCAACCATCCACCACGACGACACCCGCCCATTCACCGCGAAACTGCCGCTCCACGCATAGACGAAAAATCCCCCCGCCACCACAGCAAAACCAAACGCATACTTCGCAGCAACGGGCACATCCTTACCGTTGTTAGCAAGCTTCGTATACAGCACCGCGAGCAGCGGACTCAACATCATGATCCAGATCGGATTCAGCGCCTGGAACTGCGCGGCACTCCACGTAAACAGATGCGAGCCAAACAGCGTGAACGTCGGGTCGACGTTGCGCAGCGCAAACAGCGTCAGCGACGTCGACATCTGCTGATAGAACACGAAGAACAGAATCACCTGCAGCGTCAGAATCAGCGCGGCCAGCAAGCCCGAACGCTCCGACCGCTCGCAGCTGATCAGCATGTACGCGAAAATCGCCAGAATCGCGATGCCCGCTGTGTACACGCATGCGACAGCAATCGCCTTGTGCTGCAGCACGAACGTCGTCGCCGTGCCGAGCGCGATCCCGCCGATCGCCACAGCCAGCACGCGCTTCCAGCGGATCGGCTCGGCATCCGGCGCGGAGCCGACGTGCGACAACGTGCGGAACATCAGGAAGTAGTTGACGACAGCGATCAACATGCCGCCGCAGCAAACGGCAAACGCCGTGTGCCAGCCCCAGTGATCCTTGATCCACGGCGTCGCCAGCATCGACACCGTCGAGCCGATGTTCACCGCCATGTAATAAATCGTGAACGCGCTGTCGATACGCCCATCGTCGCCTTCGTAAATGCGGCGCACGAGATTCGCGGCGTTCGACTTGAACAGCCCATTGCCGACCACGATCACGCCCAGAGACGCATACATGAACTCGAGGCTGTCGTTCGGCAGCGAGAGCATCAGGTAGCCGGCCGCGAGCACCAGCGCGCCGAAAATCATCGAGCGGCGCGCACCGAGAATCTTGTCGCCGATCCAGCCGCCGATCGACGGCGACGCATACACGAGCGCCGCGAACGCGCCCCATGTGAGCGTCGCGCGGCTGTCGTCGAAGCCGAGCCGGTCAATCATGAACAGCACGAGCAGCGCCGCCATGCCGTAGTAGCCGAAGCGCTCCCACATCTCGATGAGAAAGACCGTCGAAAACGACCGGGTCTGGGATACGGGTGATTTCATGCTTTCCTCTTATTTACGCGATAGCAGCCGCGCGCGCACGCGTCGGTCGAGCGGACGCATGCCACGGGGCGAAGCTGGAAAAACTGGAGATCGTCGATGACTTGCCGTGGCCGATGCGCAAAGCGCCATCGAGACACAGTTCAGTGCGATACGAGCAACGGACAGCGCGGTCCGCGTCGAAAACGGAACAACCAGGACTTCAGCGGGAGGCCGTCAACGCGAACAGCGCGTGACGAAAGGCTCAATGATAAAGCATCGCGCGAGCGGATCGCTTTGGCGGCTGCATCGAAATACGCGTGCTGGATATGCGGGATGAATGTGGAAAGACTGCGAAAGAAATCGACATGGATGTTCACCTTCATTCGTCGGTGGCAGTCCGGTCAGGACGTACCGATCAAAACGCCGCCGCAGGATCGCTGCAAACGGGAGTGCAGGCGGATCAGCCCGGCCGGGCCAACCCGCGCGAGGTTGCGATTGTGCGCATCGAAACGCGACTTGTCGCTTCGGGAATTCACTGACATGCGCGGCGCCCCTGCACGATCCTTCTCAATGCATTACTGCTCTTCTAACGCAAATCCGATAAGTGCTCTTTGCGATCTGGCAACATAGAGTGCTTTCTCGAAAAGATCGGATCTGCGTGAACGGCATGAAAGAGTTGTCAAGTTGCGCAAGGCTTGCCGGGAAAGAGCAACACGTCATCAAACAACATTTGCTTATATCAAACTAATTTTGACGGACTAATTTGGTTTTGTTATGGTCACGACACTTGAGAAAGACACGGCACTTGCACTGGGGAGCAAGATCCGCGCGCTGAGGCAAAGGCTGAAGCGTACGCTCGACGAAACAGCGACAGCAGCAGGCATTTCCAAGCCGTTCCTGTCCCAAGTCGAGCGCGGTCTCGCGTCGCCGTCCATCACGTCGCTGGCAGGTATTGCGAATGCGTTGGGAGTGAAGGTGCAGTATTTCGTCGACACACCAAGCGAAGAGCGCTCGGTGTGTCGAGCAAACGAGCTGAAGTTTTTTGGTTTTGCAGACTCGGCGAATCTGTTTGCCCGGATGACCAATCTGTCGGGGGGCCGTCAGTTGGAAGCCATCCTTGTGAGGATGCCCCCCGGGCAAAAGCGTTCCGAAGTCACGACACATGCCGGTGAAGAGTTCATCTATGTCATCGAAGGGCAAGTGTCGTTGACGCTGGAAGGCAAGACCTTCGTGCTGCGCGCCGGAGACAGCGCGCATTACGAATCGACGGTACCGCATAGCTGGGCCAACACGGCCCGCAAGGAATCGGTCGTCGTGTGGGTAGGTACGCCGAGGTTGTTTTAGAAGGCAGGCATTCGATCCTGGTTGGAAGCGCTTCCGCAAGTCGGGGCGCATGACATTCCGCTGTAGGATGCCTGTAATAATAATTGTAAGGAATCCTGCATGCTGTACACCGAACAAGGGCCACCTCGGCCTTCATCACGCGGATAACCGTTAGTGGCGTCCGCGCCGCTTGCGTTTCTCTCCCGACTTTTTCTGCGAATCCAACCATGAAAACACCGTTCGTTTACACGACGGCGCTGGCCGCGCTCGTCCTCACGTTTCAGCACAACGCATCGGCCGTCACGGTCCCGTCGGGCGCCACGCTCGCCGCGAGCCAGGAACTGACCCGTCAGGTTCCCGCCGAAACCGAATCGCTCGACCCCGCTCACATCGAATCGTGGACGGGCAACACGATCGGCCTCGACCTGTTCGAAGGCTTGACGCGCATCGACGCAACGGGCGCGATCGTGCCCGGCGTCGCGCAGTCGTGGACGCGCACCGCGCCCGACACGTGGGTCTTCAAGCTGCGTCACGATGCGAAGTGGAGCAACGGCCAGCCCGTCACGGCAGCGGACTTCGTGTATGCATGGCAACGCGTCGTCGATCCGAAGACGGGTTCGAAGTACACGGTGCTCGTCGAGTTCGTGAAGAACGGGAAGGAAATCATTGCGGGCAAGGCGCCCGTGACGAGCCTCGGCGCGCGCGCCGTCGATCCGTACACGCTCGAAGTGAAGACCGACGTGCCCGCCGCCTTCTTCCCGCAACTGACAGCGATGGCGACGATGGCCCCCGTCGATAAAGCCGTCGTGACGAAGTTCGGCAATGACTGGACGCGCCCGGCGAACTTCGTCGGCAACGGCGCGTTTGCGCTGACCGACTGGCAGCCGAACAACCGCCTCGTCATCAACAAGAACGGCAACTACTGGAACGCACCGAAGGTCGCGATCTCGAAGGTCACGTATCTGCCGATCGAAAGCGACGAAACGGCAATGCGCATGTACCAGGCCGGCCAGTTCGATTACACGTACACGATTCCGTCGGGCATCTTCAACCAGGTCGACAAGCAGTTCGGCCCGCAGTTGCAGAAGGGCCTGCAGATCGCAACGTATTACTACAGCCTCAATAACGACGACCCCGTCTTCAAGGACAAGCGCGTGCGCCAGGCGCTGTCGATGGTGGTCGATCGCGAGCTGCTGACGTCGAAGCTCACGTCGAGCGGCGAACTGCCGATGTACGGTCTGATCTCGAAGGGCACGGAAGGCGCCGCCGTCTTCAAGCCGGAATGGGCATCGTGGCCGATGGCCAAGCGTGTCGAATACGCGCGCAATTTGCTGAAGGAAGCCGGCTACTCGGATGCGAAGCCGCTCACGTTCACCTTCACGTACAACACGAACGATCTGCACAAGAAGGTTGCCCTCTTCGTCACGTCGGAATGGCGCACCAAGCTGGGCGTCACCGCGAAACTCGAGAACGTCGAGTACAAGGTGCTGCTCAAGCAGCGTCATGACGGCAAGGTGCAGGCGTCGCGCGACGGCTGGTTCGTCGACTACAACGACGCCATGTCGTATTTCGATCTGATCCGCTGCGGCAGCGTGCAGAACGACCAGCACTACTGCAACCCGAAGGTCGACGCGCTGATCGATCAGGCCAACCAGCAGACGGACGACAAGCAGCGCACCGCCCTGCTCTCGCAGGCGCATGACCTCGCGATGAACGACTATCCGATGATCCCGCTGTTCCAGTACTCGGCGGCGCGTCTGGTGAAGCCGTATGTTGGCGGCTATACGTCGACCAACTATCTCGACATGCGCGCGTCGCAAGACATGTACTTGCTCAAGCACTAAACGGCAGCGAAAGCACAGGAAAGGCACCCATGCTTGCATACACGTTGCGCCGCACGCTGTGGGCGATCCCGACGATACTCGCCGTGATCACCGCATGCTATCTGCTGCTGCATCTCACGCCCGGCGGTCCGTTCGATACCGAGAAGCATCTGTCGGAGGCCACGCTCGCGAATCTGAACGCGCGCTACCACCTCGACGAGCCGCTGTGGAAGCAGTATCTGCATTATCTGTGGGCATTGCTGCACGGCGACCTCGGTCTGTCGTTCCGCTACACCGACTGGTCCGTCACCGATCTCGTGATGAAGGCGCTGCCCGTGAGTCTCGGCGTCGGCGGCGTGTCGGTGCCCATCGCCGTCGTGATCGGCGTCACGCTCGGCACGGTTGCCGCCGTGCGTCGCGACAGCGTGATCGATCACGCGGTGATGGTGCTCGGCAATATCGGCAACGTCGTGCCGCCGTTCGTGCTCGGCCCGTTGCTGGTGTGGGTGTTCGCCATTCTGCTGAAGACTGCGGACGGCCATGGCTGGCTGCCCGCGGGCGGCTGGGGAGAAGGCGAGTGGCGTTATCGCGTGCTGCCCATCGCACTTCTGACGATCATCAACGTGGCGCTGATCGCGCGTGTGATGCGCGGCAGCATGATCGAAGTGCTGTCGGGCAACTTCATCCGCACCGCGCGGGCGAAGGGCCTGCCCGCGCGCACGATCGTCCTGCGCCACGCAATGAAGCCTGCGCTGATGCCTGTCGTGTCGCTGCTCGGCTCGGTGTGCATTTCGTCGATCACGGCGGCGGTCGTCACCGAATCGGTGTTCGCGCTGCCCGGTATCGGCCAGCTCGTCGTCAACGGCGCGATCAACCGCGACTACACGCTGGTGCTCGGCCTCGTCGTGCTGACGACAGCCGTCGCCGTCCTGTTCAACCTGCTCGTCGACCTTGCGTACGCATGGCTCGATCCGCGTATCCGCTACTGACACCGATGAGAATGCCACCTGTTTCATTGACCGTCGTCGACGCGCCGCCGTCGCGCAGTCCGCTCGCGACGGCCGCGCGCCGCTTCGTGCGCAATCGCGCGGCGTTCGTCGCGCTGCTGTTGCTGGTCGTCATCATGCTCGCGTGCTTCGTCGGGCCGCTGCTGTCGCCGAACAATGCGATCGACAGCGACTGGTCCTCGATCAGCCTCGCGCCCACATGGCAGAACATGCACTGGTTCGGCACCGACGAACTCGGCCGCGATCTGCTGGTGCGCACGCTGGTCGGCGGGCGCGTGTCGCTCGAAGTCGGTCTGCTCGGCACGCTCGTGTCGGGACTGATCGGCGTCGCGTGGGGCGCAACGGCCGGTTATCTGGGCGGACGTGTCGATGCCGTGATGATGCGCATCGTCGACATGATGTACGCGATTCCCTACATGCTGATCGCGATCCTGATGATGACGCTGTTCGGCCGCGCGTTCTATCTGGTCGTGCTGACGATCAGCGCGTTTTCGTGGCTCGACATGGCGCGTGTGGTGCGCGGGCAAACGTTGTCATTGCGCTCGCGCGAGTTCATCGACGCAGCCAAAGCGATCGGCGTCGATTCGCGCTCGATCATCACGCGACACATCGTGCCGAATCTGATCGGCGTGGTGGTCGTCTACGCGACGGTCACGGTGCCGGGCATCGTGCTGACGGAATCGGTGCTGTCGTTTCTCGGCCTCGGCGTGCAGGAACCGATGACGAGCTGGGGCGTGCTGATCCAGGACGGCGCGCAGAAGCTCGAATCGACGCCGTGGCTGCTGCTGTGCCCGGCCCTCATGCTGTGCGCGACACTTTATGCCGTGAGCTTCGTCGGCGACGGCCTGCGCGATGCACTCGATCCGAAGGACCGCTGAGATGGCACAGAACAAGGCATTACTCGAAGTCAAGGACCTGAGCGTGCGCTTCTCGCGTCGCGACGGCGCGCCCGTCGACGCCGTGCAACGCGTGTCGTTCTCGCTCGACAAAGGCAAGACGCTCGGCATCGTGGGCGAATCGGGTTCGGGCAAAAGCCAGACCGTGATGGCGCTGCTCGGCCTGCTCGCGAAGAACGGCAAGGTCAGCGGCGAAGCGCTCTACAACGGCGCGAACCTGCTGACGATGAACGACGCCGCGCTCAACCGCATTCGCGGCGACCGCATCGGCATGATCTTCCAGGACCCGATGACGTCGCTCAATCCGTTCCTCACGATCGAACGGCAGATGACGGAGACGCTGCAACTGCATCGCAAGCTGTCGCGCCGAGAGGCGAAGCAGCGCGCGATCGAAACGCTTGAACGCGTGCGCATTCCCGATGCGGCGCGCCGTATCGGCATGTATCCGCACGAGTTCTCGGGCGGCATGCGCCAGCGCGTGATGATCGCGATGGCGCTGTTGTCGGAACCCGAAATCCTGATCGCCGACGAACCGACCACGGCCCTCGACGTCACCGTGCAGGCGCAGATCATCGAACTGCTGCGTGAACTGAACCGCGAGCGCGGCACCGCGATCATCCTGATCACGCACGACATGGGTGTAGTGGCCGGCCTGTGCGACGACGTGATGGTGATGTACGCGGGGCAAACGGTCGAGCAGGCACCCGCGCAGCAACTGTTCGCCGCGCCGACGCATCCGTACACGATCGGCCTGCTGAACGCGCTGCCGCGACTTACCGACGACGACGATCAGCCGCTGCAAACCATTCCGGGCAATCCGCCTTTGCCGGGCATGGCGACGCAAGGCTGCGCGTTCGCGCCGCGCTGCACGTTCGCCGAAGAGCGATGCCGCGCGACGCGTCCGTCGCTCGAACCGATCGAAGGCGAAGTGCATGCGCTGCGCGCGTGCCATCGTCCTGTCCAGGCTATCGCGGAGGTGCTATGAGCGCCCAGGAAACCCTACTCAAGGTCGACAACCTCAGCGTGCACTTCAGCATCGCGCAGGGCGGCTATCCGTGGTCGAAGAAGGCGACGCTGCGCGCCGTCGACGGCGTGTCGTTTGATGTGCGTCGTGGCGAGACGGTGGGCCTCGTCGGAGAATCCGGATGCGGAAAATCGACGCTCGCGCGCGCGATCATTGGCCTGACGCCCGTGACGTCGGGCAGTGTGCAATGGAAAGGACACGAGTCGGTAAAAGGCACGTCCCGCGATACGACGCAGATTCGCCGCGACGTGCAGATGATTTTTCAGGACCCGCTCGCGTCGCTCGATCCGCGCATGACGATCGAACAGATTGTCGCGGAGCCGCTCAAGACGCATCAGCCGCAACTCGGCCGCGAGGAGATACGCGTTCGCGTGCGGACGATGCTCGAACGCGTCGGCTTGAGCAATCATCATCTGCGCCGCTATCCGCATGAATTCTCGGGCGGGCAGTGCCAGCGCGTGGGCATTGCGCGCGCGTTGATCGGCGAGCCGCAACTCGTGATCTGCGACGAGCCGGTCTCCGCGCTCGATGTGTCGATCCAGGCGCAGATCGTCAATCTGCTGCGCGATCTGCAACGCGAACTGTCGCTGTCGCTGCTGTTCGTCGCGCACGATCTGGCCGTCGTGAAGGCGATCAGCCAGCGCGTGCTCGTGATGTACCTGGGTCGCGTGATGGAGTTCGGCGACAAGCGCGACGTGTACCGCGAGCCGCAGCATCCGTACACGCGGGCGCTGCTGTCGGCCGTGCCGCTGCCCGACCCGGTCGCCGAGCGTGCGCGCAAGCATGTGCTGTTGCGCGGCGAGATTCCGTCGCCACTCAAGCCGCCTTCGGGCTGCGCGTTCCGTACGCGCTGCCCGGATGCGATCGACGCGTGCGCGCACGAGCGGCCCGTTACGAGCGCAACGGGCATCGGTCATACGCAGGTCGCCTGCATACGCGCTGTCATGACCTGACAACCCTTTAGCTTCACACAAACCTTTTTCCACGACGCAGCTAGCCGCTGCGCCGAGGGAGGCGTTCGTTCGCGCGACGGCGGGAACGGGCGAGAAAGCGTGGCACGGCCGACCGCCGCGCCACTGTTTCATCAACTAGAAAAAATGGAACTGCAATGACAACCCAACGATCCACATCAGGAGCATCGAAGTTCGCCTTGCTGGCAGTGGGCCTGCCGGCACTGACGATCGCCACCGCCGCATTCGCCGACGACGCAGCCGCGCCCGCCGCCGCCAGCGCAGCCGTGGCGCAGGCTGCGCCCGCGGCACCCGCCGCACCAGCCAAACCGAAGCTGAAACACATGCCGAACGTCGCGGAGGTGCAGCCCGAAACCAACAACGCGCTCGTGAATGCAGAAGCCGACCAGGTTGCGACGCCGCCCGCGCCGTTGTCGAGCCAGGCGAAGAGCAAAGGCCTGATCGCCGACAGCCATCTGAACCTGCTGTTCCGCAATTACGCCGACCAGTTCGACAACGAAGGTGGCCCGCACCGCCACGCGTGGGTTCAGGGCATGCAGGCGAACTTCGAATCCGGCTACACGCAAGGGCCCGTCGGTCTCGGCTTCGATGCATCGCTGTTCGCCGCACTCAAGCTCGACGGCGGCAACGGCGCGGGCAACATGGTGCACGTGGCGAAGGGCGGCGGCGGTTCGGACCAGCTCGCATGGGCGTATCCGGGCATGTACGACATCAAGGGGCGCATCTCCGAGACGGTCGTCAAGTATGGTTTGCAGATCGTCGACAACAATCCGTTCATGGAACCGCACGACAACCGCGCGTTGCCGCCGACGTTCCTCGGCGTATCGGCAGTGAGCAACGACATCCATAACGTCACGATGCAGGCCGGTAGCTTCACGAAGGTCGACGCGCGCGGCCACACGAACCTGATCGACCTGACGTCGTCGTACGGCGGCACGACGATCAAGCGCCTGTCCTACTTCGGCGGCAACTGGGACTATTCGCCCAACGGCACGGTCACGTTGTACGCGGATCAGGCGGAAGACGTGTGGAATCAGTTCTACGCGGCGATCTCACATTCGATCGGCGATGTGAACACGGTCAAGTGGGCTGGACTCGCGAACATCTACTCGACGCATCAGACGGGTTCGGCGCTGCAAGGGCATATCAACAACAATGCGTATAGCCTGTCGCTGTCGGCGCAACATGGTCCGCATCAGGTGTTGCTCGGCTATCAGCAGATTCTCGGCGACCAGTTCTTCGATTATGTGAACGAGACCAACGGTATCTATCTCGTGAACTCGATGGATGTCGACTACAACGCGCCGCATGAAAAGTCGTTCCAGCTGCGGTATACGTTCGATGGCAAGTATGCCGGCTTGCCTGGCTTCAAGGCGATGCTGTGGGGCGTGACGGGCTGGGGAGCGGATGCTTCGGCTGGCGCCGCGTCGAATGCGATCGGGCCTTACACGCGGAATGGCGAGTATGTGCATGGCACGCATCATGAGATCGGGTTTATTCCGAGCTATACGCTGCAGAGCGGACGGTTCAAGGATACGAAGATCACGTTTATCGCGATGTATCACAAGTCGACAGCGCATTACTCGGACCCGGATAATATGGAATACCGGCTTGTGGTGAATGTGCCGGTGAAGGTGTTCTGATTTTTTTTGTCTGCGACGCTGGATGGTTCGCCTGGTTTACTGCTCTGCTGGCATCCGCGTTTTGTTTGCGTGCTTCAGGCGTCGCCCCTGTGCGGGGCGGCACCTGCTTTTGGTTGTCTGCGACGCTGGATGGTTCGCCTGGTTTACTGCTCTGCGGGCATCCGCGTTTTGTTAGCGTGCTTCATGCGTCGCCCCTGTGCGGGGCGGCACCTGCTTTGGGTTGTCTGCGACGCTGGATGGTTCGCCTGGTTTGCTGCTCTGCGGGCATCCGCGTTTTGTTAGCGTGCTTCATGCGTCGCCCCTGTGCGGGGCGGCACCTACTTTTCTTTGCCGCCGCAAAGAAAAGTAGGCAAAAGAAAGCGGCTCACACCGCCAGCCCATGTGCCGACCCACGGGCCCCCAACGTCCCCATCCTTCACACCGCAGCAATCCTGTTCATGTGCGTTGCCAACGCTCTCTCCTTGCGCCTCACCCGCTTCGAATACCCGTGCAAAGGCCAGCGGCAGCGAATGCTATGCGCCGCCCAGGTGGCAAACTGTGTGCAGGTTGTCGCGCCGTTTAGCCTGGGGCTCTTACAGCGTGGGGCGCGTGCGCTATCGGTTCGGAGTGAGGCGTGTGTGGCTCTACGGCCGACACACAGTTTGCCACCTGGGCGGCCGTGGACTGTCTGGCGCGGCCTGCTGTCGTGTGGGGGCGTGAAGCGGGTGAGGCGCACTGCAAGAGCGCTGGCAACGAGCGTCGGTCAGGTGGTTGCCGTGTGAAGCATAAGAACCTTTGGGGGCCCTCAGGCGAATACTAGAACTGGCGGTGTTAGCCGCTTTCTTTTGCCTACTTTTCTTTGCGGCGGCAAAGAAAAGTAGGTGCCGCCCCGCACAGGGGCAACGCTTGCAGACCAATAACATCACGCGGATGCCAGCGCAAAGCACAAGCAAACCACCCCAGAGTCGCAGACAGAAAAAACCCTCAGCCCCTCTTCTCAATCACCGCATACGCCGAATGATTATGAATAGACTCGAAGTTCTCCGCTTCGAGCACATAAGCGGCAATACGCTTATCATCATTCAACCGCTGCGCGACATCCCGCACCAGGTCTTCGACGAACTTCGGGTTCTCATAAGCGCGTTCGGTCACGAACTTCTCATCAGGCCGCTTGAGCAATCCCCACAACTCACACGAAGCCTCTTCCTCCGCAATACGGATCAGATCCTCGACAGGCACATCATCCATCAACTCAGCGTTAATCGTCACATGCGAGCGCTGGTTATGCGCGCCATACTGCGAAATCTTCTTCGAGCACGGGCACAGGCTGGTGACGGGCACCAGAACCTTGAGAAACATCCGCGTGGCGCCATCGCGCGAATCCGCCGTCAGCGTCACTTCGTAGTCCAGCAGACTTTGCACGCCCGACACAGGCGCCGTCTTGTTGACGAAATACGGAAACGACACCTCGATACGGCCCGCACGCGCCTCAAGCTTCTCGAGCATCGCCGCGAGCATCGCGCGAAACGCAGCAGAATCCAGCGGCGCCTTGTTCTCCTCGAGCAGCGCGACGAAGCGCGACATATGCGTGCCCTTTACCTCGGCCGGCAGATGAACGTCGAGATTCCACGTACCGATAGTCGGCTGCACGCTGCCGTCTGGCGTACGGACCGTCAGCGGATGACGCACCGCCTTCACGCCGACCCGCTGAATCGGAATCTGGCGGGTGTCGACCGTGCTTTGCACGTCGGGCATCACGAAGGCGGGGTTCATCTGGTTCATGTCCTTGTCCTCAACTGGCAGCGCGAATCGACGCGCAAAATGACAACCGCCGGCTTGCGCCGGCGGAGCCCGGCGGGTACGCAACCCGCCGATTCATATTGGAGTAGATGCAACGAGCCGCTTGTTTGTTCCGGCGGCCCGCTATGTTACGCGACGCGTTTGACCGACTTGCCGCTCGCGTGCTCCACAAATCGCTCGCGGATGGACTTCGCGATGCCCGCAGCGTCAAGGCCGCACGACGCGAGCAGCTTCGCGGGATCTCCGTGATCGATGAAGCGATCGGGAAGGCCCAATTGTAGTACGGGTCGGATAACCCCACTCTCCATCATGGCTTCCACGCAGGCCGAGCCCGCGCCGCCCATCACGCAGCCTTCTTCCACCGTGACGATGGCGTCGTGCGTCTCGGCCAGCTCGCGGACCAGATCGGCGTCGATCGGCTTCACGAAGCGCATGTTGGCGACCGTCGCGTCCAGCTGTTCCGCTGCCGCGAGCGACGGCGCGACCATCGTGCCGAACGCGAGAATCGCGATGCGCTTGCCGGCCGGTTGCGTCGACTGGCGGCGGACTTCGCCCTTGCCGAGCGGAAGCGCAGCCATCTGCTTGACCGTTGCGACGCCCGTGCCCGCGCCGCGCGGATAACGCACGGCCGTCGGGTTCGGCTGCTGCAGCGCCGTGTACAGCATCTGGCGGCACTCGTTTTCGTCCGACGCAGCCATCACCGTCATGTTCGGGATGCAGCGCAGGAACGCGAGATCGTACGCGCCCGCGTGCGTTGCGCCGTCCGCGCCGACGAGGCCCGCGCGATCGATTGCGAACACAACGGGCAGATTTTGCAGCGCAACGTCGTGGATCAGCTGGTCATACGCGCGTTGCAGGAACGTCGAGTAGATCGCGACGACAGGCTTGAGCCCTTCCGTCGCCAGACCGCCCGCGAACGTCACGGCGTGCTGCTCGGCAATGCCGACGTCGTAATAGCGATCCGGGAAGCGCTTTTCGAACTCGACCATGCCCGAGCCTTCGCGCATCGCCGGCGTGATGCCGACCACGCGCGAATCGAGCTCGGCCGCGTCGCACAGCCATTCGCCGAACACTTGCGTGTAGGTCTTCTTGGCAGGCGTCGTCGACGGCTTGATGCCTTCGGCCGGGTTGAACTTGCCGGGGCCGTGGTACAGCACCGGGTCGGCTTCGGCCAGCTTGTAGCCCTGGCCCTTCTTCGTCACGACGTGCAGGAATTGCGGACCGCGCAGTTCCTTGATGTTCTGCAGCGTCGGGATCAGCGAGTCGAGATCGTGGCCGTCGATCGGTCCGATGTAGTTGAAGCCGAACTCTTCGAACAGCGTGGCCGGCACGATCATGCCCTTCGCGTGTTCTTCGAGCTTGCGCGCGAGGTCGAGCACGGGCGGCGCATGGCGCAGCACGCGTTCGACGCCGGCACGCGCAGCCGCGTAGAAACGGCCCGACATCAGGCGCGCGAGATGGCGATTCAGCGCGCCCACGGGCGGCGAAATCGACATGTCGTTGTCGTTGAGGATCACGAGCAGCGGCACGTCGTCTTCGACGCCGGCGTTGTTCATCGCCTCGAAGGCCATGCCCGCCGTCATCGCGCCGTCGCCGATCACGGCGATCGCGAAACGGTCTTCGCCGCGCAGCTTGCTGCCGATCGCCATGCCGAGCGCCGCCGAGATCGACGTGCTCGAGTGCGCCGTGCCGAACGTGTCGTACGGCGACTCGTCGCGTTTCGGGAAGCCCGAAATGCCGCCCAGCTGACGCAGCGAGTGCATCTGGTCGCGGCGGCCCGTCAGGATCTTGTGGGGATAGGTCTGATGACCCACGTCCCAGACGATGCGGTCGCGCGGCGTGTCGAACACGTAGTGCAGCGCGATCGTCAGTTCGACCGTGCCGAGGTTGGACGACAGGTGGCCGCCCGTCTGCGACACGCTGTCGAGCACGAAGGCACGCAACTCGTCGGCAAGCGGGTGCAACTGGCGGCGATCGAGGCGGCGCAGGTCCGCGGGGTCGTCAATGGTTTTCAGCAAGTCGTACATCGTCGTTCCATTGTAGGAAAACTTACGCGCCCGCACTTCATTCGCGCACACCCGAAGAGTCTTGTGCGGGCGGCGGGCTTTCGCGTTACAGCTTCATCAGCTGACCCGGTTCACCACGAGGTCAGCCAGCTCGGCGAGCCGCTGTGCGCGGGCGCCAAAAGGTGCAAGTGCTGCGTGGGCATCGCTGCGCAGCTGCGCTGCGAGCGCACGCGAAGCGTCGAGCCCGATGATCGACACGTAGGTCGGTTTGCCGTCCTTCGCGTCCTTTCCAGCCGTTTTGCCAAGCGTCGCGGAATCGGTCGTGACGTCGAGAATATCGTCGACGACCTGAAACGCGAGGCCCACGGCAGCCGAATAGGCATCCAGCGACTCCAGCGCCTTCGCGTCGGGCCCGCCGTTGCCGATCTGGCCTGTCAATGCGCCCATCCGCACGGCGGCGCGCAGCAGCGCGCCCGTTTTCAGGCGGTGCATGGTTTCGAGCTGCGGGCGCGTCAGCGTATGGCCGACGCTCGCCAGATCAATCGCCTGTCCGCCCGCCATGCCGATCGAGCCGCTCGCCAGCGCCAGTTCGCGCACCAGCGCGGCCTGCTGCGCGGGCGCGAGCACGTCCGATGTCAGCGCAACGAAAGCTTGCGACTGCAGCGCGTCACCGACCAGCAGTGCCGTCGCTTCGTCATATTTGACGTGTACCGTGGGCTTGCCGCGGCGCAGTTCGTCGTCGTCCATGCAGGGCATGTCATCGTGCACGAGCGAGTAGACGTGAATCATCTCCAGCGCTGCCGATGCCGCGTCGAGGCACTCGGCCTTCGCGCCCGTCAGTTCGCCCGCCGCGTGACACAGCAGCGGGCGTACCCGCTTGCCGCCGCCCAGCACGGCATAGCGCATTGCTTCATGCAGCCGGGCGGGCTCGGTCGATTCCGCCGGCAAATATTGCTCGAGTGCGCCCTCTACCCGGTCCAGCACCGAGCGCATCCATTGTTCGAAGGTCATAGATCGTCTCCGCTGTCGGCAGCGGTTGTACCTGCTGTGTTCACGGGAAGCGGCTTGAGCGTTTCGCCATCGAGGACGCGCACCTGCTGCTCCACTTTTTCGAGTTGCTGCTGGCAGAACGCCACGAGCACGGCGCCGCGCCGGTAAGCCGCAAGCGACTCTTCCAGGCTGAGGCTGCCGCCCTCCATGCGCCCAACGAGCCCCTCCAGCTCCGCCAGCGCTGCCTCGTAGCTCTCGGGCAGCGGTGAGTTGTCGGAACCTTCGGTGCTGGTGGGGGACAAACCAGCCGTATCCGTGGAAGCCGTCTTCGCCATGAATCGTCGCAAAATTAAAACAAGTCGGACATTCTACGGCAAAAGCGACATTTTCGACCTGTGAGCCCACCAATGGGTATCCGCACGGCCGTTGCGCAACACTTTGGACGATAGAAATAAATCCAACGTTTGCGTGGCGAAATCGCGAGCTTCCCCGACATTTTTAACCCAAATCAGGTACTTAAGCGCCCCAAGGAGGGGGAAACGGGTATAATCGCGGGCTCCCTAAATCGAATCTTCGATGGTTGGGTTGTTCACTGCTTTCACGTCTTCATCGGGAGTGGGAATGTCCAATCTGAGCAATGCATTGCAGCTCAAGGCTATTCACAGCCAGCTGCCAGTCACGGCTTACTTTGACCAGGCGCTCCACGAGCGCGAACTCGAAACCCTTTTCAAGAAAGGTCCTCGCTACGTCGGGCACGAACTCATGGTTCCCGAAGCGGGTAACTATTTTGCCTTGCCCAGCGAACGCGAGGGGCGCGTGCTCGTCCGCAACCAGCAGTCGCAGATCGAACTGCTGTCGAACGTGTGCCGCCATCGTCAGGCAATCATGCTGAACGGCCGCGGGCAGACGGAGAACATCGTCTGTCCCCTGCACCGCTGGACCTACGACCTGAACGGCCAGTTGCTCGGCGCGCCGCATTTCGCCGACAACCCCTGCCTGAACCTCGGCGCCACCCCGCTCCAAAGCTGGAACGGCCTGCTGTTCGAAACGCAGGGCCGCGACGTCGCGAAAGACCTGGCGCGCCTCGGCACGGCAAAGCACTTCGACTTCACGGACTACATGTTCGATCACGTCGAAGTGCACGAGTGCAACTACAACTGGAAGACCTTCATCGAGGTCTATCTCGAGGACTATCACGTCGTACCATTCCATCCGGGCCTCGGCAGCTTCGTCAATTGCGACGATCTGAAGTGGGAATTCGGCGACTGGTACAGCGTGCAGACGGTCGGCGTGCACAACGAACTCGCGCGTCCGGGCAGCCCGACGTATCGCAAGTGGCACGACGAAGTGCTGCGCTACCGCGACGGCAAGATGCCCGAGTTCGGCGCGATCTGGATGGTGTACTACCCGGGCATCATGGTCGAGTGGTATCCGCATGTGCTCGTCGTGTCGTGGCTGATTCCGCGCGGTCCGCAAAAGACGACGAACGTCGTCGAGTTCTATTACCCTGAGGAAATCGCGCTGTTCGAGCGTGACTTCGTCGAAGCGGAGCGCGCCGCGTACATGGAAACGGCACGCGAAGACGACGAAATCGCCGAACGCATGGACGCCGGCCGCCGCGCGCTGCTGGAGCGCGGCGAATCGCAGGTCGGTCCGTATCAGAGCCCGATGGAAGACGGCATGCAGCACTTCCACGAGTTCCTGCGCCGCGAACTTGTCACGATCTGAACGAACCGCCGCGAGCGGCGTTCACGGCTTCACAAGGAATGACGGGCTTCGGCCCGTCATTTTTGTTTAGACTAGAGATATCGTTCGGCGCTGCCGAAGTCAGTCTCTCAGGAGCCGTCATGCCACACACTCACTACACCACGCTGATCTCCGCAGGCAATCTCGCCGAACGTCTGGCCGCCGCGCCGGGCAGCGTGTTCATCGTCGATTGCCATTTCGATCTGGTCGACACCGAAGCAGGTAAAAAAGCCTACGCGGCGGGTCATCTGCCGCAAGCGCACTATCTGCACCTCGACCGCGATCTGTCCGGACCCAAGACGGGCAGCAACGGACGTCATCCGTTGCCGGACCGTCAGAAGCTGGTCGAGCGTCTCGCCGCACTCGGCCTCAAGCAAGGCCAGCAAGTGATCGCGTACGACGCGCAGGGCGGCATGTACGCGGCGCGTCTGTGGTGGCTGCTGCGCTGGCTGGGTCACGATTCCGTCGCGCTGCTCGACGGCGGCCTGCAGGCGTGGGAAGCGGCCGGTCATCCGCTGACGCAGGACGTGCCGCCCCAGACGACCGGCGACTTCAAGGCGGGCGCGCCACTGGCCGTGACCGTCGATGCGCAGGCCGTCGAACGCAATATCGGCACGAAGGAACGCCTGGTGATCGACGCGCGCGCCGCCGACCGCTATCGCGGCGAGAACGAAACGCTGGACCGCGTAGGCGGCCACATTCCGGGCGCGCGCAACCGCTTCTTCAAGGACAACCTGACGGCGGACGGCCGCTTCAAGTCCGCGCACACGCTGCGCGACGACTTCAACGCGGTGATTCCAGCGGGCGTGTCCGCCGAGCACGTGGTGCTGCAATGCGGCTCGGGCGTCACCGCTTGCCACAACGCGCTGGCGATGGAAATCGCCGGGTTGCACGGCGCGGCGCTGTACCCGGGATCGTGGAGCGAATGGAGTTCGGATTCGTCGCGGCCTGTGGCGACGGGACCGAATCCGTAAGCGCTGTTAGTCTGCGGTGCCGATAACCGCCAACAAGCACCGGCGGCGCAGACACAAGCAAGACTCAACTGACGCCGTGCGCCTTGAACCACGCAAGCGCGCGGCGCCAGCCATCTTCGGCATCGGCCTGCTTGTAGCTCGGCCGATAGTCCGCGAAGAACGCATGCCCCGCGTCGTCGTACACGACGAACTCCGAGCCGCGACCCGCCTGCGGCCCCTGCGCGATCGCCTGCTTCATCTTCTCGAGCGAGTCCTGCGGGATGCTCTGGTCCTGACGTCCGTATAGGCCCAGCACCGGCACCTGCAGATCGGACACGCGGTCGATCGGATTGGCAGGGTTCATCGGCGTCTGGTTGCCGACCACGCGCCCATACCACGCCACACCCGCCTTCAGCCGCGGATTGTGCTCCGCGTACAGCCACGCGATACGCCCGCCCCAGCAGAAGCCGTTGATGCCCACCTTGTTCACGTCGCCGCCATGCTCGCCCGCCCATTTGAAGGTCGCGTCGAGATCGGCGAGCACCTGCGCATCGGGCACCTTGCTCACGAGCTGCTCGTTGAGCTGCTGCATCGTCGGGTACTTCGTCGGATCGCCCTGCCGCGTATAGAGGTCCGGCGCGATGGCCAGATAACCCTGCTTCGCGAAGCGCCGGCACACATCGGCGATATGCTCGTGCACGCCGAAAATCTCGTGAACCACGATGATAACGGGCAGATGCGTCTTGCCCTTCGGCTGCGCGCGATAGGCGGGCACCAGGGTATCGCCCGATTTGATGCCGACTTCACCCGCCTCGAGGCCTTCGCTGTCCGTATGGATGGTCTGTGCGGACACGGGCAGCACGCACGCCGCGAAGCCAGTGCCGAGCGCCGCCTTGATGAAGGTGCGGCGGTCGAAAGGAACGTGTGGAACGAGACTGTCGACTTCTGGCTTCAACATGCTGTGCTCCTCTTCTGGAATGGGGGTGGACGGCAAGGAGCCAACAGGATACGCGCAAAGCGCATCCTGTTGCAGAAGCATCGATATCGGTCAGTGAACGTTCAATGAGGGATCAGTGCAATTTGACGCGCGGCAGCGTCGTGCGCCGCAGCCAGTGCGCGAAGGTATCGAGCACCATGCGCGCATAGCCGTGCAGCGCGGCGATATGCAGCCGGTACAGCGACATGTACATGAAGCGCGCGAACAACCCTTCGATCAGCATGTTGCCGCCAATCACGCCGCCCATCAGATTGCCCACGGCGCTGAAGTGCCCGAGCGACACCAGCGAGCCGAAGTCGCGATACGTGAACTCCGGCAGCGGCCGGCCTTCTAGCCGGTTGCCAAGCGCCCGCAGCAGAAAGCTCGCCTGCTGGTGCGCGGCCTGCGCGCGCGGCGGCACGTTGCGTTCGTTGCCCGGCCACGCGCAGGCGGCACAATCGCCGAGCGCGAAGACGTTGTCGTCGATCATGGTCTGCAGCGTGGGACGCACTTCGAGCTGACCCAGCCGGTTCACAGGCAGGCCGTCGAGCTGACTGAGCACGGGCGGCGCCTTGATGCCCGCTGCCCACACGGTCAGGTCGGCGCGCACCATCTTGCCGCTCGCCGTGCGCACGACGCCCGGCGCGACTTCCGCCACCGTCTCGCCGACCATCAGCTTCACGCCGAGCTTTTGCAGCAGTTCGGACGTGGCCGTCGATACGCGCTCCTGAAGTGCCGGCAGAATGCGCGGCCCCGCTTCGATCAGCACGATGCCGACATCGTGGCGCGGATCGAGCTTGTGCAACCCATAGGCGGACAGCACCTGCGCCGTATTGCGCAGTTCCGCCGACAATTCCACACCCGTCGCGCCGCCGCCGACAATCGCGACCTGAATGCGCGGCTCAGTCGACGTCGTGCCGGGATTCGTTTCGACGGGTTCGTGCGCCTGATGCTCGGCGCGCATGCAGGCGGCGATCAGGCGCTTGCGGAAGCGCTCGGCCTGCTGAACGGTATCGAGCGCGAGCGAATATTCGGGCGCGCCCTGCACGCCGAAGAAGTGCGTCGTACTGCCGATAGCGATGACCAGCGTGTCGTATTCCAGAACCCGTTCGGGGAGAAGCTCGGCGCCATCGTCGTCGAGCACGCGGCCAAGCCTGATGGACTTCGCCGTGCGGTCGAGGCCAACCAGTTCGCCCTGCTGAAACTCAAAGCCATGCCAGCGCGCCTGCGCGGCGTATTCGAGTTCCTGCGTGAACGGGTCCATGCTGCCCGCTGCCACCTCATGCAGCAGCGGCTTCCAGATATGCGTCGGATAACGATCGACCAGCGTGACTTGTGCGCGCGGCTCACCGCCACTCTTTCTGCGCGCATAGCGATCGCCGAGCCGTGTCGCCAGCTCCAGGCCTCCCGCGCCTCCACCTACGACGACAAAACGATGCATCAGAACTCTCCGTATTGACCGATAAAGCTGTGCGTCGATGCGGCGCGCGTGCGGCCGCTGTGTAATCGCGTAGTGTCGATTGTCTGCGAGCAATGGGACAAGTCACAAGCCTGTCAAAAGATAACTGTGACATGCGAGCGACGTTATCCCATTGACCTGAAGAAGCAACAATGCTGTGTCAGTGTGGCATGAAAAGCATGACTGACATGTCAGTGCGTCCTCTTGGGCCTCGATATGCGCTCAGTGCGCTTCCTCCCAGTTTGCGCCCGCGCCCACTTCGGCGACGAGTGGCACCTTCAGTTGCGCGACGCCGCACATCAATTCCGGCAAGCGCTTACGTACGTCGGATAGTTCGTCGTCCGGCACTTCGAGTATCAGTTCGTCGTGTACCTGCATGATCATGCGCGTGCGGATGCCCGACTCCTCGATCCACTTCTGCACGGCGATCATCGACATCTTGATCAGATCGGCAGCTGTGCCTTGCATCGGCGCATTGATCGCGGCACGCTCCGCCGCCTGACGGCGCGGGCCGTTGCCGCCATTGATCTCGGGCAGCCACAGGCGGCGGCCGAACACGGTTTCGACATAGCCCTTCATCTTGGCGCTCGTCCGCGTGTTCTCCATGTAAGCAGCAACGCCCGGATAACGCGCGAAATAGCGGTCGATATAAAGCTTGGCCGCATCGCGCGTAATGCCGAGATTCGACGCGAGACCGAACGAACTCATGCCGTAGATCAGGCCGAAGTTGATGACCTTCGCGATACGCCGCTGATCGTTCGACACTTCGAGCGGCGTCACGCTGAACACTTCGGCAGCGGTGGCGCGGTGAATGTCCTCGCCCTGCTTGAACGCGCGCAGCAGCGCTTCGTCGCCAGAGATATGCGCCATGATGCGCAATTCGATCTGCGAGTAGTCCGCCGACACCAGCTTGTGTCCCGGCGGCGCGATGAACGCCTCGCGAATGCGGCGGCCTTCGCCCGTGCGCACGGGAATGTTCTGCAGATTCGGATCGTTCGATGCCAGGCGTCCCGTCACCGCGACGGCCTGCGCGTAGTTCGTATGCACGCGGCCCGTGGTGGCGTTGATCATGCGCGGCAGCTTGTCGGTGTACGTCGACTTGAGCTTCGACAGGCCGCGATGTTCGAGCAGGACCTTTGGCAGCGGATAGTCTTCCGCGAGCTTTTGCAGCACTTCTTCGTCAGTGGAAGGCGCGCCGCTCGGCGTCTTCTTGATGACGGGCAATTCGAGCTTCTCGAAGAAGATCTGCCCGATTTGTTTCGGCGAGCCGAGATTGAACTCGCCGCCTGCGAATTCGTACGCCTGCTTTTCGAGTTCGACGAGACGCGTCGCGATCTCGTTGCTTTGCACGCGCAACTTTTCGGAGTCGATGAGCACGCCGTTGCGCTCCATCTTGCGCAGCACGCGCGAAGTCGGCACTTCGATATCGCGGTACACGTGATCGAGCTGCGCTTCCGCTGCGACCTGCGGATACAGCGTCTGATGCAGACGCAACGTGATGTCGGCGTCTTCGGCGGCGTATTCGGCGGCCTTGTCGAGCGCGACTTCGTCGAAGCCGATCTGCGATGCGCCCTTGCCCGCGACGTCCTCGTACTTGATCGTCTTCAGACCGAGGTGACGCAGCGCGAGGTTGTCCATGTCGTGAGGACGATGCGATTCGAGCACGTACGACTGCAACAGCGTGTCATGCTCGATGCCGTCCATCACGATGCCGTAGTTCGCGAGCACCTGCTCGTCGTACTTCAGATGCTGGCCGACCTTCTTCTTCTCGCGGCTTTCGAGCCACGGCTTGAGCTTCGCGAGCACTTCGTCGCGCGGCAACTGAACGGGCGCATCCGGCCCGCGATGCGCGAGCGGAATATATGCGGCCTTGCCCGCTTCGACCGCGATCGAGATGCCGACGATCTGCGCCGTCATCGGATCGAGCGACGTGGTTTCCGTATCGAATGAGGTGATCTCGGCGGCGTTGATCTTGTCGAACCATGCGTCGAACTGCTCCCACGTCTGCACGGTGTCGTATTCACGCTCGCCCTCGACAGTCGGCGCGGGCGGCACATCCGTTTCGGGTCCTTCGACGGCATCGGCAATTTCCACCTCACGCAGCCAGGTCTTGAAGCCGCTGCGCGTGAACACGTCGCGCAGTTCTTCGCGCGACTCGGGGCGAGTAGCAAGCGTCTCTTCGAACGAGTTGACCTGCGCGGTCAGATCGCAATCCGTCTCGACGGTGACGAGCTTGCGCGCCATCGGCAGGAAATCGAGCGCGCGTCGCAGATTGTCTCCTACCGCACCTTTGATTTCATCGGCGTGTGCGACGATGCCATCGAGGGTTTCAAATTGCGTGAGCCATTTGATCGCGGTTTTCGGGCCGCATTTTTCGACGCCGGGCACGTTGTCGACGGTATCGCCGATCAGCGACAGATAGTCGACGATGCGCTCGGGCGGCACGCCGAACTTCGCAACGACGCCTTCGCGGTCGAGCTTCTCGTTCGTCATCGTATTGATGAGGGTGACATGATCCGTCACGAGCTGCGCCAGATCCTTGTCCCCGGTGGATACGATCACGTTCATGCCGCGCGCCTCGGCGCGTTTGGCGAGCGTGCCGATCACGTCGTCGGCCTCGACGCCTTCGAGCATCAGCAGCGGCCAGCCGAGCGAACGCACAGCGACGTGAATCGGTTCGATCTGCTTCGAGAGATCGTCGGGCATCGACGGACGGTTCGCCTTGTATTGCGGATACCAGTCGTCGCGAAACGTCTTGCCTTTGGCATCGAACACGCACGCGCTATACTCTGCCGTAACCTCCTTGCGCATACGGCGCAGCATGTTGATGATCCCGTAGAGTGCTCCCGTTGGTGCACCGTCGGGACCGCGCAAATCAGGCATCGCATGGTAGGCCCGGTACAGATAACTCGAACCGTCAACCAATAGCAGGGTCTTACCTTCCAGGTTCTGTTCTTCAGGCATTATGACTAAGAGAAAAGTGATTCCGAGTCTGCGATCGCTCGCAGATCAAGAGCGCGCAACAGCCAAGAAGGCCCGCGCATCGTGGCAGATGTTCACGATTATGGCAGAGTTTATCGAGGCGACCGAGTACCTGTCGGAGATCCGCCCGGCCGTGAGCATCTATGGTTCGGCGCGTCTGAAACCGAACTCGCCGTACTACAAACTGGCCACGCAGATCGCGCGCAAACTGTCCGACGCGGGCTTTGCCGTGATCTCCGGCGGCGGCCCCGGCATCATGGAAGCGGCCAACAAGGGCGCCCATGCAGGCAAGGCGCCGTCGGTCGGCCTGAACATCGAGTTGCCGCACGAGCAGTCGGGCAACCAGTGGCAGGACATCTCGTTGCGCTTCCGTCACTTCTTCACGCGCAAGGTCACGTTCGTGAAGAACTCGGATGCCGTGATCGTGATGCCGGGTGGATTCGGCACGCTCGACGAACTGGCCGAAGTGCTCACGCTGATTCAAACCAAGAAGTCGCGGCACGTGCCTATCATCCTGGTCGGCGCGGAGTTCTGGAAAGGACTGCTCGGCTGGTTCGAATCGCAACTGGTGCCGATGGGCCTCATCAATCCGGGCGACATGAACCTGATGCAGGTGATCGACGATCCCGACCAGGTGCTCGAAGCGGTGCTCGCGTTCTATGAAGAGCGGGAAGAGCAGCCCGAACAGCAGCCGAAGTCGGACGAAGACCGGATGTTCTATCTGTGAGCTTCTGACGCGATTGCATCGCGGATGCGTGCTGTAGAAGCAGCTTCCGCGATGCGTGTTATTGCTTCGTGACGCGCGCCTTGCCGCGCGTCTTTTCTTGCGTGTTGTCTTGCGTCGTTTCCTTTGCCTGCGCTTCGAGCCAACGGCAGAACTGCTCGACGAGCGGCGCATTCGCCACCTCGCGCCGCGCGACCCACCAGTAGCCACGTGCGTCGATGCGCGGCCCTTCTAGAGGCGTCACCAGCCGGCCTGACGCGAGTTCGTCATCGAGCAGCGGCAGCGGTCCGAGCGCCACACCCAGCCCATCGACGGCCGCCTGCAAGGCCAGATAGAAATGGTCGAACGACTGTTTCTTGCGGCACTTCACCTTGACGCCCGCCGCCTGCAGCCAGTGATGCCACGCGTCCGGCCGCGTATCCGAGTGCAGCAATACATGGCGCGCGAGATCGTCGGCGGTGTGGATGGGCAGGCGTTGCAGCAGCGCCGGACTGCACACGGGAATCTCACTTTCATCGAGGAACTGGCCGCTCGCGCAATTCGGCCAGTGCGCGGGCCCGCGCCGCACGGCGACGTCGAAACTATCGAGCGTCTCCACGGGCTCGTTCGATGTCGCGAGCCTCAACTCGACGTTCGGCGCCATCCGTTGAAAATGCGATAGCCGCGGCAACAGCCACTTCATCGCGAAGGTAGGCAGCGCGTTCACGCGCAGCACATGGACGACGCCTGTGTCGCGCAACTGGTCGGTCGCGGCCGCGATGCTGTCGAACGCGGCCTGCACCTTCGTCAGATAGCGCCGGCCGTCTTCCGTGAGCCGCACGCGCTTGCCGTTGCGATGAAACACCTGCACGCCGACCCAC
This sequence comes from Paraburkholderia largidicola, assembly GCF_013426895.1. NCBI lineage: Bacteria > Pseudomonadati > Pseudomonadota > Betaproteobacteria > Burkholderiales > Burkholderiaceae > Paraburkholderia > Paraburkholderia largidicola. The sequence continues at coordinate 2,110,982 of NZ_AP023175.1, read as the reverse complement.
GCCTCGAACGCGGCCACCTGCCGGCTGATTGCACCATGGGTCACATGAAGCTCGTCGGCTGCAGCCGTGAAGCTGTTGTGCCGGGCCGCGACCTCGAAGGCGCGCAGCGCCGGAAAGGGTGGAAGCTTGCGGTTCATCCTTGTGATTCTAGATCACAAAGACTTGCCCAAGAAATCGTTTTGAGCGGCAGGCAAACGGCGTTAACCTTCACGACTTGTACTGGATAGTGAACGTCATGGATCAGCACCCCGACGCGCCGGAGCACGCGCCCGCTCCGACCACGCGCGAAATCTTCATGGGCTTTCTGGGCCTTGGCCTGACGTCGTTCGGCGGCGCGCTGCCGCTCGCGCGGCGGACCATCGTCGACCAGCGCCGCTGGCTGACAGCCGCCGAATTCACCGATCTGCTCGGCCTGTGCCAGTTTCTGCCGGGCGGTAACGTGATCAATCTGTCGGTGGCGCTCGGCATGCGCTTTCGGGGCTTGCGCGGCGCGCTCGCGGGCATTCTCGGTTTGATCGCCGGGCCGTCGCTGGTGGTGATCGCGCTCGGCGTGCTTTACGAGCACACGCAGAACGATCCGCATATCAAGCATCTGTTTGCCGGATTGGCAGCAGCCGCGGCGGGATTGCTGGTCGCGATGGCCGTCAAAATCCTGATGCCGCTGCGCCACGATCCGCGCGCGGCGGCGATCGCTGCGCTCGGTTTCGTCGCGATTGCGCTGCTGCGCTTCCCGCTGCTGCCGACAATGCTCGTGCTGACGCCGCTCAGCATTTTCCTCGCGTCGCGCGTGGCTAGACCTGAAGCGGCTGCCGCGTCGACACAGCCGAACGAGGTGTCGAAATAATGGAAACGCTGATCGCCCTTGCCGTCATCTTCAGCCAGTTGTCGCTGCTCGCTTTCGGCGGCGGCAACACGATCCTGCCGGAGATGCAGCGGCAGGTCGTCGAGGTGCATCACTGGATGCCTGCCAGCGAGTTCAGTGCGCTGTTCGCGCTTGCGCAGGCCGCGCCTGGTCCGAACATGATGGTCGTAACGCTGGTCGGCTGGCACGTCGCGGGGTGGGCGGGGATGCTGGTGACGTCGCTGGCGAAGTTCGGGCCGTCGTCCATCGTGACGATTCTTGCGATGCATGCCTGGAATCGCTTCAAGGATCGTCCCTGGCGGCGTGTTGCGCAGAAGGGTCTGGTGCCTGTGACGGCAGGGCTGGTCGCGGCGAGTGCGTTGTTGATCGCGCGGTCGTCGGATACGTCCTGGCTTGCATGGGTGATCACGGGCGCGTGCGCGGTGCTTGCATTCAGGACGCGTATTCATCCGTTGTGGTTGCTGGGAGGCGGGGCGGTTGTGGGGCTTGTTGGGTTGGCGTATGTGTAGGTGAATGTCGTTGTTTGCGACGCTGGGTGGTTCGCCTGGTTTTACTGCTCCGCTGGCATCCGCGTTTTGCTATCTTGCTTCACGCGTTGCCCCTGTGCGGGGCGGCGCCTGCTTTTGATTGTCTGCGACGCTGGATGGTTCGCCTGGGCGTTGCCCCTCCCCGGGGCGGCGCCTGCTTTTGATTGTCTGCGACGCTGGATGGTTCGCCTGGTTTGCTGCTGGCATCCGCGTTTTGCTATCGTGCTTCAGGCGTCGCCCCTGTGCGGGGCGGCACCTACTTTTCTTTGCCGCCGCAAAGAAAAGTAGGCAAAAGAAAGCGGCTCACACCGCCAGCACGTATTCTTATCCACGGGCCCCCAACGTCCCCAGACTTCACACCGCAGCAATCCTGTTCATGTGCGTTGCCAACGCTCTCTCTTTGCGCCTCACCCGCTTCGAATACCCGTGCAAAGGCCAGCGGCAGCGAATGATATGCGCCGCCCAGGTGGCAAACTGTGTGCAGGTTGTCGCGTCGTTTAGCCTGGGGCTCTTACAGCGTGGAACGCGTGCGCTATCGGTTCGGAGTGAGGCGTGTGTGGCTCTACGGCCGACACACAGTTTGCCACCTGGGCGGCCGTGGACTGTCTGGCGCGGCGTGCTGTACTGCGGGTGCGTGAAGCGGGTGAGGCGCACTGCAAGAGCGCTGGCAACGAGCGTCGGTCACGTGGTTGCCGTGTGAAGCATAAGAACCTTTGGGGGCCCTCAGGCGAATACTAGAACTGGCGGTGTGAGCCGCTTTCTTTTGCCTACTTTTCTTTGCGGCGGCAAAGAAAAGTAGGTGCCGCCCCGCACAGGGGCAACGCATCCACACCAAAGACATAACGCGGATGCCAGCGCAAAGCACAAGCAAGCAAACCACCCCGCATGCGCCGCAAAGAAAAAAAACTACTGAAACGCGACTTCCGCAAAACTCCGCAATTTCCGGCTATGCAACTTATGCAAGCCATTGGTGCGCAAAATCTCCATCGCCTTCACCCCAATCTGCAAATGCTGATCAACCTGCGCGCGATAAAACTGGTCAGCCATACCCGGCAACTTCAGCTCGCCGTGCAACGGCTTATCCGACACGCACAGCAATGTTCCGTAAGGCACCCGAAACCGGAACCCATTCGCAGCGATAGTCGCGCTCTCCATATCGAGCGCGATCGCGCGGCTTTGCGACAGCCTCAACACCGGCTCGCGATGATCACGCAATTCCCAGTTCCGGTTATCGACACTCGCGACCGTACCCGTGCGCATCACGCGCTTGAGCTCCGCGCCGTCGAGTTGCGTGACCTGCGCCACCGCTCGTTCGAGCGCGACCTGCACTTCAGCCAACGCCGGAATCGGCACCCACAACGGCAGATCGTCGTCGAGCACATGATCTTCACGCACATAGCCGTGCGCGAGTACGTAGTCGCCAAGACGCTGTGTATTACGTAACCCCGCGCAGTGCCCCAGCATGATCCACGCGTGTGGACGCAGCACCGCAATGTGATCGGTGATCGTCTTTGCATTCGACGGGCCGACACCGATATTGATCATCGTGATCCCGCTGCCGTCCGCGCGCTTCAGGTGATACGCGGGCATCTGCGGCAGCCGCGGCGGCGCGTTGCCCTCGTCGTCCTGCTCGCCGAGATTCGCGTTGTACGTGATCACGTCGCCCGGTTCGACGAACGACGTGTACTCGCTGCGGTACGCGCGCAGATCGGCGTCGTCGGTCTTCGCCATCATCGTGCGGCCGAGCTTCACGAACTCGTCGATATAGAACTGATAGTTCGTGTACAGCACGTAGTTCTGGCAATGCGTCGGCGAAGTTGCCGTGTAGTGCTTGAGCCGGTGCAGCGAAAAGTCGACCCGCGCCGCCGTGAAGAGCGCGAGCGGATGCGGTTCGCCCGGCAGCGGCTCGTACGTGCCGTTGACGATGCGGTCGTCGAGCAGCGCGAGATCGGGCGAATCGAACACGTCGCGCATCGCGAGCAGGCGTTCGCGGTCCAGATCGCCTTCGAGGTGGATGCCTTCCGCGAACGCAAAGTGGATGGGAATCGGCTGGTCGGACACACCGACTTCGACCGACACGTGATGGTTCTTCACCAGCAGGCGCAATTGCTCGCGATAGTAATTGCCGAACAGATCGGGACGCGTCACCGTAGTTTCGAACACGCCTGGACCCGCGACGAAGCCGTACGAACGGCGCGAGTCGACATGCGTGTTGGTCTCCGTGCGCACGCGCACGAACGGATAGCAGGCGCGCACGCGTCGGTCGAACGGCTCGTTGCGACGATAGCGCGCGAACGCATCGCGCAGGAACGAGGTGTTCGCTTCATAGATGGCCGAGAGGCGCGTGACGGCGTCGGCTGCATCGCCGAAGGCCTCGGTCGGGTACGCGTTTGCGGGCGTATGCACCGCGCGTTGATTGGTCTCGTAGTTCATCTTCGTTCGCCTCGATTGATGAGATGACATTACCACGGAACCCGTTCTTTTCGATGTGCCCATGCCCGCGCGCCGCGGGTTTGCGTGTCGTCGCGCACGCAGGGTTGCCCTTTCTGCAGGCCGCGCGGGAAGCGCGCAAAATAAGGCTATCGCCCGTTGTTCATGCCCGTGAGCAGCAGTGGATTTGCTAGAATTGGGCCACCTAATCGGAGAAACACCATGAAGCCGCTCTTCCCCGTCGCTGTTGCGCTGATGCTTGCCGTCAGCGGCGTCGCGATGGCTGCCCAGCCTGCCCCGTCCGCGCAAGAGGCGCAGGCAGCCGCAGACGCCCAAGCCGCCGCCAACGAACGGGCCGGCCTGCCGGATCTGAGAGCGATCAACCGCCCCGCGGCCGAAGTCAGCTCGAAAGTCGAGATCAACCAGCCGCGCACGCCGAGCTTCTACGAACGCAGCGGTAACGGCACCGAAATCACCGAGTACCGCGACAAGGGCAAGCCCGTCGAAATCGACGTGCGCTCGAATTTCGGCACGCGCTACCAGATGAGCGCACCGACCGATACGTCGCCGCGCGTGTACGAATCCGGCAAGCCGCCCGCGCGCCTGCCGTCCGTGAACCTGCATTACTGATCGCCCCGAGCCGGCGCGCGTCCCCGACACGCGCCGGTTTTGCGTCAATACGGTCCGCCGCCCCCGTTGCCCGGCGACACCCGCAACGACGCTTTCAGCCCGCTGTCCCCGACCTCGCACTGGCGTCATGCCAGCCGACCAACCTGATTCGACGCCCCACCACGCATGGCCGTATTCACCGCTGTCACCGAAGCCCAACTCGCAGATTGGATGCGCCACTACGATCTCGGCGAAGTCGTCGAATTTCGCGGCATTACATCCGGTATCGAGAACAGCAATTTCTTTCTGACGACCACGCGCGGCGAGTACGTCCTCACGATCTTCGAAAAGCTTACGGCGCAGCAACTGCCGTTCTATCTCGATCTGATGCGCCATCTGGCGTCGCACCGCGTGCCCGTGCCGGACCCGATGCCGCGCGACGACGGCGCGCTGTTCGGCATGCTCAACGGCAAGCCCGCGACCATCGTCACGAAGCTCGACGGCGCGCCCGAACTCGCGCCCGGCGTCGCGCACTGCGTCGAAGTGGGGCAGATGCTGGCGCGCCTGCATCTGGCGGGCCGCGACTTCGGGCATCATCAGCCGAATCTGCGCAGCCTGCCGTGGTGGCAGGAAACCGTGCCGGGCGTCGTGCCGTTTTTGACGGACGCGCAGCGCACGCTGATCACGGAAGAACTCGCGCATCAACAGGCGTTCTTCGCGTCGGCGGACTATGCATCGCTGCCCGAAGGCCCGTGCCATTGCGATCTGTTCCGCGACAACGTCCTGTTCGCTCATGCGGCGCCCGGCACGCATCATGAAGTGGAACTCGGCGGTTTCTTCGACTTTTATTTCGCAGGCTGCGACAAGTGGCTCTTCGACGTTGCCGTGACCGTCAACGACTGGTGCGTCGACCTCGCCACGGGCAAGCTCGACGACGCGCGCGTCGACGCGCTGCTGCGCTCGTATCAGACCGTACGCCCGTTCACTCCCGCCGAAAACCGGCACTGGGGCGACATGTTGCGCGCGGGCGCATACCGTTTCTGGGTCTCGCGCCTGTATGATTTCCATATGCCGCGCGCCGCCGAACTGCTCAAGCCGCACGATCCGGGTCATTTCGAGCGCATCCTGCGCGAGCGCCTTGCGGGCGCCGCACTCTAGACCCTAGGCATCCATACCTCATGCAACTGATCGAAGTTCCGGCGAAAACCGGCTATGTGTGGTTCCGGCAAGGCATCTGGCTGTTTCGCAGGAACCCGCTCGCATTTCTGACGCTGTTCTTCGCATACCTGCTCGCGATGACGGCAATCTCGCTGATTCCCATCATCGGCGGCGTGCTGCCGCTGATGCTGATTCCCGGCGTCGCCGTCGGCTTCATGGCGGCGTGCCGCGACACGATCGCGGGCAAGCCGGTGTTGCCCACCATTCTTGTCGATGGGTTCCGCTCTTACGGCGGCCAGGTGTCGAAGCGCCTGCTGCTGCTCGGCGTGCTGTACATCATCGCGATGGCGGTCGTGCTAATGGGTTCGGCGCTCGCGGACGGTGGCATGCTGCTGCATCTGATGATCAGCGGCGAATCGATGCAGCCGGAAGCCGTCGCCAACAGCGATATCCCGCTCGCCGTGCTGACAGCGCTCGCGTTCTACGTGCCCGTTGCAATGCTGTTCTGGTTCGCGCCCGTGCTCGCCGCGTGGCATGACGTGCCGACCATCAAGGCGATGTTCTTCAGCATTGTCAGTTGCTGGCGCAATCGCGGCGCGTTCATCGTGTACGGCGCGCTGTGGTTCGCCGTCGCGACGACCGTGTCGTTCGGGCTGTCCGCGCTGCTGCAGGCGCTTGGTGCGGGCGATCTCGCGCTGGTGATCCTGATGCCCGCATCGATCATCGTCACGACGATGCTCTACTGCTCGTTTTACGCCACGTATCGCGGCTGCTTCGGCGTGCAAGCGCCCGGCCAGCCATTGCCGCCCGCCCCCTCTTCGCCCTCTCCCTGAAGGGCGACGTCTCTGCCAGGATTCGCGCTGCGCATGCGGCGCGGATAATCCGCGCTCGCATGTGATGTATCGATGCATCGCGCCGCCTTTTTGCGGCACAATAGTTTGCACGCAATCCATTCGCACGCTTCGCTTCAGGGGACGTCCATGACCCAGCGCACCGCCTTTCCCGTTACGCTCGACGAGCAACTCTGCTTCGCGCTCTATTCGACGTCCCTCGCGATGACCAAGGCCTACAAGCCGATTCTCGACCGGCTTGGCCTCACGTATCCGCAGTATCTGACGATGCTCATCCTCTGGGAAAGCGACGACGTCACCGTCAAGGACATCGCCGCGCGCCTGAACCTCGATTCGGCAACGGTCACGCCGCTGCTCAAGCGGCTCGAATCGCAAGGCTATGTCGAGCGCGTGCGCGGCACGGAAGATGAACGGCTCGTCTTTATCCGGCTGACGAAATCGGGCGTCGCGCTCAAGCGCACCGCGCGCGACGTGCCGGAAGAAATCTTTTGCGCAACCCAGCAGACGCCCGAATTCCTGATGCGGCTGCGCAGCGATCTGCAGCAGTTGCGCGGCACCCTGAACGACTACCTCGAACGCTACTGACGGCGCGTGTATGCACACCTATCGCATCGATAGGCAATTTAGTTTGCACACTAATAATTTGTACGATACATTTCTGTCCATGCCAGTTCGATAGCGATGATGCAAAGCACTGGCAAGCACTGACCCAATCACTGGAACCGATCAAGGAGCGTCAAGATGAACGTACTGTACAAGGCAACGGCAACGAGCAATGGCGGTCGCGATGGTCGCGCAGTTTCGTCGGACAACGCGCTCGACGTGAAGCTGGCGGCGCCGCGCGAACTCGGCGGCAACGGCGCGCAAGGCACGAACCCGGAACAACTGTTCGCGGCCGGCTACTCGGCGTGTTTCCTGAGCGCGATGAAGTTCGTCGCCGGACAGCGCAAGCAGGCCGTGCCCGCTGAAACCACCGTCACAGCCGATGTCGGCGTCGGTCCGAACGACAAGGGCGGCTTCGCGCTCGATATCGAACTGCGCGTCTCGCTGCCGGGCCTCGACGCAGCGGCAGCGCAAGATCTGGTGAACGCCGCCCATCAGGTTTGCCCGTACTCGAACGCGACGCGCGGCAATGTCGATGTGCGCGTGAACGTGGTCTGAGTCGGTCTGAACTGATCGTCCCTTCGAGAGCAGCGCCCGCCTTTCTTGCGAGGTGCGCTGCTTCATTTTTGCGTCGATTCCCGAGGCCGCGGGCATTGGGTTTGCGACTGGCGGACACTATCATCGCTGTGGCTTTTTCGGCCCGACGTCCGCATCCGCCGACGCGCAACCACTCAATCGACCATGACCCGCGCCTACCAACTCGACGCACACTTTCAGAACGGACTCGTATGGTTTCGCCGCGATTTGCGCACGGGCGACAACGCAGCGCTGTATTACGCCCTCAAGCATTGCGAACGTGTCTGGTGCGTGTTCGTGTTCGATACGACCATTCTTCAGCCGTTGATCGATTGGGCGCATGAGCGCGATGGGCATAAGGGCAAGGTGCAGGATCGGCGGGTCGAATTCATTCTGGCTTCGCTGGAAGAACTCGACCGATCGCTGAAAGAAGGCGGCGGCGGGTTGATCGTCCTGCATGGCGATCCGCATGAAGCGATTCCCAGGCTTGCCGCGCAACTCGAAGCCGAAGCCGTTTTCACCAATCGCGACTACGAGCCCGTTGCAATCGAGCGCGATGAGGCAGTCGCCGAACGGCTAAACGATGAAGGACGTCAGTTGCTGACGTTCAAGGACCAGGTGATTTTCGAGCGCGACGAACTACTCAACGGACAAGGCAAGCCCTTCGCCGTGTTCACGCCTTACAAGAACGCGTGGCTGAAGAAACTGACGCCGTTCGACCTGAAGCCGTATCCCGTCGAACGGTACGCAAAGAGTCTCGCGCGGCCGCCGCGCAAGCTCGATCACGCATGGCCGACGCTCGGCCAAATGGGCTTCGCGCCCGGGAAACTGGCGGAAACAGAACTGCCGACAGGCATGAGCGGCGCACAAACACTGCTCGAAGATTTTCGGGCCCGCATCGACAGCTACGCCGACCGGCGCGACTTTCCCGCCGCACGCGGGACGAGCCATCTGTCGGTGCATTTGCGCTTCGGCACGGTGTCGATCCGCACGCTTGCGCGGCTCGCGCACGAGATGTCGCTGCAACCGGACGGCCAGGGCGCCGCCACGTGGCTATCGGAACTGGTCTGGCGGGACTTCTATTTCATGATCCTCGCGCATCATCCGCAGATCGCGAAGCACGCGTCTTTCAAGCCGGAGTTCGACACACTGCGCTGGGAAACGGGCAAACGCGCCGACACGCTATTCGCCGCCTGGTGCGAAGGACGCACCGGCTATCCGCTCGTCGACGCCGCGATGCTTCAACTGAACCAGACTGGCTTCATGCACAACCGTCTGCGGATGGTGACAGCGAGTTTTCTGGCGAAGGATCTGGGTATCGACTGGCGGCGCGGCGAGCGCTACTTCGAGGAAAAGCTCAACGACTTCGACTTCTCCGCAAATAACGGCGGCTGGCAATGGGCGGCGTCGACGGGATGCGACGCGCAGCCGTGGTTCCGGATTTTCAACCCGGTGACGCAGTCGGAGAAGTTCGATCCGCAAGGGCTTTTTATCAAGCGCTTCTTGCCGGAACTCGAGAAGGTGCCCGCGAAGTGGGTTCACGCGCCGTGGCAGGCGAATCCCGACGATCTGAAGGATTGGGGCGTGGTGCTGGGGAAAGACTATCCGCAGCCTGTCGTCGATCATGCAAAAGCGCGCCAGGAAACACTGGCGCGCTATGGCGTGCTGCGCTCGCGTTGAGCGCGTTTCATGGCCGGCTCGCGCGCCGGACCGTACTTGCTGCAGCTTAGTGCTGGCTCATCCACGACGGCTGACGCAGTCGCGCTTCGCGGTCGATCTTGCGCATGCGGAACTCGAGGTCGTACAGATCCGTGGCTTCGGCCAGGTACGCGTCGTTTTGCTCTTTGACACGCAGGTCGTAGGACTTCGTCAGAAACAGGAAAAGGCGGCTGATCAGATACATGGTGGACCTCGAATTTGGCGTTAGGCGGCTGACACCTAGGGATAACCCCTATTATAGGGAAAACCCTAGGACAGCGCCAGCACCAAATTCAAAGTGTGGCAATTTGTCAACTCGCGCGCTGCCGCGCGCCGTCAGCGGTACCTCTGGCGGCCCGTGCCGACTCGGTGCGACGTTGATGCCGAAAAAAGTCCCACAACAGACTGGACGCATCCGGACCCTTCGACGAGTGAAACGGCACCGCATCGTCGCCGCCGCTCCACGCGTGGCCGAGGCCCTGCACGCGGCAGAGGCGCACGACGCGCCGCCCGCCGCGCGTGTAATCGCGTGTCGTGACGGTCGCCTTGCGGTCTTCCTTGACGTCGCCGACCTTGCGCACGCCTCGTGCATCGACGATGCCGTTCAGCCGCAGAAACTGCTCCGTTAGTTGCTCGGCGTTGACAGGCGCGACGACGCGGTCGGCTTCGCCCTGCAGGATGATCGCGGGCATGCCCGGGTAAGTCGTCACATCAGCGACGGCATCGACCAGCGCAACGGGGTCCTGCCGCGTGCCACGCCGCATCACGTCCATCGCGGCGATGCCGGAATGTGCATCGCCGAACGCGGGTCCGGAATGCAGCGCGACGGCAGCGAAATGCTCGGGAAAATGCAGCGCCAGCAGCGACGTCAACCCGGCGCCCGCCGATATCCCGGCGACATACACCCGCTCGCGGTCGAGCCCATGCGCTTCCACTAGCGCCTCGACGAGCGACACGACGGCGCGCGCTTCAGCGCGGCCCGCACGGTCGGTATCGTCATACCAATGCCAGCAGCGGTGCGCATGCGCATGCTTCGACTGCTCCGGGTACACGACGGCAAAGCCGTAGCGGTCGGCGAGCAGGTTCATGCGCGTGCCTTCGGCAAATTCGTCGATGGACTGCGTGCAGCCGTGCAGCATCACGACGAGCGGCGCGTGCTTGACCGTTTTGCCGGCGGGCAGATACAGCCCGTACTGCAAATGATTCACGAGGCTACCGGGGGCGGCGGGCGCGGAGTGGAACGATCGCGTCCACGAACCGCTCGCCCAGGCGGCGGCACGCGGCCGCACACGGGATTCACGCGCGCCGCGCTGCGGCGCATCGCGCGTCGTGGTCTGGCGGACTTTCGATGATGGTTTGGGCACCGTGGCGGCAGCAGGCCGGGTGACGGCCCGGGTCGACGACCGCTTTGGCTTGCGCTTCGTCGTCGCGCGGGCGTGTTCCGTCTGGATCGCAAACAGGCGTTTCAGGCCGCCTAGCCAGATTTTCGTCAAGCTTTTTGGCATAGGATTTTCTCGCTAATAGGGACTCATGCATTCTGCCTTCCGGCAAACTTGTGCAATGCACAATAACATCAATCTCCATGCGATGCTGACACCTACCGAGGCCGTTTTCGGAAAAAGCCCGTCGCACCGGGCTTCGGTTAAGTCCATTTCCGAATTGTCCTAACATCTGGCAGTTTTCGCGCTTTTCCTTCCATCTTCCGCATAACGGCTGCCTCTATACTTATAGAATACGCGCGGGCGGGGAACGTCCTTCCCGATCCGGCACCGTCGCCGGCTGTCCTGGAAACCTCTGGCCGTAGGCAAATTCGCGCCCCGTACCTGTCGTTAAGGATTGCCCATGCTTCACCTTTCTCAACAATTCTGGCTTCTTGTTACAAATTTCGGCGGCGCCGGACTGACGTTGCCGCTCGCTTTCGCCATCGCGCTGTGGCTCGCCGTCGGCTATTCATGGCGGCTCGCCGCCGTCTGGCTGGCTCTGCTCGGTGTCGCCATTGGTCTGGTCACGGCGACGAAGATCGCGTTTCTCGGCTGGGGGGTCGGCGTGCGCGTGTGGGACTTCACCGGCCTGAGCGGACACGCCATGTTCGCCACAGCCGTGTTCCCCGTTGCCGCCTTGCTCGTTCTGCTGCCGGCGCCGCCCGCCGTGCGTGTCGTAGGCGTGGCGCTCGCGCTGTTCGGGGGTGCGCTCGTCGGCTTTTCGCGCGTCGTCATCGAGGCGCATTCGCCGTCGGAAGCGATAACAGGCTGCATCGTCGGCGGGCTGACGGCGCTCGTGTTCGTGCGGATTGCGTGGAATGCGACGCCGCCTGGACGCCTGCCCGTCGCGCCCGTGGTGTTGAGTCTGACGATCATCACGCTGGGTCTGCACGCGGTGCATCTGCCGACCCAGCGCTGGGTCACGCATATCGCGCTGAAAATTTCCGGCCACGACCGGCCGTTCGTCCGCGCCCGCTGGAAGGCGCTGCGCGACACCTACACGCCCGGTTCGCCGGCCGCGCCCCTCGCGCCGTTGCAAAAAACACGCAACGTCGCTGTGCCCTTGCCCGATTCCGACGCATAAATCACACAAAACCGGCTAGCTTGCGCGCCACATGTTCAATATGCCGACCGCTGTAACCCTACATATATTACGATGGCGTTTTCAACCTGCTTCCGGTCGACCCGGCGCCACCTTCCCATGTCCCTCCCGTCGATGATCCGCTTCCTGAAACCTGCCCTGCTCGTCGCGAGCGCGTTTTCGTTTGCCTTCGCCGCGCAGGCCCGCGCCGACGAACTCGTCGTGTCGGCGGCCGCGAGCCTGACCAACGCGTTCAAGGCTGTCGGCGACGCGTACGAGAAGGAGCATCCCGGCACCAAGCTGCTGTTCAACTTCGGCGCGTCCGACGTGCTGATGCAGCAGATCGTGAAGGGCGCGCCCGCCGACGTGTTCGCGTCCGCCGACCAGAAAGCGATGGACAAGGCCGCCGAGCAAAAAGTGATCGTCCCGTCGACGCGCAAGGACTTCGCTGCTAACTCGCTCGTGCTGATCGTGCCGACGGACAGCAAGCTCGCGCCGTCGAACCTGAACGAACTGACGTCGGCGAGTGTGAAGCGCATTTCGTACGGCGATCCGGCCTCCGTGCCTGTCGGCCGCTACACGGAAGGCGCGCTGAAGGCGGCGGGCGTATGGGACGCGGTCAGCGCGAAGGGCGTGCTGGCGTCGAACGTGCGGCAGAGCCTCGATTACGTGTCGCGCGGCGAAGTCGACGCCGGTTTCGTGTTCGGCACGGATGCCGCCGTGATGCCCGACAAGGTCAAGGTCGCGCTGACCGTGCCGACCACCACACCGATCAGCTATCCGATCGCGCAGGTCGAAGGCAGCAAGCACGCCGCCGACGCGCAGTCGTTCATCACCTTCGTGCTGTCGCCGGCGGGTCAGGCCGTGCTCGCGAAGTACGGCTTCAAGCCGGCGCACTAAGCTGCGCCACCACAGACGAAGCTCGAAGCCTAAATCATGGAACAGGCCTGGATTCCGCTGATGCTGTCGCTGAAGGTCGCGGGCTGGGCGACGGCGCTGAACATCGTGTTCGGCGTCGCGGCCGGCTTCGGCCTGGCGCGCTGGCACTCCGGCGCGCGTGACCTGATCGACTCGCTGCTGACGCTGCCGCTCGTCATGCCGCCGACGGTGCTCGGCTATTACCTGCTGGTGCTGCTCGGCCGGCGCGGCGTGTTCGGCGCATGGCTCGACCGCTTCGACATCCAGCTGGTGTTCACGTGGCAAGGCGCGGTGATCGCGTCGATGGTGGTCGCGTTTCCGCTCGTGCTGAAGTCGGCGCGTGCTGCGTTCGAATCCGTCGATCCACAACTGGAGCGCGCCGCGCGCACGCTCGGCATCAGCGAAACGGCGATTTTCTTTCGGGTGACGCTGCCGCTCGCATCGCGCGGCATTCTCGCGGGCGCCCTGCTCGCGTTCGCACGCGCGCTCGGCGAGTTCGGCGCCACGCTGATGATCGCGGGCAATCTGCCGGGCCGCACGCAGACGCTGTCGGTTGCCGTCTACGCCGCCGTGCAGGCGGGCGACGACAGCACGGCCAACTTCCTCGTGCTCGTGACCTCGGTCACCTGCGTCGTGATTCTCGTGCTCGCGGGCCGGCTCGTGCCGCAACACTCGCTGATGACGTCCCGCTGACATGCCGCTCACCGTCGATATCCGCAAAACGCTGCGCACCGCCGAACGCCAGTTCACGCTCGACGTGTCGTTCACCGCGAGCGCGCAGCGCATGGTGCTGTTCGGGCCGTCGGGCGCGGGCAAGAGCCTGACCTTGCAGGCAATCGCCGGCTTGCTGCGTCCCGACGAAGGCCAGATCGTGCTGCACGGCGACCCGCTCTTCGACAGTACACGAGGCATCGACCAGAAGCCGCAGGCGCGGCGTCTCGCGTATCTCTTTCAGGATTACGCGCTATTCCCGCATCTGAACGTGCGGCAGAACATCGGTTTCGGGATGCACACAGGCTGGCTGAATCCGGGACGGCGTTTTTCGCATCCGCAGATCGACTACTGGCTCGACGCGCTGGATCTGAAAACGGTGGCCGGTCATCATCCGGCGCAGCTTTCGGGCGGGCAAAAGCAGCGCGTGGCGCTGGCGCGCGCGCTCGTCGCGCAGCCGCGCCTGCTGTTGCTCGACGAGCCGTTTTCCGCGCTCGATCACGCATTGCGCGCGCGCATGCGGCGCGAACTGTCCGATCTGCAGACGCGGCTCGACATCCCCATGCTGTTGATCACGCACGATCCCGACGATGTCGCCGCATTCGGCGATCAGGTCGTGCAGGTGTACGACGGCAGCGTGCGCGAAAACGCGCCGTTCGCTGGCTATCCCCGCACTGTGTCCTAGAAGACGGCACCTACGCCGTTACGCCCAGAATCACGCTCGACGCCTTGAACGCGGCCACGAGCGCCTGCCCTTCGGCGATTCCCACTTCTGCGACGCTCTCGTTGGTGACGACGGCCGTGACGACCGCGCCGCCTTCCAGCGTCAGCGACACCTCGGCGTTCACGGCGCCGCGCTGCACCGCCGACACCGTGCCGCGCAGGCGGTTCCGGGTCGACAGACGCTCCGCCATGCCGTCGTCGGCAACCAGCAGCACCGACGACGCCTTGACGAGCGCCACCGCCTCGCCGCCGACGGCCAGCCCCAGCGTCTCCGTGCTTTCGTGCGTGACGACGGCGACCACCGAGTGCCCGCCCGGCAACGCCAGCGAGACCTCGTCATTGACCGTGCCGCGCTGGATCGCGCTGACCTTGCCGTACCACTGGTTGCGCGCGCTCGTCTTCATGCCGATGCGGCCGATCAGTTGCCAGTCGTCGGAGAAGCCGGCGATCGCCGCGCCCGCGCGTTCGAGAAACAGCCGGTGCTCGCGTTCGACGGCGCGAAACGTGTCGATCAGCGTCAGCGCACGCGGCGTGAGCGTCGTGCCGCCGCCGCCCTTGCCGCCCGTCGAGCGGATCACGAGCGTTTCGCCCGCGAGGTTGTTCATCGCGTCGACGGCATCCCACGCGGCCTTGTAGCTCATGCCGATGGCTTTGGCCGCGCCCGTGATCGAGCCGGTTTCGCCGATCGCCGCCAGCAGCGCAATGCGCTGCGTGCCGCCGAGCGCCTGCTCGCCGGAGCGGAACCAGACGGAACCGCCAAATTGCAAATCGTCGTGGGAAGCGTCGTTGTTATCGGATGTCATGGCTCGCGTGCGCGTCGGCTGAAGAACGGGTGAAGGTGCAAACCATTATAGCGACGCACCTTCCGCCGACCGCACGCGAGCCGGGACGCGAACGCTCAGAGCGCGTACTGCGCGATCCCGTTGCCGAACGACCAGTTCTCCTTCAGCACTTCGACGAGATTGATGAATACGTCCTCGCGCCGCACGCCCGGATGCTCGGCGAGGTTGTCGACGATGCGCTTGTAGAGCGCCTTTTTCTGCTCCTGCGTCCGGCTGTTGGTCACGGTGAGCTGGATCAGCACGAAATCGTCGCTGCGCGCGATGCCGAGATAGTTGCGGTCATAGACGAAGTTGCTCTCGTCGTGCTCGGTGATGACCATGAAGATGTCGTCCTCGGGTACGTTGAACCCGGCGACCAACGCGCGCTGGATACTTTGCGTGAGCGCCTGGCGGTAGGCAGCGGGCTTGCCGGCGCGAACTGCGATGCGGGTGAGAGGCATGTCGAACTCCAATGAATGAACAGGAAGTGCATTCAGATTAGTTCCGGCCTACCATGATGAACAGATATGGCTGGATATTTCATCTATTTCCATTTGAAATGAAAGTACTCGATCTCGATGCTGTGCGCGCCTTCGTGCTGGTCGCGGATTTGCGCAGCTTCACCCGCGCCGCCGATGCCCTCGACACCACGCAATCCGCCGTCAGCCTCAAGCTGAAGCGGCTGGAAGCGCATCTGGGCAAGCCTTTGCTGGAGCGCACGCCGCGCGTGGTGCGGCTGTCGGAGCATGGTCAGACGTTTCTCGACGGCGCGCGCGATCTGCTGAGCGCGCATGACCGCGCGCTCGGCGCGTTATCCGCCGACAGACGGCGGCTCGTGCTGGGCTTGAGCGAGCATGTGGCAGGCACCGACCTCGCGGCACTGCTCGCGCGTGTCAACGCGCATGATCCGGGGCTGGTGCTGGAACTGCACATGGGGTTGTCGGCGACGCTGTTGCAGCAGTTCGACGAGCGGCGGCTCGATGCCGTGGTGGTGCGCTCCGAACCCGACGACGCGCCGCGCGAAGACGGCCAGTTGCTTTTCACCGAGCCGCTGTCGTGGCTCGCGACGCCCGAATGGCAGGCGCGCGCGGGCGAGCCGCTGCCGCTGGCGCTGCTCGCCGCGCCTTGCAACGTGCGCTCGGTTGCGCTGCGCACGCTGGACAGCATGGGTATCGCATGGCGCGAAGCGTTTGTCGGTGGCGGCGTGCAGGCCGTCGGCGCAGCGGCGGCGGCTGGGCTTGCCGTGTCGCCGCTGGCGAGGCGGGTCGCACCGCGCGGACTGGTCGATTCAGGCACGCGGCTCGGATTGCCGGCTTTGCCGGAATCGCGCGTGACCTTGCATTCGCGTGTGCGCGACGCGCGTTCAGTCGAGTCGTTGCGGCTCGTGGCGAACGGGTTGATCGCGCAGTGAGGCGCTGCGCAAGTTAGTGGAGGATCGGCGGAAGTTCGCGCGGGGGCTGGGCGCTGGTTTGCGGCGCGCTGTTCTGCGCGACCTGGTGAGGCTTGGCCGCTGCGACGACCGGTTTTGCCGCCGCAGGCTTTTGCGACGAAACGCGCGGCGCAGGTGCGTGGACCGTTTTCACGGCGACTCCCGTTGCCTTTTTCATTTTTCCAGACGGGACGGCAGCCTTTGCAACCACCTTCCCGTGCGGCGCGGACTTGCCCTGATGCACGGCCTTCGCTGCACCCGCACCAGCGGCAACGCGCTTCGAATGCCTCGCGTGCTGCGCGGCCTCAGGCGGATTCCACACTTCCTTGTACTCGGCGCGCGCCGCCATCGACACGCACAGCAAACCAACCGACACCCACACCTTCGAACGCAGCGACACCGCAGTCTCCGTGCATAAAACTGGAGGGCGGATTATACAGCCGCGCTTGCATTAATCCATATATAGACTAAGATGTTAAAAAAGTTCAACTCAGGACTCCGATCATGTCTTCCGCTGCCCATTACTCGAGCGCCGAACGACCGTTGCGACGACCGCCCGCCGAACCTTCCATGGCGGACATGTCCGCCGCCGGTCTGCGCGCGTTCTTCAACATCGCGCGCGACTGGGAATTGAGCGCCGAAGAGCAGATCATCCTGCTCGGTTCGCCCGGCCGCTCCACCTTCTTCAAATGGAAGAACGCGCCGCAAACGGCGCGCCTCGGCCGCGACACGCTGGAGCGGCTGTCCCTTCTGCTCGGCATCTACAAGGCGCTGCAAATCCTGCTGCCGCAGCCTGCCGCCGCCGACACGTGGGTCAAGCGCCCCAACAGCGCGCCGCCGTTCGGCGGCCGCCGCGCGCTGGACCGCATGCTGGCGGGCAACATCAGCGACCTCGTGGCCGTGCGCCAGTATCTCGACGCGATGCGAGGCGGCTGGGCGTGACTGAACTGCAATGGCAAGACCAATGGCGCGTGGCCTCGCTCGCCTGGACACCTGCGTTCCGCGTGATCCCCACGCGCTTTCCCGCCGTCAACCTGTTCGACCGCGTCGCGTCGCCCGAAGACTTCGACGCGCTCTACGCGCTCGAAGCCATGACCAACGACCGTGTCCGCACGGAAGTCGGCGATCTCGATCTCGTGCCGCGCGAAGAACGGCGCTTCGGTCCAGGCTACGGGCCGATCATGGCCGCGCTCACGCATCTGAATCCGCAAGGCAGCCGCTTCTCGGACGGCACCTACGGCGTGTTCTACTGCGCGCGCTCGCGCGAAACCGCGATCGCTGAAACGCGCTATCACTCGGGTCTGTTCCTCGCCGCCACGCAGGAGCCGCCGATGCGCCAGCAGATGCGCCTCTACACGGTGATGGCGCAAGGCGACGTGGTGGACCTGCGCGATGCCGGATCGGTCGATGCATCGGTGCTGTCGCCGAACGACTACGCGCCCGGCCAGGCGCTCGGCCGCGCGGCGCGCGAGGCGGGCGCGCCCGGGATCGTGTATCCGTCGGTGCGGGATGCGAGGGGCGAATGCCTCGCCGCGTTCAAGACGACGCTGCTGCGCGACTGCCATCACGCGGCCTATCTGGAATACAACTGGAACGGCAGCGCCGTCGATATCGTCTTCGAACTGAACCAGGTGGGTTAGAGGCAGCAGCGCAGGAAGCGTTGTAGCGCGCTCAAGGCAACGCCAGCGCCGAAGCGCCGACCGAGCGCGCCAGTTCGACCGTCACCGACCAGCGCTTCGTCGTGCGCGCCTCGACGAGCGTCAGCTTGCCGCCGGGACCGAATGCGCCTGTGTCGATGAACATCTGCGCGCCGATCTGCTGCACTTCGCGCACGGGCGTATGGCCGCAGTACGTGAGCGATAGCCCAAGCTGACGCATCGGGTCGCCCGAGCCCATCGCGAGGCTGCGGCCCCACAGCAGTTGCTGACGGACTTCGTCGGACAGGTTGTCGGCGTCGAGTTCGCTGTCCGAGCCGAGAAACTCCGCATGCAGCACGTTGAAGCGCTCACTGCCCGAGCCGATCACGCGAACGAGCGGCAGCGTGCGCAGACGCCGCGCATAGGCGCGCAGCGTTTCGACGGGCACCTGCACGCTCCACAGCCCGCCGATTCCATACCACCACTGCTTCTTCAGCTTGCCTTCAGCCACGGCGCAGAGCGCGTCCTCGTGATTGCCGAGCACGGCATAAAACCAGGGCTTGTCGAGCAGCGCCAGCGCCTCTTCCGACTGCGTGCCGCGGTCGACCAGATCGCCGACCGAGAACAGCCGGTCACGCGACGGATCGAAATCGACCTCGCGCAAAAGGAAGCGCAGCGCGTCGACGCAGCCATGCAGATCGCCGACGACGAAATCCCGTCCAGTCCGGTTGACGGGATGATGTTGGACGACGGTGACAAGAGTGGAATCCATGAACACCATGATAGTGCGAGCACGCAAGCCGTGTATGCGCGGCATCTCGCGTTCGGACGCCTTTCGTGAGCCGGATTCGTGCGCCACGCATAGGCGCTTGCAGGCTTCTCCGCATTTGCACCGCCAAGACGTCGGCTCCCGTCGCCACGATCACGGCCCGATCACTGCGGCACGGCGCGCAACTTGCCGACCTCCTCCGCGCTCGACGTCGAACGGGGATTGCCGAACTGCTTCGTCACGTAGTTCGTGACGGCGGCGATCTGCGCGTCGCTCAGTTCCCGATCGAACGCGGGCATCAGCACGTCAGCGTCTTTCGTCGTGCGATGCACGCCGTGCAGGATCACCATCGCCAGATTGTTCGCGTCGCTCGCACCCGCGACGCTGTTATGGATCAGCGACGGATACGCGCCCGGTGCGCTCGCGCCGACGCCCTCGCCCGTCCAGTGGTGGCAGCTCGCGCAGTTCGCGAGGAACAGTTGCGCGCCGTTCACGCCGTCGATCCGCATGCCGCGCAACGCGACGGCGTCGCTCGCGGCCGAGCCCCATTCGGCGCGCGCCCGCGACTCGCCCCGGTCGACGGGCTTGAGCGCGCGCAGATAGATGGCGATCGAGCGCAGGTCTTCGCGGTTCAGATACTGCGTGCTGTTGGAGACCACGTCGGCCATTGGTCCCGCTGCGCTCGCGCGGCCCTGCGCAATGCCTGTCGACAGATAGCTGGCGACCTCCTGATCCGACCAGCCGCCGATCCCGCTCGTCTTGTGCGGCGTGATGTTGTACGCGTGCCAGCCGGCCTGGATCGCGCCCGACAGACGTTCGCCCGTTTTCAGGCCCTGCGTGAAGTTGCGCGGCGTGTGGCATTCCTCGCAATGCGCCAGCCCTTCGACCAGATACGCGCCGCGATTCCATTCGGCGCTCTGCTTCGGATCGGGCACGAAGCGCCCTTCGTCGAAGTTGAGCAGGTTCCAGAAGATCATCAGCCAGCGCTGGTTGAACGGGAAGCGCAGATCGTTCGATGGCGGCGTGTAGCGCACGGGCACCACCGTGTTCAGGTACGCCCGGATGGCCTGCACGTCCTGATCGGTGACGCGGGTGTACTCCACATACGGGAACGCCGGATAAAGCCGCTGGCCGTCCTTGCCGATGCCTTCGTGCATCGCGCGCATGAAGTCGGCGTCCGTCCAACGGCCGATGCCCGTGTCCGGATCGGGGGTGATGTTCGGCGTATAGATCGTGCCGAACGGCGTGCTGATCGCGCGGCCGCCCGCGAACGGACGGCCAGTGTCCGACGTATGGCACGCGATGCAATCGCCCGCGCGCGTCAGATACTCGCCGCGCCCGACGAGATCGGGGCCTGGGCCGGATACGCCGCCCGCAGGCGCGCTGGCCTGCGCGACGGCTTCGCCGAGCGGCGATTCGTCGGCGTGGCGCGGCTGCGCGTCGTACGCTTCCAGCCACGCGAGATACAGCGCGAACAACGAGAACAACGCCGCGAACGCCGCCATCTTCCATACGCGACGGCGCGCTCTGAGCGCCGCGCGCCGGCTCGCGGAGAAAACCGTCGCATCGAGGTCGCCGCCGTATCCGTCTGATCGTTTCATCGGCAAACAGGTCCTCAGATTTCGCGCTTGAGCTTGTCGGCGAGCTTCAGCGACAGCGCCGCGATCGTCAGCGTGCAGTTCACCGACGCAGCGCCCGGCATCACGCCGCTGCTCGCGATGAACAGGTTCGGGTGATCGTGCGTGCGGCAGTCGGCATCCACCACGGAACTGGCGGCATCGCTGCCCATGATCGTCGTGCCCATGATGTGATTGTTCGGCGCGAAGGTATCGTCGAACGAAACCTCGGTGCCGCCGAACAGCCCGGCAATCTGTGCATAGAGTTCGTGCGTGTGCACGGCGCTTTTCTTCACGTAATCGTTGATCGAGTAATAGATCTCCGGCTGCGCAATGCCGAGCGAATCCTTGTGATCGGCGGACGGCACGATGCGGTTCTGCGGCTCGGGCAGATGCTCGTGAAAGCTGTTGATGGTCACGATCCGCGCCGCGCGGTCGCGAATCTGCCGGTCCAGCTCCGCGCCCGTCATGCCGCCTTTGAGCAGCGCCGATGTGATCGCCATGGTCGGCACGCCGTTCGATACATGCAGCTTCTTCGCTGCGTACTCCGAGCGGAACGCGCCGTCGCGGAAGTTCACCACCGACGTCATCTCCATCGGCCCGCGCCCCGGCCACAACGATTCGTTGGCGAGAAACGTGACGCCCGTGCCGGGATGGTCCATCAGATTACGTCCGACCTGATCGGAGCTATTGCCGATGCCATGCGGGAACGCGTCCGAGGTCGACATCAGCATCAGCTTCGGCGTCTCGATACCGTTCGCCGCGAGCACGAACAGCTTGCCCGTGACGCGCGTGCTGTTGCCGTTCGGGTCCTTGTAGTGAACGGCCGTGATGAGCCCTTTGTTGTCCGCCTCGACACGGTAGACGACGGCCTGCGCAATCAGCTTCGCGCCCGCGCGTTCGGCCTTGTCGGCGTGCACGATGCCGTTGTACATCGCGCCGATCGGGCAGATCGGCATGCAGTTGTTGTTGCCGCAGCACGTGGGGCGCGCGTCGTACGGACGGCTGTTGCGCGCGACGGGCTCGGGCACGACCTTGAAGCCGTTCGCGTTGAGCACGACGGAAAAGCGCTGGTCCATGTACGACAGCGGCAGCGCTGTCATCGGATAAGGCTTCGAGCGCGGCGAGCCGAGATCGACGGATGCATCGGGGCCGGACACGCCCAGTTGCACTTCGGCCGCGTAGTACCACGGTTCGAGCGTTTCATACGGATACGGCCAGTCGCGGCCCACGCCGTACAGCTTCTTCAGCTGAAAGTCCGACGGCAGCAGACGCCACGTCGCCGCGGCCCAGTGCCAGGTCGTGCCGCCGACCAGCCGCACATACTGCGAGTTGTACGGATAGTCGCCCTTCTGGATCAGATAGTTGTTGGCGGGCGAGTACTGCGGATGCGGCGCGTAAGGCGTCGACGGGTACGGCGTCGCGAAGTCCGATTTTGCAGGCGAATTGCGGAAGTTCTCGACGATCTGCCCGCGCTGCAGGCGCGGCCCGGCTTCGAGCAGGATCACCGACGCGCCCGCGAGCGCCATCTGATGCGCGACGAGACTGCCCGCCACGCCCGAGCCGACTACCACGACGTCGGCGGAATTTGCGTTTGCCATGCTTGCCTCTTCGGTGCCCTCTTATTTGTCTGCTGGCTTAGTCTGCTTGTCTGTTGTTTCGCAAACATCACGCACGAACACAGTGAGAAGCGGCGGTGCAGCGCCTTACGCATTCGCCGGCTTGTGTGTCCAGTAAAAGGGCACGTCGCGACAGTACGACGGGATGGTCAGGATGTCTTTGACGGGTTCGAACATCAGCGCGCGTTCGAACGCGATGACCTGCACGTTCGGCATGTCGCCGACGAGGCCGAGATACCACGCCCGGGTGATCGCGCTGACGGTCTTCGCAAGATGCGGCTGGTCGGCCTGCAAGGCCTGCGTGACGATGTCCGACGGCACGCCGCCATGCGTCTGCAGCCACGCGTTGAGTGCAGCGACGTTCTGCGGGAACTGGCCGTCGGCTCTGGACAGCGCGTCATACGCGCGTTTGCCGTGCAGTGGGTCGAAGCTGGTGTGTCCGGTGAGCTTGCTGGAGAGCGCGATGAAAGCGTCGATGCCGCCGCCTGCGGGCGGTGTGTCGGCGAAGGCGGGCGAAATGCCGATGATGCCGGGCGCTGCGCCCGCCGCACCATAGCGCGCCGCCGACGCGAACGCGAGGCCGGCAGCCGAAGCAAACGCGCCGAGC
Source organism: Paraburkholderia largidicola (assembly GCF_013426895.1). Taxonomy (NCBI): domain Bacteria; kingdom Pseudomonadati; phylum Pseudomonadota; class Betaproteobacteria; order Burkholderiales; family Burkholderiaceae; genus Paraburkholderia; species Paraburkholderia largidicola. The sequence continues at coordinate 2,088,256 of NZ_AP023175.1, read as the reverse complement.
AGCCACGCACGGCGGCGCGGCGAGCGCGCACCGCGCCGATCAACATCTGTCATGGGGGCTCCAGATGATGTGTGTATTCGCCTGGCGCGCGCCGCGTCCGGCTGTTGACCGAACCCTGCGTGCACGCCGGGCGTCCGCCCCAAAACTGGTCTTGCGCCGCTGTCTCGCGGTCTCTGATGTCCGGGCGCGGCAGAGAATTCCTGCCGCCCTTGCATGCTCGCCGTTCGCTACGCGCGAGAACGAAGCAACGGGTGAAAGCCGCGTGCAAGGCCACTGAGCAAAACTGCTGGAAAACTATAACGTCCCGGCACCCATTTCGACAAATCATCCAGCATGCCCCAGTAGAATCGCCGCAACCTTCACCACGACTTTCGAACATGCATCGAGACATGCCGATCTCACACCCCGCTGCCAGGAGCGCGCGCCCATGACCGTCTATCCACAGGTATTGCGCAACCGCCCGCGCATGGTCGCAGGCTTGGTGCTCGGCGTCGCGGTCGCCGTGCTGCTCGCGGGCGCGCACATGCGCCCGATGATCCGCGTGCTGGTATCGTGGGATGTCGCCGTGTGGACCTATCTGGCGCTGATGTGGCTGGAGATGGCGCGCGCCGATCACGAGCGCGTGCGCGACATCGCGCGGCGCTCAGACGAGAACGCGGGCGTCGTGCTCGCCATCATCTGTCTCGCGACGGTCGCGAGCGTCGCCGCTATCGTGCTGGAGCTGGCGTCGTCGAAGGGCAGCACGGGCGTGTCGCACTATGTCGTGACGGGCGTCACGCTGATCGGCGCGTGGTTCCTGATACCGACCATCTTCACGCTGCACTACGCGCGCCTGTACTTCGCCACCGACATGCAGGAAACCGCGCTGAAGTTTCCCGACCACAAGCTCGATCCGAACTACTGGGACTTCCTGTATTTCTCGTTCACGATCGCCGTCGCATCGCAGACATCGGACGTCGTGCTGCGCTCGCGCGAGATACGCCGCGCGGCGCTCGCGCAGTCGGTGCTGTCGTTCTATTTCAATCTGGCCGTGCTTGGGCTGTGCATCAACATGGCGGCGGGTTTGCTCGGATCGTAACGTCCCGCGCCGACAAAACCAGGGCGCGCGCAAGACCCTTCGAGCGCCGCGCGCCCCCGGCTATGGCAACATGGCATGTAACAGCCGCCGGACGACTCGCCCGAATTACACGTCTTCCTTCGGTTTCGCGGCGTCATTCGTATGAACGACGCCGCGCCCGCATCTTTTTCATCGTGCCGTACCAGGCTGCACCAGCCGTCGTTGCACGCATCTCGCCGTTTCAGTCCTGACCCTGCTGTATCGCTTTCTGGCATACCGCTTGCTCCATCACCGCCTGTCGATTGAACCCGGAACAGACGACATGCAGCGCCGTCGCAGACTCTTTGAACTGACACGCCGCCTGTCGATCAATGCACTACATTGAGCAGTACGCGCCGTCGCAGGACGCATCGCGCGGCATCCGGCTCTGAAGCCTAATAGGCGGTCGTGATCGCACCCAGGTGCATCCACGCCGCAAGCAGGACGAAATCTGGAAACGACCGATGGAAGCTCCCCACGCCTATGCGCCGCGGATTTACTTCGTTCATTCTCCCCTCGTCGGACGGCTGGATGCGTGGCCCGCGCAGTTCGAGCATGCCGCCGCACTCGGTTTCGATCATGTGCTGATCGGCGGGCTGTTCCAGCCGGGACAGGCGGGTCATGCGCAGATCGTCAGCGACCATGCGCGGCTGCACCCCGCGCTCGCCAGCAGCCAGAGCGCGCATGAGGTGCTGCAGAGTCTCGCCGAGACCGCGAGCCAGCATGGCCTGACGCTGCTCGTCGATCTCGTGATCGACCGCGCCGCGGCCGACGGCCAGCTGTTTCGCGAGCATCGCGACTGGTTTCATCCGTTCGAGCCGGAAGAGGCACGGCTCGACCCGCGCCACGCGCGTCACGAAGACAACGTCGCGTATGCGAACTTCAACGACGAGCACGCGGCTGCACCGCTGCTCGACTGGTGGGCGCATACGCTCGACGCGCTCGCCGATGCGGACATCGGCGGATTCCGTTTCGATTCGCCGCACCGCGTGCCCACCTTCGCGTGGCGCCGACTGATCGATGCCGTGCGCGCGTCGCGCCATCCGTCCACACGCTTTCTCGCCGCAACGCCCGGCCTCGTGCGCTCGGACGTCGCCGCGCTCGAAGGCGTGGGCTTCGACGCCGTGTTTTCGTCGTCGCGCTGGTGGGACTTCCGCGCGCCGTGGATGCTCGACGAACATGCGCTGCTGATGCGCATCGCCTCGCCCGTCGCCTTTCCCGAGGCGCCATACGGCACACGGCTCGCGGCTGATCTCGAACACGTGCACGATTCGGCGATCGTCGAACGCGCGTATCGCCGTGCGTTGCTGACGGCCGTGTCGACAGGCACCGGCTGGATGATGCCGATGGGCTTCGAATACGGCATCGCCGAGCCGATCTCGCACACGCTCGGCGACGCTGCCCACTACGCAAGCCTGCGCGGCGCGGCGCGTTTCGATCTCTCCGAGCGCGTGCGGCACGCCAATGCAATCGCCCGCGACACCTGGTCGCTGCAGACCAATGGCGAGCTGCGTTCGCTGTCCGGCCCGGACACCCACGCCGCGATCCTGTTGCGCGGCGATCAGCGCGATTTGCGCGATGCCGGCGAAGCGGTGATGGTTGCGATCAACCCGGAACTGGGCACGCCCGTGCGCGTCGACCCTGCGCGCCTGCTCGACGGCGTGCCGGGCGGCTTCACGCGCTTCGTGCAGCTCGGCACCGATTCGCGCGGCGCGCCGCAGCCGCTCGCTCCGTTCACGCTCGCGCCGGGCGCGTGCCGCCTGTTCCGCGCGGTCGCCGAGAAGCCGATCGTGCTCGCGCCGCCCATCGACAAAAAGAGCACCAAAACGTCGGGACACAAGAGCGTGCTCGATGCGATCGCAGGCTCGCGCGTCGCGATCGAAAGCGTGTCGCCCGCCGTCGATCACGGCCGCTTCCCTGCCAAGCGCATCGTCGGTGAACGCGTGCACATCACGGCAGCCGTGTTCGCCGAAGGCCACGACAAGATCGCCGCCGCCGTGATCTGGCGCGGCGCCGACGAAACCGCCTGGCACGAAGCGCCGATGACGCCTGCCCAGCCCGCCGGCAACGACATCTGGGAAGCGCGCATTCCGCTGGAACGCATCGGACGTCACGAGTTCACGGTGATTGCATGGCGCGACGATTTCGCCTCGCTCGTCGATCACATGCAGAAGAAGCTGAAGGCGGATCAATCGGTCGAACTCGAAGTCGAGGAAGCGAAGCATCTGTTCGCGCTTGCGCTGGCCGAAACGGAGACGGTGGAAGGCTCGCAGCGACAGCAGCTCGAAGCGATCGTCAAGGAGTTCATGAAGGCGGACACGGGCGAGCGTCTCGCGATCGTGCTGGCGCCCACGACGGCGGAAGCATTCGCCGCCGCGCGCCACCGTCCGGGGCTATCGCGCGACCCTGTCATCTATCGCATCGACGCCGAACGTGCGGGCGCGCGCTTCGCCAGCTGGTACGAGATCTTCCCGCGCTCGATGAGCGACGACGAGCATCGGCACGGCAACTTCGACGACGTGATCGGCAAACTGCCGCGCATCCGCGACATGGGCTTCGACGTGCTGTACTTTCCGCCGATCCATCCTATCGGCATCGCCAACCGCAAGGGCCGCAACAACACGCTGACGCCGGGTCCGGACGACGTGGGCAGCCCGTATGCGATCGGCGGCGAAGCGGGCGGCCACGATGCCGTGCATCCGCAGCTCGGCACGCTCGACGACTTCAAGCGCATGCTGGCCGCCGCGCACGATCACGGCCTCGAAATCGCGCTCGACTTCGCGATTCAATGCTCGCCCGATCACCCGTGGCTGAAGCAGCACCCTACATGGTTCGCGTGGCGCCCCGACGGCACGCTGCGATACGCGGAAAATCCGCCGAAGAAGTATCAGGACATCGTGAATCCGGACTTCTACGCGCGCGACGCAAAACCCGATTTATGGATTTCGCTGCGCGACGTGATCCTGTTCTGGATCGATGCGGGCGTGCGCATTTTCCGCGTCGACAATCCGCATACGAAGCCCTTCCCGTTCTGGGAATGGATGATCAACGACGTACGCGCGCGGCATCCCGACGTGATCTTCCTCTCGGAAGCGTTTACACGTCCGCGCGTGATGGCGCGGCTCGCGAAGCTCGGCTTCTCGCAGTCGTACACGTACTTCACATGGCGTGAATCGAAGCGCGATTTCACGGAGTACCTGACGCAACTGACGCAAACCGATCTGCGCGAGTTCTTCCGGCCGAACTTCTTCGTCAACACGCCTGACATCAACCCGCGTCATCTGCAGTCGCAAGGGCGTCCGGGCTTCCTGATCCGCGCCGCGCTCGCGACGATGCTGTCGGGACTGTGGGGCGTGTATAGCGGCTTCGAGCTGTGCGAAGCCGCCGCGCTGCCGAACAGCGAAGAGTATCTGGATTCGGAGAAGTATCAGATCCGCGCATGGGACTGGAACCGGCCCGGCAACATCGTGCGCGAAATCACCGAGCTGAACCGCATTCGCCGCACGAACCCGGCGCTGCACTCGCATCTGAATCTCACGTTCCTGCCCGCCCATAACGAGAGCATCCTGTTCTTCGAAAAGGCGACGCCGGCGCGCGACAACGTGATCGTCGTCGCGATCAATCTCGATCCGTTCAACGAGCAAGGCGCAGATATCGAGTTGTCGTGGAGTACGTTCAACGGATGGGGCCTGCACGATCAGGGCACCATCGACGTGATCGACCAGATGACGGGCGAGCGGTTTCAATGGCATGGCAGATGGCAACACGTGCGGCTCAATCCCGGCACTCGGCCGTTCGCGATCTGGCGCATCGCGCCCGCGACCGGCCTGCCGCGCGACGCTGTTCCCGATGAAAGCGACACGCATCGGGCCGCCCCCGACACATTCAACGAAGGTGCAATATGAAACGTGACGATCCCGCCGAAAGCACGTCGCAGCATTTCACCGACACGACAGCCGAGGCCGCTCCCGCGAAGCCGCGCCCGTCGCGCCGCGCCAAGGTGTCGACGCTGGCCGACGATCCGCTCTGGTACAAGGACGCGATCATCTACCAGGTGCACATCAAGTCGTTCTTCGATGCGAACAACGATGGAGTGGGCGATTTCCCGGGCCTGATCGCGAAGCTCGATTACATCGCGGAACTCGGCGTCAGCGCGATCTGGCTGTTGCCGTTCTATCCGTCGCCGCGCCGCGACGACGGTTACGACATCGCCGACTATAAAAGCGTGCATCCCGACTACGGCACGATTGGCGACGTGAAGCGCTTCATTCAGGAAGCGCATGCGCGCGGCCTGCACGTGATTACCGAACTCGTCATCAACCATACGTCGGACCAGCACCCGTGGTTCCAGCGCGCGCGCCGCGCGAAGCCCGGCTCGAACCATCGCAACTACTACGTGTGGTCCGATACGGACAAGAAGTATGAAAAGACCCGCATCATCTTCATCGATACCGAGCCGTCGAACTGGACACACGACCCTGTTGCGGGCCAGTACTACTGGCATCGCTTCTACGCGCACCAGCCCGACCTGAACTTCGACAATCCTGCTGTGATGCGCGAAGTGCTGCAGGTGATGCGCTTCTGGCTCGATCTGGGGATCGACGGGTTGCGGCTGGATGCCGTGCCGTATCTCGTCGAGCGCGAAGGCACGAACAACGAGAACCTGCCCGAAACGCACGCCATCCTCAAGAAGATTCGCGCGACCATCGACGCCGAGTATCCGAACCGGATGCTGCTCGCCGAAGCGAACCAGTGGCCGGAAGACGTGCAGGAATACTTCGGCAACGAAGACGAATGCCATATGGCATTCCACTTCCCGCTGATGCCGCGCATCTACATGTCGATTGCGAGCGAAGACCGCTTCCCGATCACCGACATCATGAAGCAGACGCCGGATCTGCCCGAGACGAACCAGTGGGCGATCTTCCTGCGCAATCACGATGAACTCACGCTCGAAATGGTCACGGACTCCGAGCGCGACTACTTGTGGAACACCTATGCCAGTGACCGGCGCGCGCGCCTGAATCTCGGCATCCGCCGCAGGCTCGCACCGCTGATGGAGCGCGACCGCCGCCGCATCGAGCTGATCAATTCACTGCTGCTGTCGATGCCGGGCACGCCCGTCATCTACTACGGCGACGAACTCGGCATGGGCGACAACATTCACCTCGGCGATCGCGATGGCGTGCGCACGCCGATGCAATGGTCGTCCGACAGAAACGGCGGCTTCTCGCGCGCCGATCCTGAGCAACTGGTGCTGCCGCCCGTGATGGGCTCGCTGTATGGCTTCGACGCCGTCAACGTCGAAGCGCAGAGCCGCGATCCGCACTCGCTGCTCAACTGGACGCGGCGCATGCTCGCGACGCGCCGCTCGAAGCACACGTTCGGACGCGGCACGATCCGCTTCCTGAAGCCGAGCAACCGCAAGATCCTCGCGTATCTGCGCGAACTGCCGGGCGAGCCGCCCATTCTGTGCGTCGCGAATCTGTCGCGTGCGCCGCAGGCGGTCGAACTCGATCTGTCCGAATTCAACGGCGCCGTCCCCATCGAAATGACGGCGGATTCGGTGTTCCCGCGTATCGGGCAACTCACGTATCTGCTGACGTTCCCGCCGTACGGCTTCCTGTGGTTCCTGCTCTGCGAAGGCGGCGGCCGTCCGACATGGAGCCAGGCGCCGTCCGAGCCGCTGCCCGATTTCGTCACCATCGTGATCCGCGAAGGCCAGGCGGGCCCGACACCCGAGAACGTACGGCTGCTCGAATCGGAAGTGCTGCCGTCGTGGCTGGGTCGGCGCAGATGGTTCGCATCGAAGGATCAGAAGATGCATGCCGTGCGTCTCGCCGCGCTCACGACCATTCCGGAAGCGGGCTTCGCGTTCACGGAGATCGAAGCGGATGTCGGCAATCACACCGAGCGTTATGTGCTGCCGCTCGCGATCACGTGGGGCGCCGACACGACCACGCCGCTCTTCATGCAACTGGCGCTGGCGCGGGTGCGGCGCGGACGCAACGTCGGCCATCTGACGGATGCATTCGCGTTGCCGCAGTTCGCCTACGGCACGCTGCGCAAGCTGCGCGAGCGCGCCGGCGTGCCGACCGTGCAGAAGAGCACGATCCACTTCATTCCAACCGACCGTTTCGACGAACTCGATCTGGGCGACCAGCCGGAAATCCGCTGGCTCGCCGCCGAGCAGAGCAACAGCTCGCTCGTGATCGCCGACAAGGTGGTGCTGAAGCTCGTGCGGCGCCTGTTGAAGGGCATGCATCCTGAAGCGGAAATGAGCCGCTATCTGACGCAGCTCGGCTACGCGAACACCGCGCCGCTATATGGAGAAGTGGTGCGCGTCGATCCGGAGAACGTGCCGCATACGCTGTGCATCCTGCAAGGCTTCGTCGACAACCAGGGTGACGCGTGGAACTGGGCGCTCGACACGCTGCGCCGTTCGATCGACGAACTCGCGCTCGCGGTCGATGGCGCCAACAACGAGAATCAGGCGAATCAGGACCGCGTGAACGAGGAAGAAGCGACGGAAGGCTACGCGTCGTACATGGGCATCATCGGCAAGCGGCTCGGCGAGTTGCACGTCGCGCTCGCGTCGCCCTCGGACAACCCCGCATTCGATCCCGAACCCGCCGACAGCAAGCAGGTGCAGGCGTGGATCGACGGCACGCAGAGACTGCTTGCCACCGCGCTCGAACTACTAGAGAAGAACGTCGATCAGCTGGGCGAAGATGCCGCACTGCTCGGCCGCAGCGTGCTCGACCGCAAGGACAAGCTGGTCGAAGCGGTGTCGAAGCTCGTGAAGCCCGATGCGCATGCGCTGCGCACGCGCATTCACGGCGACTTCCACCTCGGCCAGGTGCTCGTGGCGCAAGGCGACGCTTTCCTGATCGACTTCGAAGGCGAGCCGGCACGCGAACTCGAAGAGCGCCGCGCGAAGTCGAGCCCGCTGCGCGACGTCGCGGGACTGCTGCGTTCGCTGTCGTATGCGAGCGCCGCCGCGCAATCGACGATGGAAGCCGCGCCGCAGATGACGGCCGACCGCAAGCGGGCGCTGTTCGAACGCTTCCGCGCCGCCGCTGCCGAAGCGTTCCTCACCGAGTACCGCGCGGCAACGCAAGCCGCGCCGCAACCGCTCGTCGCGCCGGAGCACGAACAGGCGTTGCTCGATCTGTTCCTGATCGAGAAGGCCGCCTATGAAATCCGCTACGAGGCAGCCAACCGGCCAGCATGGCTCGGCTTGCCGGTACGCGGCCTCGCCGCGCTGACGAGCCGCCTGCTGGGCGACACGGGCGCAGCGCCGCATTCGCCGGCGGCTGCCTCGGCGCCTCCCGCAGCATCAGAGGGCGATTATGAGTGAGCACTACAACGTTCAACTAGAGGCGGCCGGTCTGCATCGCGTCGATCTGGATGCGCTCGTCGATGCGCGCCATCATGACCCGTTCTCGCAACTCGGCATGCACGAGACGAGCACCGGTCCTGTCGTGCGCGTGATGCTGCCGAACGCGGCACGCGTGTCGGTCATCGCGCGCGACAATGGCAGGCTGCTCGGCGAACTGGAGCAGCTGCATCCGGGCGGCCTGTTCGCAGGTCCCGTCAGCGAAGCCGTGGCGTATCGCTTGCGGATCGACTGGCATGGGTCGGTTCAGGAAATCGAGGACACGTATTCGTTCGGCCCCGTGCTCGGCGACGACCCGTTGCAGCGCGTCGCGTGGGGCGATCCGTACGCGGTGCTCGAATGCCTGGGCTCGCGGCCGCATACGGTGGATGGCGTGCCGGGCGTGCGCTTTGCCGTGTGGGCGCCGAATGCGCGGCGCGTGTCGGTGGTGGGCGACTTCAATTCATGGGACGGCCGTCGTCATCCGATGCGGCTGCGCCATCAGGCGGGCGTGTGGGAACTGTTCGTGCCGCGTATCGGCGCGGGCACCCGCTACAAGTACGAGATGCTGACACGCGACGGCCATCCGTTGCCGCTCAAGGCCGATCCTTGCGCGATGCAGACCGAGAGGCCGCCCGCGACGGCGTCCATCGTTGCGCATGTGGACGACGTCGAGCGTTTTCCGTGGACCGACGGCGACTGGATGCAGACACGCGCGTCGAAGCAGACGGCGCAATCCGCGATCTCGATCTACGAGGTGCATGCGGAATCGTGGCTGCGGGTCGCGGAGGAAGGGCATCGCGCGTTGAACTGGTCTGAGCTGGCGGACCGCCTGATTCCTTATGCGAAGGAAATGGGCTTCACGCATATCGAGTTCATGCCGATTGCCGAGCATCCGTTCGGCGGATCGTGGGGATATCAGCCGTTGTCGCAGTTCGCACCGTCGGCGCGCTTCGGGACGCCGGAGCAGTTCGCGAGCTTCATGAACCGCGCGCACGAGGCGGGGCTCGGCGTGATCCTCGATTGGGTGCCCGCGCACTTCCCGAACGATGCGCACGGTCTGATCGAATTCGACGGCACGCCTTTGTACGAGCATGCCGACCCGCGCGAGGGCTACCACCAGGACTGGAACACGATGATCTACAACCTCGGCCGCAACGAGGTGAGCGCGTTCCTGATCGCCTCGGCGCTGGCGTGGCTGAAGCGTTATCACGTCGACGGCTTGCGGGTGGATGCTGTCGCGTCGATGTTGTACCGCGACTATTCGCGCCAGGCGGGCGAGTGGGTGCCGAATATTTATGGCGGCCGCGAGAATCTCGAATCGATTGCGTTTCTGAAGCGGCTGAATCACGAAGTGCAGCATATGCCGGACGTGCATGGCGCGATCACGATCGCGGAGGAATCGACGGCATGGCCGGGCGTGACGGCGCGCATCGAGGATGGCGGGCTTGGCTTCCAGTTCAAGTGGAACATGGGGTGGATGCACGACACGCTGCACTACATGCACGAAGACCCGATCAACCGGCAGTGGCATCACCACAACATGACGTTCGCGATGGTGTATGCGTACTCGGAGAAGTTCGTGCTGCCGCTTTCGCACGATGAGGTCGTGCATGGCAAGGGATCGTTGTTAGGCAAGATGCCGGGCGACCGCTGGCAGAAGTTTGCGAATCTGCGCGCGTACTTTGCGTTTATGTGGGCCCATCCGGGCAAGAAGCTGATGTTCATGGGCGGCGAGTTTGGGCAGATGGCCGAGTTCGATCACGATGGGTCGCCGCACTGGCATTTGCTCGATGACGAGTTGCATCACGGCGTGCAACGGCTCGTGCGGGATTTGAACCGGCTTTATCGCGAGGAGCCCGCGTTGCATCGGCTCGATACCGAGCCGGGTGGGTTTGAGTGGGTCATCGGCGACGACAGTGCGAATTCGGTTTTTGCCTGGCGGCGTACGGATGGTGCGGGGCGTGAGTTGATTACCGTTTGCAACTTTACGCCAGTGCCCCGGCATGGATATCGGATTGGGATGCCCCGGGCGGGGCGGTGGGTTGAGATTCTGAATTCGGATGCTGGGGTTTATGGTGGGTCTAATGTGGGGAATGGTGGTGTCATCTATACAGATGAGGTAGCGGCGCATGGGCGGCCGCAGTCGGCTGCTTTGGTGCTGCCGCCGTTGGGGACTGTTGTGCTTCGGGCGGATTAGGGGTTGGGTTGGTGGTTTGGTGATTTGGTGATTTGGCCGTTGCGCTGGCATCCGCGTTGTGGCTTTGGTGTGGATGCGTCGCCCCTGTGCGGGGCGGCACCTACTTTTCTTTGCCGCCGCAAAGAAAAGTAGGCAAAAGAAAGCGGCTAACACCGCCAATTCTTGACCTTTTCCCACGGGCCCCCAACGACCCCACCCTTCACGCGGCAGCGATCTTGTTCGCGTGCGTTGCCAACGCCTTGAATAGACGCATCACCCGCTTCAAACGGCCACACTATGAGTTGATCTTGGCGAACGTTTTATGCCCTATAGCGGCAAACTGTGTGTAGGTCGTGCCGTCGTACAAGGTGGCACTCTTACGTGGTGGCACCCCGTGCGCTTCCGGGTCCGAAGTATGTCGTGTGGAGCACTTGGGCCTACACACAGTTTGCCACCTGGGCGGCAGAGGAATGTCAGGCGCGGGGTGCTGTAGTGCGGGCGCGTGGAGCGGGTGGGGCGCACTGCAAGAGCGCTGGCAACGAACGTCGGTCACGTTGTTGCCGTGTGAAGTGTAAGAACCTGTGGGGGCCCTCAGGCAAATACTAGATCTGGCGGTGTGAGCCGCTTTCTTTTGCCTACTTTTCTTTGCGGCGGCAAAGAAAAGTAGGTGCCGCCCCGCACAGGGGCGACGCCTGAAGCACCAATAACATCTAGCGGATGCCAGCGAAAACACAAGCAATCCGAACCGCCTGCCCCGCGCAGCCCCAACGCAGAGGCCAAAACATCGAACGGCGACGCCAAAACCAAAGAACAACGGGAACACTTGCCATGCCGCACGTACTACCAGACAGACTACTACCGGGCGCCCCGTACCCATTAGGCTCAACCTGGGACGGCTTGGGCGTGAACTTCGCGGTGTTCTCGGCGAACGCGCAACGCATTGAACTCTGCCTCTTCGAACCGACAGGCAGAAAAGAACTGAAGCGTTACACGCTGCCGGAATGCACCGACGAGGTATGGCACGGCTACCTGCCCCACGCCCACCCGGGCACGGTCTACGCGTTCCGGGCCCACGGCCCATACCAACCGCAACACGGGCACCGTTTCAACCCTCACAAACTCCTGCTCGATCCCTACGCCAGAAAGCTCATCGGCCAGTTCCGATGGTCGGACGCCCTGTTCAGCTACCGCGTGCACTCGAACAGAATGGACCTTTCGATCGACCGACGAGACTCGGCGCCAGCCATGCCCAAATGCGTGGTCGTCGACGAAGCCTTCGACTGGTCCCATGACACCCGCCCCAACGTCCCGTGGAATGAAACGGTCATCTACGAAACCCACGTTCGCGGCGCATCGATGCTACGCAAAGACCTGCGCACGCCCGAACGCGGCTCGTTCGCCGCGCTCGCGTCGCCGGAATTCATCGAGCATCTGCTGAAGCTCGGCGTCACCGCCGTCGAACTGCTCCCCGTCCACGCATTCCTCAATGACCGCTTTCTCGTCGAGCGCGGGCTGCGCAACTACTGGGGCTACAACACGGCCGCGTTCTTCGCGCCTGAGCCGTCGTATCTCACCGCGCACCGGCTCGATGAAATGCGCATCGCCGTCCGTCAACTGCACGCGGCAGGAATCGAGGTAATACTCGACGTCGTCTACAACCACACGTGCGAAGGCAACGAGATGGGCCCCACCGTGTCGTGGCGCGGACTCGACAATGCCAGCTATTACCGCCTCATTCCAGGCGACGAACGCCATCACATCAACGACACCGGCTGCGGCAACACGCTCAACATGCCCCATCCGCGCGTGCTGCAAATGGTGATGGATTCGCTGCGCTACTGGTCGACCGCGTTCAATATCGACGGCTTCCGTTTCGATCTCGGTGTCACGCTCGGGCGCGAGCATTCGGGTTTCGATCCCGGCTCGGGCTTCTTCGACGCGCTGCGACAAGATCCCATCCTGTCGCAGCGCAAGCTGATTTCCGAGCCATGGGACATCGGCCCCGGTGGCTATCAGCTCGGCAATCATCCGCCTGGCGTCAGCGAATGGAACGACCGTTTCCGCGATTCCGTGCGCCGTTTCTGGCGCGGCGACGCAGGCATGCGGCCCGATCTCGCCGCGCGGCTGACGGGATCGGCGGATCTGTTCAACCGGCGCTTTCGCAAGCCGACGGCGTCGATCAACTTCGTCACGTCGCACGACGGCTTCACCCTGTCCGATCTCGTCGCTTACTCGCAGAAGCACAACGAGATCAACGGCGAAAACAACAACGACGGCCACAACGAAAATTACAGTTCGAACTGGGGAGTCGAAGGCCCGACCGACGAACCCGCGATCTCCGAGGCGCGCGAACGCGTTTCGCGTTCGCTAGCCGCTACGCTGTTCATCGCGCTCGGCACGCCGATGATGCTCGCCGGCGACGAAATGGGCCGCACCCAGCGCGGCAACAACAACGCGTATTGCCAGGATAACGAAATTTCGTGGATAGATTGGGAACGTGCCGCGCTCCCACACGGGCGCAAAATGACTATGTTCTTCGCGCGCATCATCGCGCTGCGAAAACAGCATCCGCTGCTGCGCGAAAACCGCTTCCTGTTCGGCGACCGTGAAGTGCTGCCAGGTCTCTACGACGTCGGCTGGTTCGACGAGCATGGCGAAGCGCTGACCATCGAAGCCTGGCAGGACCCGGAAGGCCGCGCCTTCACGCTGCGGCGGGCCGGCGCAGGCCTGAATGGAGAAACGGAAGTATTGTTGATGATGTTGAACGCATCGTCGGCGGCGCTGCGCTTCATGCCCCCGCCGCCGCACCTGGAATGGCATGTGCTGCTTGATACGGCGAACCCCGAAGCGCCGCCCGCGCCGCTCGCGGCGCCCGACCTGGAAGTGCCCGCTCACAGCATGGTGGTGCTAGCGGCGCAGCCCACGGGCGAAGCGGACTGGCAGGCAAGCTGGCGCGCGGGCGCGCAGTACGGACCGCGTCTGTTGACCGCATTGCCGCCGGACCCGGGCACATCGATGCCCGACACCGAGCGGTCCGGTTGACGGCACGGGGCCCGATTATCGACAGAAAGCCCATGCCCGGAAGGTCTGCAATGAGTGTGCGTATCAACATGCCGACGAATGGTGACAATCATGCATGAACGTCCGATCGACCCTCACGCGCATCATCACGCGCACTGCCTGCCGTTCGGCGCGCAGCTGCTCGGCGCGGCGAGCGCGAACCCGCGCACGCGCTTCAGGCTGTGGGCGCCGTCGTGCGCGAAGGTGCAGGTCGTCGTCGAAAACGGCGACGGGTCCGGCACGCACGACATGAGCGCGACGGGCAACGGCTGGTTCGAGACGGAAATCGGTTGCGGCGCGGGTACGCTGTATCGCTACAAGCTCGACGGCGCGCTGCTGATTCCCGACCCCGCGTCGCGCTTTCAGCCGCAGGACGTGCACGGCCCGAGCGAAGTCATCGATCCGCGCGCCTACACCTGGGAGCACACGGGCTGGTGCGGCCGGCCGTGGGAAGAGACGGTGCTGTACGAGTTGCATGTCGGCGCGCTGGGCGGCTACGGCGGCGTGATGAAGCGCCTGCCCGCCATCGCTGAGTTGGGCGTTACCGCAATCGAACTGATGCCGCTCAACGATTTCTCCGGCACGCGCAACTGGGGCTACGACGGCGTGCTGCCCTATGCGCCCGATTCCGCATACGGGCGTCCCGACGACCTGAAAGCGCTGATCGACGCCGCGCACGCGCACGGCCTCGCGGTATTCCTCGACGTGGTCTACAACCACTTCGGTCCGGACGGCAATTATCTGCATCAGTATGCGAAGCCGTTTTTCCGCGAAGGCACGCACACCCCGTGGGGGCCCGCAATCGACTTCGAGCGTGGCGAAGTCTGCGAGTACTTCTGCGACAACGCGCTCTACTGGCTCAATGAATATCGCTTTGACGGATTGCGCCTCGACGCCGTACACGCCATCGACAACGACGACTGGCTGCGCCGTTTCGCCGATCACGTGCGCGCGCATGTGCAGCACGGACGTCACGTGCATCTGGTGCTGGAAAACGAGCGCAATACGGCGAATCTGCTCGACAGGCATTTCACCGCGCAATGGAACGACGACGCGCACAACACGCTGCATGTGCTGCTGACAGGTGAACACGAAGGCTACTACGCGGCGTACGCCGACCAGCCGATCCAGCGGCTCGCGCGGATACTCGGCAGCGGCTTCGGCTATCAGGGCGATCCTTCGCCGATCCACGACGGCAAGCCGCGCGGCGAGCCCAGCGGCCATCTGCCGCCCACGTCGTTTGTCGCGTTTTTGCAGAACCACGATCAGATCGGCAATCGTGCGATGGGCGAGCGTCTGCGCACGCTGTGCTCCGATGACGCGCTGCGCGCCGCCACGGGCCTGTTGCTGCTGTCGCCGCAGATTCCGCTGCTGTTCATGGACGAGGAATATGGCTCGAAACAGCCGTTCCTGTTCTTCACCGATTACACCGGCGATCTGGCCAACGCCGTGCGCGAAGGACGCCGCAAGGAGTTCGCGCGTTTCTCCGCATTCGCCGACGAGAAGCGCCGCGCGCTGATTCCCGATCCGAACGATCCGCAGACGCTCGTCATGTCGTCGCCACCCGCCGAACGGCATGGCGACACGCCTGACGCGAAGGACGCGCTCGACTGGATGCATTTCTACAAGTCTGCCCTCGCCGTGCGCGCAAAGCTGATCGCGCCGCGCCTGCGGCATGCGAAGGCGCTCGGCGCAACGGTCCTCAAGACGGCGGGCGATCAGGACGCGAACGCGCTAACCGCGCGCTGGAAACTCGACGACGGCGAGACGCTGTCGATCGTGCTGAATCTCGGCAATGAAGCCGTATCGCTCGACGAACGCCCCGGCGGCAAGGTGATCTTCGAAACGCCGCCGCGCGTGCGCGATCGCATCGACGCAGGCGAGTTGCCACCCAACGCATTCGTCGCCTGGATGACAGGCGACGTCAGCGGATATGCCGTCGGTCACGACGCGCGCAAGCACGTGCAGACCTAAGGAGTGACACGCTTGGCCACGACCCGACGCCCCGGTATTTCCATCGACGCCCTCGCCGCACGCGCAGGCTTCGAAGTCGAATGGGAAGACGCGCATCACAACAAAAAGCGCGTGCCCGACAGCACGCTCGCCGCGCTGCTCGAACGCATGGGCCTGCCATGCGGCAACGCCACGCAGATTCGCCAGAGCGCGGGCGCGCTCGAAGCCGAATTGTCCGGCCGCAAGCTGCCGCCATTGATGACGGTCGAATGCGGACGCGGTATCGCATTGCCCGCCGCCGCGATCAAGTCGGGCAGTCACTACCGGATCGAACTGGAAAGCGGCTCGCTGATCGATGGACGCTTCACGGCGCCGAGGGGCGAAGCAGCGCTGCTGTCGCCCATCGACGAGCCCGGCTATCACACGCTCGTACTCAACGATCACCGGATGACGCTCGCCGTCGCGCCCTCGCAGTGCTACACGGTCACCGACGCGTGGCGCGCGATGCACGGCGACGACACGAACGCGCCGCCGCTGTGGGGTATCGCCGCGCAGATCTACGGCTTGCGCCGGGTCGGCGACGGCGGCGTCGGCGATTACACGGCGTTGGCCACGCTCGCGATCGAAAGCGCGAAACGCGGCGCGCATGCGCTCGCCGTCAGTCCGACACATGCGATGTTCAGCGCGTTGCCGGGCTCGTTCAGTCCGTATTCGCCGTCGTCGCGGCTGTGGTTGAACGTCACGCATATCGATCCCGCCGCCGTGTTCGGCGCACAGGCTGCGCAGGCCGCGCTCGATGCGGCAGGCGGCACCGACGTCTGGCCGCAACTCGAGACACTGCCGCTGATCGACTGGAAGACGGCGACGCCGCTCAAGCTCAAGATGCTGCGCGTGTTGTTCGAGCGTTTCTGCGCGAACGACCGCGCGCAGGATTCGCCGCGCGCGCTCGAGTTTCACGGCTTTTGCGAACGCGGCGGCCGCGCGCTCGAAGACCATGCGCGCTTCGAGGCGCTGCACGCGTTCCAGTTGCTGCACAGTAGCGAAGGGTACTGGCGCAAATGGCCGGATGCGTTGCAAGATCCGCGCAGCCCCGAAGTCGAGGCGTTCGCGAACGAGCATCGGCATGAAGTCGAGTTTCATCTGTTCCTGCAATGGCTCGCGTCGAAGGGGCTGTCGCACGCGCAACACGCGGCGCGCGATGCGGGCATGGCAATCGGCCTGATCGCGGATCTTGCCGTGGGCTGCGATAGCGCAGGCTCGCACGCATGGTCGTATCGCGACGACATGCTGCACGGCGTGTCCGTCGGCGCGCCGCCCGATCTGTTCAACCAGGCGGGCCAGGCGTGGGGACTCACCACGTTCTCGCCGCGCGCGATGCGCAATCAGGGTTTCTCGGCGTTCATCGACATGCTGCGTTCGGCGTTCGCCTGCGCGGGCGGCATCCGCATCGATCACATCCTCGGGCTGCGGCGACTGTGGCTCGTGCCCGAAGGCGAGAGCGCGAAGAACGGCGCGTACCTGCGCTATCCGCTCGAAGACATGCTGCGGCTGATCGCGCTCGAATCGTGGCGGCATCGCGCGATCGTGATCGGCGAAGACCTCGGCACCGTGCCGCCGGGTTTTCGCGAGCGGCTCAGCGAGCATGGGCTCGCAGGCATCCGCGTGCTGTGGTTCGAACGCACCAAAGACGGCAAGGGCTTCACGCCGCCCGCCGAATGGGATCACGGCGCCGTCGGAACGACGACCACGCACGATCTGCCGACCGTTTCCGGCTGGTGGCGCGGCGAGGACATCGTGTGGCGCAATCGTATCGGTCAGACCGCACCGCGTGCCGACGGGCGCGATCCCGTCGCGCTCGCGCAGGCCGAACGCGACGACGACCGCGCCGCGCTCTGGCAAGCGTTCCAGCAAGCCGGGGTTGCCGCGCCCGACGTCGATCCGCCGCCGCCCGACGAAGCGCCCGTCGATGAAGCGCTCGCCTTCGTCGCCGCCACGCCCTCGCCGCTCGTCACGATTCCGCTCGAAGACCTGCTGGGTCTCGTGGATCAGCCGAACTTGCCCGGTTCGATCGACGAGCATCCGAACTGGCGCCGCCGCGTGATCCAGCCCGTCGAAGCCCTGTTCGCCGACGACGCCTTTTGCGACCGCCTGCTCGCCATCCAGCAGGCGCGCACCGACTCAACCTCAGCCTCTTCGTTGTCCGATACGCCATGACTGTTCCGCGCGCCACGCTTCGACTCCAGTTTCATCGCGACTTCACGTTCGACGATGCGCTCGCGCACGTCGACTATTTCGCCGCGCTCGGCGTGAGCCATCTGTACGCTTCGCCGATCACGACGGCCACGCCCGGCTCGACACACGGCTACGACACCGTCGACTATGGCCAGGTCAGCGCCGAATGCGGCGGCGAAAACGGCCTGCGGCGTCTGACCGACAAGCTGCATGAACTCGGCATGGGACTGATCGTCGACGTCGTGCCGAATCACATGGGCATGAGCAAGCACAACGCGTGGTGGCAGGACATTCTCGAATGGGGCCGCCATAGCGCATTTGCGCGCTATTTCGATGTCGACTGGCACTCGCCCGACCCGGCGCTGCGCGGCAAGGTGCTGATGCCCGTGCTCGGTGCGGCTTACGGCGAGGAACTGATCGCGGGCCGCATCGCGCTGCGCTTCGACGCCGACAGTGGGCGCTTCAACATCGTCTATGGCGAGCACGAGTGCCCCGTCTGCCCGATCGATTACGCGTCGATTCTACAATCGGCGGATCGGGCCGATCTGAGCGCGCTCGCCGAGCGCTTCACGTCGATCACGACGCAGCCCACTGATCATCCGCGCGCCGCCGAAGGCCGCGACGCGCTGCGCGAATTCGTGCAGCAGAACGGCGCGTCGGCCATCGAGTTCGTGCTCGAAGCGTATTCGCCCAACGAGCCCGTCAGCCGCGACCGCCTGCACCGGCTGATCGAGCGGCAGCACTTCCGGCTCGCGTGGTGGCGCACGGCATCGGATGAGGTGAACTGGCGGCGCTTCTTCGATATCAGCACGCTTGCGGCCGTGCGCGTCGAGCGTCCCGAAGTGTTCGATGCCGTGCACGCGCTGATCTTCCGGCTCTATGCGGAAGGTGTGATCGACGGCGTGCGCATCGATCATATCGACGGGCTCGCGGAACCGCGCGAGTACGCGCAGCGGCTGCGTCAACGGCTGTCGGAACTGCGCGAGGGGACGACGCCGTATATCGTCGTCGAGAAGATACTCGGACGCGGCGAAGCGCTGCGTGACGACTGGCCCGTGGACGGCACGACGGGCTACGACTTTATGAACGATGCTGGCGCGCTGCTGCATGATCCGGCGGGCGCCGCTCCGCTTGCTGAGGCATGGGCCGAACTGAGCGGCCGCCCTGCGAACTTCGTCGACGAAGCGCTGCCCGCGCGCCGCAAGATTCTCGCGGAAAATCTGCCTGCGGAACTGGACCGCGTATCGCGCGCGCTGCATCGGCTGGCGCGCGACAGCATCACCACGCGTGATTTCACCTATACGGCGATCCGCCGCGTGACCAACGAGCTTGCCGCACACTTCCCCGTCTACCGCATCTATCCGCAAAACGGCCTGCGCAGTGCCGCCGACAACGCGTACTTCGACATCGCCCTCGATGCCGCGAAGCAGGCACTGTCGCGCGCCGATCATGGCGTGCTGGCGCGCGTCGATGCGTGGCTCGGCAGCGGCGCCGACGAGAACGGCAACGGACGCAACGCTGCGTATCAGGCGCCGCAGCAGAATGGCGGCGCGGGCGCGTTCAATCACACGGCCTCGGCGCGCCGTACTGTGCAGACGCTGTTCTCGCAACTGACGGCACCCGTTGCCGCGAAAGCCATCGAAGATACCGCGTGCTATCGCTATGGACGGTTGCTGTCGCGTTGCGAAGTGGGCGCGGACCCAGGCGAGTTCGCGCTGACGGTCGAGCAGTTTCATGCGGGCAATCAGGAACGCGCACGGCGCTTCCCTCACGCACTGCTCGCGACGGCGACCCACGATCACAAGCGCGGTGAGGACACGCGCGCGCGCCTCGCCGTGCTGAGTGAAATCGCCGATGAGTGGGCTGCGACGCTGCGCGCATGGTCGACGTTGAACACGCCGCACCGGCGCGCGCTCGAAGGCAACGCCGACGACTGGGCGCCCGGCGCCGGCGTTGAGGCGATGCTGTATCAGACGCTGGTCGGCTGCTGGCCGCCCGCTCTTTCACCCGACGACGAAGCGGGCGTCAAGGCGCTCGCCGAGCGCGTCGCGCAATGGCAGTTGAAGGCGCTGCGCGAAGCGAAGTTGCGCACGACGTGGCTTGCGCCTGATGAAGCGTTTGAAAACGGTTGTCGCGAGTTTCTGTTCGACATTCTCGCGCCGCAGCGTCGTGACGGATTCTTGCGCGAGCTGAGCGGGTTCGT
The DNA here is from genome assembly GCF_013426895.1 of Paraburkholderia largidicola. Lineage (NCBI taxonomy): Bacteria > Pseudomonadati > Pseudomonadota > Betaproteobacteria > Burkholderiales > Burkholderiaceae > Paraburkholderia > Paraburkholderia largidicola. Next base: position 2,068,155 of record NZ_AP023175.1, on the reverse strand, counting down.
TGCGCGCATTAGCCGGGCGGGCGTCGTGAATAGCCTGCAGCAAACCTTGCTGCGGCTCGCTTCGCCCGGTGTGCCCGATCTTTATCAGGGTACCGAACTATGGGATTTCAGTCTCGTCGATCCCGACAACCGGCGACCCGTCGATTTTGCACAGCGACAGGCGCTGCTCGCCGAGGCGCCGCCATCCGACTACCTCGCCGGATGGCGCGACGGCCGCGTGAAGCTCGCGATCAATCAGCGGATGCTCGCGCTGCGCATGCAGATACCTGAATTGCTGAGCAGCGGCAGCTATACGCCGCTCACGGTGCAGGGCAAGCATGCCGCACATGCGATTGCGTTCGCACGGCGGCAGGGCAACTGCTGGGCAGTGGTGATTGCGACGCGGCTGTCGATGGCGCTGCTCGATGCTGGCAGCGACTTGCCGCTCGTCGATCCGATTGCGTGGGACGATACGGCCGTGCAGATGCCCGAAGAGTTGTTCGGGCGGGCGTTGTTCGACTGGGTTAGCCCTGCTGCGCCAAAGGTCGAAGATACCGGGATGCTGTATCTGCGTGATGCGCTGACGACGATGCCTGTGGCCGTGCTGGTTGAGGATGGGGTGCCGCGGGTGTGATGCGAGTGCGACGCCCTAACCACCCTCATCATCAAACATCTTCGGATACACCCGCACGAGCACGATACGCGGCCCCTTCATCCGCTTCACGACTACGTCGAAGCGATCGAAATCCACCCGCTGCCCTTCTTCCGGCAGATCGCCGAGCGCGTTGATCACGAGGCCGCCGACGGATTCCGCGCTACCCTCGTCGATATCGATACCAAGCGCGCGCTCCAGCGACACCACAGGCAAGCTGCCCTTGCCCATCAGTGTGCCGTCGTCCATGCGCGTCCAGTCCGCGTCGCCTTGACGGAACTCGTCGTGAATCTGGCCGACCAGCGCGCCGAGCAGATTGTCGAGCGTCAGGAAGCCGATCGGCTTCGCGTTCTTCCGCCCGACCAGCGCGAGATGCGGCGCACCCTTGCGGAAGCGCCGGAACAGTTCCAGCGCGGGCATTTCGGGTTTCACGTACTGCACCGGACGCACGTAGTGCGACAGGTCGTCGAGCGTGCTGCCCGCGTGGCGCGCCAGTAGCAGATCCTTCAGATGGATGGTGCCCGCGACGCGCTCGCCCGTCGCATCCTCGAGCAACGGATAACGGCTGAAACGATGCCGCGCGATGATCTGCATGTTCTCGCGCCACGGCAGATCGCGGCGCAGGCTCACCAGTTCATGCGCGGGCCGCATCAGGTCGGAGACGGTCATGCGCGAGAAATCGAGCGAATGCGCAATCGTGTTCCATTCGTCCTGCGAATAGGCGTCTTTCGAGCCGTCGAGTTCGTTCGTGACACTCGCGCGACGGCCTCGCAGAATCAGTTTCAGTTCTTCTGTGGAGTAGTGTGTGTCGCCGCCGTGGTCAGCCGTCAGACCGGCGAGGCGCAGCACCGCGTTCGCGCTCGAGTTGAGCACCCAGATGGCCGGATACATCGCCCAGTAGAAGCCATACAGCGGCATCGCCGTCCACAGCGAGACGTGCTCGGACTGGCGGATGGCCAGCGACTTCGGCGCGAGTTCGCCGACCACGATATGCAGGAACGAAATACACGAGAAGGCAAAGAACAGCGAGATGCCGTGTATCAGGTTCTCGTTTTCGATGCCGAGCAGATGGAACACCGGGTTCAGCAGTTCCGCGAAAGCCGGCTCGCCAATCCAGCCAAGCCCCAGCGACGCGAGCGTGATACCAAGCTGACACGCGGACAGATACGCATCCAGCCGGCCATGCACCTTCGCGAGTAACTTGCCGCGCAAGCCGTGCTTCTGCGCGAGCGTCTGCACGCGAGTCTGCCGCAGCTTGACGAGACCGAATTCCGCGGCAACGAAGAAACCGTTGAGGGCAACGAGCAACAACGCGCCAATGAGGGCGACGAACTGGATCAAAGCGAAGAACTCCGGCAACAAAAGCCGTCAGTATAGAGCGCGAAAGGCACGTGAAAGCGCTGAGCGCGCGCGGACTGGCCATCCGGCCAGGTCACGCGCGATTCCATGCGCGTATGGATGAGCGTCATGCGCCGGCGAGCGGCACGCGCAGCTTGAGCGTGGTCGGCTGGCCGTCTGCCCATTCGCCCTGCTCGAAGGCGCCGTCGTGCGCTTCCGCGATGCGCTTGCACAGTCCCAGCACCCACGAAATGCGGCTGGCTTCGCGCGGCTGCGTCGCTTGCGCACGCGCGAAGTTTTCGAGCAGGTGAGGCAGCGCGGCGTCCGTCAGCGCAGCAGGCGTCGCTTGCCAGGCGACCGTGGCGCGGAACGTGGACGCATCGACATCGGCATCGAGCGTGACGGTCGCGCCGTTGGCGCTCGCTTCCACCGCGAACGTGACGAGCAGCCACAACGCAGCGGCGAGACGCTCGCGGTCGCCGTTCATCTGCTGCGCGGCCAGCGGTGAATTGAGTTCGAGCGCGACGCCGCGCTGTGCCGCGAGCGCCTCGCGCACATCGCCGATCGTTTCATCGAGCAACGGGCGCAGCGCGAACGGCGCGCGTTTCAAAGCGAGCGCTTTGGTCTCGGCGCGCGTCGTGTCGACGATCGATTCGAGCAGCTTCACCTGCTGCTCGACGCCGTTGCGAATGCCCTCGAGCGCGCGTTGCGCAGTGGCGTCGTTCGCGTCGATCTTGCGGTCGAGCACATAGGCCCAGCTGTGAATGGCATTCAGCGGGCTGCGCAGGTCGTGCGAGACCAGCGACAGCACATGATCGCGCATGAAAAGCGCCGTTTCGGCGCAACGTCGCGCGGTTCGTTCGGCGACGGCAGACGTCTCCTTGTTGTTGCCGGAAGAAGACGGAGTAGACGTGGTCACGATCGACATCCTCGTTGGCGGTTCACCGTTGGTTGCAGTCTGGACATTATAGGCATGGCCGTTCGGTCAATCTTCGCGACGGTAGGACAACACGCCTACAATAGCGGTTTCGAACGATTACAAGGAGCATTGCATGTCTACTGTCACCACTGCATCGGGCCTCAAGTACGAAGACCTGACGGAAGGCACGGGCGCGGAAGCGAAGGCCGGCCAGACCGTCAGCGTGCACTATACCGGCTGGCTGACCGACGGCCAGAAGTTCGATTCGAGCAAGGACCGCAACGACCCCTTCGCGTTCGTGCTCGGCGGCGGCATGGTCATCAAGGGCTGGGACGAAGGCGTGCAGGGCATGAAGGTCGGCGGCGTGCGCAAGCTGACCATTCCGCCGCAACTCGGCTACGGTGTGCGCGGCGCAGGCGGCGTGATTCCGCCGAACGCGACGCTCGTGTTCGAAGTCGAATTGCTCGGCGTCTGAACGTTTCCGCCGTTTTTCCGCCTGCTTTGTGATGAGCCACGCCGTTACCGATGCACCCAGCGTTTCCCTGCGCCGTTACGGCACCGTAGAAGCGTCGGACGTGCACGACTTCCATCAGATCGTGCTCGGTCTGGACGGGTCGATGGTGATGGCCGTGGACGGCGTCGCGCAGGAAATCGACCGGACCTCCGCGTGGCTCATTCCGGCAGGATCGCGGCATGACTATGCGGGCGTCGGCGAGAACCGGCAGTTGGTGCTCGATTTGCCTGCGTCGTCGGTCGCCGTGCCGCAGCGTCTGTTCGACCGGGCGCGCGCCGTCACCGTCGATTCGTCGCTCACGCAACTGGTTTCGCATATCGCGGGCCGCGCGACGGGACATATCGATGGCGATGCCGCGTGGCGGCGCTTCAACTGGGACGCGGCCGCTCGCTTATGCGCAGCGATCATCGAAGACACGGGCATGGCGGATGCTGCGCCGGGCGCTGGCCTCGACTTTGCGCGCATCGACGCCTGGCTGCGCGCGCGTCTGTCGGAGCCGCTGCGCATCGCGGATCTCGCAGAGCATTGCGGCTTCGGCATGCGTCGTTTTCATCAGTTGTTCATCGACGCATTCGGTGAAACGCCGCACCGCTATTTGCAGCGTCTGCGGCTGGATACGTCGGTCACGCTGCTCGCCGATCCGCGCCGCTCATTGACCGACGTTGCGCTCGAAGTCGGCTTCGGCGATCAGAGCGCCTATACGCACGCGTTCACACGGCGCTTCGGCATGGCGCCCGGCCAATGGCGCGCCTTGCTGCATTGAGCGTGGCTGTATGACAAAACGGGCGCTTCGCAGCGCCCGTTTCGTTTCACTTCTTCACTGACTTCTTCACATCATTAGCCTGCAAGGCCGCGCGCCAGATCGTCGCGGATATCGGCTGCATTCTCCAGACCAACGGCGAGCCGGATCAGACCTTCCGTGATGCCCGCTGCCGCGCGCGCTTCCGGCGTGATACGGCCATGCGTCGTGGTGGCGGGATGCGTGATGGTCGTGCGCGTGTCGCCGAGGTTGCCCGTGATCGAGCAGATCTTCGTGCTGTCGATCACACGCCACGCATTCGCGCGCATCGCTTCCGGCGTGTCGCCCTTCAGTTCGAACGAAACGATCGCGCCGCCCGCTTTCTGCTGGCGCTTGGCGATCTCGTACTGCGGATGCGATTCGAGGCCCGGATAAAACACGCGCTTCACGGCGGGATGCTGATCGAGCCAGCGCGCGATTTCGAGCGCATTCGCCGACTGGCGCTCGACGCGCAGCGACAGCGTCTCCATGCCCTTGAGCAGAATCCACGCGTTGAACGCGGACAGCGTCGGGCCCGCGCTGCGCACGAACGGGAACACCTTTTCCATGATGAATTGCTTCGAGCCGACCAGCGCGCCGCCGAGCACGCGCCCTTGCCCGTCGAGGAATTTGGTGGCCGAATGCATCACGACGTCCGCGCCGAGTTTCAGCGGCTGTTGCAGCGCCGGACTGCAAAAACAGTTGTCGACGACGAACAGCGCATTCGCGGACTTCGCGATCTTGCTGATCGCTTCGATGTCCGCGATTTCCGTCAGCGGGTTCGACGGCGTTTCGAGGAAGAACATCTTCGTCTCGGGACGCACCGCATTTTTCCATGCGTCGAGATCGGTCGGATCGACGAAGGTCGTCGTGATGCCGAACTTGCTGAAGATCTGCGAGAACATGCCGAGCGTCGAGCCGAACAGGCTCTGCGAGCTGACGAGATGATCGCCCGCCTGCAACGCCGACATCACCACCGACATGATCGCGCTCATTCCCGACGCCGTCGCCATGCACGCCTCACCGCCTTCGAGCGCCGCGAGACGATCCTGGAACATCGTCACGGTCGGATTCGTGAAGCGCGAGTACGTGTAATAGTCTTCGGAATTCTTGAAGCGCTCGGCAGCATCTGCGGCGCTCGCAAACACAAAGCTCGACGTCAGGAAGATCGCTTCCGAGTGTTCGCCGAATTCGCTGCGCAACGTGCCCGAGCGGACTGCGAGCGTGTCGAAGTTGAGGGAGTCGTCCATGTTCGTTCTGTTCCGTTTTCGAGGTCGCGCGCTCGCCATGAAGGTTCGCGCACGCGAGAGCAACAAAAAAGCCCGCTTTGCGTCGGCATAAGCGGGCTTCGTGTGCGGGGAAAGCTGTAAGCGCGATGGCTGTGCTGCTGCTCACCGTTCGCTTTAGCTGTTTTGGGTTTCCCCGCGTCCGCAAGCTGAGATCAAATCGACGCAAAACCCGATGGTAACACTGCGGCCGGGTTTTCGCGCCGGGTTTCAACGGCCGTTGCCGCGCGCGAGTCCCGGTTGCCCGATGCTCGCGCGCTGACGACGCGTTACTCGACCGACAGTTGCAGATGCAATTGCGAACGCGCAGCGCCGCCTTCGATCGCGTCGCTCGCCGCGTCGCGGTCCGATTGCGCGGACGGTGCAAGACGCGCGGATTCGATGCGGTCGAGGTATTCCGTCGTCACGTCGCCCGTGATGTAGTTGCCGTCGAAGCACGACGCTTCGAATTCCTTCAGCGCCGGGTTGATGTCGCGGATCGCGTTCTTCAGCGAGTCGACGTCCTGATAGACGAGGAAATCGGCGCCGATCAGGCGCGCCACTTCTTCATCCGAACGGCCGTGCGCGACGAGTTCGCTGCGCGTCGGCATGTCGATGCCGTAGACGTTCGGGAATTTCACGGGCGGCGCCGCCGACGCGAAAATCACCTTGCTCGCGCCGGCATCGCGTGCCATCTGCACGATTTCGTGCGACGTCGTGCCGCGCACGATGGAATCGTCGACGATCAGCACCGTCTTGCCCTTGAACTCGATGCCCATCGCGTTCAGCTTCTGACGCACCGACTTCTTGCGCACCGCCTGGCCCGGCATGATGAAGGTGCGGCCCACATAACGGTTCTTGAAGAAGCCTTCGCGATATTCGACGCCGAGCTTCGCCGCGACCTGCATCGCCGCCGGACGCGACGAATCGGGAATCGGCATGACGACGTCGATCTTCACGTCGTCGGGCAGCACGCGCATGATCTTCTCGGCCAGATAGTCGCCCATGCGCAGACGCGCGTTGTAGACGGGCACGCCGTCGAGCACCGAATCCGGACGCGCAAGATACACGAGTTCGAAAATGCACGGGTTCAGGCTTGCGTTCGGCGCGCATTGCTGCGCGTGGAAGTTGCCTTCGAAATCGATGAAGATCGCCTCGCCCGGCGCGACGTCGCGCACGAACTCGAAGCCGATGCCTTCCAGCGCCACCGATTCCGACGCCAGCATCCATTCCGTGCCCGACGCCGTTTCCAGCTTGCCGATACACAGCGGACGGATGCCGAACGGGTCGCGGAAGCCGAGCAGACCATAGCCGGAAATCAGCGACACGATCGCGTACGAGCCGCGCACACGACGGTGTACGCCCGTTACGGCCTTGAACAGCGCGGCGGGATCGAGCTGCAGGCCCGAGCTCGACAACTGCAATTCGTGCGCGAACACGTTCAACATGACTTCCGTGTCGGAATTCGTGTTGATGTGGCGACGATCGATGCGGAACATCTCGTCTTTCAGTTGCTGCCAGTTGGTCAGATTGCCGTTGTGCGCGAGGATCAGGCCGAACGGCGCGTTCACGTAGAACGGCTGGGCTTCTTCTTCGCTCGACGCAGAACCCGCTGTCGGGTAACGCACCTGGCCAATGCCGCTATTGCCCGGCAGGCTGCGCATGTTGCGCGTGCGGAACACGTCGCGAACCATGCCATTGGCCTTGTGCATGTGGAAATTGTTGCCGTTCGCCGTAGCGATACCGGCAGCGTCCTGACCGCGGTGCTGCAGCAGCAGCAGGCTGTCATAGATGAGCTGGTTGACGGGAGACTGGGAAACTACGCCTACGATGCCGCACATGGCATGTCCTTCAAAGGGTACGAAATTCGATCAGTGCGGCCTGCCTGGGAGACAGCCGCGCGCGCCGTGGTTCTGCCTGCTTCACCATCGGCCCGCCTTGTCATCCGCCTTCGCCCCTTGCATGCAACGCGATCGTTACACGTGGACGTAGGCGGCGAGCGTTTCGGGAAGCAGAGGCTTCAACTCTCGCACGCCCTGCTCGGCGTAGGGCCGCAGCAGCGCGTTGCGCCAGAATTCCTGTTTGGGCAGTTCGGTCAAGCCACCGAGGGCGACCAGAACCAGCACTAATATGACCCCGCGTACGAGGCCGAACACCAGTCCGAGCGAGCGGTCAATACCGCCCAGACCGGACACCTGCACCAGCCGGCTCAGCAGCGCATTCGCCACGCTGGCCAGCAGCATCACGCCGATGACGATCGCCGCGAACGCGATCAGCCACTGCGTCAGCGCGCCGCCTGGCCAGTTCGCCGGCACGTAGGGCACCAGCAGCCCCACGAAGCGCGCCGCCACCAGAAACGCGACGATCCAGCCGATCAGCCCGAATACCTCGGACAAAAAGCCGCGCCACGTTCCGCGCATGGCTGACAGGGCGATCACCGCCATTACAGCGTAGTCGAACGCGGTGAACATCGCCGGATTACTGCGCAGCGCCGTTGTTCGCGCCCGACGTCAGACCAGCCTCGCGCACCTTCGCGATCGCCGCCGACGCCGCCGCACGGTCCGCGAACGGACCGGCGCGCAACAGGGTTCGACTGGAGCCGTCAGCCTGCTTGCGACGCTCCGTATATACGGGCACACCCGCCGCTTTCAACTTGGTCACCCATGCGTGTGCGCTGGCGTCGTCCTGAAACGCGCCCAGCTGAACCGCGAAGCGGCTCCCCGGAGGCGCCGCGGGCGTACCTGTTTCCGTGCCTGAAGCGGCTGCTTGCGCCGTTTCCGTGGCTGCGGGTTTCTGTTCCGGTTTTGCCACGGGCTTGGCGTCAGCCTGCGGTTTCGCTGCTGGCTTGGCAGCCGGCGCGTTGTTCGCGACGACAGCGGGCGTCTGCGGCTTGGCAGGCGTCATCGCGATCGGCGCGTTCTTGCTGTTGTCGTGCTGCGACGCCACGGCGCCCGTAGCGGCCGTGCCCGACGCCGCGGGCGCCAGACCCGAGGCCGCGAGCGCGGCATCCGGCGCGGCGGGATTGTCCGGCGCGACGGCAGCTTGCGTGTCGTTGTCGACCGACGCGCGCGGCTTGGGCGCGGGGCGGCTGGGAATATCGATGGAAATGTCGTCGGTGACGGGCTTCGGGTGCGAATCCAGCACCATCGGCAGAATGACGACAGCGGCGATCACCAGCGCGATGGCGCCGACCAGGCGGCGTCGCGCACGTTGCTTCTCGGGAAGCGTGGGATCGAGCAGCATCGCGTCGGCGTCGCCGGAACGGTCCGTGCGGCGGCTGCGCCGTTCGACGCGTTCCGCGCGTTCAGTGCGCTCGGCACGACTACCGCGACTGGAACTGGAATTTGCGCCGCGCCGAGTCGGTGCGTCGTCTTTCTTGCCGAACGAGAAAATACCCATGAATGGCTTGGTTCGAGGCCCGCGCGTTCAGTGTTGCTGCGATTTACGGTAGGCCATGACGCCTGCGACCGTGAAGAAGCTGCCGAAAACCACGATTCTATCATTGTCGGACGCTCGTTTTAGCGCATCCTGGAAAGCTTCTGCAGGTGTGGCAAAACGCGTCACGCTGCAATCCGGGGCGTCGCTGACGCCTACGTCGCGCAGCGCCGTTTCCAGCTCTTGCGCGCTGGCGGCACGCGGCGTCGGCAGGTCGGTCACGTTCCAGTGATCGATCTCGCCTTTCAGGTGTTCGAGCACGCCGGCGATGTCCTTGTCCCGCATAGAGCCAAAAACCGCGTACGTGTACGGAAAAAAGCCCATATTGCCGAGATTCTGGCCCAGCACAGCGGCTGCATGCGGATTGTGGCCGACGTCGAGCACGATCGACGGCTTGCCCGGCAGTACCTGGAAGCGTCCTGGCAGTTCGACGTTGGCGAGACCCAGACGAATGTCCTGCGCCGACACGGGCAAACGGTCGCGCACCGCTTCGAGCCCGGCGAGCGCCGCCGTCGTATTGAGCAGCTGATTCGCGCCGCGCAGCGCCGGATACGCCAGCGCCGATCGACGCATGGTCGGGCCGATGTAGCTCCACTGCTGGCGCTCGTTGCCCGGTTGCGCTTCGTAGCGGAAATCGCGTCCGAACAGCCACAACTCAGCACCGATTTTCTCGGCATGATCGATCAGCGTTTGCGGCGGAACGGGATCGGCGCAGATGGCCGGCTTGCCCGCGCGGAAAATGCCCGCCTTCTCGAACGCGATTTTCTCGCGCGTATCGCCGAGGAAGTCGGTGTGATCGATGTCGATGCTCGTGATGATCGCGCAGTCGGTATCGAGGATGTTGACGGCATCGAGCCGTCCGCCCAACCCGACTTCGAAAATCACCGCGTCCAGGCCGCGCTCGGCGAACAGATGCATGATCGCGAGCGTCGTGAACTCGAAATACGTCAGAGAAACAGGCTCAGAGAGCGCCTGGCGCGCCTTTTCGACGGCCTCGAAGTGCGGCAGCAGTTCGGCGTCAGTCGCCATCTGGCCGTTGATACGCGCGCGCTCGTTGAATGCGAGCAGATGCGGCGACGTATGACACCCGACGGTGTAACCCGCGCGCAGCAGGATCGCTTCGAGAATGGCGCAGGTAGAACCCTTGCCGTTCGTGCCGCCGACCGTGATCACCGGGCACGCGAACTTGAGGTCCAACGCGTCACGCACCTTGCTGATGCGCGCGAGGCCCATGTCGATTCCGACGGGGTGAGCGGATTCCAGGTGCGTGAGCCACGCGTCGAGTGTGGGGAAAGTGGTCATCTGAAAAACTGGCAGTGCGGACCGGAATTATCCTAGAAATGACAACGCGCCGCTTGAGAACCTCTCGCGGCGCGTTGGTTGTTCCTACTGGCCGTGCGAAACATCACGGCCGGAGAGGGCATCAGGCGACTGCGTCAGCCGGCTGGCGCGTGAGCAGCGCCATCAGTTGCGCGATTTCTTCGCGCAGCTTGCGACGGTCGACGATCATGTCGATCGCGCCCTTTTGCAGCAGGAATTCGGCGCGCTGGAAGCCTTCCGGCAGCTTTTCACGCACGGTCTGCTCGATCACGCGCGGGCCGGCAAAGCCGATCAGCGCCTTCGGTTCGGCGATGACGACGTCGCCGAGGAACGCGAAGCTCGCCGACACGCCGCCCATCGTCGGATCGGTCAGCACGGAGATGAATGGCAGCTTGGCTTCGGCGAGCTTGGTCAGCATGGCCGTAGTTTTCGCCATCTGCATCAGCGACAGCAGGCTTTCCTGCATCCGCGCGCCGCCCGAAGCGGTGAAGCAGATGAACGGCACGTGCTGTTCGATCGCGTTCTGCGCGCCGCGCGCGAAGCGCTCGCCAACCACGGAACCCATCGAGCCGCCCATGAACGCGAATTCGAAGCACGCGACCACCACGGGCAGCGTGTGGATCGCGCCGCCCATCACGACCATTGCGTCGGTTTCGTCGGTTTCGTCCATCGCCTCTTTCAGGCGGTCGGGATACTTGCGGCTGTCCTTGAACTTGAGCGCGTCGACCGGCAGGATTTCCTGGCCGATCTCATAGCGGCCTTCCGGATCGAGCAAGCCGTCGAGCCGTTCGCGCGCGCCGATCCGCATATGGTGGTCGCACTTCGGGCAGACGTGCAGATTCGCCTCGACGTCGTTGCGGTACAGCACCGCTTCGCACGACGGGCATTTGATCCACAGCCCTTCCGGAATGCCCTTGCGGCTCTTCGGGTCGGTTTGCTTGATTTTCGGCGGCAACAGTTTGTCGAGCCAGCTCATGATGATTCCTTCCAGGATTCGCGATACGAAAGACGGCGCAGCAGGAACCGCGCCGCCATGCTAACCGCGACAAAAATGATGTTTATCGGGCAGTCGCACCGATGCTGTCGAGCGCCTGGCGAATTTCAGCAATGAAACTCGTCAGCTTGCTCGCAGCGGACTCGGGTGCTGCTTCTTCGAGCAATTGCACGATACGGCTGCCGATCACGACGGCATCGGAGACTTCGGCCACGGCGCGCGCGGATTGCGCGTCCCGAATGCCGAAACCGACGCCCACTGGCAGCGGTACGCGCGACTTGATGGCCGGGATTTTACCCGCGATGCTCAAAACGTCCAGATTTGCTGAGCCCGTGACGCCCTTGAGCGACACATAGTAGACGTAGCCGGACGCGATTTTACCAACCTCTGCGATGCGCTCGTCCGTCGACGTGGGCGCGAGCAGGAAAATCGGATCGATCCCGGCCGCCTTCATCTTTTCGGCGAAGATAGCCGATTCTTCGGGCGGATAGTCGACAACCAGCACGCCATCGACGCCCGCTTCCTTCGCGGCAGCGGCGAACGCGTCGGCGCCCATACGCTCGATGGGATTCGCGTAGCCCATCAGCACGACGGGCGTCTTGTCGTCGGTTTCGCGGAAGCGCTTGACGTCGGCGAGCACGTGTTTGAGCGACACGCCCTTTGCCAGCGCGCGTTCCGACGACTGCTGGATCACCGGACCGTCGGCCATCGGGTCCGAAAACGGCACGCCGAGTTCGATGACATCGGCGCCGCCCTTCGCGAGCGCGTGCATGAACTCGACCGTGCGCGCCGGATCGGGATCGCCAGCGGTGATGAACGGAATCAGACCTTTCTTGCCCTGCGCGGCCAGTGCCGCGAACGTGGATTGAATACGGGACATGGAATTTTCTCGAAGTCGATGGCTGCGCGGTTCGGCTCAGGCCGTCGTCGTGGTGCTGGCGACGGCTGCTTTCCGGCGCGAAACGGGTTCCGGCGGATTTGCCGCCAAACTGACCCGTTCTCGCGCTATCGCGCAGTAACTTTCATTGATCTCATAGCCGACGAATTCGCGCTTCTGACGGGCGCAAGCGACGGCCGTCGTGCCGCTTCCCATAAAGGGGTCGAGCACGCGGCCACCGGGCGGACAACTGGCCAACACCATCCGCTCGACGATCTCGAGCGGCTTTTGGGTCGGATGGTCGACGCGTTCGGCGTGTTGCCGGTGCAGACGCGAAACCGACCAGACGTCCTTCGGGTTGTAGCCCATCTCCAGCCACTTGCTTCCTTCGAACAACTTACGCGAACGCGCCTTCTTCGTGGCGGCATCGTACGGGATACGGACGGGATCGAGGTCGAAATAATAGTCTTTCGACACCGCGAAATAACCGATGTTGTCGTGCACGGACGTAAAGCGGCGCGTCGTGCCGCCCATGCTCGGCACGCGCCGGTCCCAGATGATTTCGTTGACCATCGTCAGGCGGCTCTTCAGAAACACGAAGATTTCCGGCGCGTACTGCCATGTGCAGAAGATGTACAGCGAACCCGACGGCTTCAGCTTCGGAATGGCGAGTTCGAGCCAGGCACGCGTCCAGGCGAGAAAATCCTCGCCTGAGCGCATGTCGGAATCGTTGCCATAGTCTTTGCCGAGACCATAAGGCGGATCGGCGACGATCAGATCGATCGAGCCGTCCGGCAGGTTCGCTGCATCGGTCAGAAAATCGCGGTTCAGGAGCTCGATACCCGCAGGCACCGACAATAGCGGCACAGCGCCCGCGCGCAACGCGTCGGCGACACCTGCTTCGGCGTCGCCGTCCAGCGCGGGCGGCTGCGGCTCCTCGAACTCGTCGCGCATCGCCTGGGCGCTCAGAACTGGATGCCCGATCGCTCGGCGACCGTGTGCATGTCCTTGTCGCCCCGGCCCGACAGGTTCACCAGAAGGATTTTGTCCTTCGGCAAAGTCGGCGCGAGCTTCGCCGCGTACGCGAGCGCGTGGCTCGACTCCAGCGCGGGAATGATGCCTTCGATGCGGCAGCAGTCGTGGAACGCCTTGAGCGCCTCTTCGTCGGTAATGCCGACGTATTCCGCGCGGCCGCTGTCCTTGAGCCACGCGTGCTCGGGACCGACGCCCGGATAGTCGAGGCCCGCCGACACCGAATGGGTCTCGATGATCTGGCCGTTCTCGTCCTGCAGCAGATACGTGCGATTGCCGTGCAGCACGCCCGGGCTGCCGCCAATCAGCGACGCCGCGTGACGACCCGTGTCGATGCCGTCACCAGCCGCTTCCACGCCGATCAGTTTCACCGATTTGTCGTCAATGTACGGGTAAAAGATACCCATTGCATTCGATCCACCGCCAACGCACGCGATCACAGCGTCCGGCTGACGCCCTGTCAGTTCGGGCATCTGCACCTTGCATTCGTCGCCGATCACGCGCTGGAAATCGCGCACCATCATCGGATACGGATGCGGACCCGCGACCGTCCCGATGATGTAGAACGTGTTTTCGACGTTTGTGACCCAGTCGCGCATCGCTTCGTTCAGCGCGTCTTTCAGCGTGCGCGAGCCGGACTCGACGGGCACGACGGTCGCGCCCAGCAGCTTCATCCGGTAGACGTTCGCGGCCTGGCGGCGCACGTCTTCCGCGCCCATGTACACGATGCACTCCATGCCGAAGCGCGCCGCGATGGTTGCCGTGGCGACGCCGTGCTGGCCCGCGCCCGTTTCCGCGATCACGCGCGGCTTGCCCATGCGCTTGGCCAGCAACGCCTGGCCGATCACGTTGTTCACCTTGTGCGCGCCCGTGTGGTTCAGGTCTTCGCGCTTCAGATAAACCTGCGCGCCGCCGAGCAGTTCGCTCCAGCGTTGCGCGTGATAGACAGGGGAAGGACGACCGACGAAATACTTCAGTTCGCGCTCGTATTCGGCGATGAAGTCGGGGTCGACAGAGTATTTTTCGTAGGCAACACGCAGTTCGTCGAGCGCGTGCATCAGCGTCTCGGCAACGAACACGCCGCCATATTGGCCGAAATGGCCACGTTCATCGGGTAAGTTGTACATATTCCATCACTCTTCTCAGAATGCCGCGGCACCCGCTCGCTGCGAGGCGCGGCCTGGGAATCACCGGGCGTCCGCTTCGCGCACTGCGCGCACGAACGCCGCCATCCGGGCGTGATCCTTCACGCCCTTTGCGCCCGGCACCTCGATGCCGCTCGAGACATCGACTGCGTACGGGCGCACGCGATGAATCGCATCACGAACGTTTTGCGTGTTCAACCCACCACTCAAAACGGCCCGACGCGCGAGTTCTTGTGGAATAAGTGACCAATCGAAGACCTTCCCGCCGCCGCCATAGCCTTCGACATGGGTGTCGAACAGCAGACCGCTGGCGGCTGAATAGTTAAGCGCCGATTTTACCAAATCGGCCGGTTGAGTATCGGCTGCAATTCGCAACGCGCGCAACCAAGGCAAACCCGCAACCCCCGCCAGCTTTTCGCACTGCTCAGGCGTTTCGTCGCCGTGGAACTGCAGCATCGTCAGCGGCACGTTGCAGGTGACTTCGCTGAACCACTCCGGCGTCGGATTCACGAACAGCCCGACAACCGATACGAACGGCGGCACGACCCGCGTCATCTCGACCGCCTGCGCAATGCTCAACGCGCGCGGGCTGGGCGGATAGAAGACGAGGCCGATCGCATCGGCGCCCAAGGCGACCGCATGGGCGACATCGGCGGCGTTGCCGAGGCCGCACAGCTTGATGCGCGTACGGTGCGGCACGGTGTCGGCGGAGGGCGAAACGCTTGCGGCTTGAGTGTCGGCGGAAGTCATGAGTCGGTCCAAACAGTGCTCCACGGAACGCTGCCCGCCTGCGGCGCAGGCACGGCGAACGCCTCAGGATAGCCCACTTGCGCTAGATACAGCCCGTCGGGCATGAAGGTGGGCGCCGCGCGTTTCCGGTCGCGGCCTTGCAGCACCTCCGCGAGCCACGCTGCCGGATAGCGTCCGCGGCCCACGGCCACGAGACAGCCCATCAGATTGCGCACCATATGATGCAGGAACGCATTCGCACGAAAGCGGAAGTGGATGAAATCGCCCTGCGGGCGGATATCGATCTGATACAGATGTTTGACGGGCGTCTTTGCCTGGCATTCCGACGACCGGAACGCCGAGAAATCGTTTTCGCCGATCAGGCAGGCGGCCGCTTCGCGCATTGCGTCGACGTCCAGCGGCGTGTGGATCCAGCCGGCCCGGCCCGTGAGCATCGGCGAGCGCACGGGATGCACGTACAGCGCGTAGTAATACGTGCGCTCGAAGGCGGAAAAGCGCGCGTGGAAGTCGTCCGGCATCGGCTTGGCCCATTGCACGGCGACCGTCGACGGCAAAAAGGCATTCGTGCCGCGCACCCACGAAAAGTCCGTGCGGTCGAGTTCCGTGTCGAAATGCACGACCTGCCCGAGACCGTGGACTCCCGTGTCCGTGCGGCCCGCCACGACCGTCTGCAACGGCGTCTGCGCGAATTCGCGCAGCGCCCGTTCAAGTGCGTCCTGCACGGTCTTGCCGTGCGGCTGCGACTGCCAGCCGCAAAATGCCGCGCCGTCGTACTGGATGCCAAGCGCGATCCGCGTCATCACGAAAGCGGCGCGAGCGTGGACAGCAACGCGCGGGCGTCGGCGCGCGTGTCGGCGTCGTTCGATTCGATGACTTCGTTGATCAGCGTGCGCGCGCCCACGACGTCGCCGAGGTCGATGTACTCCACGGCCAGGTCGAGCTTGTTGCGGGCGATACGCGCGACTTCGTCCGGCGTGAACGCGGGCACCACCTGCGACGGCGACGGCGGCAGTTCCAGGTCGAAGTCGAGCTTCAACGCGCCGAAGCGCGCCGCGCCCAAACCCGCGACGGCGGCCGCACCAGCCGTGCCGGCGATGATCTCGTCAGCGGCGGCGGGCGCCTGCGGTGCGTGCGCCGGCACCGCCTGTTGCGCCGTGATGTCGGGCGAGACGACGGGCTGCGTCACCGCAGGCGCCTCGGTTACCGACGGCTCGACGCGCGGCGGCAAAGCGAAGTCGTCGATGCTGTCGAGCGCGCGCATCGCGTCGCGCGGGAAGGCGTCCGGCACGGCCGGTTCCAGCGGCGGCGGCGCGCCGAGCGGAAGCGAAGCCGGCGCGCGCTGTTCAGCGTCGAGCCCGGCATCAGCGGGATGCAGTTCATTCAGTTCGGGCAGCGGCTCGATCAGTTGCTCGTGCTGCGCGGCCGGTTCCACGTGACTCAACTGGATGGGCGGCGCAACGGACGCGGTGGGCTGTTCGAACGTGGGTTCGTGTTGCCCAGCTTCTGGCGTCGCGCCGAGGTCGAGTGTGAAAGGCTTGGGTTTCGCGCCGGACTCGTCGTGCGGTGCCTCGATCGGCTCGGCGAAATGCGGCTCGACGGGTTCGTGGATCGGCTGCTCGTCGAGCGGCAACTCGGCGGATGGCGTTTCGGTGGCGAGTTCGCCCGTGGTCGGTTCATGTTCGCGCGCGGCCTGTTCCAGCTCGGCGGCTTCCGCGGCACGCGCCTCTTCACGGGCTGGATCGAGCGATTCGCGCGGCAATGCGTCGGCGCCGAGCGTGGCGGCGGCATCGAGCGAGGCTTCGGCGGATGCGCTGTCGAACGTTTCGGGTTCGGGCTTCGGTGCGGCCTCGTGGTCGAATGCGGGCGCAATCGCGGCAGCCGCGGCAACCGCGGCCGTACCCGCCTCACGCGACCCGGTTTCAGACGACTCCTGCCGCGACGAAAGGGGCTCATCGCTTCGCGCGACGGGTCCCGGCTCGACAGCAGCGGGCGCAACGGGCGTTTCATCCTCGCGCGCAACGTCGTCGTTCGCGGCTTCCAGCGCGCGCGCAGCCTTGCGACGCCGGCGCATCGTCAAACCCGCCAGCAGCGCCACGAGCGCCGCGCCGACGATCGCCGCCGCGCCCAGATATTCCTGCGGAATGCCCGCGGGCTGATTCGCGCTCTGCGTTGCCGTCGGTCCAGTATGAGCGGGTGCGCCAGCGCCGGGCGTCGCGCTCGACGACTGCGTCGCGCCCGGTGCAGTCGAAGCATTTTCGTTTGCGCCCGGCTGCTTGCCGATACCGTGCTTCTGCAATTCCATCAGCACACGGTTCTTCAGCGCGAGCAGTTGCTGCAAGCTAGACGGACGTGCCTGCGATGCAGGCTGTGCATTGCCGGTCGCGGACGTGCCGGGCGGCGTAGCAGCGGACTCGCTGCCCTGGATCGAACCCGTGTACGAATGCGTGCCGCTCGCCCCCGAAGCCGTGGATGCAGCCGCGCCGCTCGTGGGCAACGCGCCGGTTGCGGGCGCGGACGTCGCCTCGGCGGCCGCAGCACTGGCGCTTTGCGTCGGCGTCGCGGCCGCTTCGGCCGGCGACGATGCGCCGGCGGCCGAAACACTCGCGCCAGCAGCCGTTGCAGCGGGCGCGGATGCCGAAGTCGTCGCAGCAGCGTTGCTGTTGGTCGCAGCCTGCGGCGCCGCGCCAGACGCAGCAGAGGCGGACGCCGCAGCCGATGCCGCGCCGACCGGCGCACCCGTCGCATCGACGGCAGGCAGATTCAGGACAGCGCCGAGCCGCAACCGGCTTGGATCGTGCCCCATGAACGCATTCGGATTCGCGTCGAAGATCGCTTTCGCGGCGCGCGCCAGCACGGCGCGGTCGCGCGACTGCGTCATCGCGACAGCGGCGTCGTTCAGCGATTGCCCCGGCTGAACGGTGAATTGCGTGCCGCCGGAAGCCGCACCAGCGGGCGCGCTCGCCGCCGCAGCGGCGCTCGCGGCGTTAGTAGCCGCCGTCTGTGCGGACGCCGCGCCCGATATCGAAAGTGCACAGGCAAATACGATTGCGACTGCTGCCGCAATTCGTTGCGAGCCGCTACGTGTGGCGGCTTGAAGAAGAGGGAATCGGGCCGTCATCGGGACCTTTCGTGCGCGGTCGTGCGGCGCATGCTTAGAAGTGTTGGCGACAAGATTCTGAAATGCACAATAAAAAAGCGCCGCGAAATTCGCGACGCTTTTTGGAGTTTTCTACGCGTCGTTCAGCTAACGCGCTAGTTTACTTTACTTGTCGAGCAGAATGCGAAGCATACGACGCAGCGGCTCAGCAGCGCCCCACAGCAGCTGGTCGCCGACCGTGAATGCCGACAGGTATTCGCCGCCCATCGCGAGCTTGCGCAGACGGCCGACCGGCACCGTCAGCGTGCCCGTCACCACGGCGGGCGACAGATCGCGCATCGACGCTTCACGCTCGTTCGGCACGACCTTCACCCAGTCGTTCGCCGACGCCAGAATGCCGTTGATTTCGTCGAGCGGCACGTCCTTGTTCAGCTTGATGGTCAGCGCCTGCGAGTGGCAGCGCATTGCGCCGATACGCACGCACAGACCGTCGACGGGAATCGAGCCCGGTTCGCCCATTGCGGGCTTGCCGAGAATCTTGTTGGTTTCCGCGCCGCCCTTCCACTCTTCCTTCGACATGCCGTTGCCGAGATCCTTGTCGATCCACGGGATCAGCGAGCCGGCGAGCGGCACGCCGAAGTGATCGGTCGGCATGCTGTCGCTGTTCATGGCGGCCAGCACGCGGCGGTCGATGTCGAGAATGGCCGACGACGGGTTGGCCAGTTCGTCCTTCACTGCGCCGTGCAGCGTGCCCATCTGGCTCAGCAGTTCACGCATGTTCTGCGCACCCGCGCCCGAAGCAGCCTGATACGTCATGGCCGTCATCCAGTCGACGAGGTTTTCGCGGAACAGGCCGCCCAGCGCCATCAGCATCAGGCTGACCGTGCAGTTGCCGCCGATGAAATTCTTCTGGCCCTTGACCAGCGCGTTCTTGATCACGTCGAGGTTGACGGGATCGAGAATGATGACGGCGTCGTCCTTCATGCGCAGCGACGAAGCCGCGTCGATCCAGTAGCCGTTCCAGCCCGCTGCGCGCAGCTTGGGGAACACTTCGTTCGTGTAGTCGCCGCCCTGGCAGGAGATGATGGCGTCGCACTTCTTCAGGTCGTCGATGCTTGTCGCATCTTTGAGCTTGGTCTCGTTTTTGGCAAACGACGGCGCGTTGCCGCCTGCGTTGCTGGTGCTGAAAAACACCGGTTCGATCAGATCGAAATCGCCTTCCTGCTGCATACGTTGCATCAGGACGCTGCCGACCATGCCGCGCCAACCTACGAGACCTACGTTCATGACTTCATACCCTTCGAGTGGACACTTCCCCGCATCTTTGCCCGCAGTGACCGCGCGGGGAAGATGGGCGGGCACGACGGACGATCAGCGCTTCGTGATCGTTTTCGGGGTAATCGTTTTGATGGTAATGGCGAGCGCAACCACGCGGGCCGTTTTGCCGCGCAGTGTCGAAATCGAGGAGATTTGAGGAATCGTCGCCATCACATGAGTCTACACGAAAACCCGTTTTTTGCGGCGCGGGCGCCGCGATTTGCGTGAATCCGCGCAAAATTGGCAGATTCACGCGTATTTCCAGAACAATTACAGCGCGGCCACCACGGCGTCGCCCATCGCTTCCGTGCCGACCTGCTTGCAGCCCGGCGTGAGGATGTCGCCCGTGCGATAGCCCTGCTCCAGCACCTTTTTCACGGCGCTTTCAATACGGTCGGCCTGCTCGGCCCGGTTCAGCGAATAACGCAGCATCATCGCGGCCGACAGAATCGTTGCGAGCGGATTCGCAACGCCCTTGCCCGCGATATCCGGCGCCGAACCGTGCGACGGCTCGTACAGACCCTTGTTGTTCTTGTCGAGCGAAGCCGACGGCAGCATGCCGATCGAACCCGTCAACATTGCCGCTTCGTCCGACAGAATGTCACCGAACATATTGCCCGTGACGATCACATCGAACGATTTTGGCGCCTTCACGAGCTGCATCGCCGCGTTGTCGACGTACATGTGCGACAGCTCGACGTCCGCGTATTCCTTCGAGACATCGATCATCACGTCCTTCCACAATTGCGACGTTTCGAGCACGTTCGCCTTGTCGACCGACGTCAGCTTCTTGTCGCGCTTCTGGGCCGCCTGGAACGCGACGTGCGCGATACGGCGCACTTCGGGTTCCGAATAACGCATCGTGTCGAAGCCTTCTTTCGCGCCTTCGAACGGACCGTCCGGCGCCGCCCGCACGCCGCGCGGCGAGCCGAAATAGATGTCACCGTTCAGTTCGCGCACGATCAGGATGTCGAGACCCGACACGATTTCCGGCTTCAGCGACGACGCACCCGTCAGCTGCGGATAGCAGATCGCCGGACGGAAGTTCGCGAACAGCTGCAGATGCTTGCGCAGGCCCAGGATGGCCTGTTCCGGACGCAGCGCGCGCTCGAGCGAATCGTATTTCCAGTCGCCAACGGCGCCGAACAGGATCGCGTCCGCTTCCTTCGCGAGCTTCAGCGTGGCTTCCGGCAGCGGATGACCCGACGCCTCGTAGCCCGCGCCGCCGACGGGCGCTTCTTCGAGCTCGAACTTCTCGCCGAGCACGTTCAGAACCTTGACGGCTTCCTTAACGATTTCCTTGCCAATGCCGTCGCCCGGCAACACTGCGATCTTCATGCGGATTCCTTTCTGGTTTCTATCTGGCTTCGATCTAAGGCGCGCTTCAGCGCACGAGGCGGTTATTCAGCCACGGCTGCTTCGCAATCCGCTCTGCCTCGTACTGGCGAATCTTGTCCGCGTGACGCAGCGTGAGGCCGATGTCGTCGAAGCCGTTCAGCAGGCAGTACTTGCGGAACGCAGCGACTTCGAACGGATATTCGGCGCTGCCGTCCGCCGTGCGCACGACCTGCTTGTCCAGATCGACGGTCAGCTGGAAGCCGTTGAACGCGAATGTTTCGTTGAACAGATGGTCGACCTGCGCATCCGTCAGCACGATCGGCAGCAGACCGTTCTTGAAGCAGTTGTTATAGAAGATGTCCGCAAAGCTCGGCGCGATGATCGCGCGGAAGCCGTACTGTTGCAGCGCCCACGGCGCGTGCTCGCGCGAGCTGCCGCAGCCGAAGTTCTGGCGCGCGAGCAGCACGGACGCGCCCTGATAGCGCGGCTGGTTCAGCACGAAATCCGGATTCAGCGGACGCTTCGAGTTGTCCTGGCCTGGCTCGCCGTGATCGAGATAACGCCATTCGTCGAAAGCGTTGGGACCGAAGCCCGTGCGCTTGATCGACTTCAGGAACTGCTTCGGAATGATCGCGTCAGTGTCGACGTTTTCGCGATCGAGCGGCGCCACGACGCCGGTATGTACGATGAATTTTTCCATGACGCTTTAGCCTGTTCGAAGCCGGACGGCGGTGCACATTCGCATCACCCACGCCCTCCGGCGAATCAAAAACCGCTTACTTTGCCGCCTTGTCGCTGATCGACCCGCCCAGATGCTGCAGGTCTTCGCCAAAGCCATGCACCGTGTTGCACCCAGCGAGTCCGAGCAGCAGCCCGGCTAGCGTCGCGAGTGCGAATCGGCGCAGAAGTGCGATGCGATCGATGTTCATGTGGCGTTCATCCCAGCTTGCGAATGTCGACGAAATGCCCTTCGATGGCGGCAGCCGCTGCCATGGCGGGGCTGACGAGGTGCGTGCGTCCGCCCGCGCCCTGACGGCCTTCGAAATTGCGGTTCGACGTGGATGCGCAGCGCTCGCCCGGCTCCAGCCGGTCAGCGTTCATGGCGAGGCACATCGAGCAACCCGGCTCACGCCATTCGAAACCCGCATCCGTGAAGACCTTGTCGAGACCTTCGCGTTCGGCTTGCGCCTTCACGAGGCCCGAGCCCGGCACGACCATCGCGAGACGGATGTTCGGTGCCACGCGGCGGCCGAGCTTCTTCACGACCCACGCTGCCGCGCGCAGATCTTCGATACGAGCGTTCGTGCACGAGCCGATGAAAATCTTGTCCGGCTTGATCGATTCGATGGGGAGATTCGGTTCGAGCGCCATGTACTGCAGCGCGCGCTCCATCGCGTCGCGCTTGACCGGGTCCTTTTCCTTCTCCGGATCCGGCACGCGTGCGTCGACGGACGTGACCATTTCCGGCGACGTGCCCCACGTGACCTGCGGCACGATTTCGGCAGCGTTCAGTTCGACCACGCGATCGAAATGCGCGCCCGCATCGGTCTTGAACTGCTTCCAGTATTCGACGGCCTGGTCCCATTCCACGCCCTGCGGCGAGAAGGGACGGCCCTTCAGGTAGTCGACGGTCGTGTCGTCGACGGCGACCATGCCGGCGCGCGCGCCCGCTTCGATCGCCATATTGCAGACGGTCATGCGGCCTTCCATCGACAGCGCGCGAATGGTCGAGCCGCCGAATTCGATTGCGTAGCCCGTGCCGCCCGCCGTGCCGATCTTGCCGATGATCGCGAGCACGATGTCCTTCGCGGTGCAGCCGCGCGGCAACTGGCCTTCGACCTTGACCAGCATGTTCTTGCTCTTCTTCTGCAGAAGCGTCTGCGTGGCGAGCACGTGCTCGACTTCCGACGTGCCGATGCCGTGCGCCAGCGCGCCGAACGCACCGTGCGTCGACGTATGCGAGTCGCCGCAAACGATCGTCATGCCCGGCAGCGTCGCGCCCTGTTCCGGCCCGATGATGTGAACGATGCCCTGACGCATGTCGTTCATCTTGAACTGCGTGATGCCGAATGCGTCGCAGTTCGCGTCGAGCGTATCGACCTGCAGCTTCGACACGGGGTCGGCGATGCCGTGGCTGCGATCCGTGGTCGGCACGTTGTGATCCGACACCGCCAGATTCGCGCTGATGCGCCACACCGGGCGCTCCGAGAGCTTCAGCCCTTCGAATGCCTGCGGGCTGGTCACTTCATGCAGCAGTTGACGGTCGATATAGAGAATCGTCGTGCCATCTTCTTCCGTGTGGACCACGTGTGTGTTCCACAATTTGTCGTAGAGAGTCTGTGCCATGGTATGCGGGGGATAGTAATGACATCGGGCAGTTCGTGTCCGGTCAATTATGCCACGCAGTTGACTTTCCAGGACTACCAGATATCGAGAAAACCGATAAAAAACATGGAGTTGGGTGGTAGTGCCGATACCTGTATCGGTACTACCCGAGGTGCGTGTCTGCGCCCGTTGCGAAATGATCGGATGGATAACCGGGCGTGCCTCCGCTGCGCCGGAAGCTCGGCAACTGGCGTTGGAACGGGGGAACGTGCGTAAAGTACGTCCTGCGACGAGGTAGCGAGAAAACACGCGGCAGTCGGCCGAACGGCGTATAGCGGCCACTCCAGCGTTCGCCATAGCATGATTAGTCACCCTAACCATGCAAACGATGTCGCAAGTCGAATATTCGATCGTCGATTCACCGCCTCAACCTGGACATCGATTCTCAGGGGTGAGCTATCGTGGAACCAAGTGGAGTCTCAATCATCTCGATGCCTTCACATTCAAGATCGATCTGGGATTAGGCGGAGACATGACCGTACTCGTACTTTTCTCTTGCCACTGCTTTTCCCGTAGCTTCCGATGGGACGCGCGTGCAACTCATCTGATACCTGCGGATGAAATCTACGATGATGGCAAGGAGCGTCGCGTACTCGACCCGCAGCGCTACGAACTTTCACGCGGGTATCTACGAGACATCGTCGTTCAATTGCCGTTCCGGCGCATTACGATTGCCAACGAGAAACAACCCAACTTCGTTACGCTCGAACAGCTGAACGAAGACGGCACGACGTCGCTTTACGCCGTTTTCTTCGAAGCGGAACGAGACCGGAGCCGCAAACGACGCATCGTGTTGCGCATCCAGTCGGCCTACGTGCTGGACAACGGGCTGACGAGGCGTCAGGAAAAGGCCGGTAAAGTCGGCTTCGCGACACTACTGCGTGCGACGTACCTTGGCAAAAGGATTCGTGGATAGGTCCGCAGAAAAACAAACGGCCACCTGAGGTGGCCGTTGCATGCGGGATTCTCTATCTGTCGTTCGACAAAACTCCCACTCCTGGTGGGACCCGGCTTGCCGGGCGGCGCTACGTTTTTCGCACCCGCTGGTACGTAGTTTTGAGGCTTCATTATTGCCTTTTGACCACCGCCGGTCAAGTGCGCCCTGACCTGACCGAACGGCATATAAAAACAAAACACCCCAACGGCGAACCGTTGGGGTGTTTCACGCGATGCGTCTGGTGCCAGCGTAGAGCGCTAACGCGCCCGTCGCTTAGCGCTGAGCGATCGGCTTTGCTTCGCGCGGCGTCTCGCCGATGAACAGCTGACGCGGACGGCCAATCTTCTGCTCAGGATCGCCGATCATTTCATTCCACTGTGCGATCCAGCCGACCGTACGTGCCATCGCGAAGATACACGTGAACATCGACGTCGGGATGCCCAGCGCGCGCTGCACGATACCCGAGTAGAAGTCGACGTTCGGGTACAGCTTGCGCGACACGAAGTATTCGTCTTCCAGCGCGATCTTTTCCAGTGCCATGGCGAGCTTGAACAGCGGGTCGTCGTGCAGGCCCAGTTCGTTCAGCACTTCGTAGCACGTTTCGCGCATCAGCTTCGCACGCGGATCGTAGTTCTTGTAGACGCGGTGACCGAAGCCCATCAGCTTCACGCCCGAGTTCTTGTCCTTCACCTGCTTGATGAACTCAGGGATGTTGTCGACCGAGCCGATTTCTTCCAGCATGTTCAGCGCGGCTTCGTTCGCGCCGCCGTGCGCCGGGCCCCACAGACATGCGATACCGGCCGCGATACACGCGAACGGATTCGCGCCCGACGAACCCGCCAGACGAACCGTCGACGTCGATGCGTTCTGCTCGTGGTCGGCGTGCAGGATCAGGATACGGTCGAGTGCGCGGACCAGCACTTCGTTGACCTGGTACTCTTCGCACGGGTTCGAGAACATCATGCGCATGAAGTTCGCGCTGTACGACAGATTGTTCTGCGGATACACGAACGGCTGGCCGATCGAGTACTTGTACGCCATTGCGACCAGCGTCGGCAGCTTGGCGATCATGCGGATCGCCGAGACTTCGCGGTGACGCGGGTTATTGATGTCGAGCGAGTCGTGGTAGAACGCCGACAGCGCGCCGACTGCAGCGACGAGAATCGCCATCGGGTGCGCGTCACGGCGGAAGCCACGGAAGAAGAACTGCATCTGCTCGTGAACCATCGTGTGGTTCGTGACCGTCTTCACGAACTCGTCCTTCTGCGCCTGATTCGGCAATTCGCCCTTCAGCAGCGCGTAGCACGTTTCGAGGAAGTCCGCGTTTTCCGCGAGATTGTCGATCGGGAAGCCGCGATACAGCAGCTCGCCCTTGTCACCGTCGATGTAGGTGATAGCCGAGTTGCACGACGCCGTCGACATGAAGCCCGGATCGTACGTGAACTTGCCGGTCTGACCGTACAGCTTACGGATGTCGATCACATCCGGGCCCATCGTGCCCTTGTAAATCGGCATTTCAACGCTCGGCGAGTTGTCGCTGAACGATAGCGTGGCTTTAACATCTGACGGGGTCATAGCACATCCTCAATCGAAGTATGGAAACAGGGTTTCGATAATTGCACGCCTGGATCAAACTCACCTGCGTAACGGCGAGGCTTACGCCTTGATTACACGTTACGCAGCATCTCCAGCACCCGCACGACATCGGCGTCGGCAAGGTCGCCTTCCGGTTCCTTGCGGGCGAGCAGCAAGTCCATCAGGTCGTTATCGCTCAGTTCGAGCAGGCGCGTGAGCGCGCCTACGTCCGCATCACTGAGATCATGCTCATATCGGCTGAAAAAACGCTCGAAAATCAGATCGTTTTCCAGCAGGCCACGCCGGGCGCGCCACTTCAGACGCGCACGACGCAGCGGGTCGGACTGATGCGATGCGTCGTCCACCTCAGACAGCCCGGCGGACCATCAATTCCTTGATCTTGCCGATCGCCTTGGTCGGGTTGAGCCCCTTCGGGCACACGTCGACGCAGTTCATGATCGTATGGCAACGGAACAGACGGTACGGATCTTCCAGGTTGTCCAGCCGCTCGCCCGTCGCTTCATCACGGCTGTCCGCGATGAAGCGATAGGCTTGCAGCAGCCCCGCCGGGCCGACGAACTTGTCCGGATTCCACCAGAAGCTCGGGCACGACGTCGAGCAGCTCGCGCACAGAATGCACTCGTACAGCCCGTCCAGCTCGTCACGCTCTTCCGGCGACTGCAGACGCTCCTTCTCCGGCGGCGGCGTGTCGTTGATCAGATACGGCTTGATCGAGTGATACTGGTTGAAGAACTGCGTCATGTCGACAATCATGTCGCGAATCACCGGCAGGCCGGGGAGCGGTCGCAGCACGATCTTCTGCGGCAGATCGTTCAGGTTCGTCAGGCAGGCAAGACCGTTCTTGCCGTTGATGTTCATCGCGTCCGAGCCGCACACGCCTTCGCGGCACGAGCGACGGAACGACAGCGTTTCGTCCAGTGCCTTCAGTTTCACCAGCGCGTCGAGCAGCATGCGCTCGTGCGAGTCGATCTCGATCTCGTACGTCTGCATGCGCGGCGCGGCGTCCTTGTCCGGGTCGTAGCGGTAGATTTCGAATGTACGCTTGGCCATGGTGTGGGGTCCTTTGTGCTTTAGAAGGTACGCGCTTAGAAGGTTCGTGCCTTCGGCGGCACCGATTCGACCGTCAGCGGGTTCATGTGCACCGGCTTGTAGTCGAGGCGGTCGCCTTCGCTGTACCACAGCGTGTGGCGCAGCCAGTTCTCGTCGTCGCGATGTTCGAAGTCGTTCTGCGCGTGCGCGCCACGGCTTTCCTTGCGCGCTTCGGCCGACACCATCGTCGCGCGCGCGACTTCGATCAGGTTCTCCACTTCGAGCGCTTCCACGCGCGCCGTGTTGAACACCTTCGACTTGTCCTTCAGGTGGATGTTGTCCACACGCGCGGCCACTTCGCGAATGCGCTCGACGCCTTCGGCCAGCAGCGCCGACGTACGGAACACGCCTGCGTGCTTTTGCATCGTCGAGCGGATATCGTTCGCCACGTTCTGCGCGTATTCGCCCGAGCTGGATTTGTCCAGCTTCGCCAGACGCGAGAGCGCGAAGTCAGCGGCATCCGCGGGCAGCGGCTTGTGCTCCTTGACTTCCTTCACGTGCTTGACGATATGGTTGCCGGCCGCGCGGCCGAACACCACCAGGTCGAGCAGCGAGTTCGTGCCCAGGCGGTTCGCGCCGTGCACCGACACGCACGAGCATTCGCCCACGGCGTAGAAACCGTTGATCGGGTCTTCGTGGCCCTTGGCCGTACCGACCACCTGACCGTGAATATTGGTCGGAATGCCGCCCATCTGGTAATGGATGGTCGGCACAACCGGGATCGGTTCCTTGATGCAGTCGACGTTCGCGAACTTCAGCGCGATTTCGCGGATCGACGGCAGACGCTTCATGATCGTCTCGGCGCCGATGTGCGACAGGTCCAGCAGCACGTGGTCCTTGTTCGGACCGACGCCACGGCCTTCCTTGATTTCCTGGTCCATCGAGCGCGAGACGAAGTCGCGCGGCGCCAGATCCTTCAGCGTCGGCGCGTAGCGCTCCATGAAGCGCTCGCCGTCCGAGTTACGCAGGATGCCGCCTTCGCCGCGCACGCCTTCCGTAATCAGCACGCCCGCGCCGGCGACGCCCGTCGGGTGGAATTGCCAGAATTCCATGTCTTCGAGCGGGATGCCCGCGCGTGCGGCCATACCGAGGCCGTCACCCGTGTTGATGAACGCATTGGTCGAGGCCGCGAAGATCCGGCCCGCGCCGCCCGTGGCGAACAGCGTGGTCTTGCCTTCAAGGATGTAGACGTCGCCCGTTTCCATTTCCAGCGCGGTCACGCCGAGCACGTCGCCTTCGGCGTCGCGGATCAGGTCCAGCGCCATCCATTCGACGAAGAACGTGGTCTTGGCCGCGACGTTCTGCTGGTACAGCGTGTGCAAGAGTGCGTGACCGGTCCGGTCAGCGGCTGCGCACGCGCGTTGCACGGGCTTCTCACCGTAGTTGGCCGTGTGGCCGCCGAACGGACGCTGATAGATCGTGCCATCCGCGTTACGGTCGAACGGCATGCCGAAGTGTTCGAGTTCGTAGACGGCGTTCGGTGCTTCGCGGCACATGAACTCGATCGCGTCCTGGTCGCCGAGCCAGTCGGAGCCCTTGATCGTGTCGTAGAAGTGGTAGTGCCAGTTGTCTTCGCTCATGTTGCCGAGCGACGCGCCGATGCCGCCTTGCGCCGCGACCGTGTGCGAACGCGTCGGGAACACTTTCGACAGCACGCAGACGGAGAGACCCGCACGTGCGAGTTGCAGCGATGCGCGCATTCCGGAGCCGCCTGCGCCGACGATCACCACATCAAACTTGCGACGCGGCAGGGAATTCTTGATTGCAGCCATTCTTTACACTCTCCAGAGAATCTGCGCAGCGTAGCCCGCACACGCGAGCAGCCAGACGATCGTCAACGCCTGCAGCAGAAGCCGCGTGCCAACGGGCTTGATGTAGTCCATCCAGATATCGCGGATGCCGACCCACGCGTGATAGAACAGCGCCAGCAGCGTGACGAAGGTGGCGAGCTTCATCCACTGCGTGGCGAAGATCCCGGCCCAGCCGTCGTAAGAGAATGCGTGCGCGCCGAAGAACCAGGCGAGCAGGATGACGGTGTACACGGCCATGATGACGGCCGTGATGCGCTGCGCGAGCCAGTCGCGCAGGCCATAGTGCGCGCCCACGACGAGGCGCTTCGAACCAATCCGGTTATTGGAGGACATGTTTTTAGAATGCTCCGAACAGTTTGAGCGCGAAGGCGATCGTCAGGATCGACGACACTACCAGCACGACGACTGACGTGCTCTTGCCGCGCTCTTTCGACACCGCGTCGTGGTTCATGTCCATCGTCAGATGGCGCACGCCCGCGCAGAAGTGGAACAGGAACGCCCAGGCCAGCACCAGCACGATCAGCTTGACGATGATGTTGGACAGGAAGCCCTTGAACACCTCGTAGCTCAGCTCGGAGGTCAGGCTCTGGTCAAAGAGGTACAGCAGGAACGGAAGGAAGATGAACAGCAGGCCGCCGCTCACGCGGTGAAGAATCGACACCCGCCCCGCGAGAGGAAGACGGTATGCCGTCAATATCTGCCCGATACCGATGTTCCGGTATTCCGGCCTCGGTTTTTTTACGGCTTCTACCATGCTAGACCCCTACTTGTAGTCACACTAATCCGCAATTTTAGCGCCTTTTCATTTCGCGCTGCAGCGTAACACTGCTCTGGCGAGCGTGCTGCGAAGCGCGCATGAAGGCCCGCGCAAGCCTTGCCGCAAGCCCACGGCAACGCTTCTTCGTTCAACTCAAATCGTTCTGATAGTAATACCCGGTTGTGACATACCATCCGCGCCGCACTTCGACGGGACGGTCACCATAGGTATAGGACACGCGCTCCACGGACAGCAACGGAAATCCCGTCGGCACGTGCAGAAGATCGGCAACGGATGGGTCCGCGGCGACGGCGCGAATCTTCTCGGACGCGCGAATCATGCGCGTGCCGAACTCCGTTTCGAACATGGCGTAGAGCGGCCCCTTGTACTCCGACAGGCGCTCGAGCGTCAGCCCGCGGAACACGCCGCCCGGCAGCCAGATCTCGTCGAGCACCGTGTCTTCACCGTCGAACGTCAAAAGACGTTTGATCAGCACGACGGGATCGGCCGGCTTCAGATCCAGTTGCCGCGCGATATCCGCCGACGCGCGCAAGCGCCGGCATTCGAGCAGCCGGCTGATATGCGGATGCTCGGCGCCGTCGTCGGCGAGAAGGCGGAGAAAGCGAAACTGCGCACGCTCTTCGTTGTGCGTAGCAACAAAGGTGCCTTTCCCCTGGCGGCGCACCAGCAGATTGTCGGCGGCAAGCTCGTCGATCGCCTTGCGCACCGTGCCCTGGCTGACCTTGTAACGCGCGGCCAGTTCGACTTCACTGGGAATGATCTCGCCCGGCTTCCATTCACCTGACTCGAGGCTCTGCGTAATGAGCGCCTTGATCTGCCGATAGAGAGGACTGAATGTCGGCGACGGCGCCGGCGTCGAGACAGGCGCAGCCTCGCCCGCGCCGGACGCGCCGGGAGGGTTCGCTGTGCTGGCCGGGTTCGAATTCATGCGCGCATTTCAACACAAAGCGCCTCGTGCCGTCCAGATTTTTTGCCGTAATAGATATGTCTTATATAAGACATAAGATACGGTTGACTTTGTGTCGCCCGACTCCTACACTCCTTGTCGAGCAAGGGTTTGCGGGTTGTGTCGCGCATTTTTGACAGCACTTTATGTCAACAGCATGATGCACCGAAAGGCCACCCTGCATCACGCTGTTCCCTCACGCAGTTCAGGTTTCGCTTCGCCCCGCATTGACCGGCAAGTGCGCCGCAATGCCCCGCCGAAACGCGCTGTTTGCAGGAGCCCGCGCCATGCAGCGGCCTTTGATGTGGCGTCTATGATGACACTACTCGCTGCAAGCACCGCCCATCCCCGCGCTCGGCAGCACAGATTACCCGGCACGGCGGCTTCGCCGGCTGCGTGCCTTCGGGCCTCTTCGGACCGCCCGCAGGGCTCGCGCAGCAAATTCGCCGTGCTAAAACCACGCTTCGCTTAACGCGCATATAGAATGGCGTTTTCCCTAGCGTTCAACGCATCGTCCTGGAGATTTCTCAATGGCTAAGCCCGCAAAGCGCGTTGCCGTCACCGGCGCCGCAGGTCAAATCGGTTACTCCCTGCTGTTCCGCATCGCCAATGGCGACATGCTCGGCAAGGATCAACCGGTCATCCTGCAACTGCTGGACCTGCCGCAAGCGCAAGCCGCCGTCAAAGGCGTCGTGATGGAACTCGAAGACTGCGCGTTCCCGCTGCTCGCGGGTGTCGTGGTCACTGACGATCCCAAGGTTGCGTTCAAGGATGCCGACGTCGCCCTGCTGGTCGGCGCGCGTCCGCGTTCGAAAGGCATGGAGCGCAAGGACCTGCTGTCGGCCAACGCCGAAATCTTCACGGTGCAAGGCAAGGCACTGAATGAAGTGGCGAGCCGCGACGTGAAGGTACTGGTGGTCGGCAACCCGGCCAACACGAACGCCTACATCGCGATGAAGTCGGCACCGGATCTGCCGAAGAAGAACTTCACGGCCATGCTGCGCCTGGACCACAACCGCGCGCTGTCGCAACTGGCAGCCAAGTCGGGCAAGCCGGTTTCGTCGATCGAAAAGCTGGTCGTGTGGGGCAACCACTCGCCCACGATGTACCCGGATTTCCGCGTCGCGACGGCAGAAGGCCAGGACCTGACCAAGCTGATCAACGACGAAGAATGGAACCGCAACACGTTCATCCCGACGGTCGGCAAGCGCGGCGCGGCGATCATCGAAGCGCGCGGCCTGTCGTCGGCGGCTTCGGCAGCGAACGCAGCCATCGACCACGTGCGTGACTGGGTGCTTGGCACGAACGGCAAGTGGGTCACGATGGGCATTCCGTCGGACGGCTCGTACGGCATTCCCGAAGACATCGTCTACGGAGTGGCCGTGACGTGCGAAAACGGCGAATACAAGCGTGTCGAAGGCCTGCAGATCGACGCATTCGCGCGCGAAAAGATGGACAACACGCTGAACGAACTGCTCGAAGAGCGCGAAGGCGTCCAGCACCTGCTCGGCTAATCGCCTGATGCAGACAACCGGGACTCCGTTGCAGCGCGACGGGTTCCGGTTTTTTACGTGTGAATCCTGCATGACGTTTGCGCAGCAGGCGCATGCAGGGGTTCGCAACTGATCCGAGCGCGTTTTGATCCGACCGTCATATATCACGGTCACAAGGCACCAGAACGCACCCGAATCAGAATTTCCAAACAGTACCCACACGCCGACGATGCGCGCATTGACTCCCGCCGAAGTCCTGTTTGACGGCGAAGCGCCGCCCACTGTGCTGCCTGCCTGCGACCACTACGCAGGCAGCGAGAAGCTGATGCTCAAATCGCTCGCTCTGCAGCAGGAGCTGGGGCCTGTCTTCGATATCACGCTCGATTGCGAAGACGGCGCGCAAGTGGGCCGCGAAGCGGAACACGCGGAACTGGTCGCGTCGCTGCTGGGCAGCGAGCATGACCGTTTCGGCCGCGTCGGCGTGCGGATTCACGACTTCAACCACGCGCACTGGCGCGACGACGTGCGCCTCATCCTGCGCGCGGCGAAGCGCGCCCCTGCCTTCATCACACTGCCGAAAATCCGCAACGTGCCCGACGCCGCCGAAATGTGCGCGTTCATCGAGGCCACGCGGCGCGAACTCGGCGTCGCGAAACCCGTTCCCGTCCAGTTGCTGATCGAAACGCATGGCGCATTGACGCGCGTGTTCGATCTGGCCGCGCTGCCCGCCGTCGAGTCGCTGAGCTTCGGCCTGATGGACTTCGTCTCCGCGCACGACGGCGCCATTCCCGACACCGCCATGCGCTCACCGGGCCAGTTCGATCACCCGCTCGCGCGGCGCGCCAAGCTCGAGATTTCGGCGGCCTGCCACGCGCATGGCAAGGTGCCGTCGCACAACGTATCGACGGAAGTGCGCGACATGGGCGTCGTCGCGAACGACGCGCTGCGCGCCCGCAACGAGTTCGGTTACACGCGCATGTGGAGCATCCACCCGGCGCAAATTCCCGCGATCGTCTCGGCCTTCGCGCCGCGCGACGAAGAAATCGTTACGGCGACGGAAATCCTGCTCGCCGCGCAGTCTGCACAATGGGGCCCGACGCGCTACAACGACACGCTGCACGATCGCGCCAGCTATCGCTATTACTGGTCGGTGCTGCGCCGCGCCCGCACGACGGGCCGCAGCGTGCCCGCCGAAGCCGCGCCGCTGTTCGGGCCGAACGAGGAGTCCGCATCATGAGCACAGCCAATCCATCCGCGGGCGCCGCGTTCCGCGCAGCCGTCGCCGCCGAAAAACCGTTGCAGGTGGTCGGCGCGATCAACGCGAATCATGCGCTGCTCGCGCAACGCGCGGGCTTCAAGGCGATTTACGTGTCGGGCGGCGGCGTCGCGGCAGGCTCGCTGGGCTTGCCCGATCTCGGCATCTCGACGCTGGATGACGTTTTGACCGACGTGCGCCGCATCACCGACGTCTGCGATCTGCCGCTGCTGGTCGACGTCGACACGGGCTTCGGGCCGTCCGCGTTCAATATTGCGCGCACCGTGAAGGCGCTGACCAAGGCCGGCGCGGGCGCGATGCACATCGAAGACCAGGTTGGCGCGAAACGTTGCGGGCATCGGCCGGGCAAGGCGATCGTGACGCAGGACGAGATGGTCGACCGCATCAAGGCGGCTGTGGATGCGCGCACCGATCCCGACTTCGTCATCATGGCGCGCACCGATGCACTCGCCGTCGAAGGCCTGCAAGCGGCAATGGACCGCGCGATGGCCTGCGTCGAGGCCGGCGCCGACATGATCTTCCCGGAAGCGATGACGGAACTCGGCATGTACCGGCAGTTCGCGGCGGCCGTAAAGGTCCCGGTTCTCGCGAACATCACCGAATTCGGCGCAACGCCGCTCTTCACCGTCGAGGAACTACGCGGCGCGGATGTCTCGCTGGTGCTGTATCCGCTGTCGGCGTTCCGCGCAATGAACAAGGCCGCCGAAAACGTTTACACGGCCATTCGCCGCGACGGCACGCAAAAGCATGTCGTCGACACGATGCAGACGCGCGAAGAACTGTACGATCGCATCGGCTATCACGCGTACGAGCAGAAGCTCGATGCGCTGTTCAGCCAGAGCACGAGGAACAACGAGCAGGACAAGTAAGCGGCACATCAAGGAGACTCCTGGAATGAGCGATACGACGCAAGCGGCTGCAACGGGAACAACAAGCGGCTTCAAGCCGAAGAAATCCGTGGCCCTGTCGGGCGTGACGGCGGGCAATACCGCGCTGTGCACGGTCGGCAAGACGGGTAACGACCTGCACTACCGTGGGTACGACATTCTCGATATCGCGAGTGCCAGCGAATTCGAGGAAATCGCGTATCTGCTCGTGCACGGCAAGCTGCCCAATGTCGCCGAACTCGCCGCTTACAAGAAGAAGCTGAAAGCGCTGCGCGGCCTGCCCGCGAACGTGAAGGCCGCGCTCGAATGGATTCCCGCCGCCGCGCATCCGATGGACGTGATGCGCACGGGCGTCTCCGTGCTGGGCACGGTGCTGCCGGAAAAAGACGATCACAACCTGCCGGGCGCACGCGATATCGCCGACAAGCTGATGGCCTCGCTCGGCTCGATGCTGCTGTACTGGTATCACTACTCGCATAACGGCAAGCGGATCGAAGTCGAAACCGACGACGATTCGATCGGCGGCCACTTCCTGCATCTGCTGCATGGTGTGGAGCCGCCGAAGTCGTGGGTCGATGCGATGCATGTGTCGCTGAACCTGTACGCTGAACATGAATTCAACGCATCGACGTTCACCGGCCGCGTGATCGCGGGCACGGGCTCCGACATGTATTCGGCCATCACCGGCGCGATCGGCGCGCTACGCGGCCCGAAACACGGCGGCGCGAACGAAGTCGCGTTCGAGATCCAGTCGCGTTATCAGACGCCGGATGAGGCAGAAGCCGATATCCGCCGCCGCGTCGAGAACAAGGAAGTCGTGATCGGCTTCGGCCACCCGGTGTACACGATCTCCGATCCGCGCAACAAGGTCATCAAGGACGTGGCGAAGAAGCTGTCGAAAGAAGCGTCGAACACGAAGCTGTTCGAGATCGCCGAGCGCCTGGAAAGCGTGATGTGGGACGTCAAGAAGATGTTCCCGAATCTCGACTGGTTCAGCGCCGTGTCGTATCACATGATGGGCGTGCCGACGGCCATGTTCACGCCGCTGTTCGTGATCTCGCGCACGTCCGGCTGGGCGGCGCACATCATCGAGCAGCGCATCGACAACAAGATCATTCGACCCAGCGCAAATTACACCGGTCCGGAGAATTTGAAGTTCGTGGCGCTAAATAGGAGAAAATAGCGTCCGCTGTGCGCTCTCGGGGCGCGTGCAGTACCCCGGCGGTTGTGAAATTGCAATCGTGCACTGTTTAAACTCTGAAATTAGATAGAAAGGTTCTCTCCCATGAAAAAACTGCTGATCGCTACCGTTATTGGCGCTCTGTCTTCGACGCTGCTGGTGACGGCGCCCAGCGCGTTCGCACAATCGACCACCACGGCCAAGCCGAAGGCGCCGCAACCCAAGCGCCTGATCAAGCGCAAGCCGAATCCGGCCAAGGAAGCCAAGGTCGATCCGATTCCGGAAGGTGCGGAAAAGTGGTCGTGTAAAGAAGGTCTGTCGTTCGATCTGAAGGGCGACATGAAGCGTGACCAGATTGTGACAGTCCACTGGGGCAACAAGAACTACAACCTGCCGCGTGAAAACACGACGACGGGCGCAGACCGCTTCCACGACGCAGCAAGCGGCATGGATCTCGTCGTGATTCCGAGCAAGGCCATGCTGTTCTCGGACAAGGACAGCTCGCGTCTGGCCGACGAATGCGTGACGGCCGCCATGACGCAAGGCGCACCGGCGCCGACGCAGTCGAACGCCATCAACAAGGCTCAGTAACACGGGCCTAACAGGACAAACCTCGATGTCCGCACCTGTCTCCAACGTCCGGCCCGATCCGGACACAGTACTGGTCGATATCGTCGACTATGTGCTGAATCACAAGCTCGAGAGCGATCTCGCGCTGGAGACGGCGCGTAACTGCCTGATCGACACGCTCGGCTGCGGACTCGAGGCCCTGTCCTACCCTGCCTGCACCAAATTGATGGGACCGATCGTGCCCGGCACGATCGTCCCGAACGGCGCCAAGGTGCCGGGCACGCCGTTCCAGTTGGACCCGGTGCAAGCCGCGTTCAACATCGGCGCCATGATCCGTTGGCTCGACTTCAACGACACGTGGCTCGCGGCCGAATGGGGCCATCCGTCCGACAACCTCGGCGGCATTCTCGCGACGGCCGACTGGCTCTCGCGCACCGCCATCGCGAACGGCAAAAAGCCGCTCGTGATGAAAGACGTTTTGATCGGCATGATCAAGGCGCACGAAATTCAAGGCTGCATCGCGCTCGAAAACTCGTTCAACAAGGTCGGCCTCGACCATGTGCTGCTCGTGAAGCTCGCTTCGACGGCAGTGGTCGGCCAGTTGCTCGGACTGTCGCGCGATGAGCTGATCAACGCAGTCTCGCAGGCGCTTGTCGATGGACATGCGCTGCGCACTTACCGCCATGCGCCGAACACGGGCTCACGCAAGTCCTGGGCAGCAGGCGACGCCACCTCGCGCGCCGTACGTCTCGCGCTGATCGCGAAGACGGGAGAAATGGGCTATCCGTCTGTGCTGACCGCGAAAACGTGGGGCTTCTACGACGTACTGTTCAAGGGGCAGCCGTTCACATTCCAGCGCCCGTACGGGTCGTACGTGATGGAGAACGTGCTCTTCAAGATCTCGTTCCCCGCCGAATTCCACGCGCAAACGGCCGCTGAAGCAGCGATGACGCTGCACGAGCAGCTGCGCGCAAGCGGCAAGCGTATCGAAGACATCGCGAAGATCACGATCCGCACGCACGAAGCCGCCATCCGCATCATCGATAAACAAGGCCCACTGAACAATCCAGCCGACCGCGATCACTGCATCCAGTACATGATCGCCGTACCGCTGATTTTCGGTCGCCTGACGGCCGCCGACTACGAAGACGAAGTCGCGCGCGACCCGCGTATCGATGCGCTGCGTGACACGATGCAATGCGTGGAAGACCCGCAGTTCACGAAGGATTATCACGACCCTGACAAGCGCGCGATTGCGAACGCGCTGACAATCGGGTTCGCCGACGGATCGACGTTCGACGAAGTCGTTGTCGAATACCCGATCGGTCACAAGCGCCGCCGCGCCGAGGGCATCCCGCTGCTGGTCGAGAAGTTCAGGACGAATCTCGCGCGGCGCTTTCCGGCGAAGCAACAACAAGCGATCCTCGATGTGTCGCTGGACCAGGCGAAGTTGGAAGCAACGCCGGTCAATGAATACGTCGATCTGTACGTCATGTGAGTTCAGAAACGTAGCAACGTCATTTCCTCGAAAACCCCAGGAAAATTACCATGGCCCACAATCTCCACAAAACACTCAAGGAATTCGACAGCGGTTCCGGCAAAGGCAAGTTCTATTCGCTGCCGCAGCTTGGTAAGGCGCTGAACGTCAAGATCGACCGCTTGCCCGTGTCGATCCGCCTCGTGCTGGAATCGGTGCTGCGTAACTACGACGGCAAGAAGATCTCGGAAGAACACATCGAGCAGCTCGCGAACTGGAAGCCGGCGGCTTCGCGCGTCGACGAAATTCCGTTCGTCGTGGCTCGCGTCGTGCTGCAGGACTTCACGGGCGTGCCGCTGCTCGCCGACATCGCAGCCATGCGCGGCGTCGCGCAGCGCGCGGGCAAGAACCCGAAGTCGATCGAGCCGCTGGTCCCGGTCGATCTCGTCGTCGACCACTCGGTGCAGATCGACCACTTCCGCGAAAAGAATGCGCTGGATCTGAACATGAAGCTGGAATTCCAGCGCAACAACGAGCGCTACCAGTTCATGAAGTGGGGCATGCAGGCGTTCGACACGTTCAAGGTCGTGCCGCCGGGCGTCGGCATCGTTCACCAGGTGAACCTCGAATACCTCGCACGCGGCGTGCACAAGAAGTCTGAAGGCGGCGACAACGTCTATTACCCGGACACGCTGGTCGGCACGGACAGCCACACGACGATGATCAACGGCATCGGCGTGGTCGGCTGGGGCGTGGGCGGCATCGAAGCGGAAGCGGGCATGCTCGGCCAGCCGGTGTACTTCCTGACGCCGGACGTGGTCGGCGTGCACCTGAAGGGCAAGCTGCGCGAAGGCGTGACGGCGACCGACCTGGTCCTGACCATCACCGAACTGCTGCGCAAGGAAAAGGTTGTCGGCAAGTTCGTCGAGTTCTTCGGCGAAGGCACGCGCTCGCTGTCGCTGCCGGACCGCGCGACGATCGGCAACATGGCGCCGGAATACGGCGCGACGATGGGCTTCTTCCCGGTCGACGAAAAGACGATCGACTACTTCAAGGGCACGGGCCGCACGGACGCCGAAATCTCGGCTTTCGAAAACTACTTCAAGGCACAAGACCTCTTCGGCATTCCGGACGCAGGCGACATCGACTACACGAAGGTCGTCACGCTGGATCTGGGCACGGTGGCACCGTCGCTGGCCGGTCCGAAGCGTCCGCAAGACCGCATCGAGATCACCCACGTCAAGTCGACCTTCACCGACCTGTTCTCGAAGCCCGTCAATGAAAACGGCTTCGCGAAGAAGGCAGTCGACCTCGACGCGCAATACACGACGACCAACGGCGTGAACGTGAAGAACGGCGACATCCTGATCGCCGCGATCACGTCGTGCACGAACACGTCGAACCCGAGCGTGCTGCTCGCAGCGGGCCTGCTGGCGAAGAAAGCCGTCGAAGCCGGTCTGGAAGTGGCGCCGCACATCAAGACGTCGCTGGCACCGGGATCGCGTATCGTCACCGAGTACCTGACGAAGACGAACCTGCTGCAATACCTCGACAAGCTCGGCTTCACGCTGGCTGCGTACGGTTGCACGACCTGTATCGGCAACGCGGGCGACCTGACGCCGGAACTGAACGAAGCGATCACGAAGAACGACATCGTCGCGGCAGCCGTGCTGTCGGGCAACCGTAACTTCGAAGCGCGCATTCATCCGAACATCCGCGCGAACTTCCTGGCGTCGCCGCCGCTGGTCGTCGCTTACGCGATCGCGGGCAACATCACGCGCGACCTGATGACGGAACCCGTCGGCAAGGGCACGGGCGGCAAGGACATCTACCTCGGCGACATCTGGCCGACGAGCGAAGAAGTCAACGCGCTCCTCAAGTTCGCGCTGGACGCCGACGCGTTCCGCACGAACTATGCGCAGCTCACGAAGAAGGGCGACCTGTGGAGCAAGATCGAAGGCGAAGAAGGCCAGGTCTACGACTGGCCGAAGTCGACCTACATCGCGGAGCCGCCGTTCTTCGGCAAGGACTTCTCGATGGAGCCGGCTGCGAGCATCGCTGCCGTGAAGGGCGCGCGCGCACTGGGCATCTTCGGTGACTCGGTCACGACCGACCACATCTCGCCGGCAGGCTCGATCAAGGAAGACTCGCCCGCAGGCAAGTGGCTGAAGGCGAACGGCGTGCAGAAGGCCGACTTCAACAGCTACGGCTCGCGCCGCGGCAACCACGACGTGATGATGCGCGGCACGTTCGCGAACGTCCGTATCAAGAACCTGATGATCCCGGCGAAGGACGACGGTACGCGTGTCGAAGGCGGCCTGACGATCCATCAGCCGAGCGGCGAACAGCAGTCGATCTACGACGCAGCAATGAAGTACATCGACGCCGGCACCCCGACCATCGTGTTCGCGGGCGAAGAGTACGGCACGGGCTCGTCGCGTGACTGGGCAGCGAAGGGCACGCAGTTGCTGGGCGTGAAGGCTGTCGTCGCACGCAGCTTCGAGCGTATCCACCGTTCGAACCTGGTCGGCATGGGCGTTCTGCCGCTGCAGTTCAAGGGTACGGACAGCGTCCAGTCGCTGAACATCACGGGCGAAGAAACGTACGACGTCGAAGGCCTCGGCGACGACTTCAAACCGCAACAGGAAGTCACGCTGGTGATTCATCGCAAGGACGGTTCGGAGCAGCGTATTCAGGTGCTGCTGCGTATCGATACGCCGATCGAAGTCGACTACTACAAGCACGGTGGTATTCTGCCGTTCGTGCTGCGCTCGCTGCTTGCGGCGTAAGTTTGTAGCTTTGCAGGTGCTGCGTTCTCGTTGAGGACGCAGTGACTTTTAGAGGCCCGGTTTATCCGGGCTTTTTTTTTGGCAGATGGGGGATGGGGGAGGCGCGTTTCGGACCCCACAACTGCCGCTCGAACCGACGCCGCGGTAACGGCAGATCTGAAAGTACAACGGTGCATACAAGACGCTTGCCGCGCGGTACGCGTTGGAACTGGCAGTGACCTGTTCGCGCGAAATTTCTCGATTTGTAGAATATGTTTGTAGCAACCCTTACGTTCATACCGGCGCGCGCC